>JADGEZ010000002.1:0-28308 GCA_016744115.1 Sulfurimonas sp. | reverse complement strand
CTCCAACAATAGTAGTAGAAGACTTTGATGATAATATAATGACACCTCATAAAAATATTGCAGAAAATGCAATAACTCCAATAACAGGTATCTTTACAATCACAGCAGATGCTGGTGTTAAAGAGATAACTGTAGATGGAAATACAATCACACAAGCACAACTTCTTGATATTGCAAATAATCCAATACCAACAATCACTACAAATGATGAAGGTGGAACTCTTAATATCACAGGCTACGATGCTTCAACTGGTGTAGTTACATATAGTTATGTAATCAATGCAGAAAAAGACCATAGTACTAATCTAGTGATAGACGCTTTAGTTCTCACAGTAACAGATGATAATGATGTAACTTCAAGTGATGGTTATCTACATATCAACATTCAAGATTCAACAATTACAGCAGTAGATGAAGACCATTCATTAGCAGAAGATAGTGGTGCTTATACAGTAAGTGGTAATACTCTTGCAAATGAAAATGATCCATTTGATGGAGATGCAAGCTTTGGTGCTTGGGATACAGCAACAAATACTGCTTCATACGGAACAATGACCCTTAACGCAGATGGGACATATACTTATGAACTAGATAATACTAACGCAAGTGTCAATGCCTTAAATGATGGAGAAACATTAACAGAAACATTTAACTATACAGTTAAAGATTCTGATGGTTCAACAGATACTGCAAGTGTAACTATTACGATTAATGGTAGCACAGATAGTAATGCAGTGCCAACAGCACAAAACACTTCTATTAGTGCTACAGAAGATATAAGTTATACATTTAGTGTAAATGATTTTGATTTTGGTGATGGAGATATAGGAGATAGTCTTCAAGCAGTTCGTATAGATTCACTCCCTAATGATGGAACCTTATACTTAAATAATGTAACTCTTACATCAGGTATAGAAATAACAAAAGATCAAATTATAAATGGTGAATTAACATTTAAAGCTGATTTACATGAATCAGGAAGTGATGCGTTTAGCAATCCTGGAACTGGTGACCAACATAATGATTACACAGCATTTAATTATAGTGTAAGTGATGGAACAGATTGGAGTAATAACTCAGCATCAATGACTGTCGATGTAACACCAGTTGCAGATGCACCTACATTGGATGTAAGTGCGGTGGTTAATCAAGCTATTACTACTGCAAATGTCCATGAAAATAATCTAGGTTTCACAGTCTCAGCATTGAATGCAGATGGTTCAGCCTCAACAATTAGTAGGGCTTCAGAAGCAGAAGGTACATCTGGTGCTCAAGGTGGATTTGGTGTTGGAGATAGATTTAGTGCAGGTGATATAGGTCGTGAATTAGGTTTTTCTGAATTATTAGAAGTGAATTTGGATAATTTGGTTAGTTCAGTAGATGTTGAATTTTTATGGAGAAATTCAAATGAAGAAGCTCAATATACATTTTATAAAGAGGGTGTTGCAGTAGAAACTGGAACAAGCAGTGGAAGTAATGCAAATATTAATCCCTCAGAAACACTTAGACCTAGTAATGGCTCTCTTTTTGATAAAATAGTATTTACAGCACCTAATAGTGGAGATGATTACCTTATCCACACATTAACTTTTGAGAAGCAAACAAGTACAGGTAATAGTATTGAAGTCACTAAGGATGATGATGTACAAATTGATATCTCTCCTTCTTTAGTTGATAGAGATGGTTCAGAAACATTAGCACTTGAAATAAGAGATATACCAGAGGGAGCGACACTCACTGATGGTACAAATACTTTTACATCAATAGCAGGTTCAACAAGTGTATCTATTAATAATTGGGATTTAAATGATATATCTATACATATTCCTGATATTGATGCAAGTACATCACATACTTTAAATATCGTAGCAACAAGTACAGAAAATGCAAATGGAGATACTGCAAGTACTACACAATCCTTTACAATTGTAGGTAGCGATCTGACAAATAGCACCCCAATAGCACAAAATACTTCTATCACTGCTACAGAAGATACAAGCTATACCTTTAGTGTAAATGATTTTGCTTTTAGTGATGGAGACGCAGGAGATAGTCTTAAAGAAGTTCGCATAGATTCACTCCCTAACGATGGAATATTATACTTAAATAATGTAACTCTTACATCAGGTATAGAAATAACAAAAGATCAAATTATAAATGGTGATTTAACATTTAAAGCTGACTTACATGAATCTGGAAATGATGCTTTTAATTCAGCTGGAACTGGTGACCAACATAATGATTACACGGTATTTAACTATAGTGTAAGTGATGGAATAGATTGGAGTAATAACTCAGCATCAATGACTGTAGATGTAACACCAGTTGCGGATGCTCCAACATTGAACCTAAATATAGCCCTTAATCAAACAATTAATGCTAGTAATGCCAATGACACCAATAATGGATATACGGTAAGAGCAATTGATGAACAGGGAAATGATACAACTATAAGTCAATACGGAACAGGAGGTTCAAACCTTCTAAATGGTTTTGGTGTAAGTGGTGATGTGTCAGGACATAGTTCAACAGGTATTCGTGGCGAAAAGGAAGAAATAGCTTATGATACTACTCTAAATACTTCAGAGAAAATCGTAGTAACTTTTGATAATGAAGTTCAATCAGCGGATGTAGCATTTTCATGGAAAGATTCAATGGGTGATGGTGAAACAGCATCTATAACATTTTACAAAAATGGTATTGAAGTTGGATACCAAACAGATAATGGAGGTGCAAATGTAAATGACCCAGCTGTTAGAGTTCAACCAGAAAGTGGAGAATCTTTTGACACTATGGTATTTGGATCAGTTGGTGCAGGGGATGATTATCTTATTAATTCTATTACATTTGAAAAAGACGAAAATGGGTCTGAACTTATAGCAATACAAGATAATACTTCTGCTAAGATTACTATAGATTCCTCTCTTGTAGATATGGATGGATCAGAGTCATTAGCACTAAGTATAGAAGACATACCTTTTGGATTTAATATTTCTGATGGTAGTAACACCTTTACATCAGGATCAGGTTCTACCAGTACATCCATTACAGGATGGAATTTAAGTACTTTAGTATTAAATGTTCCAGATATTAATGCAGGTACTGAATATACTTTAAATGTAGTGGCAACTAGTACTGAAAATGCGAATGGTAATACAGCAAGAACTACACAATCTTTTAAGCTAACAGGCATTGATAATGTTGCACCAGAAGCACAAGATAATTATATTATGGCAACAGAAGATGTAAGTTATATATTTACAGTAAATGATTTTGGTTTTAGTGATTCTAATATAGGGGATACCCTTCAATCAGTTCGTATTGACTCACTCCCTAATCACGGTGATTTATACTTAAATAATAGAGATTTTATACCTGGTGAAGAAGTAACAAAAGATCAAATTATAAATGGTGATTTAACATTTATGGCTAATTTACATGAATCTAGCGACGAATTTAGTGACTATACAGAGTTTAATTATAGCGTGAATGATGGAACAGTTTGGAGTACTAACTCTGAATCTATATGGATAAATGTTAGAGCAGTTGCAGATGCTCCTAGCTTAGATGTAGGTGCGGTTGTAAGTCAAACAATTGACACTAGAAATGTGCATGTTAATAACTTAGGTTTCACAATCGAGGCATTTGATGAAAGCGGTCGATCATCGATTTATAATGCTTCAGAAGTAGTAGGTGAGTCTGGTGCTCAAGGTGGTTTTGGTGTTGGAGACTCTCACTCTAGTTCAGGTCGTGAGTTAGGTTTTACAGAATCATTAATGGTAACTTTTGATAATTTACTTAGTTCAGTAGATATTGAATTTTTATGGAGAAATTCAAATGAAGAAGCTCAATATACCTTGTATAATAATGGTAACGAAGTAGGAAGGGGAACAAGCAGTGGAAGTAATGCGAATATTGATTCCTCAGAAACACTTAGCTCTAGTGATGCCTCTCTTTTTGATAGAATTGTATTTATGACACCTACGGATGGGGATGGCTATCTAATCCATTCATTAACTTTTGATAAACATACAAGTACAGGTGATAGTATTGAAGTCAATAAAGACGAAAATGTGCAAATTATAATCTCTTCTTCTTTAGTTGATACAGATGGTTCAGAAACCTTAGATCTTGAGATAAGAGATATACCAGAGGGAGCAATACTAACGGATGGTACAAATACTTTCATTTCATCGGTTGGTTTAACAAGTGTATCTATTACAGATTGGGATTTGAGTGCTTTAACAATAAATGTAGATATTGAGATAGGCACATCACATACTTTAAATATTATAGTAACAAGTACAGAAAATGATATCGCAAGTACTACAAAATCTTTTACTATTGTAGGGAGTGCTAGTGATGCTACATTAGCAAACAACAATGTACTAGAAGATAACAATACATTACATGGTGGTACTACTAGAGAATCAGAACCGGAAAGAACATTAGAAGATAATGCAGATATATTCTCTCCTGAAAATCTTGCAAGTCTTGTGGCTAATATGGACGGAGAAAAGGATTCAGAGAGCGTACCTACTTTAGAAGATGTTCTTGATATGTCTCAAACAACAGAAAATATATCTATGAATAATGTTATTGAAAATTCACAAGGAGATACTCAAGAGAGAGCTATAGATAAAAATGTAGAAGCTCAACAATTTAATGATTTATCAAGTGATGCAACAGCAGGAACAGGAGAATTTTTAACAGTTGTTGAACAAATTGACACGAATGGTATGTAAGTTACATCTTTAACTGTACTGTTCTCTTTGTAGCCTCAAAGAGTTCAGTTGCACGCTGAACTATAGGGTTATTTAAAATATCAGCTCCATCAATTTCTACAGGTTCTGATGTATCACCAGCACAGTTTGTTACACAGCTTCCACTTCCTCCTATTTCAGTGTCTTGTATCATAGATGCACTTTGGGCTTGGTTGATGTTTTTTTCTTCTGAATGAGTATTTATATCAGTTTTTTTTTTAGAACAAGGCATAGACTTAATTTTAGTGTCAAATCCATATATCTCACGCACTAGTTGCTTAATAGCAGAATAGCCATGTGTTAAAGATTTTTTTTCTTCATCATTGGCACAACTTTCCCATTTTAATAAATTGTCTTCATAAGAGATAAAGCTAATTGAATTTTGGAAAATCTCTCCTAGTTCGTAACTTCTATCTTTGATTTTTAAAATAAGTTCATCAAATTGAGTATTTTTTGGAGTTTCTTCCACTTTTTGTGCCTGAGATTCTTGAAGTGTTTCATCAGCGTAAGGAATAACGAGGCTGGGTCTCGTAATCTCTTTTTGAAGTGATTCTATCATCTGGTCAATCTCTTTGATTTTAAGAGCTTCCATCATTTTAAAAAATATCATAGAAAGTACAAATGAACCATCTGCATTTATGTTAAATAAGTATTTAGCATCTGAGAGGATTCTAAAAAATCTATCTAAAACAAGTGTTGAAAAAAGAGCATCTTGATTGTACATTTTATCTTTGAGGTAAGCTATAAGTTCATCTACAACCATCTCAGCCTCATAATCTTCAAGCATTTTTGTGTGTTGGATAATTTGTGCATAATCCTTAGCAAAAACAGAATTAAAAATATCGCTAATAAATTTTGGATCAACGAGACCGAGCATATCAGTAACGGTAGCCACATCAATATGGTTTTTTGAGTAGATAATAGCCTGATCTAGAAGTGTGAGTGTATCACGCAAACTTCCACTCCCGCTTCTAGCTAAAATCTCTAAGGCATCATGCTCGTAAGAAACATTTTCTAAGTTTAAAATATGTGCTAAGTGATCTATAATCTTGTTTGTAGCAATAGATTTAAATCGAAAATGTTGCGTACGACTTAAAATTGTAGCTGGAAGTTTGAGAGGGTCTGTAGTAGCTAAAATAAACTTCACATATTGAGGTGGTTCTTCAAGAGTTTTAAGAAGTGCATTAAATGCAGGAGCGGTAAGCATATGGACTTCATCAATAATAAAAATTTTAAATCTCGCACTAGCAGGTTTATACTTTGTTTGCTCCACTAAATCACGAATATCATCAATTCCACGATTTGAAGCACCATCCATCTCCACAATATCCATGTGACGATTTTCTAAAGCCATAGTACAATTAGAGCATACTCCACAAGGTTGATGGCTCATCCCCTCTTCACAAATAAGAGCTTTAGCAAATATACGAGCCGTTGAAGTCTTACCACTTCCTCTAAGTCCTGAAAAAAGATAAGCATGAGAGAGTCTGTTTGAATCAAGTGAGAGTGAAAGAGTTTGAGCAATTGTTTCTTGCCCAATAAGTTCATCAAAATTTGAGGGACGATATTTTCTAGCTAATACTTCTGATGATTCTTTCATGTACAACTCCACTTTTAATTAAGTGAATTTTATCATGTAAAGTGTTAAAAGAGTATTACTTTAGTAGTTGAGCCATTTTTTTGCAATAGTTTTTAAAGCATCAGGACTTTCTGATGCAAAGAATTTTAACTCAGGATTTTTATATTTTTTATTAAAGTTAAATTCACTCTCAAGATACTCAACGATAGCATCACCAGAATGGATAAGTTGCACATCCTCTCCGAAGTAATTTGAGATAGCCTCAGAGATTAAAGGAAAATGAGTACAGCCTAAGATAATAGCACGGGGGATTTTTATATCTTTAAAATAATGTTTAAATGTAGCATCAAGTATTTCGCCATTATAAATCTCCTCTTCTACAAGGGGAACAAACAAACCCGTTGCTTTGATTTGAAGGTTTGTAAATCCGAGTTTATTTAACTCAAGTTCATAAGCTTTGGACTTGATAGTTGCATTTGTCCCTAAGACTAAAATATTAGAGTTTTTATCACTTAAAGAGTTTGAAGTAGCTAATGCACCAGCTTTAACAACCCCATAAATTGGACAACTCGAAATCTCCCTCATCTCAGCAAGTGCATAAGCACTTACAGTATTACAAGCAACTATAATGAGGCCAAGTTCAAAATTTTTAAAAAACTCTACAGCCTCTAAACCATAACGAATGATAGTGTTTTTATCTTTGATGCCATAAGGAACACGAGCCGTATCCCCGTAGTAAATAATCTCTTCAAAGAGTTGATGATCAAGAAGTGATTTAACAACCGTTAAACCACCAATCCCACTATCAAAAACTCCTACCTTCACTTATATCTCTTTAAGAATCAGGATTCATACTATCAAGAAATTCAGCATTTGTAGCATTTTTCCCCATAGTATTATAGATAAATTGAAGTGCTTTGATTTCATTATCTTGTTTGTGTAGCATTTGGCGTAATATAAATACTTTTTGTAAGTTTTCTTTTCCGATAAGAAGCTCATCTTTGCGAGTTCCAGATTTAAGAATGTCAATAGCAGGAAAAATTCTTCTATCTGCGATTTTGCGGTCGAGTATCACTTCCATGTTCCCAGTACCCTTAAACTCTTCAAAGATAACTTCATCCATACGACTTCCAGTATCAACAAGTGCGGTTGCTATGATAGTTAAGCTTCCACCATTCTCGATATTACGAGCAGCTCCAAAAAATCTTTTTGGTCTATGAAGTGCATTAGCATCAACTCCACCAGATAAAACTTTACCAGAGGAGGGTGTCACTGTATTGTAAGCACGAGCTAGTCTAGTGATAGAGTCTAGTAAAATCACTACATCTTTTCCAAGTTCAACTCTTCGTTTTGCTTTTTCTATAACCATCTCAGCCACTTTTACATGGTTTTTTGCAGGCATATCAAAGGTTGAACTATAAACTTCACCTTTAACACTTCTTTCCATATCTGTAACTTCTTCAGGTCTCTCATCAACAAGAAGAACCATTAAATCTACTTCTGCGTGATTTTGTGAAATACCATGAGCTATCTCTTTTAAAAGCTCTGTTTTACCACTTCTTGGAGGGGCTACAATAAGTCCACGCTGCCCTTTTCCAATAGGTGAAAAAAGATCTAGCATACGACCAGTTAAACCTTTTTCCCTATACTCAAGTGTAAATTTATCAAGTGGATAAAGTGGAGTAAGGTTTTCAAATAGTGGACGCTTTTTACTCTCTTCTGGTGGCAAACTATTTACTGCCTCTATCTTGATGAGAGCGTAGTATCTCTCTTGTTCTTTAGGAGGGCGAACTTGTCCAGTAACGACATCACCATTTCTAAGTGCAAACCTTTTGATTTGTGTATTTGAAACATAAGCATCATTGATGGACTCATTAAATGATTTATCTATAGAGCGGATAAAACCATAACCATCTTGCATAATTTCAAGGATTCCTGAAAAGAGGATAAACCCACCCTGAGCCGTTTGAGCTTTGAGTATTTCAAAGATAATATCTTGACGCTTCATCTCATTTGGATGTTCAACTTTTAAGTCTCTAGCCATTGCAACTAAAACTTCAATATTTTGAGTACGAAGTTCATCTATAGTTGCTCCTTTTACAGGTGTATGTGAGCGAGATTTATTGCTTTTAGGTTTTGTGTTTTTACGAGGCTGTTGTGAATTGTTTTCACTCATATCGTTATATACCTTATGTTGTGTGGGATTTGTTTTAAGGAAAGAAGTATTGGATTTATGTAAATCATTTTGTTGACGGTATTTTACACTATTAGAAGGATTTAGTCAAGTTTAGTGTGCATGCACAATAATTCCATATAATTCAACTCTAAAGAAATGCAAATACTAAGTTTGGAAAAAGTATAACAAGCCCAAGCCCTAAAAGTTGTAGAAGTATAAAAGGGACAATACCCTTATATATCTCCATAGTTTTTATCGTATTTCCTGCTGCACCCTTTAAGAAGAACAGAGATAAACCAAAGGGTGGCGTTAGGAATGAGGCTTGAAGATTAAGAGCTATTAAAACTGCAAACCAAATTGGGTCTATTCCAAAAGCATTCATAACTGGTACTAAAATCGGTACAATAATAAAACTTATCTCTATAAAATCTATAAAAAATCCAAGTATAAAAATACTTAACATGGCAATGCCTATAAATATCCAAACATTTGCAATATCTTCACTAAAAAATTCTAAGATAAAATCACTTCCGCCAAGCTCATTAAACACAAGTGAAAATGCTGTAGCTCCTATAAAAATCATGAAAATCATACCGCTTAGTTTTACTGTTCCAAGGCTTGCATACTTGAGCATGGAAAAAGAAAAGGATTTATTTAAAGTTGCGAGTAACATCGCACCGACAACACCAAAGGCGGCTGATTCTGTCGGTGATGCAATTCCCGTAAATATACTTCCTAAAACAGCTCCCATTAAGAGTAAAGGTGGAATTATTGAGATGATAATCTCTTTAATACTAACTTTTTCAAAAGAAGAGATAGGAGCTATAGAAGGTTGAAAATATGCACGGATAAGGATGTAGGCTACATAAAGTCCTACCAACAAAAGCCCAGGTAAGATAGCACCTTTAAATAAATCTCCAACACTCACACTCATCACATCACCGAGTATGATTAAAACTATAGAGGGGGGAATGATTTGTCCAAGAGTCCCCGACGCGGCTACTGTGCCTGATGCTAAACCTTTGTCATAGCCTGCCTTTAACATCAAAGGAAGAGCGATAACGCTCATCATAACTACTGATGCAGAGACTATTCCTGTTGATGCGGCTAACATTGCCCCTACTAAGACAACACTTACCGCTAAACCTCCACGAACATTACGAAACAAGGCACTCATAGATACAAGAAGTCTCTCCGCCATTTTTGATTTTTCTAGCACTAAACCCATAGCGATAAAAAGAGGGACTGCCATAAGTGTTGTATTACTCATCAATCCAAAAATTCTAAAGGCAAGGACATCAAATACACCAAAACCTAGTTGAGGAATAAAAAATGCAAAAATCATCGCAACAGTTCCAAAAACAAAGGCAACAGGAATCCCTACTAAGAGTAATACCAAAACGATTAAAAACATAAACAAGGCTATCATAATGAGTTCCACATTTTAAAGTTTTTACCTGCATCTAGGATAGCTTGAAGACAAAGAAAAGCAAAGGACAAGGGCATAAATGATTTTACGATAAAGCGATACTCTAAACCACCAGGGTTTGAAGAACTCTCCATCTGAGAAAAACTCATAAGAGTAAACTCAACCCCAATATACACGATGAGTAAGGAAAAAGGAAGTATAAAAAACAAAGAAGTGATAAGGTTGATAAGTGCCTTTGTTTTTTGTGAGTAAAATTCATAGAAAATATCTACACGAACATGAGCATTTTCTCGTAAAGTATAAGCAATTCCAAACAAGATAACAAGATCAAAAAGATGCCACTCTAGTTCTTGAAGGGCAATAGAACCACCTGAGAAAAAATACCGTGCAGTAGCATCATACACCACCAAGAGAACTAAAATTGCTAAAACAAAAGCTGTAAAAAAACTAAGTTGTTTTGTTATGTTGTCTAGCATTATAGTTTCTCCTGTAGAGTTTATAATTTATCATTTTTCTTATTATACATTATTTGTTAGTATATTTAAAGCTAGATTCCGTGTCAAGCACGGAATGACGAAAACATTAAGTATATAGAGAAACTAGAAGATTCTCTATATAAAATTAGGAGCATCATTGGCAAATAAAATTATATCACCTGATGTAGTTTGCAAACCTAGTACTTTTGTTAAAACAGATTTATCTTTGAGCATGATTGTGTTTTTTACTTGAAGGTTTTTCTTAAAAAGTTGTGCATTTAATGAGCCTGTCACTATAGCAATATCAAAGACTTTATTTATAGCGTCAATGAGTTTTAAGTTGAGTTCATCACTACTCTCGACTAAACCAGGTGTTACAATAACCTTTCTTCCTGTATGAAGAGAACAAAGTCTTATACCCTCAAGCATTCCATCAATGTTACCATTGTATCCATCATCTAAAATTATTTTTCCACCTGCTTTTAGGAGTTGGAGTCTATGTTCTACTGGTTTTAATCTTGCAACAGCTTGTATAATCTCATCATCACTCATAGCAAATTTTTTAGCAATTCTTAGGGCTACGGCTATATTTATAGTTTGAAAATTACCTAAAATATCTGTATGAAGTTTAAGTACATCACCATCAATATCTAATTCAAAATCAATTCCATCAAGAGTGGCATTGACATTTTTTATCTCATCTCCAAAAAATGTAACTTTATCATGTGCTTCATCTGTTACAGAGGTGTGAATAAAGGCATTTTGGAGTTTTGGTGATTGCATAATTTCTAACTTCGTTGCGATGATGTTTTTGAGTGATTTAAAGTACTCTATATGTGCTTCACCCACTTTAGCAACAACAACAGTTTGAGGCTCAACAAAGGTAGTTATATCGTAAATATCTCCACTTTCTCTAGCTCCTGCTTCACAAATATAAATATCCGTATCTTTAGGTAAAGAGTTGTTTATATCAGCCGTGATACCGCCAAGAGTATTAACACTTCGTGGAGTAGCATATACATTAAACTTTGTACTTAAAATACTTGCTACAAAGTTCTTAATGCTAGTTTTACCATAGCTTCCTGTGATAGCTACAATTTGCAAGTTAGGCATCTCTTTTAATTTCTTTTTTGCCTCTTTTTGATAAGTCATAAAAAGAAATTTTTCTATCATTGTACTTCCTATATACGCAAGGGCTAAAGGCATAAAAACACCATAAACCTCACAAGCATCTTTGAGTGTGCAAAGGATATTTTGAAACATCACTAAAGAAACTAAAAGTATTAAAAAACGCTTTACTCTCCATGTAAGGACTAGTTTTTTATCAAGCTTTTTATTCCAAATCCATAAAGAGGGTACTACTGCAAAATAAAAAAATATAAGAAAAAAATCTCCTGTAGTATGGTAAGTAATAAAGGGAATAATAAAATACAATACATGCCAATGAGGCTTATGATGTTTCAAAATAACACGAGAAAGTTTATAATCATACCATTGAAGATTAGTTATGAGATACCAACCAAGAAGTGTAACAAAAAGAGTATTAGTTGCAAATAGGATAAGGAGTTCATACTTCTCCATAGTTAGTTACCTAGAGTACTTAAAAAAGTTTCTTCAACTTTTTTAGAAATTTCTGTTGCATGAGACATAAAAAAGTAGTGATCACCTGTATAAACTTCCAGAGTTGAGTCTTGCATAAGAGAGTTTATTATTTCTCCAGAGCTAAGAGGTGTGGCTGTATCATCTTTACCCCAACAGAGTAAGGCTTTTCCATTATAGCTTGAAAATTTATCCACAAAATCTTCATCAACGACATTTTTAAATGTTTGATACATCGGTTCACTCAGGTTTTGAGCATCTTGTGCTTTAAAAATTGAACTTAATTTACTTAATCCTAGGAGATTACCCACTTTTGCTAAAGTGATTTTGAGTTTTATTATAAAAGATTTATTTATATATATTCCAGCAGTACTTATAAGAACAAGAACCTTAGGGTCAAGAACAAGAGCAACTTTCCCACCAAAAGAATGCCCTAATATAATATCTTTAGAAGCATTTATATGGATCATAAAAAGCTCTACTATTCTAGCAACATCCGCAGTTGTCATAGCTAAACAACAAGTAGAGTTTCCAAATCCAGGAAGATCAATATAAATATGTCGAAACCCTTTCATATAAGGAGAAAAAATTTGTTTCATCAAATTTTTGTTAGATCCCCATCCATGTAATATAATCAAATCGACTTTTGCTTGGGGATTGAAAATTTCATAAGAAATATCAATTGTTTTCGTCTTATACTGAATACGCTTAATAGCCATCATTTACCTTTTGCTGAAGAGATTGAATGAATATATTCATAAGTAACCTTTGCTCTTTTTAAGCGAGGAAGAGATGAAGCAAGCTCTTCAATACTCTTAGAAAAATCTTCAAACAAATAATTTGCCATAGACCCAGGTATAGGATTTATCTCATTTAAATAGACTTCAGAATCAATAAGAAAAAAATCACATCTGATTAAGGACCCTTCAAACATATTTGTATATACTTTATTAAAAGCACTTTTTAGCTTTGACTCAAGTTCATCTGATATATCAGCACTTAAGACTTTATCACTACGAGAAAAGTCCATATACTTTTTTTCAAAATTTAAAAATTCTTCTTTTTGAGGTTCTTCCACTATAGAATATACAATCTTACCATCAGCCATATAACCAGCAAGATTATATTCTTTAACACCCTCTATAAAAGGTTCTACTAAAATATTAGTATCATATTCATACGCAACATCCAATGCATAATCTATCTCACTTTCATCTCTTACAATACTCACACCGATAGAACTTCCAAGACTTACAGGCTTTACTATAATAGGATAGGATATATTCATGTTCTTGTACTCATAAGAACTTAATAAGGCATACTCTAAAGTTTTAATATTTCTTTCTTTACATAAGTGTTTTGTATAGCTTTTATCATAAGAAAATAGACTTGCATTGAGTCGTGGACCAATGTACCCTATAGAGTAAAAATCCAAAAGTGCAGCCATCGTTCCATCTTCACCATCAGCTCCATGAATAAGATTTAAAACAATCGCCTTGTATTTTTTTGAAGAAAAAATTCCTTTTTGAATAAAAGCACCATTGCCTAAACTAAGCTTTGGCATCTTTTTATGTTCACCTTTAGAAAAAGTAGTAGCTTTCATTTTTGAGGCTTCAATCAAATAAAAATCATGATCTTGATCACAAAAAATAAAAGATAAATCAAAATTTTCCAATTTATCTTTAAGAGTAATAGCACTTACTATGCTTATTTCATGTTCAAAACTAGCACCACCGAATAAAATAGTTAATTTCAATATAATTCCTTGATTTAAATTGTTTGTAATAATTTTAATGCTTCTTTGACTAAAGAAGCAGTATCATCACCTTGACATTTACTCAATACTTTTGAGATTTTTGCTTTTGTAAAACCTAAAGATTCTAGTGCTTCACTTGCTTGAGAAAAGGCTTGTGATGCAGGAGCGTCAGTTGATAAGACCAACTCAACATAAAAGCCAGCAAGTTCAACAAGTATGCGTCCTGCACTCTTTGGACCAATTCCAGGTACTTTTTTGATACCATTTATATCTTTATTGTTGATAATAGTTGCAAATTGGGATGGGGTAAAAGTGGAGCAAATAGCAATTGCAACTTTTGGACCTACTCCATTTATCTTTATAAGTCTAGCAAACATTTTTTTTTCACTCATCTGTAAAAATCCAAAAAGTAAACTTGCATCTTCACGGATAATTTGAGTTATAAAAAGATTAATGCTCTCTTTACCTATAGCAGAAAAAGTTTGTAAAGATATGAAAACTTCATACACTACACCAGCTACATCTATATGTACAAAACTAGGTTCTTTATATTGTATATTACCCTTTAATCCTACTATCATTATAAGCCTATTCTCATTTGTCTAAAGCTTGTATTTCAAATACGCCATCACTAACTTCAACAAGACCAAATATTTTACCGCTAAAACCTTCTGGTGGCTTAAAAATAACATCTAATGGTGGGTCAATTAATTTAAAAATCAACTCATTGTATCCATGCCATTTGTCTCGGTTTATAATTCTTGCATACATAATATCATCTTGAAAAATAGAAGTTTTAGATTTTAGTATATCAAGCTCATTGTTTTTAAACTCATAATTTTCTTTTATAGACTTTAAATGCTCTTGTACTTTTTGAAAATTTTTATATTTTTTTATAAAACTATCAGGCATTTTTATTCCATTTTTTTTATAGTGAAGTAGTCTCTTTTTTACATCTAAAAAAGCGGCTGTACCATTATCTATTTGCGTTGTATATAAGTCAAGATCTGTTTTAAGCTCTTTTATTTGAAGTTCTAAATCTTTAATGTCATTATTATTTTCACCCAAATTATTTCGCGTTGATTTTTTAAGAAGGGGGTCTATTGTAAAAGTGTTTTCACTTCCTCGGAGTTTTTTAATTTCTATTGACCTAGAGGCGGTAGCCTTTACATGGGAGGCACAATGACCAATAACTATCTCTTTTGCTCTAATATTTCCACCAATAGCTTGAGAAACTTCCACTTCATCACCATCTATAATACCATGTTCAAGCCTAGTAATATATATTTTTTTACCATAAGCCTTACCCTTATGTACATTAATATTTAGTTTATCTGCTCTGACTTGAGATGTTTTATGTGTTTGCCCATTAATGCTTGCTTTTACAGCACGGAGTTGTGCATTTGAACCAACATTTCCATCAATATCTATTTCAGTAACTTCTATCTCCATACCCATACCAATAGCGTCTTTAATTGAGTCTTTTTCACTTACATTAATAGTTACATCAGAGTCTAAGCCAGATGTTATGTTTCCAGTTGTTTTAAAACTAATTTGTTTCATATCAACATCAGTTTTAATAGAATAAACATTTTTATTAAGAGATATATAACCATTTTCATTAGCAAAATATTTAATACTTTTGGGACTATCCTCTTTGCGTATAGTGTCATCAAAAGTAAATCTTGGAGAAAATTTTTCTTCTATAGCCTTTGGTGACATAAATTCGCCACGGCAATTTCTCCCAGGCTTTCCAGTTTTTGCTTTTATATACTCGATTAAGAGTTCATCTTTTTTTACATTTTGAATAAAATCACGAGACCCATAGTCCATTTTTTGATGTTCATCTACCTCTTCTTTTTTATCATAATGTAAGATAACCTCATCATCTATTGTCAAAGTTGGTTCATAAGATTTTGCAATTAAAATAGTTTCGTTTTTTATATATTTAACATTACTTTGAACTCTAATATATGCTAGAAGTTTTGATACAGCTTCATCAACCATCTGGTCAAATATATAGATTAATATTCCAGAGCGAATCTTACTTTTGTTAATTAAGTTAATGAGTTGTATTTCAAGTTTTTGTGAGTATGATATTTCTGAATTTTCTTTTATACTTAGATATACCTTGCATTTAGTTGCATTTGCTCCAACTGCTATATTGAAGCTTTCAAAAGGAGTATTTTCTATTGTTTTTGTAAAAAATTCTAGCTCGTACATTTGTTTAATCTGAAAGTTGGGATTTAAGAGTGCTGTCATATCATCGAGTTCATAAATCTCATCTCTAAAAATCTCTTCCCATTCAGTCTCTTTTACGCCATCAAAGATGCGAGTGTATGTTTGGACATCTAAAATATTGAAATCTATAGTCTCAACTTTTACCTCATTAGAGCCAGCTAGGGCAAGTAACTCTTTAGCAACATTTTGCACTCTTTTTACAGTTGGACGAATTTTCTTTGCGGATACAATTTTTTTTTCTTTAGAGCCGAATAATGTCATTTATAATTCACCAAATCAATATTTAATTTTTTAAGGCCATATTTTAACTAAATTTTTGTTAAAATCTTGTAAACAAATACTCTCAACTTAAAGAAGCCTATGTTAAAAGCCATATTTACAAACAGTTTTGGAATTTTAGTCTCTCGAATTTTAGGATTTATTCGAGATTTATTTACAGCATCAGTATTAGGTGCAAGTATCTATAGTGACATCTTTTTCATCGCATTTAAGCTCCCTAACCTTTTTCGTAGAATCTTTGCAGAGGGCGCTTTTACTCAAGTTTTCATACCAGCCTTTGCTAAAAGCAAATCTAAAGGTGTTTTTTCTGTCAATATTTTTATAATTTTCTTAACAATCATCCTACTTATAACACTTTTAGTAAATCTTTTCCCCTCCCTTGCAACACAAGCTATAGCGATAGGATTAGATAAAGAGACTATTACCATAGCAGCACCTTTTGTAGCGATAAATTTTTGGTATTTACCTCTTATTTTTGCTGTGACTTTTTTAAGCACTATGTTACAATATAAACAGCATTTTGCAACAAGTGCTTTTTCAACTGCACTTCTCAATCTCTCCCTCATAATGGCACTGTATTTTTCACAAGATAAGAGTCAAGTTGAGATAGTTTATTATCTTTCTTGGGGTGTAGTTATCGGTGGTTTAATGCAACTTGGAGTGCATATACTTGCTATATATCAGTATGGACTCTCAAAAATTCTTATCGGTGGGATTAAGCATATTAGAGTTAAATTGAAAATAATTAAAAAAGAAACAAAAGAGTTTAGAAAACAATTTTTTCCCGCGATGTGGGGAAATTCAACCGCACAAGTGAGTGCTTTTTTAGATACTTTTTTAGCCTCGTTTTTAGTAACTGGTTCTATCTCTTACCTTTACTATGCAAACCGAATATTTCAACTCCCACTTGCTCTTTTTGCTATAGCTACCGCAGTAGCACTTTTTCCCCGAGTTGCAAGATATATTAAAAATAAAGATGAAGAAAAGGCAAAAGAATTTATGAAAAAAGCTTTTTGGTTCTTAGCTTTTTTACTCTCTGCAAGTACGATAGGAGCTATCATATTCTCTCGTGAAATTACTTGGCTTTTGTTTGAGAGAGGTGCTTTTTCTTCAAATGATACAAGCAATACAACAGCAGTACTTCAAATGTATATGATAGGACTTTTACCCTTTGGCTTGCAAAAACTATTTGTACTATGGCTTTACGCAAAACAGATGCAGATGCAAGCGGCAAAAATCGCAACATTTTCTTTAGTCACATATATAGTAATTGCACTTTCGCTTATCTCGCCAATGGGGGTAAGTGGTTTAGCACTTGCTAGTACTATAGGTGGATTTGTAAGCTTTACTCTTACAATACGAGTTTTTGGAATACAAAACTTTTTCGATATTTTGCATTCTAAAAATACAATATATCTTTTTGTAGGGCTTATCTTTTTCACTATCTTATTATTGATATTTAAAGAGTTTATAACTTTAGCGATTTATTAGCTTGATTTGAGTATTATATATCTAATTAAATTATGGATATAATATGACAGTAAACATTCCTCTTAAACAAGTAGTAGATAATTCTTATGATATAAGTATTGATGCTCTCCCTAGTCTTTATTTTGATACTAAAGTGGCTATTGTTACTAATCCTACAGTTTCAAAATTGCATCTTAAATTTTTGCTTAGTAGAGTAAGTGCAAAAGAGTTACATGTAATTGTAGTTCCAGATGGGGAAGAGTATAAAAATCAAACAAGTATAGATATTATTTTAGAATCCATGTTTGAACATAGATTTAATCGTAAGTCTATGCTTATCGCTTTTGGTGGAGGGGTTATTGGCGATATGACTGGTTATGCTTCAAGTATCTATCAAAGAGGGATTGATTTTATTCAAATTCCAACTACATTACTCTCTCAAGTTGATGCAAGTGTTGGTGGAAAAACAGGGATGAATAATAAATACGGTAAAAACCTCATTGGTGCTTTTCATCAACCTAAGGCTGTTTATATTGATTCTTACTTTTTAACTACGCTTCCCTCTCGTGAGTTTGGAGCTGGAATTGCTGAGATTGTAAAAATGGCAGTGACTTTTAACAAAGGCTTTTTCGAGTTTTTAGAAAGAGCTGATTTAAAAGATAGCGAGGTTTTACAAGATTGTATCAAACAAGCGGTTCAAACAAAGGCAAGCGTAGTAGCTAAAGATGAAAAAGAACATGGGATTAGAGCCGCTTTAAACTACGGACACACTTTTGGACATGTGATAGAAAATGAAACAAAGTATAAAAAATACCTTCATGGAGAAGCTGTAGCTATTGGGATAGTAATGGCAAACGAAACATCTCTAAAAATGGGTTTTATGGATTTAAAAACAGTGGATAGGATTAAGAAGCTTTTAGAAAAATATAATTTACCAACAAAATACAATATTTTAGATATAGAGAATTTTTATGAAACATTTTATCTCGATAAGAAAAGTTCTGATACAAAAATAACATTTATTTTAGCCCTAGGACTTGGAAATGTTAAGATTACAGATGAGTGCGATAAAAAGCTTATTATCTCGGTATTAAACAAGTTTGGAAATAAATAATGTTTAAAATATTTTTCTTTTGTTTGTTTGTTTCATTGTCATTATTTGCAGAAAATAATGAAACAATTGTAGATAATAATACTAGCATCCCTATTAATATTGAAGCACTTAAAGCCCAAGCCAAAGTGAAGAAACTTGAAAAAGATAGAATAGATATGATAGCACTTGCTGTTGCAAAGTTAGACAAAATAGAAGAAAAAATTGCAGAAGAAAAGGTATGGATGAAGAGTTATTCATCATATATGACATCCCTAGATATTAGAGCAAAAATACAAAGTATTAAAAATAGAATAAAGCATTTAAAAAAACATGGCAAATCCATAGAGGATTTAGATGAACAAAATGCACTTGTATCAAAAGAAAAGATACTCGCTTCACAAATAGAAAAACTCAAAGAAAAGGGAACCGCACCATTTTCAAGACTTCTTACCCCTCCTGAGATAGATGAAACGCCAGAAATTTCAAATCCTTTAGAAATATTTTCTGGAATCTCTTTAATCAAAACACAAAACACTTATTTTGATGACTATATATCAAGAAAAGAAAAATTAGCTGAGCTTATTATTCTTTTAAGACAAGAGAGTGATATTTATAAAGATATAAAAAAAATAGATACTAATGGAGAGTATTCAAAACACTCAAATCTTAAACAAAAACAACTTAAAAGATTTGAAACTGCTTTGGATACTATGAGCGTGACCGCAGAGGTATATCAAAAAAGACTAGAAATAGTTGAAATAAATATAAATAAAGATATTGAAAAACAATTTTATAGACTAGTAAACATAGGAATAATTATTTTGATATTATTCTTTTTCTTCTTTTTACTAAAACTTATTGTTAAAAAGTATATTACTGACAATGAACGATTTTACATGGCAAATAAAATTATCACCTTTACTAATGTCACCTTTGTAATCATCATCATCTTTTTTAACTATATAGAAAATGTTAGCTATTTAGTGACGATTTTAGGTTTTGCATCTGCGGGTATTGCTATTGCTATGAAAGATTGGTTTATGAGTATTTTAGGTTGGCTTGTGATTGTTTTTGGTGGGAGTATACATGTAGGAGATAGAATCCGTGTCATTATGGATGCAACAGAGTATGTAGGCGATGTTATGGATATTTCTCTTTTTCGTATGACTCTTTTTGAAGATGTTACATTGACATCTGTTAGTGTAAACAGAAGAGCAGGGCGGATTATCTTTATACCAAATAATTTTATTTTTACACGAATGATTGCAAATTATGCACATCACAGTTTAAAAACTGTATGGGATGGAGTGCATATTACCATTACCTTTGATTCAAACCATAAAAAAGCTATGCACATTGCTAAAGAGGTATCTAGAAAATACTCAAAAGGTTATACAGATATAACAAGAAAACAGTTAAATAAACTACGAACTCATTATAGTTTGAAAAACACAAATGTTGAACCGAGAATTTTTTCTTTTATCGAGCCTAATGGTGTTGTGATTGATGCTTGGTATTTAACAAATGCTTATGCAACCCTTACCTTAAGAAGTGTAATTTCTGTAGATATTGTAGAAGCATACAACAAGGAAGATGATATAACTATAGCATACCCAACTCAAAAAGTGCATCTCCAAAAAGAAGAGCCAAAAACTCCTCCCTTTGATACACAAGAGAGTGTGTAAGTGAAAAAAGTTTATTTTAAAACCTTTGGTTGTCGTACAAACCTTTATGATTCTCAGATTATGATGAGTTCTATGAAAGAGTATGTTGTGACGCAAAATGAAGCAGAAGCAGACGCTATAGTTATTAACTCTTGTACGGTTACAAATGGTGCAGATACTCATGTTCGTTCTTATATCTCGCAAGTGGAAAAAACATCTGATGCAAAGATATTTTTAACAGGTTGTGGCGCTCATACTAAGGGTGAAAAATTACTCAAAGAAAATCGTGTACATGGTGTTTTTGGACAAAGCGAAAAGGTAAAAATAGACTCTTTATTATCTCAAGAGAAGCCTTTTTATGATTTAGGAGATTTAAATCATATTGATGATCTTATTGTAGATGATTTTGTTGGTAAGAGTAGGGCTTTTATTAAGATTCAAGAGGGGTGTAATTTTAGATGTTCTTATTGTATCATCCCATTTGTCCGTGGCGATGCACGGAGTATGAATGAAAACAGTATCTTGGAGCAAATCACTAGATTAGCCCTTAATGGTTTTGGAGAGTTTATTTTAACAGGTACAAATGTCGGAAGTTATGGGCAAGATACAGCTACATCTCTAGCAAAACTAATGAAGAGAATTTCTCAAATAAGAGGAGTAAGGCGTATTAGACTCGGAAGTGTAGAACCTATCCAAATTTCTGATGAATTTAAAGAGATATTAGATGAGCCTTGGTTAGAAAAACATTTGCATATTGCCTTACAACACACCTCAGAAAAAATGTTAAGGCTGATGAATAGAAGAAATGTTTATAAGAGAGATAAAGAATTATTTGAATTACTTTATAGCAAAGGTTTTACCATTGGAACTGACTTTATAACTGGGCATCCTGGAGAGAGTGAAGAACTTTGGCAAGAGGCTATGAAAAATGCAAAAGAGCTAGCCTTGACCCATATACATTCTTTTACTTATTCAAAGCGTGATGGGACACCATCTGCTACAATGAAGCCTGAAATAAATGGTAAAATAGCAAAGATGAGACTTCACGAAATCGAAAACTTAGTAAAAGAAAAAAACTTTGATTTTAGAAAAGCTTTTACAGGCGAGCTTGAAGTTTTAGTAGAGAATGAAAAAGATGGTTTATTTTACGGATATGACCAGCATTTTAACAAGATAGTTATAAAATCAGATGAAGACTTAACAGGAAACTGGATAAATATTCAAAATTACGAAGTAAGAGAGGGTTTTAATTATGCTAAATTCTAAAATAAACAGAATAGCACTTTATGTATCAGCATTTCTCGTGATAGCTTTGGTACTTTTTGCGATACTAAGAGATAATTCGAGTCCAACAACATTATATGAAGCAAACCAAATATTAAGAGATGGAAAAGTTACTAAAGTTATTGCAACAAAACATTATGTTTACTTAAAAACACAAGAAGATGTATTTAGGATTGCATCTTCTCAAGTTAGCCCTAAAATGTTCGTAAAACATCATGTAGAAGTTGGTGGAAATTCTAATGTTGTTGTTTATATTTTATTTTTTATTTTATTTTTAGGTATTGCTTCTATCCTTTTTAGATGGTGGCAAAGACGAGAAGAGACAAGCTATACTACTGAGTCAAAAAATTCTAATGCACCTACAGCTAATGATTTAACTCAAAAAGTAGAAGCCATCACCAGCGATGTTTCCTTTTCAGATATTGGCGGAATCTCGGATGTAAAGATAGAATTAGAAGAGATAATAGACTTTATGAAAAATCCAAAGAAATATAAAAACTTTGGTGCAAGAATGCCTAGAGGTGTACTTTTAGTAGGCCCTCCAGGTGTTGGAAAGACGATGATAGCTAAGGCTGTAGCCAATGAAGCGGATGTTGCATTTTTTTATCAAAGTGGAGCTTCTTTTGTTCAGATATATGTAGGAATGGGAGCTAAAAGGGTTCATGATTTATTTTTAGCTGCAAAAAATAATACCCCTTCTATTATATTTATAGACGAGATTGACGCCGTAGGTAAAACAAGAGATGGACAAAGAAACGATGAGCGTGAAGCAACACTCAACCAACTCCTTACAGAGATGGATGGTTTTGAGGGTTCAAGCGGTGTTATAGTTCTTGCAGCTACCAACAAGATAGAAGTTTTAGATTCTGCATTACTCCGTGCTGGTAGGTTTGATAGAAGAATTTTTGTTGAACTCCCTACAAAAAGAGAAAGACAGTCTATCATAGCGAAGTACTTAGTAAAAGTTCCAAACGATGTTGATATAAAAGCAGTAGCAAATATGACAGTAGGCTTTAATGGTGCTTCTTTAGCAGCTCTTGTGAATGAAGCTGCACTATATTCGCTAAGAAAAAACGATTTTCATGTAACGATAGAACATTTTCATCAAGTCAAAGACAAGGTGATGTTTGGAAAGAAAAAACTACAAATGCTTAATGACAAACAAAAACGATATAAGGTTACTTATCAAGCAGGAAAAGTGCTAAGTGCGACTTACTTTGATTTTGCTTTTGAGAAATTGATACTATCAAATGAAAAATTAACACCTAGCATAGATGAATCATTAATCAAACATGAGCTAGAAGCTCGTATAAAAATGCACTTAGCAGGAATGGTAGCTTGTGATATAAGGTATGGAGAACATTCAAGTTTTGCTAAAGATGATTTAGATGAAGCAAAAATCTTAATACAAAAAATGCTCAATGACTATGGCATGGGACAATCCCTTATAAAATCAGATAATGAAGAAGAAATTTTGATGAGTAGGCTTTATGAGGCATGTAAGGTCATTATCGAATCTTTAAAGTCTGTTATGATAAAAGTAGAATTGGTTCTCCATGAGAGAGAAAGTATCACTAAAAGTGAAGTTCAAAAGTATTTAGATGAAATTCTTTAGTGGATTTTCTTTAAAAAATGATGAGATTTTTTTTGATGATTTATTAGAAAAATCACATTATAGTGTAGCTGGTTTTAGTTATGGAGCGATCAAAGCATTTCACTATGTCCAAGCACAATTAAAAAACGGACATAGAGTTGATACGCTTCAACTTTTCTCACCAGCTTTTTTTCAAAGTAAAGATGCTAAGTTTAAAAGATTGCAAACAATGGCGTATAAAAAAAATCAAAACACTTACCTTGAAAATTTTAAACGAGAGTGTTTTTCTCCCTATAAAAGCTTAAATACACAAGATATATCTACAAAACTAGAGGATTTAGAAGAATTACTAGGTTATGTATGGAACTTGAATGAACTTAAGCATTTAGTGACTAAAGGTGTAAATATAGAAGTATATCTTGGTGGCGAAGATAAAATTATAGATGTCAAATTTGCAAAAGAGTTTTTTTTAGAAGTCTCTACTGTGACATATATAAAAAATGCAAATCATTTTTTACAAAAAAAATAGGTATAATCTCTTTCTAGTACATATTTAAATTATCTTCTTCGCAGTGGTAAGCTTTTAGTTAAGTGGTGGGATTTGTGAGGTCAGTGTGGTATCCCCTCTTTCTTTTTCAAGAAAAGGAGATAATTTGAAAATTCTACTTATAATCGTGGTTTTAATGGTGCTTGCAGTACCGTTGTTTTAAAAATAGGGTGTAAGCCCTGTTCCACTTTTATAATTGTACTGGTATTATAGCAAAAAAAATACAAAAGTAATATTTTTATAAATAAATTGAAAAATTCTCTATCTCTTTTGTCTCTTTTTGTGATAATAAGAACTTTAAAAAAATATCAATAATTTCATATTTTCCTTGTGAGATATTTCTAATCAAGCCCATATCTTCTAAAGAGTTTCTTATATTATACAAGCTCTTTCCATCTACTGTACTTTTTTCATCATTTGCCATATTGTTTAGTATGTCTAAATGATGTTTTTTTGTTTTTGCATTGTTTATGAGTTCTGTTATGTATGCTTTATTATCGTATATAGTTTCAAGCATAAAAATATTCATCTTTTGCTTAGTAATATTTTTTAATCCATATGCGAGAGAGTTTAAATAAACTTTTTGCAAGAATTGCATCGAATAATCAGGATGACCTCCAAGATAGTTTAAATAATCAATTAGATTTTCACATTTTATTTCTTTATCATCAAACACCTTATTTGTGTATTTATATAGCTCATCTACATCAAGTGCAGGTAAAGTTATTACACGAGTAAAGTGAAAAAATGCTGAACTTTTATGTTCAAATATCTTAGTCATAATAGTTTCTATACTTCCTAAAAATATATAAGATACATATTCGTGATGTTGCATTACAGAGCGACTTTTGTTTAAAATATCTTTAGTGGCAATTTTTAAAATATCTTGAAATTCATCAAACACACATTTAACATTTATATTTTGTTTATTTGCAATAGCGTTTAATACATCTAAAGAATGTAAATAATACTCCATATCATCAAAGTCCTCTTTATCTTGATTGAATTTAAATGACAACTCTACAAATTCTGGAATGCTTGCTTTAATATTATCCATAGAGTTGATTAACTCATATAAGGAGTTCTTAGTTCTATATATAAAATTATCTATTCCTGATAGTTTATAGGCACTATCAAGTATTATATTTGCTAAACTTTTAAGGTTGGAGGCTTTATTAATGTCTATATATATGAAGTCATACTCTTGCTTATTTTCTAATATATGCTTGACTATGGAAGTTTTTCCAAATCTTCTTGGTGCTTTAATCATAATATTTTGATTGTTATCTATATAAGTTTTAAAAAGTGGTAGATGTTTTTTTCTGTCTATAAAATCTTTGCCTGTAACTGGCTTGCCTGTATTAAACATAGTTATACCTTTCTATTAAATTAATAGAATATTATATCTTAAAATTATATAGAAGTAAATATTTATAGAAAATTATATCTATAAATTAAGTAGAAATTATATTAGTTCTTGATTAAGAGTTTCTTACATTTTACAAAAGATTATTTTTGATACAATATAGCCTACACAAAGTAAAACTAAGTGTATAAAGATAAAACACTTGCAAAGAGAAAGATATAATAGTATAGTTATGTTGTAACAAATTTATATAAAGGAAAAACGATGAAAAACAAATCAATTAAAACTTCATTACTCTTAGCAACACTCTTATTGAGTGCTTGCGGAGGCGGTAGTAGTACTTCTTCTCCAAAAGAGATACCAACAGTTGAAGAAACACCTAAAGCCTTTTGTGAGTACGATACTAAAGAGATGATGTATATGTATAAAGAAGAGGAATATCTTGATAAATGGATGTGTGATGCAAATGTTCGTTACTATGAAACTCCTTGTTTTGGAAATCAAGAAGAAAAAAATGAGTTCATTACAGGTGAGTATTGTGCTAACTTTGGATTAAGCATGATGAATACATCAAGTGCTTATCTAGCAGGAGCTTCTGGAGAGGGTATTACTGTTGCTGTTCTTGATAGGAGAGTTGAGGCAACTCATAAAGAGTTTATCAATCAGCTATCAGAAGAAAGTAAGAGTTTTGTTATCGAGGAGACAACAGGTTACTATGCCACTCATGGTACAGAAGTAGCAGGAGTGATAGCAGCTATCAAACATAATGATTTTTATGATGAATATGATACGGAGTATCCTAATAGAGGAATGCAGGGAGTAGCTTATAATGCTAAGATACTTTCTCTTGTAGTTGGTGGACTTAATGGAATGAATAGTATAGTTGTAAAAAAAGCTATAAATTACGCTACTCAAAAAGGAGCAAGTGTAATTAATATGAGCTTTGGAGGTAGAACTTATAATAACTCTGATGAATATAAAGAAGCTTTTTTAAACGCTTTAAATTCGGATATTACTTTCGTTTCTGGTGCAGGAAACGATAGACTAGACTGTAAAACTATCAATAAGTGTGGTTTCCCTGCTGTACTACCCTTTGTAGATGGGTATGAAGACTTACTTAATTCTCAAGGTGGATGGATAATAGTCGGTGCTGTAGATTTAGGTTTAAAAATTACAGGTATCTCAAACAGAGCAGGACTAAGTAAAAATAACTATGTGGTAGCACTAGGACATGGTGCATATACCACTACAAATGACAATGGATATGTAACTGTTGATGGAACATCATTATCAGCACCACATGTATCTGGAGTAGTAGCCTTAATGAAAGAAGCATTTCCATACCTAAGCGGTAAAGAGATAGCAGATGTAATATTTAAGACTGCTACAGACTTAGGGGAAAAAGGCGTTGATGATATTTATGGTCATGGGCTTGTAAATGTTAAGAAAGCTTTTGAATTAGCAAGAACTCTTTAGAAGAGTTCTTTGTTTGAAGTGTGTATGCAGAGTAAGATTAGTTTCTTTTGTACCAAACGTCTGAGCCTGATGCACCACATGAAGACACAACTGAGCCTGAGCATGTTACATTTAGGTATGTCTTAGTATTAGCTCCAAGGTCTCCAGAAGAAAGAGTTGCGGACGCAGTAGCAGTATTTCCTGAGATAACCCATTCTGAAAGAGAACTTTTACTTATATTGTAATATCTACTTGTTGAGCAAGAAAAATAGTCACTTTCCCAAGAATCACTACTAGCAGAATATTCTGCATACAAAGTAATGTTTTCAGTACAAAACTTCCGCTTCCCACCAAGAGGGCAAAGCTCATCAGAAGAGTCCGTATACTGACGAGACATTGTGATGATATGTTTTTTTGTGGATTATTTTATGGTATAATTTGCATTAAGAGAGAGAATAAATTCCCTCTCAGTTTGTTTTAATTATCTCTAAGATACCTAAGTATCTCATAGACAACTTTAAGAATTAGTTGAATAATTCTTAACATATAAATCACTAGCCTTTACGGTTTAGGATTTACTAAAACTATATGCACAGTTAGAGCTGAGCATATAGCTACAGCAGAACCGCATCACAATTATAACATAAACACTCTACTTTAAGAAATCAAAAATCACTCGAAATTTAATTAAGTTTTCTTAGAAAATAAGCTAAGAAAAGCTTTTTTTTATTAAAATATTCTACTTTTTATACCAAACATCTGAACCTGATTCTCCACAGGAAGCTATTTTAGTTCCTGAGCAAGATATAGTTTTGTCTAGAATTTCAGAAAATAATGCCTTACTGACACGAGCTATACTATCACTTTTAGTCCATTCAGATGCAACATAACTTATTTTGTTGAGATGTGGATAATTTTGTTTCCCACAAAATGTTTCAGAGATACCAGTACTAGCGGAATCAGGGTCAATCCAATATTTAACAGGCACACTATTTGTACAATACTTAGCCTTCCCACCAAGAGGGCAAAGTTCATCAGAAGAATCCGTATACTGACGAGACATTGTGATGATATGTTTTTTTGTGGGTTATTTTATGGTATAATTTGCACATGAGAGAGAATAAATCCCCTCTCTATTGTTTAATCGCTCAAGAGATAATAAATTATTTCTCTAACGACTTTGATGATTATTTTCGAGATAATCTTCAACATTTAAATCACTAGCCTTTACGGTTTAGGATTTACTAAACTATATGCACAGTTGATGCTGAGCATATAGCTACAGCAGAACCGCATCACAATTATAGCATAAACACTCTGCTTTAAGAAATCAAAAATCACTCGAAATTTAATTAAGTTTTCTTAGAAAATAACCTAAGAAAAGCTTTTTTTTATTAAAATATTCTACTTTTTATACCAAACATCTGAACCTGATTCTCTATAATGAACCCCTAAAACTAAACCAGTAAAAATTGTTTTCTTATTTCTAAAATGTTAAAATTGAAATAGAAAAAATAGGGATAAGAAAATGAGTGTA
>JADGEZ010000025.1 GCA_016744115.1 Sulfurimonas sp. | reverse complement strand
AATTTAGATCCTGAAGGAGCAAAACTGTTACCACTGGTATCGTAAAGAGATGAAATAAGAAAACTTGTTTTACTGGTCTTGAAAAAGGGAACCATTATAATCTTCTAAAAGTGGCATTTATTGATATAACCACAAATCTTATTATATCTTAAATATTTCCCCCCGAGTAAGATCACTTGAATCAACAATCATTTCACTTAGTATGCTACTTCTAGTAACTTTTTATTTTAGCATGTTAAAGTATTCATAGATTTAGTATAAATTTCACTAGGCGTTTATTTCCAATAGCAACTTAATTAAAAAAGTACTTACTCAAATTAGATGTTAGCCATATTGGTCTCATTTCTTAAATACGTATTCCATGTTATAATACATTTATAGGAGCTACAATACCTACTAAAGTAAGAACTAGTATATTAGTTCTTCATTCTCTTTTTTGAACTAACAATAAGCCAAACAGCCATAAGAAGAAAAGGGATACTTAGCATCTGTCCTGTACTCATAAAAGAGATATTTTCATACATCGCTTGAGGTACTTTTACAAACTCTATCAAAAATCTTGCTACAAAAACACTCAGCAAAAACACTCCAAAAAGAAAACCTGAATTTTTTGATTTTTGAGTATAAAGATAGATAAGACTTAGCATTATAAATATACTCAAATACGAAATTGCCTCATAAAGTTGTGCTGGATGTCTTGGTAACTCATCTACTCGTGAAAATATAAAAGCCCATGAAACATTAGTAACATTACCAATAATCTCAGAGTTCATAAGATTTCCCATCCTAACAAAAAATGCAAAAAGTGCTGTTGGAATGGCTAATCTATCAAGAAGATAAAGAAAACTAACTTTTGATTTTTTAGCATAAAAAAATGTTGCAATAATTGCACCCATTCCTCCACCATGACTAGCAAGCCCACCCTCCCAGACATAGAAAATTTTAAGAGGATTGTCTAAGTAATACGAAGGGTCATAAAATAAACAATGCCCTAGTCTTGCACCAACAACTATGCCTATAATGATATAAAACTGTAGTGTTTCTAGTTGTTGTATCGGCTTGTTTTCAAATTTATAAATCTTATTCATCACGCCAAAACCGCTTAGTATAGCTGTTGCAAATAAGGCTCCATACCAATATACCTGCACACTTCCAAAAGAAAGAAGAATTGGATCAGCATTCCAGACTATATGCTCCATTATCTTAAAGCCTCTGCGATTAATTCTATAGGGTTCTTAAAGATAGTTTTTACACCAGCACCACTCATAGAGTTGTTTATCTGCATACGACAAGCAGAACACTCAGCACTCACGATATCTGCACCCGTTTTTTCTATCATCGCTGCTTTTGGCTTACCTGCCGCCTCTGCAAAATGGTACTTTTCACTCTGCATAGTAACCCCTCCAAAACCACAACAAAGATTTGGATCGCTCATCTCTACTATCTTGTAATTTTTAGCAATTAAATTTCTTGGTTCAGCATGAATACCTTGCATTTTTTTTGCATGGCAAGGGTCATGGTATGTTACGATTTTTGTATCTTTTTTCTTTGAGCGAAGGATACTTTCTAACTTTGTATGATGCTGTAACCACTCTGTTGCCATAAAAACCTTAGCCATAACAACTTTTGCTCTAGCACGCCAATCTGGCTGATCATGGAAGTAATGTTCATAATCAATCTTAAGCATCGCCGAACATGTAGCTTCTGGGATTAAGATAGCTTCTACATCCCAAGCAAATTGCTCAAAATATTCTATATTGTATTTAGCATTAGAATCAACGGTATCAAAATCACCTGTAAAATATGCTGGAGCAGAACAGCATTTTTGTCCCTTAGCTAAAAATACATCTATTTCTAAAACTTCCAATATCTCTAAAAGTGCATCACCAATACTTGTATAGTTATAATTTGCCAAACAACCTATAAATATTGCCACTTTTCTTTTTCCACCATTTGCAATATTTTCTTCATGCGAATTTAAAAAAGATGTTTTACTCAAACTTGGAAGTAATCTATCAGTTTTAAGCATCGGTAGATTAAAACGAGAGTTCATAGAGTTTGTATCTGCTTTGATTTTAAATCCGCAAGTTTGAAATGTCCATCCAAGTTTAAAAGCTAGGTCATTTAACCATCTATGACGAAGAAGTAAAAAGAACGCTTTTTTATACCATGCAATGCCGAATTTTTTAGCTATATCTGAGCGAACTTGCTCTATTACCATATCTGTAGGAATAGACTTTGGGCAAACTTCAACGCAGGCTGTACATAAAAAACAAGACTCAAAAATATCTTTAGCATTTTGATCTAAGTCTAACTTTCCTCTTTTGTACGCACCAAGAAGATCTAAAAATCCACGAGGTGATGTAACCTCATCAGGATTTATATTATAGATAGTACAAACGGGAATACATTTTCCACATTTAACACAATCATCTGCTGTGTAATCGAAGTTGAAAATATTGTCTAGAGGTAAACTACTCATTATATTGTCTTTGAAAATGTTTTTTTATTTTGTGCATGGTTTTTCATATACGCATCAAAGGGCATTGCGATATTTCTTATAAGCAATGTTCCTGTTTGGCTACAAACTATAGCTTCATCAGAGATACTTACAAGCAAATCAGCTTCAAATACTTTAAGAGTTTCTATAGCGTCAGCGAAGTAAGTATTAAAATCTACATCAAAGAGTTTGTTAAATCTTTTGATATCAAGTTTAAAATTACTCATCAACTCCATTATCACATACTGGCGGATTAAATCATCTTGATTGAGAACAACACCTCTCTCAAATGGAAGTTTTTGAGCATCAATAGCTTTTTCATACAAAGACATATCTTTAAAGTTTTGATTATAGCTATCAATCCCCTCGCCGATAGAAGTAAGTCCTACTCCGATTAAATCAGCTCCACCTTTTGTAGTGTATCCTTGAAAATTTCTATGAAGTTCCCCTTTTTCTATTGCTTTAAAAAGTTCATCCTCAGGTTTAGCAAAATGATCCATTCCTACCATTTTATAATTGTTTGAAGTCAAAAAATCAATCGTATATTGCATGATTTGAAGTTTTTCATCAGCAAGTGGAAGTGTTGTTTCATCAATCTTTCTCATTGTCTTTTTAAGCCATGGAACATGAGCATAATTAAACACCGCAAACCTATCTGGGTTAAGCGTTAAAGCTAAAGCTAAAGTCTCTTTAAAAGTTTGCAAAGTTTGATAAGGCAGACCATAAATAAGATCGATATTTACCGAAACCATATTGTACTTTCTGGCTAAATCCATCGCTTGTTTGCTAATCTCATAAGACTGAACACGATGTACAGCGACTTGCACTTTTTCATTAAAATCTTGAATGCCAAAGCTTACACGATTAAACCCTGCTTCACTCATCACTTGCATTTGAGCTTCATTTATATGTCTAGGATCTATTTCACAAGATATTTCAGCATTATCAAGGAAGTTTGGAAAATAAGACTTAATATTTTTTATAATCTCTTTTAATTGCTCTGCGGTAAAAAATGTAGGAGTTCCTCCACCAAAGTGCATCTGAATAACTTGACGCTTACAATCAAGGTGAGAAGATAAAATATCAAGCTCTTTTTTTAAATACTCTATATAACGAAGCATTTTATCCTCTTTTGAAGTGAACACCACATTACAAGCACAAAAATAACAAGCATTTCTACAAAAAGGAAGATGAAAGTATAAACTCAAAGCTCGTGAAGAATCTTGGTTTTGTAATTTTTTGATATATTCATCATATCCATAAGAATCAGAAAATTCTAAAGCTGTGGGATAACTTGTATATCTAGGTCCAGGTTTGGAGTATTTTAAAAATTTTGAAAAATCTAACATTCTAATCCATAATATATATTTTAAAATGATTATATCTGATGTATTTGCAAAAGTTGTTATCTTTTCTAATATAGCTCTAAATTTAGAATCTATTGTTACTAAGTAAAGAGTCAAAATAACTTTATGGCTAATGAAAAGGTACACTACTTTCTTATTTATATATAATCCTAAAATTATCAATATAAAAATCCAAATACGCACAAGGGAGGTCTACTGAAAATTTATGGCATTTTAAATGGGGTTAATACAGAACATTCAAGGCAGGAGTGATAGAGCAAGACAAGATGAAAAGACTATGTAGCTAAACGGTATTTTCTCCATTGCCTGATTGCGATTAAAAATAAAACTATTATTGGAGTAACTACCCCTACTTCACTTGAGATTGTCTTATTGTTTGCCAACTCTGCAAGCATAAATAAAATTCCCCAGAGTATTAAAGTAACAAGGATTGCTCCAAAAGTAAATAAAGATACATTCAAAAATCTTACACTCATTGGTACAAAAAAGAAAATAATAACAATTGCACACGGTACAAAAAATGGATATATAAATATCTTATAAATCGCTCCTTTTATACTTCTCGTATCAACGCCTTGCTTCTCTAGTAGTTGATAAGCTTCAAAAGCATCAGTAATTGTAAAATTTACTTTTCCCTCATAAATTTGATCTAACATCTTAGGTTTAAAACCATGCAAAATTTCTAAGTTTTTTTCTTCTACTATTCGTATTCCAAGAGAATTAAAACTTATATCATCGGGCTTAACAAGAATATCTGCTTGTTTAATATGCCAAGCACCTTTAATATAAGTCGCTTTATTAGCAATAATCACTTCCTTTAGAGAGTTCTTTTGTATGCTAAAAACTCTTATATCAAGTGCTTGTTTTTTTAGAGGTAATAGCTTAGAGAAATATACATATTTATCTTCATAAGTGAAAAACAGATCTCTTGATGGATGTAAATACTCGGAATGTTTTCGTATATTTTTGGCAAACTCATCTGCTCGTGAAAATTTTGGTAAATTGTGTAAAGAGATAAAGAGGACAATTATAGTCGTTGAAACAACAACAAAAGGCTTTAAAATATCTACTCTTGAATAGCCAAGTGCATAAAAAGACACAAGAGCATTTGAGCGTATCAAAAATATTTTTGTACTAATCATTGCAAAGATTAAAGATAGTGGTAGGAGCATATCAATCGCAAATACCGACTTATATACTAGATATATCAATAAAATATTTGCCGAACTAGATAATTCTTCAGCCCAGTTTATGTAATCAAAACCAACAAGAAATAAAACTAATGCCATTAAAATAATAAAAAAATATTTTAAATAATGAAGTGCTATGTATCTCAAGGCTAACATGATTTTATATAACTTTATTTTTTAACTGTAAATTTTGAGCTTGTATCTTCTATAGAATGCTCCAATAAAAACTCTACAGCATCTGCAGCTTGAGATACCCAACTTTTAATATGATTTAATTCAGATAATGCAAAACCGCTTAAGACATAAGAAGCTACTTCTCCCTTATGCTCGGGTCTTCCTATGCCCATTCTCACTCGAGTGTAGGATTTAGATATATTTTCATCCGTTGATCGAAGTCCATTATGCCCACCATGACCACCGCCATATTTAAATCGAAGTGATCCAAAGGCTAAATCTAAATCATCATGTATTACAATAACTTCATCTATTTTATAAAACTTTTTTACTGCGGCTATAGAGTCGCCAGAGAGGTTCATAAAGGTAAGTGGTTTTAATAAAAAATGATTTTGAAATTTAAATAAATCTCCATTAAATGAAGAGGATGAGAGTTTTTGAGCCATCTGTCTGCAAACTAGCTCATCTATAAGCATAAAGCCTATATTATGGCGTGTGTTTACATACTCCGAACCAGGATTTCCTAGTCCGACGATGAGCATGATTATTTAGCTTTAATAATAGAAATTATTGCAACGCGATCAGAATCTAAAATCGTAACATTTGGGATTGGTGCTAAATCACGAACAAGTTTAGAAGCACCTACATCCATCTCAGTTACATCAATTTCGATTGTATTTGGAAGGTTTTCAGGGGTACATTTAACACTCACTCGTGCTTTAGCTATGTGTAATAAACCCTTATTTTTAAGACCTACTGCTTCACCTGTAGCTATTACTGGAACAAGAAATTTTGTTTGTACACCTGATTGAGTTACCATTAAATCAACATGCAAAAGATTTCCTGTAACTGCTTGTGATTCATAAGACTGAACAACTACGCTTAACTCTTTACCAGCTATACTTACTGGGAATGCTATAGTTTCTTTATTACGAACTAAACGGATGTATTCGTTCATTTTGAATGCAGCATTGATGTTTTCAAGACCTTTTCCATAAATATTCGCAATTAGATAACCATCACGGCGAAATGCTTTTGTGCCTTTCTTACCAATACTCTCTCTAACTATACCTTCTAACATATTAAATTCCTTAAATAAAATGGTTGAAATTATATCTAAAATATCTTTATTTTAAGTTAAAAAATTATTTTAAACTAAATATATCTTCAGTATCAGTCTGCTCAACACTAGCCGTAGATGAAGACCCTCCACTTAAACCACTCATTCTCAGTTTTAAATCTGCTCGTGAAGTTGCATTATTAAGTGCATCTTCTTTAGATATAATCTTAGCCTCATATAAGTCATAAATCGACTGATCAAAGGTTTGAGACTTGTAATGCTCCCTTCCAGCTTCAATTGCATCATGTATTTCAAAATCTCTATTTTCCATAATAAGTTTTTCAACTCTTGGTGTACGCACAAGTATTTCCATAGCTGCACGCCTTTTTTTATCTATTGTTGGAATTAATCTTTGAGATATTATCCCTTGAACAACTCCCGCTAGTGAGGATCTAACACGAGGCTGTTCACCTGTAGGAAACTGAGCGATAATACGGTTTATCGTTTCTTTTGCATCTATAGTATGCAATGTGGAAAAAACTAAGTGTCCAGTATCCGCTGCATGAAGGGCAAGGTTAATAGTCTCGGCATCACGCATTTCACCAACTAGGATAATATCAGGATCTTCACGAAGAGCTGCACGCAAAGCATTTTTAAAGGAGAGAGTATCTTGCCCTACTGAGCGTTGATTTATAATACATCCTTTATCCTTATGTATAAATTCCACGGGATCTTCTATGGTGATAATATGTTTTTTTTTCGTTAAGTTTATCTCATTTACCATTGTAGCGAGGGTAGTAGATTTCCCTGAACCTGTCACACCTGTCACTAGGACTAAACCCCGTTCAAGTTGAGTAAATTTCCTCAACACTTCAGGAAGATTCAAGTCCTCAAATGAAGGAATTGCAATAGGAATCACACGAAAAACAGCTGAAACACCATCAATTTGAAAAAATATATTTACACGAAAACGATTTTTTTCATCAAAAGGGTAGACTAAATCTACTTCTTTATTTTCTACAAATTCTGAGAACCTGCCCCTTAACAACTCCTTGGCTAATGTTAAAGCATCTTCTTTTGATAAGACTTCCCCTGAAAATTGCATTAGGCGACCATCAATTCTAGCACGGATAACTGAGTTTGCTTTCACATGTAAATCACTCCCTCCATTCTCAATCATCTTTTTCAGATATGCCCTTATTTTTTTCAACTGCTCAAATGTGAGTTTTTGTATATCTATATCATTCATAAAGACTCCAGTATCTCTTGAAATGCTTTTTCAAACGCCACTAAACCATCAGTAACTTGTTTATCTAAAACCGCTTCAAAATCTATACCTGCTTCTTTTATTTTTGCAAAGTGTTTTGCTATTATATCATTTGGAATTGGTAAGCATTTTTGTTTTTCACCCTCTTTATCAAATGCCTCAATTGTATCAATTGGTGCAGTATTTACCGTGTTATAGGCTAAAAGTTTATCTATATAATAGTGTTTATTTAAAGAATCCCCTTTGACTCCTGTACTTGCAAATAATGCCCTACAAAAATCAACATTCATCTCTTGTATTGTCTCATATATATCAGCGGAATTATAAATGCCACTAAGTGCTGTGGCTATCCCTTTTTGAGATAATTCCTCATCAAGTTGGCGATCAATTCTACTTACAAATATACTTATAACAGTATCAACTTTAGAGCCATATTTTTTGACACCTGATGCAAAAGCATTTGCACAAGAGATAGCCTGTTGTTTTTTAAAAATCAAGGTTGCGTTTACTGGGATACCACATGATGTAAATTCTTCCATGGCTATATAACCTGCATCTGTCGCTGGGACTTTAATCATTACATTGTTTCTACCAATACTCATAAACAATCTTTTACCCTCTGCTATAGTCGCAACAGAATTATTACTTAAATATGGGTCTACTTCTATACTTACATAACCATCATCGTCTTTATCGTATAAAGGCTTTAATATATCAGCAGCCTTGCCTATATCATAAATCGCTAATGCTTCGTACTTTTCTTTTGGACTTAGATGATTAAGAGTTTTAAGTTGCTCTATATACGCTGGGGAATTTAAGATAGCATTTTTAAATATCGCTGGATTTGAAGTAGCCCCATTTATAATGCCTTTATTAATCAAGTCTTTAAATTCATTTTCTAAATAATCTCTCTCGATAAAATCTGCCCACAATGAAAACTTTAATTTTTCTATATACATACATACATCCTAGAAATATTTTTTCCTATTATAACTCAAAAAGAAGATAATTGGATGAAGAAAAGATAAAATATACCCAAGTTCATCACTAATAAAAACATAATATTTCTCTAAATCAAAAAATAAATAAAAATAAAATATCCAATCATCGAAATATTCTAGTAGCAAAGGAGTGATAATCATCATAAATGAACTTATATAAAAGCTAGGTCTTCTTAAAGTATACTGAGTAGTAAAGATTGTATATGTAGTGATACTCAAAATAAAAAAGTACAAGAGATAATACTCTCCAAGAAACAGTAGAATTAAAATATAGTTAATTAAGAGGAGTAAACTAGCCACTATGGTAAATAAATTTTATCTAAAAGCTCATCATATTCAGCTCTAGCATCACTCTCTAAAGTGATGCCTCCACCGCTTTTATATACATAGCTTTGCTCAGTTTTTTCAATAAAGCGAATCATAACACCACTATCAAAAGTTTCTCCATCATACAAGCCAAAGACACCTGTAAAGCACCCTCTCTCGTAACCCTCAACCTCACTTATAATCTTTAAGGTAGATTTTTTTGGTGTTCCGCTGATGCTACCAGCTGGTAAGAGTGACTCTAAAATATCGCCTAGGTTTTCATGCCAATTCTCGTCAAGCTCCCCACTAATATGTGAGCTTACTTGAAGTAATTTTTTATCCCCTGCTTCAATCTCTTGGACAAATCGAAACTCTTCAACTAAAACATTTTTTGCTTTTATGGATAAATCATTACGAAGTAAATCAACAACCATAATATGCTCAGCCAACTCTTTTTCATTTGCAAGAATTTTTCTTTTTGCATCAGGGAGTGAAGCGTCTATAGTTCCTTTCATAGGGTAAGTATGAATTTTATTGTTTTGAATTTTCACAAATCGTTCAGGGGAAAAACAAACAAACTGATTTTTGTATCTTAATTTAAATTCAGCATTTGTTTGGCTATAAATCTCTTTTAAAGTATAGGGCGTTTGGATTTTTGTTTCTTGAGTAAGATTTAAAAGATAGGTTTCTCCAGATTTTATTTTCTCAAGAACATAATCAAATTTTTTTTTATACTTTTCAAAGGATTGAGGGTATTTTTTTAAAGGTTTTATAGAGTTATTGAGAGAAGATTTTTTTTCTATTTGAAACTCTACATCTTCTTCTAAAAGATTTTTTAATAAAACTACCTTTAAATTTTCAGCCTTAAAGTCACTTATAAAAAGAAAAGGTTTTCTTTGTTTTGCGAGGGTGTTTATGTCACTAAATGTCATATATCAGTTTTTTCAACACTGCCATTCGGATTGATACGCCATTTGTAACTTGTTCTAGAACCTTACATCTCTCATCTGCTAAAAGTGCGTCACAAATATCAATGTTACGATGAACAGGACCAGGATGGAGTAAAATAATATCTCTATCTCCAAGAAGTTCACTTGTGATGCAAAAATCACTTGCATAATCTTTAAGCGAAGCATAACTTTGAGAGGAGTGTCGCTCAGTTTGAGTTCTTAAACTCATAATAGCATCAACCTCATCTATAATCTCTTCTAAAAAATGTGTGCTTCTTAGCTGCGAAGCAGGTAAAAAATGGGGAGGTGCTACTAAAATTACCTCCATGCCAAAACGACTTAAAAGTTCTATGTTTGAGTTAGCTACACGAGAGTTTTTAATATCTCCAACAATGGCAATTTTTTTACCTCCCACATCACCAAAATGCTCTTTTAAAGTATATAAGTCAAGAAGTGCTTGTGTAGGATGGGCATGAGCACCATCTCCAGCGTTGATAATAGAAGCATTTGTATGATTTGACAAAGTCTGGGGAACTCCTGAATTTTTATGCCGTACTATAATCGAATGAGGACCCATAGCATCAAGGTTCATGGCAGTATCTACTAAGGTTTCGCCTTTTTTAGTTGAACTCTGTGCAACATCAAGATGCACTATGTTTGCACCTAATCGTTTTGCTGCTATTTCAAAGGAGCTTTTTGTTCGTGTGGAGTTTTCAAAAAAAAGAGTAATGATGAGCTTATCGACAAGTATCTTCTCAAAACGACCATCAGAAAATACTTTTGCGTCCGCTAAAATATCATTTATCTCCTCTATATTAAAATCATCTGTTTTTGTTAAATGTTGCATACTACTTCTTTTAAAATAATTTATTGATTATACAAGACATCACATATCGTGTCAATATTTTCATCCACTTTCAAGACATCAAAAGATATTTTTTCAAAATATGGTGCTGAAATTTCTGCAAAACTGTCATTATTATCCCTACAATTAAAAGCTATTGCATGTGGAATTTTTTTATCAAGGAGTGCTTTTGAACTTAAAAGTGTATCGTTTATGCAACCAAGAGAGCAATGCGTCACCAAAAGGGCTGTTGCTTTAAAATACTTTATCAAATCAATCATCATAGTATTTCCATCTATTGGCACATATAAACCACCAGCACCCTCTATAATGAGAACATCACAAAGCTTTTCTATTTTTTCAATGGCATCTTCTAGTTTTTTTATATCAAGCTGTGTATTGTTTGAGGCTACAAATGGAGCAGCGGGGAGAGTGTATCTTAGAGGTACTATGTCATTTTGTTCCAATGCAAAAAAGGATGTATTTAACTCTTTTAAGCATGAAAGTAACTCTTTTGCATCAGGAGCTACGCCATTGACAACACCAGTTTCTATAAGCTTGATAGCACCCACGCGAATCCCACGAGATGCAAACTCTTTTAATAATAATTTTGTTGTGTAAGTTTTACCAATATCAGTATTTGTCGCAGTTACAAAAATTCGTTTTTTCATATTTGGATTATATCAAGTTTAAGCCAAAAGACTTATCAGACTGCCTCAACTCTCACGAGTAATTGCGATTTAAAGTAAAAAAATGAGTCTAAATCATTTCTTTTTCTTATAATTTAAAAGATAGTCATCAACTATTTTTAACTTTAATGAGTATTTTTAATGGAGAAAAAGTTCCACCATCAAGAGTGTTAGTTGTATTTGGAATAAGAATACTTGGTTAATTGGTTTGTTTTTCTAGGGACATTATAATCTTTGAATTTATCCCTACGCGTAGAGATGGAGCAAGATCTTTAATCTTTATTTTTGTTCCATCTGAAAAGACTTCATAGATAGTTTCATCTATAACCTCTAAAATACTATCCCCAGATGCTAAGGTATCGAGATATACTTTTTGCATAGCACCTTTTGCTAACAATGGTATATACTGTTCTAAATTATCAAGTTATATATCTTTCATAATTGAATTCCTTTTATAACTATGATTTTATCATTTTTCACATTCACCTATAAATCTCCCTCTGCAACTCAAATACTCATCTCTCATTTGAGATATTCCACCAAAGTTATTTGCAACTTCTCTTACACTACCAAGCCCACTTAAGTCAACTAATTTCCCTAACTTATCTTCATGAAGCTCTTTTACACCATCTTTTTACTTTAAATCGAAATTTCTTCTATGATTTTTGAACTGCGATTTGTTGATATAAACGGGCCTTCATCGTTCCCTCTAAATGAAAATGGTGAGTAATTACAGCTTTGGCTTTTGGAGTTTGTCGTCTATAAATGTATTTTTTGAAGATGATATTTTGAAGTTTTTTGGTCTTCTTTTGGATTGAAATCTTTTATTACAATCATTACATTTGTACCTTTGAATACCAAGTCTTTTTGCTACTTTTTAATTCTGTTTCAAATCACTATTTGGACAAATTTTGCATTTTTATAGCGCGAAGCCTACCCTTGGGGTACAGCTCATTGTAAATTAATACTTTTTAACCATTACTATACCGTAGTTTAAGCACTTTTTAGACTCCGTTTTTTTACTTTAAATCATTAATTTAGAACGAGTATCTGATTCCGAATAAGCCATATAAATACCAGTCCTAATAAAATATACTTTGTTTCATTATAGCTTTTATTGGTGATAAGATGGTTTAAAGTATCCTTACTTGATGGAATAAGAAAACTTAAATTATAAACCCAATCAAAGTAACATCATCATTAGTTTCTTCGTTACCTTGGTACTCAGTTAGCTTTTCTAAAAATATTTCTTGCTGTTGGACTAAAGTTTTTTTATAATTATCATTTACAATATTTTTAAAATTTTTCTTACCAAATGGGAAGCTTTTTTCTCCTCCATTTTGATCTAAGTACCCATCTGTAGTAAGGTAGAATTTCATACCTTCTTTTACATTGATAATATATTCTTTAAATTCATAATTAACATCTGACTTTTTATATCCAACAGAATGACGAGAACCTTTGATTGTTTTAAGCTCATCATCTTCTATATAAAATAGTGGTGTTTCTGCCCCTGCAAATTTTAGAACTTGTTTCTTCTTATTGTAGTAAATTATACCACCATCAAAGCCTGCGTTTGAGATACTGTCCTTATCTTCTTGTTTTAAAAGTTGTTTCATATGTTTGTTGAAATAGCTTAATATCCATGATGGACTTACTTCAATAGTATGGTCATTATTTATTTTAGCTATTATTTGTCTCTCTATAGCTTTTACTAGCATTGTAACAAATGCACCAGGAACACCATGTCCAGTGCAATCTATTACAAACAGTAAACATTCATCTTTATCGCGTAGTTCTTCAAAGAGATAGATATCACCACCAACTGTATCTTTAGGGTGCCAGATAATAAAATAATCTTGAAAATAATTTCTAAAAGCTTTATTATCTGTTATAAGAGCACCTTGGATTAGAGAAGCATATTCTATTGATTCTCTTGTCTGTTTATGAAAACTTTTTAACTCTATTTCAGCTTTTTTTTGCACAGTAATATCTCTTATGGATCCAACAATTCCATAAATATGATTATTTGCATCTTTAAGAACATGCTTTTGAGTAGCAAAATATAATATATTTCCATCTTTATCAGGAGCCTCTTCTTCAAAAAATAAACTCTCTCCAGATTTTAATATTTTTTTATCCATATCAGTAAATAATTTTGCCACATCATCAGGAAAAAAGTCAAAATCTGTTTTTCCTATTATTTCATCTCTTTTTTTACCTATAAGTTCGCAACAAGCATCATTTAAACCTATAAACTTCAAATCAAGGTCTTTATAAAATATTAAGTCTTGAATTGTATTTGTAACATTTTCAAGGTTGAGTTTAGCTTTTTCCATCTCAGTTATATCTGTAAATACTGCTGACTTAAGTTCATTGTCTCCTGGAAGTTTAGCCGCTGTAACCGAGAAAATAAAGTCCTGTTCACCTCGTGTAAGCATTACTTTATGATTATTATCAAAAGAATGAGAAACTACATAGTCTATCCATGTTTCTCGTCCCATCATTTTTTGAAGATAGCCCTCTAGTACATTAGTATTAAATGTATCGCATACACAATCAACTTTATAAGTTTTTTTAAAATCATCTATAGAATCGACTGCATAAAAATTTAAAAATGTTTCATTAGCACTGATAAGTTCTTGACCATCTGTTGTAATGATTAACTGTTCTTGAGAATCAAGCAAAGCCTTCAGGAGCTTTCTTTCTTCTATCATACCCCAATGCCTTACAATATTGTTTAAAGATAGTTGTACTAAAACTAGCCATTGAAGAACTACAAAAAAAGCATGTAACAAAGCAATATCATATCCACAAGCATCATTAAAAATAATAATTTCACTTCCAAAAATCATGACATTATTAAGCTGTAAATAAGTAAAAAATAAATGGTGTACAATAATAAAAAGTGTTGCAATAGTTAAAGGGATAATATCTTTGTAAATAACTAAAAAAGCAATCATCGCAAAAATATGAAAATGCATCTCGATACCTCCAGCATTTTGCTGAATAAGAATAATGGAAAAAAGCATAAGAATTACAGCATTTACAATTCTAAGAGTTATCGTTCCTTTATAAAACTTATACCCAATAAAAGCTACAAAACTTAAAAGTCCTCCCCCTATAAATCCAATGAAGTAAGTGTCATGGAACATAGCACCAAAACTACTAAGCACAAGCCATTGAGTTAAAATAACTCGGAATATAAATGTATCTGCACTCAAAAAGTCTTGGTGAAACTCTTTGGCTTTATTTAAATTTAAATTATCTAAAATTTTCATCTATGTCCTTATAATTTTTTACGCTAAAAGATGAATCTGTATAAATTTTCGAAGCAATAAGCTTTTGTTTTTTACCAGTAAAATAAAATTATAATCACACTCATTTTAATTTAACTATATTACCCAAATAAGTCAAGATTACATATACAAATTCCTTATTCAGCTTTACTCTGTTACTTTATGAAACTGCTAGTACATTTTCATCATTAATTTGTAAACTCTCAAAGTAAATATTCATTGGTTTTTTATAATAAGTTCTATCAATGCTATACTGAATAATTTTACATTAAACTTTTCGAATGCTTTCCGATGGTAGTGCATTAGACTTCTTGTAAAACTCCTATATCCCTTCCGTAGGACACTTTATAAAGAGCTTTACTAAAATCTTGAAGTTGAAAATGCTTGATGATTATTTAGACCCTCCCGTATCTTTCATTAAGTCTAATATACTGGTATTATTATACTAATTTTCATGTATATTTCTATATTTTTTAAAACTATTTAATGTATCACTAAACAACAATTTCTGCGACACATTCGTAAAAGATAAGGCTCTATTTTTCATCTCATTATGTACTTTTGTACAGTTTGTTTTTTCTTTATTAAGATTAGATTTTTTATAACATATCATAATATTTGTACTCGTATTAATTTCGATAATACTATTATCTTCAGTCCATCCTAGGATACCATTGTGATAATAATCTGCAAAAAAGCTACTGTCTTGAATTAATGATTTTCCACTAAAAGTTGTATGGTGATTTTTATAGTTACCTATAGTTAAATCATAAATAGTAGGAGCAATATCTCTTTGCGAGAGGTAAATATCGTGATATTTAGGAACAATCAATTTTTTAGAATAAATTGCAAAAGGTATCATATAGTTTTCTATTGTTACTGATATATTTCCACCACAGTGATCTGCTAATAATACAAATATTGTATTTGGATATTTATTTTCAACATTTGTTATAAATTGTTTCAAAGCCAGATCGGAAAAATGCAAAGCATTTAGCTGATTATTTATTTTTTCATCTGTAAAGTGAATTTTTTTAATGCCTTTTGGTATTTTGTCATCATGTGTAGTTGCCCCATTTATTCCTATTATAAAAGGTTCTTTAAGTTGAGAAGAAAGATTTTTTTCAACAAAATTGTATAAATCCACATCATGTACGCCCCAGTAGTTTTCTTCATATATACGTTCTTTTATATCTTTCTTTCCATAGCTATATTTATAGCCCATGCTTTGTGCAAAGCTTCCTGTGCCACTTGTTTCTTTTGATGAACCTTGAAAAAAAGCACTATTATAATCTTTTTGATTTAAAATATTAATAATTGAAGAATATTGATGATTTTGTAATTGTGTTTTGGCTACAGTTTTTCCTAGAGGATTTTGAAAAGAGGCAAGAGTACTAAACATTCCTTCTGTTGTTCTATGTCCACTTGCTATCATTATGGCAGGTCGTATTGATTTTTTTAATATTTCGCTGAAGTAGGGTGTTGTATTATATTTATAACCATATGCTTGTAAATATACTGCACTCCAGCTTTCAAGAAATAAAAATACTATATTTGGTTTGGTTTTGATTATAGGAAAGTCAATATTTGCTTCTTTCTTTTGATATAATTCTTTAAATGACCGACGTATTGTTTTCTCACTTATTGTAGGTATTTTAATAGGCTGTAATTTTTTATTTTTATTCACTAGTGAATATATAATATTATATGTAGCATTTAATGATAAAGTGGCTAATTTACTATCTCCTATTTGATTGGATTGCCAAGGATTTAATGGTATTGATTGCGTCATTCCTCTTATGAAAAAAATTGTAAGTATAATTAATACTAATTTTTTTAAAATATAAAACCTATTTATGGAAATAGTTTGCTTATTTAAAAGTATTTTACGAATAAATATACTTAAACTAAAAGCAGTAAAAATAGAAATGATAGTTAAAATGGTATGTTGAGAATAAGCAGTCATAAATAAACTTGAAGCATCTGTTATAGTATCTGTTATTTCATATCCAATATGTCGATTTGCTTCATTAAAATATAATATATCACCTATTTGAGTAAAAAAAACTGTTATCAGTACTATCGTGGCACTCAATGTAAATATTTTTTTATTAAAATCAAATAATGTTATAATAAAAGCAATAATAGCACACGTAGCAAAGTCAAATCTAAATCCCCAAAAAATAGCATATAATTCTTGAGATATAGAAAATTCTGTAAAGTTTGCTTGCAAATAAAATGTAAATAAAATTTTTGTAGTTATTAAAATTGAGTATGTTAAAAAAAATATTAAAAAATAATTTTTAAGAAATGTAAACTTCATACTCATTGCTATTTCATCTCCTGTAATATATTATATAACTTATCATTTTCTTTAATACCTTCAAACATATCCTGTGCTTTTAACTATCCAGCTTTTGCTAACTTATTTTGTATTTTATGTCGTAATAAAGTATTTTAATTTTACCAGCTAAATCTTCACTAATCCTATAATCCAAAAGTATCTTTTGAAGTTGCAAGTATATTAACATCAAAAAGTTGATCTGTCAAGCTATACAATCACTCCACTAAAATTTAAGACCACTTGTAACTCTCTTGCTTAAAGTGCTAATTTTTTTACAGCTTCTATAACTTTTGAAGTTGTGATATTTTTCATACACTCGTGATGCTTTAAGGGGCATACTCTTTTCATGCAGGGGGAACATAACATATCTTCTTTGACAATTTCACTCTTTTCGTTCATCCATTGTGATGTTTCTTCATGTTTTGTAGGACCAAAAATAGCTACTGTTGGAACTTGAAAAGAAGCAGCTACATGCATAGGACCACTATCGTTAGTAATAAATAAAGAACATCCTGCAATATTTGCACACAATTCCTCAATACTTGTTTTACCTGCAAGATTAGTATAGTTGCTTATATTTAAAGAGATTAAATTATCTTCAATTTCTTGAGCCATTTGCACTTCACCGGGTCCGCCAAAAATAATAATGTCATATTTATCACAAAAGTTTGCAGCTACTTGTGCAAATCTATCTGGATACCATCTTTTGGCACTTCCATAAGTTGCTCCAGCATTAATACCAAGTGTTTCTTTTTCATGTTTTTTCGCTGGAATATATAATTTTAAGGCTGATATGTCATTTTGGTAATTATCTACATTTGTCATAGCTAGTTGGGCGTACTGTAGGGCTAGATGTTTCTTTGCTTTGATTTTAGGCGTATGAGAGAGTAAGAATCGAGAGTGCCAAGATTGTTTAGCTAAACATATAACTGTATTTGTAAATCGTAGAAGCAAAGAAGAATAAAATTGATTTCTAAAAGTAATGGCTAAATCAAATTCTCCCAGTTCTTTGGCCATCTTATATGTCGCTATAAATCTATTTGAAGCTTTTTTTGTTTCATCAACAATAGCCCTCTCACAGAGAGGATGATGCTTTATCGCCTTTATGGAGACATAACTTCCAAGAAAGGTAAACCTTGCCTTTGGATAGTAAGTAGCTAAAAGTTCAATAGCTGGAGTACTCATGATAGCATCTCCGAGCCAATTAGGTAAAATAATAAGTATTTGCATAAATTTCCTTACAAGCAGTTTATTTTTTTAGGAACAGCTTGAGTTATAAATATATAAATTGGTGATGAACCGATATTTAGAATCTTATCTTGAATTACTTTACCATCTTGAGAATAGACATCAAAAAAGTCTTCATTTTTAAGTGTAGTTGGTTTTAGCGTCCAGTGAATTTGTAAAAGTTGCTCATCAATAAGGCACTGTAATATATAATAATCTCTTTTAATATCAAGACGCAAAAATTGTGCATTTTCAAGGGTCTCAATCATATACTTATATGTAAAAAAAGCAGGTCTATATTTTGTCCCATTAATATTATCTATAAGTCCATATCCTCTAGCAATGAGTTGATGCCATGATAATGAATCAACCTGTTGTGATGCGAATGTTAAGAGATGATACCTAAGCATAAAATCAGCATAAGAGTGTTCGTCTATACATTCATACTCACTTGTAGGAGCGTATGGAGCAGTTGCTTGTAGAGGATAGTTTGTTTCGGTAATATGAAGGGAATGCTTTGATTTTGGACTCATCCAAACCATAGTACTTAGTAGAGCAATTTTATCAGAGAGGGCAAAACCCATTTGCGTGTGTTCTGGTGCACCTCGCCTATCTACATAGAGTAAGGAAGAAACACCATCATATTTATACTTGAAAAAGTTAAAAAGTGTATGTGCGGTGAAATGGTACTCAAAATCTATCACTCCACTTCCAATAAGCTTTATATTTGGAAATTTTTCTTGTTTTAGGTCGTAAACTACTTGATAGAAGTGATTGTATTCATTAACGCTAAAAAATCCCCATTTTGTTCTGTTTGTTGTTGAGCAAATTTCATATATATCTATAAGTCCATTAAGTTTTGAAAAAATACTATTGATGCTAGTGTAAAGTAACTTTGGATTTTCAATATGTTCTCTATCTTGCAAAATCTTTAGTGTGACTTTTTTATTTTTAAGTTTTAGTATAAACTCTTTGAGTTCATCAAGTGAATCAATATCCCAAAGTTTTATACGCAATAACACTCTTTGTATCTTTAATTCTTCTACAAGTTTAAGTGTTAATTCTACCTCACGCTCAAAGTCTATACCTAAACAAAAAAAAGAAGAAGAGTCTATTTTTTTTCTTTTAATAAAGGGCATCATAAGAATAGATAAGGGCAAGATAAATAAAGCTGTAGTAAATGTCGTGAGTATATGGAAAAGTTCTTTTTTTCGCATTTTCTTTTTAAAGGACTTATCCTTTAATAATGAGGGTTGATCAGAATAATTATCCCATTTAAATGGTTCTTTCATTATTGTAAAATCTCTTTTTCGATATTATAACATGCTTCATACGATGATGTAATAGAAGTAATATGGTAATTTTTTAAATTATTTTTTGCATTATCAGTATATTTTTTTACAAGTTCTTTATTATGATAAAGTTTTAAAATTGCATCATAAATAGCTTGAGTATTTTTCATCTCAATGAGTACTCCATTAAAGTCATCTTTGATGATATCTGGTATTCCACCTGTATTTGTAGCAATTATTGGAATTTCAAAATTCATAACATCTAAGAGGGATGAGCCTAAACCCTCTTTTATTGAGGGAAAAACAAAAAGATTAAAGCATTGTAGATAATCTCCCACATTATTAACAAAACCTTCTATGCTAATATTAGTCATATCTTTGGATGTGTCTTTGTATAGTTGAAAATCTTTTCCTTTGCCTAAAAGGATTAAATGAATCTCTTTGTAGTCTTTTTCTAACATTTTTAGTGCTTCTATGAGATATAATTGACCTTTAGTATCATTATCTAGCTCACCAATAGAGCCTATTATAAACTTATTTTTAAATTTATTTTTTAAGTTTTGAACCTCTTTAGTCTTATACTCTAGATTACTAAAGGCATCAGGGATAATCTTAATGTTTACATTTTGATTTAACTCCAAAATTTGTTCTTTTATTGCAGTTGATAAGGCTATTGTATATTTGGAGTTTAAATAGATAGCCCTGTTGAAAAAAATTTTACTAATAGGGTTTACCACTCTTCTTGTGATGATATAGGGGTTTCCAAAACACAGATGAGCAAAGTATGCAAATTGAGCAGCTTTTGTTTCATGGGCATGGATGATGGCATTAGAATTGACTTTTCTTAAGCTGAAAATATAAGGCTTCTTAATTTGAATAATTGTAAGGTTTTTTATAGATAGTAATCGTTTTGCTAGTTGAGATTTTTCTCTTGTAAAAATTACTTGTTTGTAGCCCTTTTGAGAGAGTTCTTCTATTAGAAGTAAAGTTTGCCTTTCTCCACCTCGAAAACTTTTTGCAAAATTAGCATGACAAATTTCATTATATTTAAGCATATTATATATTCTCCGATGATTGAAATTTAGTACTTGCGATAAAGATACCACAGAACATAATAAAAAGAGTTAAGGGAAATTGTAACACAAAAAGATAGTCGAAAAAACTTGAAATGATAAATATGCTAATAAATATATATTTTAGATTGAGTATCTCATGTTTTAAAACGGGGAGTTTATAAAGATAATAAAAAATACTAAGATAAAGTAATAATCCAATGAAGCCGAGTTGTACTAGAAAACTAACATAATTACTATGAAGATGATGGAGCTTTTTAACACTTTCAAATTCTTTCATAGAGTGGTCTATTTTTGCATGAATTGCCTCTAACTCAGAGCCAATCCCAGTTCCAAGAAGGGGAGAATCTTTAAAAACTTCATAAGAAACCATCCATGCTCCAATTCTAAGCCCAATAGAATCATTATATTGACCTTTTTCTTGGTTTAGAAGTTTAGAAAATTCCTTATTTCCTTGATCAAACTTATTTTTAAAAATAGGACTTATATTGTAGGCGAGAATTACTATTGTAGTAGTTACAATCAAGATAGAAAAAAAAGCATAAATTTTATTTTTTATATTTAAAAAACCCAAGACAAATAAAGATATTATAAATGTTAATTGTCCTGTTCTCCCTCCATTTAAAAAGAGGTTTGAAGTAGTGATTATAAAAAAGACAATGTACATAATTTTAAAACGGATATCTTCAACAAAGAAAAATCTATTTAAAACAATTAGTGATGCAAGAGATAAAAATATTGAATATTGAATATGGTGCATAAATGGCGAAGGATTATTGACAGAACCATGTTTAAGGCTAATTAATTCAAAGAAAATTCCGAAAGAAAATATCTCGCTTATTAACATACCTAGTAAAAATGCAGAGAGTATTGTTTGAAGATTATGCTCTTTAATATAAGTTACAAATACTCCTATAAGAAGAAAGTGCCAGTATCGTCGAAAATGCTCAAGTCCTAGAAGTAGATTATCACTCCAAAAAAGAGAAATAAAACTAAAAATTAAAAACAAGCTAATAGCACGAATTAGGTTATTTTTAAAGAGTTCATTAAGTGTTGTAAAAAAGTTTTTATCTGTGAGCCATTTTAAAAGTAGAACAAAAGAAAGAAATACACCGACAGCTTTTGAAAGAGGAAGAAAAAAAGCATATATAACAATAAGAGTATTATTTGAAAATTTTTCTTTTAACATCTATTTATAAAGCTTTTGTTCTTTACTCATTTTCACTCTTTTTAACAGAATACTGATTGAGTAAATACTGCGTTATTGCAAGTGAAGCACGATAATAATTTGCTTCAAAGAGTGTGTTATTGTGATCTAACTTATCGACTTTAATAACTTTACTTTTACTTGAAACGATTTGTGAGGCATTAAATCCTATATGTAAAGCATCGGCATCAAGCATATTTTGCCCAATGCTGATATATTTTGTATCATTCAAGGCTATGTTGTAGAGAGTTGGAAATATATCTTTATGAGAGGCGAAAACTTGGGTGTCAATTGTGAGTGTATTTTTTAGTTTTTGAGGTAAGTATAAATAAAAAGGAATATTTCTGGATTTAAATAGAGTATTTTTCTCATACTTCATATTTGCTTCGATTGTATTATTGTCAGCGGTGATGGCGATTATAGTATTTTGAGCATATTTAGAATTTTTGATGCGGTGTATAAATTTTCCTAGGCTATCTAGTGCGTAAGAGTAGGATTGAAATCTTTTTCTCATTAGTTCTTTATCTTTACTTGTAATATGCTTGTTTAGGTCTGGAGATATTTGTAAGTTATTTAATTTATACTGCTTAGGGATATTATAAGGAGGATGATTATTTGTAGATAAAGCAAAAATAAATTGCTTTTTTTGTGAGTTTTGAAGTCTTTGAAATATTGAGTTATATAAGTACTCATCATAAATACCCCATGGGTGAAAATAATCATTTTTATTTTCAATACTCTTGTAAATACTTATTTTGCCAATAGTTTTATCAAAGCCTTGGTATTTAATAAATTTACCCATCTCTCTCCAACTTAAATCTCCTCCATAGATAAAGGTCGTGTCATATCCATTGTCTTTAAATACAAAGGCAGGAGCGTGCTTATAAGATGTTTGCTTATGCTTAGATTGAGAAAAAGCAAAACTACCTGGTCTGTAGGGAATGTTTAACAAAAGAGATTCTAAACTTGCAATCGTACCATTTCCACTAGAGATACAATTTTTAAAAAGAGTATCTTCATTGAAGTGCTTTTCTAAAGCCCCCATTATATTAAACTCTTTTGATTGATACTCTCGTATAGGTAAACCAAAACTCTCAACCATAATTACAACTACATTATAATCTTTTAGATTCTCTTTTTTAGGTATTTTGTGTGTTATGTAAGATAAAAGTTTGTCTTGGTAAATATCGTTTTTGTTAGTATATATTTCAAAAGCTTTTTTAATATTATTTTCAAAACCAGTTGAAGCTATGAGATTATATTTATCATTAGAAAATTTTCTTTTTATCTTATAAGCTCGCATAAAAGCGATAACACCATTTTGAGAAAGATTATTTATAAAAAGATTTTCAGATACATTTGGAATCATCTTTACAAGGGGATACATATTAGTAGTTCCTCGAATTGCTAAAAAATTTAAAATAATAAAAATAAAAAATATAAATAAAGGATTGATTTTTATTGTACTCAAAGCTATTTGTCTATTATTTTTATTTAAAATTTTAGAGATTATTAAATGCAATAAAAATATAAAGAAAACAAACATAGCGACAATAAGTAATACATTATAATTTTCCCATACGGTAAGCGCTAAAGCATAAGTATCATCTTCAAATAAACCAAAATATAAAATATTAATATGATCTTTAAAATAAGAATAAAATCCAAAATCAGAGATTAAAAGTACAGTAACGAGAGTATAAAATACTAATAAATAGTAGGAGATAATTTTTTTACTAATTTGAAAATCATGGTTATTTCTTACATAATAAAGAATAATTAAAACGATAGTTAAAGGTGCTTGAATATAAGCGAGTACAACAAGATCAATCCTCATTCCAAGTACAAAAGCATGAAATAAATCAAGATAATAAATAGATATATCAGGAATGTCATTATAATAGAAGAAAAAAACTAGCCTAAAACTAGACATGAAAAATAGAAAAATAATTTGAACTATTAATAGTTTATTAAATATGTCTAAGATGCTTGATAAAATCATTTGGAAGTACTCTTAACTTCTATGTAAAAACGATTGGATAAAACAATGATAAATAAAATTCTCTTCATCAAAAAAATCCTTATCTATAAAGTTTTTCATTGTATATATAATCAAGAGAAACTATAAAGGCTAAAGCATCTTTTTCTAATTCTATATCAGATTTTATTTGTACTAAATGTTTATCAAGATACTTAAAAGTAAGTGCTTTTTTATTTGGTCTTATAATCGCAATTGTATCTTTAACTCTAAGGGCATATGATGTGTGAAATTGCATGAGAGATAACTCTTTTTTTTCATCATTAAAAACAGATTTGCCCATAATAGGATAGGTTAAATCCAGTCCTATTAAGTCCAATGCTGTCGCTAAAACATCAGGTTGTGTAGTTATTTTTTCATACACTAGAGGTTTTACCGAGTCGCCTAAAATCAAACCTGGTATTTGAAACATACTTATAGGAACCATATCATCACCATATACTCGTACATTATGATCTGCGAGTATTACAAAAATAGTATCTTTGTAGTATGGCTCTTTTCTTGCGTCATCAATAAACTTTCCTATTGCGTAGTCTGCATATTTTATAGCATTTTTAACACTTTTTTTATCAACACCTTGTACTAATTCTATTTTTTTATCTGGAAAATCAAAGGGAGCATGATTCGATGTTGAGAACATCACCGCTGCAAATTTTTGATTTTTAGCATAAAGGTTTTTAAAAGTTTCATTTGCTTTATTAGCTAAGTCTTCATCACATGCTCCCCATGTGCCTTTAAATATTGGATTTTTAAAATGTGGTTCATCTATGATCTTATCAAAGCCATTGCCTCTAAACCAGCCTTTCATATTATCAAATCTGCTTTCTCCTCCATAAAGGAAAAGTGTTTGATAGCCAAAAGGTTCAAGTAAGGATGAGATTGTAAAAAAGTCACTTTGGGATTTATTTCTTTTTAAAACACCTTTACCTGGAATTGAGAAATTTCCAGCAACACTTCCAGCAAGACCTCTAATGCTTCTCGTTCCATTAGAATATAAATTTTTAAAAAGAATCCCCTCTTGACTTAATCTATTTAGATGTGGTGTAATTCCCGCTTCTCCTCCAACTGCTTCAACGAACTGATAGCCCATACTTTCTTGAATGAAAATAACTAAATTTTTAGAATCTGAAGTTTTAAAAGAGGTTTTTTCTTCTCTTGTAAAGGGTAATTCATCACTTGAGTTTTCTATGGCTAATCGTTTTCGCACCCTTTGTAGGGCTTTAGAAATCTCCATCTTTCCATATTGAGCAACTAGCTTTTTACTTCCATGTTTTTTATTTACATAAATCGCTGAACCTATACTATAAATAGAGTTTTTTGTAATCTCATTGAGCATCCTGTTTGAAGAATACATAGCATCAGAGTTATTAGCTGGACGATGTGCAAATGATGAACGGATACCGATAAAAACAAGCAAAGCAATAGGTATAAATAGTGCTATTCTCTTTAAATATAAGAGTTCAAAAACTTTTAAAACTCCCTCTTGGTAGTTTTTTAAATAAAGATAAATAAAGAGAGCTATCATAGAAAATGAGATGCTAATAGCGAGTTTATAATCTGCAATTATCATAGAAAAAACTTCTTTTGGATACTCTAAATATTCTACAAATAAGTAATTTGGTCGAACATCATATTGAGCTATAAAAGGAAAAGTTGCATTTTCTATATAAATGAGGATAGATAGGAGAAGTAAAAAGTAATATTTTAAAATTATATTCACAAATTTAGCGAAAATTTTTGGACTAAGCGTAAGAAGAAGAGTAGGAATGATTAAAAAAATACTAGCACTTATAGTATCCATTCTTAAGCCATAAAGAAAAGTTAGCCAGTACTCAGGATTATTATCTTTAAAATTATCAAAATAAATTATAAAAAGTAGGGTTCTGCCTATGAAAAAAATGGCAATCATAGAGAGGTAGTATTTTAAAAGTTTTTTTATTAGTAGCATTAGGTAAGTTTTCCTTTTATCGGTTTAAGAATATTTTTTTCATATTATTTCTCAATTGTTTGCCTTTTTTATCAGCCTCAGTAAAATCTATGACTTGCTTTATAAAATCTTCATCACATTTATGATGTTGAGCATATTCATTAGCGATAATTTCTAAACTTTTTTCATCTGCCCATAGCTTTGAAAAGTTTTTAGCTCTATCTTCTTGTGAGAGTTTGAAAAACTTCATTCTATTAATATCTACAATTTTAAAAATAAAAGTAGAATTTTCTTTTTTTATTAATATATTTCCAGGCGAGTAGTCAAAATGAAAGATATTATCATTATGCAATTCTAAGGTAAATCTAGCAAAAGTTTTTAAAATTTCTTCTCTATCTTCAAAATCATTTTGAAAAAGTACTTCTCTTATTGTGAAGTCATATTCAAATTTTTCACTTATAAAATAACTTTGTTTGAGAAAAATACTTGAATAAAATTCTATATAAGCTATAGCTTTGGGTGTAAACTTTGCGATTAGTAAGGAGTGTTCATAAGAGCGTTTAGCCTTTGAGTCTCTAAAATAAGCATACACGATTTGATTTATAAGGTTTGGCACTTTAAAAGATTTTACGATAGTGTTTATATCTGCATACTTAATAACTTTTAATTCATTTCGAGCCTTATGAATACTCTGTGAATTATGAAGAAATTCTTTTTGGATATTGAGTACAAACTCTTTGAAGCTAGAATCTACTTGTTCATTTATTTTATATTTATACATGGTATTATTATGCCCTTTAAGTTACATGATTATACTATAAAACATCTATTTTAAAAATCTTTTATTTTCATTCATAACTTTTAGGAGTAGTTGAGGATCGATAGTTACATCTTTTTTTTCTTTATAAGTTGAGGTGTCTCGTACTTGATTAGTGAAAATTTTATTTGGTAAATTAGAAAAGACATAGGTATAATCTTTTGTAATAATTGCGTTATTATTCCAGTTTGCACAGTAGGCATAATCTCTTGTATAATTTTTATCAAAAATATTATAAGCATTTGCATAATCTTGTGCATCATTTTTTACGCCAAGGAGAGAAAGTAGCGTTGGTGCTAAATCAAGGTGACTAGTTATAATGTTTGGATAATTTTGAGCTAAGTCGATATTTTCTTTCATCCCTTTGGGAAGTTTTACTATAAAAGGTATCTGAGTTTGTGCAGGACTAAATGAAGAGTTATGCCCAAAAAATCCATATTCGTAAAACTCTTGTCCATGATCGGAGGTAAGGATAATAATAGATTTATCGTATAATCCTTTTTCTTTTAGTTTTGTTATCATATTCGCAAAAAGTATATCATTATAATAAATAGCATTTTTATAACTAGCAAAAATTTCAGACATATAAGGGGAATCTTTATCAGCTTTTAAATAGTTTATCTCATTAATGGAAGAATTAAACTTGTTTAAATTTGCTGGGTAAGAATAACCATGTGGAGCGTCTAAAAATACAAAACTAAAAATTGCTTTTTCTGCATTATGATTATCTATAATATTTAAAAATTTCTCACTAGCTTGTTTGTCCTTCTCCCATGGAAGACCTTCAAAATTATCATGAATACTATCTTGAATTTTAACATAGGCTGTTTTGTCAAACTCTGGCCATTTTGTATTTGTAGAAGATATGATATTAAACTCATAGTCTAGTTTTATCAAAGTGTCTAGGAGAACAGGAGATTGTGCAGCATTTAAAAAAGGAAACCAATAAGTAGAGTTTAAACCATAAAAAAGAGAAAAAATACCAAATCTTGTAGAATTTCCTCCACTAATATGCTGGGTAAATGCAATGGAATCTTTTTGAAAATCCATTATATTTGGAGCAGTTTTTTTGTTTAAAACTGAGTAACTAACGGCGTCAAGGGTAAATATAAAAATAGGAATTTTTTTATTTTCACTTATATTAATGTCAGATAGCGGATAATTGATTGTAGCATCAGTCTCTATGGTATTGTTTATTTGCTGTTTAGACTTAAAGCCAGTCAATCTATATACAAGTCTATTTGCAGTAAATGGCTGATAAAGTGGAATGATTTTAAATTTTAAGATACTTTGATTATCTGAGAGTAGTGAGGCAGAAGCATAGATAATTTTTTCACTTATAATGACTAAGAACAGTGGTAAAAGGAAGAGCTTGTTCATCTTTTTATTAAAGTTTTCTACAAAAGAGATATTTTTTTTATATATTTTTTGAATAAGAAAAAATTGAAAAAAGATTTGAAAAACAATAAATAAGACAAATAATACAAGAGGAACTATCCCAACTTGAATGGAATCAAAAGCTTTTGGAGATGTAATTATATTGATAACCATAGCATTGATATGAAACTTATAAATTTTATAGATTATAAAATCAACAAGTAAAGAGATGTTTGTAAATACAAATACTAAAGCAGTTACTAAAAGCTGAATTTTTTTAAAAATTTTAAAAGGATAAAGCAGTATATAAAAAATAGCAGATAAGGTTATGGATGTTGAAACAATCGCTAATGTAATTAAACCAAGGTGGTAAAATGAAGTAAATTGATGAAAATTGAGAAAGATTAAATATAAAAATGTTGTAAATAAAACATTTACTTTAAAGAATAAAGAGTAATAACTATCATTTCTAAGCATTAAAAAAACTTTTTGCAAGTATGATAATCCAAGAAAAAAGATGTAAAATTATACTAAACATAACCGCAGTTGCACCAATATCTTTAGCACTTTTAGCGAGTGGATGAATGTCTGTTGTGACTAAATCAACAACATTTTCAATGGCACTGTTAAGAAGTTCTACAATTAAAATTAAAAAAGCAGTTACAATTAAAACAAGTTTATATATCAGTTCTATATCTAAAATAAAAATTGCTAAAAATACAAATAAACTAAAAAAAAGTTCAAGTCTAAAAGAACTTTCTGTTTTTATGGCATGGATTAAACCCTCCATTGCGTACTGAGTGTTTTTAAAAAAATGATATTTTGGTTTATTGTTCATGGTATTGCCTTTAAATAGCTTATGGAAAATGTTTAATAGATGAAATATTATCATATCAATGCTTTGAAATAAAATTATTACTGTAAAATACCAATAGATTTCTTTGGAGAATTATTTGAAAAATGTTTTTGCTAGATATTGGGTTTATATCAAAGAGTATAAATTTCAATACTTTTTAGTCCTTATTGGAATTATTTTAACAGTCTTAGCGACTATTGCTACGGCTGAGATTATGAAGTATGTTTTAGATGATATGCTGATAGAAAAAAATGAAGAGATGCTTTATCTTATCCCCTTAGCATTAATAGGTATATATTTTGTAAAAGCGATAGGGCGTTACCTACAGTCTATATATATGGGCTTTATTGGTCAGCATATTGTGAGTAGATTTAGAGAGATGTTGTTAGAGAAAATAATTAATCTTGATATGACATTTTTGTATTTAAATCGTAGTGGAGAATTAATCTCTCGTGTAACTAATGATATTAACAGAATCCAGTATTTTGTCGCAAATATGTTTCCTGAATTAATAAGAGAAGTTTTAACTGTAGTTGCTTTAGTAATATATGTTATGTACTTAAATCCAATACTAGCAGGATATTCTCTCATAGGAATACCGCTTATTATATATCCCTTGATCTTAATCGCTAAAAAGTTAAAAAAATACTCCCATCGTTCTCAAAATAAAAATGCAGATGTTGTTACAAGATTAACAGAAGTTTTTAACAATAGCGAAATCATAAAAGCAAATGCAACCCAAAAGTATGAGATGAAAAGGTTTTCTAAAGAAAATTGGCAGTTTTTTAAGATAAATATGAAAGCCATTTATGTCGGAGAGATAGTATCCCCTATGATGGAGATTATAGGGGCCGCAGGACTTGCCGCTGTGATTTTCATAGGAGCAAGAGAAGTTATCGTTGAGCAAAGTATCACACCTGGTGATTTTATAGCATTTTTAACAGCAGTTGGCTTGATTTTTCAGCCTATAAGAAGAGTAGGTTCTATCTACTCCAAAATTCAAGATGCAGTTGCTGCGAGTGAGAGAATATTTGAAATTTTAGATAGAGATAGTAAAATCCTTGAAGGAAGTTTAGTTTTAGATGAAGAGATTACTAGCATAGAGTTTAAAAATACATCATTAAAATATGGAGATAAATATGCTCTTGAAAATATCAATATATCTATCAAAAAAGGCTCTAATATCGCCTTAGTAGGTGATAGTGGAGGTGGTAAATCCACTTTTATAAATATGATTCTTCGCTTTTATGATCCAGAGGATGGCGGAGTATTTGTAAATGAGACAGACATAAAAGAGTTTACACAAGAGTCATTAAAAAAACAAATCTCTCTTGTATCTCAAAGAATATATATATTTCAAGATACCTTAGCGTCAAATGTTGCGTATGGGCAAAAGATAGAAGAAGAGCGTGTAAATGAAGCTTTAAAATTAGCGGATGCTAGTGCTTTTGTTTCTCAGCTTGAAAATGGTATCCATACTCAAATGGAAGAGTTTGGTGCAAACCTCTCAGGTGGTCAGCGTCAGCGTGTAGCCATTGCTAGAGCCATCTATAAGCACTCTTCTATCATACTCTTTGATGAAGCAACTTCAGCACTTGATAATGAGAGTGAAAAAAGAATTCAAAAAGCCCTAGATAAATATACACAAGATAAAATAACAGTGACGATAGCACATAGATTAAGCACCATAGAACACGCAGATAAAATACTTGTTATGCAAAATGGACAAATAGTAGCCTCAGGTACACATAAAGAACTCTTAAATAACTCTGATGTTTATCAAAGATTAGCAGGGGAATTTGAAATGCCTCGTCATTGAGTGCTTGTTATTTTAGTGAGCTTTTCTTAAGTTTTCTAGTTCCACATCCGTTAATCCTGTGCTTAATTTTATAGTTTGTAAATCTAGTTTTGCGTTTAATAAATTTTGTGCTATCTCATAAGCTTTAGCTTTTCCACCCTCCTTCTTCCCCTCAATCACACCAATCACATAAGTAGATTCATAAGCACTAGCTTGATCATGTAGAGATTTTTGATACTTGTTATAATCTAGTCTTTCATCCTCTTGCATTTTTAAGTAGTCTAAGGTTTCTTTTGCTTTGAGAAGACCTTTAGCTTTTGGGTTTTCTGGTATCTCTTCATTTTTTAGGAAGTTTATCCATTCATCTAGGGTGTCTTTTGATTTGTCGTTAAAGTTTTTG
>JADGEZ010000060.1 GCA_016744115.1 Sulfurimonas sp. | reverse complement strand
TATTTTATCCTTAGCTTAGGCTAGGCATAAAAATTTGTTTTACACAATCTTAGCACTTCTTATCACTCTGAGGCATATAGGAGTTTTGCAAGAAGTCTAATGTTTTGCTGCTAAAACATCGCTTATCTAATAGTTGCACAGATAATAAGAAATTTAGTTAAATTAGTGTAATATCACTAAAAATAAATTAGGTAATTGATAAATGAGTTTAAAGTTAAAGTATACTCTTAAAAATATAGGTAATATTAGTGATGCAACTGTAACTATAAAGCCGTTGACAATTATTGCAGGTGAAAATAGTAGTGGCAAAACATTTGTTACAAAAAGTTTATACACAATTTTAAATTCTATTTATAAAGACCATTTTTCTGACCAACTAATTAATAAGTTTCAATTATTAAACCAGTCCTATTTAGTGTTTTTTGATGAACTTTCTAAACCAGCAAGAATTGATATTACTTTTAATGAATTTTATTTAAACAGCACCGATAAAGTAAAAATTATAATTACAAAGCTAGCTAAAGCCCCTTTTGATGAACAAGAAAAAATTATAGATGATAATATTACTGTCTTTACTATCTTTAATCAAAAAACTCAAGAGTATTTTAAAGATAGACTAGAAATTAAGAAATTCAACAAATATGCTCAAGAGATTGCTGATATATTATTAGCATTATTTAATTTTAATCATATAGTTAACAATCGTCGAGATGTACTAATTGACAATATTAATTCGAGTCTTGATTCGGGTTTTAAGAAAAATTATCAAATAACAAATATTCAAAGCTTAATTAAAAGAAATCAAAAAGAAAAATTAAGCATAAACTTAGAGGAAATCGGAAATATAGAAATTGACAATAAATCAAATATTAATTTTAACTTTGATACAAAAGGAATACAAAAAGTTCAAAATGTTGAAAATATTGTTTTTTTTGATTCTCCTGTTTATATAAAGATTAGAAAAGCTTTAGAAAAAAGTAAAACAGGTTTTTTTAATTTTTTAAATACTGATGATGATAAATATTTAAAAGGTTACCCAGAATATTTAGAACAGTTATATACATTTGTCGATAAAGAATATATTGATATACCTGATTTTAATGAAATCAGTCAAGAAATACAAGAAATTATATCTGGTCAACTTAACATTACAAAAAGTGGAGATATTCTATATAGCGATAATTATGGAAATATAATTCCTCTTTCATTAACAGCTATGGGTATAAGTAATATTGGTTTGATTGACTTATTGCTTAGAAATAATGTAATCAATAAAGGTTCATTTTTAATTATGGATGAACCAGAAGTACATCTTCATCCTAAATGGCAAGTTGAATTGGCAAGTATATTATATAAAATAGCTAAAAGCGGTGCTAATATTATTATTGCTACCCATAGCTTAGACTTACTAAAAGCATTTCAGGTAATATTAAAAAATGACTTTGAAGTTGCCAATGATATTATTGCGGTAAACAAAGTTCCCTTTAATGAAGATTTTTCCAATATCAATGAAATTGATAAAATAAATGAAGTTTTAGATGATTTAAGTAAGCCATATTACGACTTATATACTCAAAGTAATTAACTATGAATTTAGATTTATTTATTGAAGAGATAAATACTGAATGCAGTATGTTTGGAAATCCTTCTCTTTCAATACAAGCAATTAAAGTTGATGCAGAAGGTACAAATTCCTTAAAATATAAGCTATGTCAAAATGCATTAAAATCATGTGATTATATTAAATTCACTGAAAATAAAACTTACTTTATAGAATTTTCAGACTTATACGAACAGTTGAATAATTTAAGAACACTTAGTAATGCTATTAATAATTCAAATATAAGTGATGATGAAAAAATAGCTTTAAATCGCAATAAAGTAATTAATAAAGAACCTACAGTAATAAAAAATGAGTTACAATCAAAAATATCAGAATCACTACTGCTATTACAATTAATTTCAGAGCACTATGACATTACTGAACATATGGAAAAAAATAAAATCTTTTTTATTGCATTATGTAAAACTGTGATTTCTGACATCATAATGTTTGACCGAATATTACGAGAAATTCAAAAAAAATTTCAAACTGTAATTAGTGTAGAAATGATGGAATATATTAAACTTGAAGATTATATAAAAGCAAACTCCTAATACATTTAAAATTAGTACAACAAAACCTTGGAACTAATAAATTCTCTAGCGAAAATTTACAGTTCAAGTCTACCCTATAGGGCTTATATGGATTTAATAGAGAAAATTAAAAGTATAATACCCTAGATAATATACAAAATAAACTCACTATATTTGAGTATTTAGAAAAAAGTTAAGTAGTGACTTTCGTAACTTCTATAGTTACATCAGCTATCTCTATCACATCACCTGCTATGATTTTTGCTCGTTTTTTGAACTCTTGTTCACCATTTCTATTTACATAACCCTCAGCAACAAGGTACTTAGCCTGAGCTCCACTATCTACTAAATCAAGTACTTTTAATAATTTAAACAGTTCTATATAATCATCTTTTAATTCAAATTTCATCTTTTATGCCTTTGTGTGTAGAATAGTATCAAAGAAACATTTAAATTCACTAGTGTATAATGGATATTATGAATGTTGGAATAAGTAGTTTACAAAATATTGGTTCAAACTATGCTTTTAAACTCAATGATAAAGAGACTCTTATCTATGAGGAAGATGAAACAGGTCTAGAAAAAAACCCACAACTTAAAAAACTAAAAGAAGCTCAAGAAAAAAAAGCTGATGAGGCTAAACAAAAGTCTTCACCAGAAGAGTTAAGTCCAGATGAAGAACGCCTTGTAAAAGATCTTCAAGCAAGAGACAGTGAAGTAAAAGCTCACGAAGCTGCACATCAAGCAGCTGGTGGGGGAATGACAGGAGCAGCTTCATACACTTACCAACAAGGTCCTGATGGTAAAATGTATGCCATTGGTGGTGAAGTTTCTATAACAATGAGTTCAGGTTCAAGTCCTCAAGAAACTATCGCAAATGCTAAACAAGTCGCAGCTGCAGCCATGGCGGCTGGTGATCCTAGTCCTCAAGATCATGCAGTAGCGTCAAGTGCTAGAGTTATGCAGATCAAAGCTCAACAACAACTAGTAAAAGAAGAACAAGAAGAGATTTTAGGTAAACTTACCTATACAAAAGAATCCTACGCTAAGGTAGACGAGGAAATACCAGTATCAAAATCTTTTAACATTTCAGCATAAATTTATCACTTAGCAAAAATTTTATCCACTTAAGCCTCTTCATTTAAAATAGAAAAACCAGCTTCACTCATCGCCTTATCTACCATCTCTATAGCTGCTTGCATGGTTTTTTGTGAAATTTCAGGAAGTTCTCCTCCCCACATTTTCTCAGCATCCTTAAATCCTTGAATCATCCCCTCTCTCCCAGCACGAAATCTATCTTCATCTCCTCGAGAACCATTTATAACAAAGTTTGCTATTCGCTGTGATGTTTGCTTGATACCAAATACACCATCTTCACTGATAAGTTCAGCTGCCTCACTTTGTGAGAGTTCAGCAATGGGTTTGCCATCATAAGCAATCTCACCTAAAAAGCTTTGAAAACTTTCATAAAGTGATGTGAAATCATCTTTATTGTCATATAAGTTTGCTTGAACGCTTGTAGATTTAAGCATCATATCACTTGCATTTTGTGTAATTTTAGCTCTTAGCTCTAATGCTTCCTCTTTAGAAATCTTTTGTGTGAAATTGGTTTTAATATTTTTAGAGTCTGTATCTGCTACTTTTGGTTTAACATTTTCGCTTATATTAGCATTTGTCATGTATGTACTTGAACCTATCTTCATAATCCGTCCTTTTTGAATATTTAAGTTGCATATAATATCGACTAATAGTATTATTTGTTAAAATTTTAATATAACTTGCATATTGTCTATGAATTGCGATATAATCTCCCCGATGAAAGATGAGGATTAAAGTTCATCTTTAGTGTGTAATTTTGTATTTTGCTCAATTGTTACCTAAAGACTCTCCAAATTTCGACTCCACTTCTTTTAAGAAGTGAATTTTTTATATAAAAGGTATTGCAATGGCAGAATTAGTAGACGGTTCAGTTAAATGGTTTAACGAAGAAAAAGGTTATGGTTTCATTCAACAAGATAATGGCGGGAAAGATGTATTTGTACATTTTCGTCAAGTAAACAACCCAGGTTCTGGTCGTGTTTCTCTAGCTGAAGGTCAAAAAGTAACTTTCGAAATCGGCGAAGGTCAAAAAGGCCCTCAAGCTGAAAATGTAACTCCATTATAGAACACACTTAAACCCCTATTCAGGGGTTTTATCCACCTTCCAAAACTACAATTTCACTAACTTATCCGTAAAAACACACTTCTTTTAGAAAATTATAGATATAATTATCTCATAAAATTCACTACACTATTTCTCCTTCCTAAGAAAGATACATACAAACACACATTAAGCAATAAACCTTTACTCTTCTGCCAAAAATCATAAAGCTCTTAATAGCTAGATTAAGCTTTTATAAGTATAGATGATGAGTAGGAATACAAAGTTCTATCTTGGATGAACTGACATTTTACTTCTTAGTCCCACTGGTTTGTCAGCTTTAGCAACTCTTTTTCAGTTAGTCCTGTACTTAGTTTGATTGTTTGCTTATCTACATTTGATTTTAATAAACTCTCTACCATGTTTTTTAATTTGTCATTTGCTTTTTTTTCCGCTTCTTTCTTCCCCTCAATCTTCCCTTCTTTTTTCCCTTCAATCTTTCCTTCAATCTTCCCTTCTTTCTTCCCCTCAATCCTACCAATAACATAAGTAGATTCATAAGCACTAGCTTGCTCGTGTAATGATTTTTGGTATTTATTATAATCTAGTCTTTCA
>JADGEZ010000024.1 GCA_016744115.1 Sulfurimonas sp. | reverse complement strand
AACAAAGAGTAGCAATGCAAACAGTTCAAAAGATAAATGACACGATTAAAGAAAATCTTGCGGTGATGGTTTACTTCTCCGCACCAACATGTAATGTATGTCACGCACTTAAACCAAAACTCCTTGAAGCAATTGATTCCAATTTTAAAGAGTTTATGGTTGAGAGTGTGGATATATCAGTAGAAGAAGACATTGCACCCCATTTTGGGGTTTTCGCAATTCCGACAGTTTTAATTTTTTTAGATGGGAAAGAATTTCTAAGAAAATCACGCCATATGAGTGTAAATGAAGTTATCAAAGAGATACAAAGACCTTACGAAATTATGACCTCATAAAGGTAAGAAGTCTATTAGTCAAAATCTAAACCGTTATCTACATCATCATTATTGCAAGTCTCATCGTTTTGATAAAAAAAGTAAGCAATGAGTATTATAGGCAAAAGAACCACTAAAACAATAATAAATTCAATAAACTCTCTCAATTGTTCAAGCATCTAAACCTCCTAGTACTTCATAAATTCTAACATAAAATAACAAACAAGCAAATCACAAAAGTTTAATTATCACGGCTGTTTCCTCTTTCCTATAGCTCCTGTGATTGAATATCTAAAATTTAATGCAGTTTTGATATAATCCTTGCAATATTAAGAAAAATAAGGATACTTAAAATGAAGATAGTTTTACTTGATGCTCTCACTTTTGGAGAGACTAATTTAAGTGGGTTTGATGTTCTGGGTGATGTAGTTGTGCATCAAACAACAGCTCAAAGTGAAGTCTTAGAGCGTGTGAGAGAGTTTGATGTTATAGTCACTAACAAGGTTGTTATAACAAAAGAACACATGGATTCTTGCCCTCAGCTAAAACTCATTTGTGTAGCAGCTACAGGGATGAATAATATAGACTTAGAAGCTGCTTCTCAAAGAGATATAAAGGTAAAAAATGTAGCTGGATACTCAACTGATTCGGTGATTCAACATACTTTTTCGATGCTGTTTTATCTTATGGGGCATTCACGCTATTATGATGAGGTTGTCAAGAATGGAACATATTCTAAGAGTCCCATATTTACAGATGTGTCAAAACCATTTTTTGAGATTAAGGGTAAAAAGTGGGGAATTATAGGCTTAGGTTCTATTGGGCGTGGAGTGGCAAAAATCGCAGATGCGTTTGGTGCTGAAGTTTGTTATTATTCCACAAGTGGCAAAAACCATTCTCAAGATTTTTCACGAGTAGAATTAAAATACCTACTAAGTTTTTGTGACATAATCTCTGTACATTGTCCACTCAATGAAAAAACAAATAAGCTTTTAGACTACAAGGCTTTACAAAGCGTTAAAGAGGGTGCGATTGTTTTAAATCTTGGTCGTGGTGGAATTATCAACGAAGATGCAATAGCAAAGATAATTGACGAGAAAAATATATTTTTTGCCTTAGATGTTTTAACAAAAGAACCAATAGCTCCAAACAATGCACTCTTAGCTGTAAAAAATAAAGAAAACCTTTACATAACACCTCATATCGCTTGGACATCTGTTGAGGCACGAGATGCACTTATTGGCTCAACAATTGAGAATATTTTATCCATAAAGTAGTTGCTTGTTATGGAAGAATTACTCTTATTTATCTCTGCCTTTTTGGCAGCGACTATTCTTCCTCTTAGTTCAGAACTTACATTTATAGTTGCCTTAGAAAATGGTATGCCAAAATACACAGCCTTATTTTTTGCATCAAGTGGCAATGTTTTAGCAATAATTTTAAATTATTTTCTAGGCTACGTACTTTATGATAAAACTAAAGACAAATTAAACACTTCAAAAATTGCCAGAAAATCTTTAAAATATGCGTATAAACACAGCTATCTCAGCTTAGCACTTTCATGGCTTCCCCTCATTGGAGACCCTTTAACTTTAGTAGCGGGGCTTCTAAGAATGAGCTTTATAGTATTTATAACTGTTGCAGGAACTTTGCGTATTTTAAGATATTATTTTCTTAGCTTTATGATGTGAGTAATAGAACTAATGATTAGACTTAAAATCAAAAATACTACTTTAGCAAAGACATACTCTTTTAAAGATCTTCAAAAAGATTTAAATAAGTTCTTGATATACTATAACTTTAACAGAAGACAAGGGTCTTTAAGAAAAAAATTAAAAGTATAAACTCTATTTGATGCAGTTAAGATTTCACTAGATGTGTTTGAAGATATTGTTTTATGAAAATCAGGAACAAGGTGCTGATATTTGGCACTTTTTAAAATAAAAAGGTTAAATCATGTTGAAAATTTTTACAACGGCTTTAGTATTGACAAGTTCAGTATTTGCAATTACTAACCAAGAAGTAGCACAAAAAAGTGATGATGCTTTAAGCGGTTTTGTAGATTCTGTATCTGTCATGGAGATGAAACTTATAAATGCACGAGGGCAAGAAAAAATTCGTCAGATGAGTATGAAAGTTCTTGAGGGAGAAGAAGCAGATAAATCTTTAATGGAGTTTGATACTCCTGCGGATGTGAAAGGAACAAAGTTTTTAAGTTATGAGCATATAAACAAAGATGATGACCAATGGTTATATCTCCCTGCACTCAAGCGTGTGAAGAGAATCGCTTCAAAAAATAAATCTGGTGCATTTATGGGAAGTGAATTTTCTTATGAAGACTTGAGTGCTTTTAATGTGAACAAATATACATACACAGGAGATGCAAAACTTGGAATACTTAACGATAAAGAGGTATATATTGGAGAAAGTGTGCCTGTTTCAAAATACTCTGGATACACAAAACTAATTTCCTATATAGATAAAAGTAGTTTTTTAATTCAGAAAATAGAGTATTTTGATAGAAAGAAAAAACTCTTAAAAACCTCTTATTTTGAAAATTATAAAAAATTTGCAAAGATTAACCGAATAGGAAAAATCACTATGAAAAATATTCAAAATGATAAAATAACTATACTTACTTGGACTAAAGAAGAGGTTAATACGGGACTAAGTGATAAGAACTTCCATAAAAGATACCTTAAAAAATGATAAAAGCATTTGTAGTATTTGTTTTTGCTTATGTTATAGTAATTGCTGATACGCAAATATCTGGACACATAGACTTAGATTCACAGTTTTATATCTCAAAGCCAGATACTAAACATGCTAACTCTTTTACTTTAAAACAAACATTAGAGTTAAAATATATAAAAGATGATTTGAGTATATTTGCTAAACTTTATGCACAAGAAGCCTATAAAGATTTTTTAAGAGATGCAGATGATACTAAAAGAACATTTATACGCCTTGATGAACTGTTTTTAAGGCTTGACTTTGAAGATGATACTCTACAAATTGGTAAAAGCATAAAATATTGGGGAGCATTAGAGTTGCGTAATATTGTAGATGTATTTAACTCAAATGAGCTAAGAGATGATATGTTTAAGACAAATAAATTAGGGGCTTTAAATAGCTCTTACACTCACTACACACAAAATGGAGAGTTAAGTCTTATAATAAAAGTATCTGAGCAAGATCAAAAAATGGCAGCCTATCCTTATGTATATTATTTCTTTACACCTACAATAAATTATAATCATAATCTTCTAAGCTCAAACAAAGAGTATAGACCCTCTTTATATCTAACATACAGTTCAACTACCCAGAGTGACTACGCCCTTGATTATGCTTTTGTATACCAAAATGGCTATGATTCACAACGCTATTTTTCAAGTCTAGCAAACAAGCCCTCATCTTATTTTCAAAGTGCTTATCTCGTTAATAAATTTATGACCTATAATACTCTCGTTGTCAATGCAACACTTATAAAGTTAGAAGCCTTATATGCTTTTGTTGAAAAAGATGTAAGCGTTGGAGACTATTCTCACCTTGCCTTAGGGATAGAACATACTTTAGAAGATTTTGATAATGGAGCTTCTTTAGGACTTATTTGTGAGTACTACAGATATGATACCTATGAATCAGATAAATATAATGATTTACAACTTTTTGAGACTATGCAAGATGATATTTTTTTAGGTGCTAGATATACTCTCAATGATGCTGATGATAGTTCTGTAGTTGGCGGTCTCATTCATGACTTAGAGTATAATGAACAAGTTTATTATCTGGAGTATATGAGTAGAGTAGGGGATAATTTTAAAATAGAGTTAGATTATTATTATATAGAACCATCAAAAAATACACGGACCGCTTATTCATTTTTAGGTAGGCATCAGCGAATTGGCTTAAATCTAGCCTATCACTTCTAAAATCAAAAGAGAGAATATATGAATAATTTTGTAGAAAAAATAATAAAATTTAGATGGGCAATAGCTATCCTTATCCCTCTAATAACGCTAACAATGGCATCATCACTTAAAAACTTAGAGTTTGAGGGGAGTTATAGAATTTGGTTTGGCGAAGAGTCTAAGATTTTAAAAGATTATGATAATTTTCGTGCAGTTTTTGGAAATGATGATGCTATTGCTATCGCTTTTAAAGTTGAAGATGGGATTTTCAACAAAGAAACACTCCAAGTTATAGAAAATATCACTCGTAAACTTTGGGAAACCGAGTATATTGCAAGAGTAGATTCTATCACTAATTATCAATATATTCATAGTGATACGGAGTATCCTGATGAGATAATAGTTGAAGATCTGATTGAGGATATTGATGCTTTAAGTGATGCTGATTTAAAGAAAAAAAGAGATATAGCCCTTGGGGAAGATTTGATAGTTGCTAAGCTTATTTCTGGAGATGCAAAAACTACTATGATAGTTGGGCGAATGACACCAAAGGCAGGAGATGATCCTGTTGTAAGCTTTAAGTTGCGTGATTCGGTGCTAAAAATTATTGAGCCTGAAATTAAAAAACATGGGATAAAATTTTATCTCAATGGTGGACCGATTATAAATACTTCTTTTATAGAGATAGCCCAACATGATGGAGGTACTTTTACTCCAGCTGTCATTTTAGTAGCAGCGTTTTTACTTTTACTTGTATTTAGAAAATTTTCTCTGAGTTTACTAAGTATATCCGTTGTTATTTTTACTTTTTTAATCGTTTTATCCATTCAAGTGATGCTAGGCTTTAAGCTTAATAACTTTACAGCAAATATTCCAGTTTTTGTAGTGGCTATTGGTATAGCAGATGCTATGCACCTTTTATGGATATATATAGTTGCTAGAAAAAAAGGGATGGATAATAAAGAATCTATTCACTATACAGTAAGTAAAAACTTTCTTGCACTTCTTTTAACCTCACTCACTACAGCAGTTGGCTTTGCATCTCTAAGTATCTCTAATGTTATTCCTATTAAAACTTTGGGAATTGCAACAGCGAGTGCTGCGATACTTGCCTTTGTTTTAACTATCTTGTTTGTTCCTGCCCTTTTAGCGATACTTAATCCTAAGATAAAGGCACAAACTCAAGAGGAAAATAAAAATCACAATATCTCTAAATGGTATGTAAATTTTATCTTGCAAAACAATACGAAGATATTATTTGTATCTGCCTTTATTTTTGTAGCCATTGGGCTTGGAATTTTTAAGGCAAATGTTGATTCTAATACGGTGCGTTATTTTAAAGAAAATGTACCCTTTCGAGTTACTACAAACTTTATACAGGACAATCTAACAGGACCAATGTCGTATGAGATTATCGTAGATTCAAAAGAAAATGATGGGATAAAAAGTCCGAAGTTTTTACAAACAATTGAGCAGTTTTATACTGAGTTTTATGCAAAGTATCCTGATGTAAGACATATAAGTTCACTCATGGATGTGGTAAAAACTTTTAACGATGTGATGAGTAACTCAAAAACTATTCCAGAGGATAAAAACCTCATAGCACAGTATCTTCTTTTATACTCACTTTCTCTTCCTCAGGGGATGGAGATAAACGATAAGATGGATATCAATGAGCGATTATTGCGTGTATCGGCATCTGTAAATATGATTGATACTTCAAAAGATTTAGAGATAATTAAGTGGGCAGAATCATGGTGGGATAAAACACCCTATAGTGCTGAGATAAACGGACAAACAAAAATGTTCGCACACATGCAGCATGATGTGACAAATACACTCATATACTCCATCACTTTAGCCGTAGCACTTATCTCTATAATCATGTTGCTTATCTTTAAAAACTTGAGGATGTTACCCCTCTTTGTTGTTCCAAATATCTTGCCGATAGCCCTTGTTGTAGGAGTTATGGGATGGTTAAGAATAGATATAGATATGGGAGTAGCAATCGCTGGGGCAATCATAATAGGGGTCGCAGTAGATGATACCATCCACTTTATGGTAAAGTATGTAGAATCACGAAAGAGAGGCGATGATTTACGAACATCTTTAGAGTATGTGATGAGTTATGCAGGTAGTGCTATTATATTTACCACTATCATTTTAAGTATCGCGTTTTTAGTATTTATGTTTAGCGATTTTAATCCAAACTATCACTTTGGAGTTGTTACAGCGACTGCTTTAGTTATAGCCGTTATAGTAGATTTAGTAGCACTTCCAGCACTTATATCTAAGATAGATAATAGAGAGAAATCACTCCTTTTGTGATGGATAAGGGAACTTATCAATTGCGAAGTAATTGAGAATTTCTGAGTTCTGGGTAGAGTTTTAATATTTCAGCAGAAGAAGATTTTGGAATTTGGATAAGGATGGGATTTTTCTCCTCATCTAACCAATTTGTAATTTTCTTTAAATGACTTAAGTGCATAGAAGTGCAACCTGCTGTTCCTGCATTAGGTGATTTTTCTACATGTATAAATATACATGAGCCTTTTTCAAATATTCCCTTTTTATTGTGTTGGACTACAATCCCAAGTTCATATTGTAAATCATCTCTTTTCATATATTCAAAACTTTTTGGCGCTTTGCCTTGTTTATATATAATTTTATTGTAATCTTTGGAAGAACTATCATCTACACAAATTAGATTTTTTGATGTATGAAGGTAGGGCATCTTTAAATTGTTACTTTTTGAATATCCAAAGATAGAAGTGAGTTTAAAGACACCGATAGGGGCTTTTTTGTCTCCCTCTTTCTTCTGTATCTCACTTTCATTATGAGTTATATCTTGCTTGCCAATACCCCATCCTAAGCCCTTCTTACCGATGTTTACATGGATGCTTGAGAAGACATTTCGAGCATCTTCAAAACATTCTAATTGAGCTTTTTTTGTATCAAAATCATCAGCTACAACTAGGATAATCTGTTGGGAGGCATAAAGAAAAATAGAAAAATTTATTAAAATTAAGAAAGTTTTTATCATAATATATGGTACTATATCTCTTATATGAATTAAATTAAATTTTGGAAAAAATTATGAGTATTAAAATACGAAAAGCTACGAGTGGGGATGCTACATTTTTAGCACAGATGATGCTTCAAAGTTCCCGTGCTGGAAAAAAAGATGGGATTTTTGATTTAATCTTTCAAACGAATGATAATAAAACAATTATAAAAGCTTTAAAATCTTTAACACAAACAAGTGTTAAATCACATTGTAATTTTAATAATTTTTTAGTTGCTGAACTTGATGGTAAACTTATTGGTTCTTTGTGTAGTTATGAACCTAGAATCTCTAATGCGGAGTCTTTTATCCAAGCCCTCAAAGAAATAGGCTGTAAAAATGATGTGTCCGAAGCGATTGAAGTTATGTCTTGTTGTGATTTTGACTTAAATAACCGTACGCTTATGTTTGACTTTATGGAAGAATTAGAGGGTTTTATAGATGTAGGTATCTTAAAAACCTTGATGAGTAAATCTCTCTTAACTGCTAGATTAAAGGGTTATAGAATAGGTCAAACCCTTGTTGAAATAGGCTCACTAGAGACTATTCTTTTTTATAAAAAACTCGGCTTTAAGCAAGTTCAAGAAAAAGAATGTGATTTATACAAAGAAAAGTTTGGTCGTGCTGGACAAGTTCTTTTGGAATTAGAGTTTTAAGGTAAAGATATAGAACCCTCCTTCCTTACTCTTTTACCCTCTTTGTTGGCAATATTCTTTGCCCTTTACACAAAAAATGTACTTTTATCACTTTTTTCAGGAACGCTTTTAGGTGTTTTTATTTTAAATGGGTTTTCATTCTTTGCATCACTCGAAGCTACCTATGAACTCTTTGCAAACCTCTTAACAACTCCTTGGATACTTAAAACCTTAGGTTTTGTAATTTTAGTCGGTTCTATTATTTCTTTGATTGAAAAAAGTGGAGGTGTAGGTGGTTTTATAAACTACGCACTTTATGAAAAAAAATTTGTTAAATCCCAGCGTTCAGCCTTGATGTTAAGTTATATGATTGGTGTTTTTGTTTTTATAGAAACCTCTATAACAGCATTAATCGCTGGAGCGGTAGGGAAACCTTTTTGTGCAAAATATAATATTCCACAAGCTAAACTTGCTTTTGTTTGTGATTCTACATCTGCACCTATTGGTTCTTTAGTGATATTTAATGGTTATGGAGTACTTTTACTTGGTCTTATCACTATACAAATTACAGACGGCACTTTAGAGGGTAAGGCTATAAATATTTTGATAGATTCTATTTTTTACAATTTTTACGCTATGAGTGCTTTGCTTGTTACATTTTTATATATTTTATACGGATTTGATATTGGTGCTATGAAAAGTGTTTTATACAAGCAAAGTTCAAAGAGTAGTATAGAGCTAAAACAAAAAAGTATGTATTTGATGCTATCACCAATATTTTTGATGCTAGTCTTAGTTTTTGTCTTTCTTTATATCACAGGAGATGGAGATATTTTAAAAGGGAGTGGTTCTAGTTCGATTTTCTACACGATGCTAAGTACCTTGCTTTTTATGTTTGTTTATTATATCCCTACAAAGGTGATGAGTGTAAAAGAGTTTGCTATTGGATCTTTTTTAGGAGCAAAGAAATTATTTCATGTTTCTTTGATACTCATCTTTGCTTTTTCTATTGGGGAGATTAGTACACAGTTAGAAACAGGAAATTATTTAGCAGCCTTAGCAAGTGAAAACTTAGATGTAGTATTTTTAGCAAGTATGATTTTTTTACTAAGTTCTCTTATATCATTTTCTACGGGAACATCTTGGGGTACATTTAGTATCATGATTCCAATAGCTGTACCTATGGCTATAGGGATGGATGCTAATGTTGCTCTTTGTATAGGAGCGGTCATCTCTGGTGGAATTTTTGGTGATCATTGCTCTCCTATCTCAGATACTACTATTATCTCCTCTATGGCAGCTGAGTGCGAGCTTATAGAACATGTTAAAACTCAACTACCTTATGCCCTCATCAGTGGAGTAATAGCACTTATCTTTTTTTTAGTTTTATCTTTTTAATATAAAAAATCAATTATTTTTTACATGATACTTTGATGTATCTTTATTATATGATACTGATTATCAATATAATAATACTTTAAGCTAATTAAATGTATTATTCTAATAACGATTATCAATAAGGAGTGAAATGAAAGAAAGACTTAAACAAGATTAGAGATATATATGAAGATACTTAATGTATTATATCTCCCTTATATACCTAATGAAGAGTATTAATATACTGGTATGTAAGTACAAAACTCAAAGACAGCAGATAATATTCTCCTATTACCGCTAAGATTAATAATTTATAGACTCATACCATACATAATGAGTCTATATTTTCAAAAAAAGGAAACAATATGCGTAAAATTGGTTTTACAAAATATAAAAATCAGACAAAAGAAATTTTGCCTAAAACATATAAAATTAATGAAATAACATGCCAGCGAAGAATGTTTTGTACGATGATAAATCAGTATTTATCAGCACAATCGCAGTTAAATTTAAACAATAATCATGTATTTAAAAACACTTTATTGTATATTTTTGAAGATAAAATAATGTCATTTTTTCAATTTTATAAATTTAGACCTGAGAAGCCTCAAAAAGTGATAAAAATATATAAACAAGATTCTCTTTTGTTTCAACAATATTTTAAACAAAGTAAAAGTTTCAAGATGAAATATATGAGTAAAAATACTTACTTTAATTCTGAGTTTAAAATATTACTCGGATATGCACATCCTGTAATAGACTTAATACAACTTATCTTTAATGGAAAAGAACTAGAGATGATGCTTGATTTAAATGAGATATTTACACGAACTATCTATAAAAGAATTAAGCAAGAAATAAACAAAACTGTTACCCTAGAATCACCCTATATTCATATAAATCAAGATGGAATTACTACAAGATTGCTTCCAAAATGGAGACATATAAATCCTCAAAATTTGAAACAAAGAAATAGTGACATAGAGAATGGATTCCGTCAATTAAAAAAGAATGATATAGACGAATGTTATTTAGTATATCCTAAAACTGATAATTTCAAAAAACATATTACGCTAAGAAATCAAGCTTTGGAAAAAATAAAAATAGTTCCATATTCATTTTCATATATACAAAGGAAGGAGAAAAGATGCCAAAAATAGGTTTGTTTTATGCAAGTTCTACAGGACATACAGAAGATATAGCAAGATTAATAAAAGCCAAGATGACTGAAAATGAGGTTGATTTACATAATATCGCAGATACAGTAGACAATGCTATGCAAAATTATGATTTAATTATTATTGGGTCTTCAACATGGGGTGAGGGAGAACTACAAGATGATTGGGAAGATTATATAGATAACTTAGACAATGTAAATTTTTCTCAAAAAACTGTTGCAATGTTTGGATTAGGAGATCAAGAAGATTATTGCGATAACTTCTTAGATGCTATGGGAATTATCTATAAAAAAATTGTTCAACATGGGGCAAATGTCATAGGATCATGGAGTACGGATGGTTATGACTTTGATGAATCAATGGCAGTAAATGATGGCGAGTTTGTTGGATTAGCACTTGATGAAGACAATCAAAGTGAACTTTCAAATGAAAGAATAGATAAGTGGATAGAACAAATCACACCTTATTTTAATAAATAATAAACTAACTAAATTCATAAAGAGGAGCAAAATGGTAAAAAAATAAGTAAGAGTTGATTCCTATTTCTTAAGATTAAATAATAATTAGGTTTAGTTCAGGCATGGTACTAAACCTAATTTTCATCTATTAAATTATTCCATAGTATAAAACTAAGTATATTTATCATAAATAGTGTAAAATACAAGACACAAATTTAAAGGATATAAGTGAAAAAAATTTTTCTGTGTAGTTTTTTCCCTTTTCTAAGACTGCTACATTATACCCAGCATTGCTAAGTTCATAGGCTATGGGTGAACCACCAGCACCACTTCCGATGATGCAAATATCATAATCATTTTTCACAATGTAGCCTCTTTGGGTCGAGGTAATCCACTCTCATGGTTTAACCATCTCCAGCCAAATTCATTTTTATTTATGCCATATATTGGGTCGCCTAAAACTGCTTCCATTATGTAGCTAAGAACTGTTTTTATCCAGCTTTTTCCCCATGATTCTTTTGAAATGATTTTGAGTATAGTTTGCCTTTGTTTGGAGTCTAGCTTTGTATAGAGTTTATCGTACTGAGATACTGCTTCTTCATTTAACCATTTTGTGCCATTGCGTAAAAACTGTTTATTGTCTGCACTGATGCGAGAATGTTTAAAAATTATGCTGATATACGAAAGTGCATTGGAGTTACTAATCATCTTTTGAGGAAATAAATCTTCTTGAACAATAGCCAAAGTTTGGAGTGGGGTAAGAGAAGCAAAAAGTTTATTTTTTGAGCTAATAATAATGAGAGTAGTTAAGAATGCAGTCTTAAAAAACACTCTACGAGGTTTTAAAAGCATACTTCTCTTTTTTAATAAAGCCATTACTTATACTTACTAAAGCTCCATGAGGGATGCACATAAAATCTCCTTTTCCTTAGCACTATTATAGCAAAGTTATCTCTATGGTATTTAATATATCTCAAAATATATTATTAAAAAACCTTGGAACTAATAAACAGTTTTTACTTTTTTGAAGAAGAAATAAACTTTCTACACCTTAATATCTAGCTTATATAGATTTCCTAGATTTTCTTCTTCTGTTTCTTGCTCTTTTTTATTTCTTTGTGTCTCTCTATCTGCTTCATCTCGTGTATGTTCACGGTCTTCATCTACTTCTTGATTTTCCTCAGCAGGACGCACTTTTAAAACTTTCTCATCTTTTTCATTTGCAGCAGCTTGAGCTACCATATTTTGAAATTCTATACGATTATTTTGTGCATTTTGCACAGAAGAAACATTGGCAGTCATTTGGTTTACAAATATTGCACTTCCTATTGGACCTATAGCCATAATCATTTACCTCCTATTATTTAGTGTCTATTTCAATTGTTTTGTACTTGTTATACAGTACATTTGCCCCATTTTGCATAGTTACTTCACGCCTTGGAGTATAATCGACTAAATACTTATCTTTTGAAGTTGTTGTAAAATCTACACATAATCTTGCTGCACTTTGTATAATATGCATCGGCAAATTTTGCTTATCAGTTCCTATGATAACATGACAAGAGGGTCTATCTTTGAGATGCATCCAAATATCCCTAGCCCTTGCATTTTTAAGTACTTCAATATTTCCTTTTTCATTTTTTCCTAAAGAAACTTTATAGCCCTCTATCAAAAAACTCTCTATTGAGTCATTTATTTTTATTTTTTTACTTTGTTCTTTTTTTGGAAAAAGGAGTAGAATTTTTGATGCGTCTTTGGCTTCTTGCACTGTATTTATAAAAAGTTTGAGATGTTGTATTTTAAATTTAAGTGATGTTTTTTCTATATGAAGATTCTTAGCCTTTTGTTTTGCTTTTTTACCCTTAGTAAAAAGTGCATTTGACATTTGAGCTACGCTAGAGTAGCTTTTTTGTAAGTATATCTCTATCTCCTTTCCATCATAATCATTGAGTTTTAAAAGTTTTTCATAGGGTTTAATTGTGTGCATATTTGATAAGATTAGATTTCCAAAGTACTGAGCTTCTTGTGCGATTTTTGCTAAACTTTTTTCATCATCTAAGAAATCATATAATTTTTGAAGTTTTTTTAATTTTTTATTTAAAAAAATTACTTTTTGTTTTTTGAGTGAGCTTAATTTTTGTGCTTGTTCATTTGCATAATTTGCATACAAAAACTCTTCAACATTGGCAAGGGGGTATTCTTTGGCAAGGTAGGGAGCTGTTGGTACATCTAAAAGTATCTGCCCTACTCTTACCTCACGAAAGGATGAAAATAAATCGACATGACGAAGAGCTTCAAGTACAATATTTTGCTCATCTAAAATAATTATATTTGTATACTTTCCAGTAAATTCAAACTGCAAAAAGCTAATCTCTTCTTTATAAGCCGAGCTAATAGAAGTTTTAAATCGTACAATTTTATCATCATTTAAAAGGGAAACACTTAAAACATTAGCACGATTAAATCTTTTTGCCAAAACTACATCAAAAGGTGCATTATAAACTTTTGAACGAGAAAAAGAGCTACAAGAAAACATGCTAGAACTAGAGCGTTGCATGTTAAAGTAAATCTCATCATCTTTATCAAAAGCAATTTTTACGATACTATCACTCACTCTATAAATAGCCGAAATTTTATTAAACTTTTGTATATATCTTACGATTTGTTTTAAGTGTGATAGTTTCATATTATGATTGTACCATTTGTTTATTATCTTTTGTCGCCCTGAACTTGTTTTGTAACCCTGAACTTGTACCCAAAGGGCATACCAATTCAGGGTCTAGTTTATTATGCTATATTCTGAAGAAGAGAAACAGCCCTTATTTTTCTCTCAACACTTATAAGATATAATTTCGTACTTTATAAATGGAGTTCTTAATGAGCCAAATTACATACAAAGATGCTGGTGTTGATATAAACGCAGGTAACAGTTTCGTTGAAAATATCAAACCTCTTGTAAAATCCACAAAAACACCTGGTGTCTTAGGGGGGATAGGATCATTTGCTGGTGCATTTGAACTTCCTACTGGCTTTAAAGAACCAGTCATGTTAGCAGCGACTGATGGAGTTGGCACAAAACTTAAACTTGCGATTGATTCAGGTATTCACAATACTGTTGGAATTGATTTAGTTGCTATGTGTGTAAATGACTTGCTTTGTAACTTTGGAACGCCCTCGTTTTTTTTAGACTATTATGCTACTGCCAAACTTGATGTAGATGTTGCTACAAGCGTTATAGCAGGTATTGCAGAGGGTTGTATAAGAAGTGAGTGTGCTTTAATCGGTGGGGAAACTGCTGAGATGCCAGGGATGTACTCAAATGATGATTATGACTTAGCTGGTTTTGCAGTTGGTGTATGTGAAAAATCTGAGATGGATAGAGTGTCACTCGTGCGTGCAGGACATAAACTTATAGCACTTCCTAGTTCAGGACTTCACTCAAATGGCTTTTCACTTGCAAGAAAAGTATTGTTTGAAAAAATGGGGATGGAATTTGAAGATGATTTTAATGGTAAGCCCTTAATCCAAACCTTACTAGAACCTACAAATATCTATGTAAAAACATTTAAAGCACTTAAAAGTGAGATAGTAGCAATGGCTCATATTACAGGAGGGGGAATAGTAGAAAATCTTCCTCGTGTGCTTCCTAAAAACTTACAAGCTAGGGTACAAAAAGATTCTATTAAGGTGCTTCCAATATTTGAACTCATGTCTAAGCATATAGATAGAGACGAGATGTTTCGAGCTTTTAATATGGGCGTAGGGATGATACTAGTGGTTGAAGAGTCAAATGTCCAAAAAATCTTATCCCAAACTGATGCTTATTTGATTGGTGAGATAGTTCAAGGGAAACGAGAAGTGGTGATGGTGTAAATCTAGTATCAGTTTCATAGAATAATGAGTTCTAATCTATATATCGGTGTGATGAGCGGTACAAGTCTTGATGGGGTAGATGTGTGCTTATGTCGGATTGATGAGAAATCATGTGCACTCCTTTGCTCGCTTGAGTACCCCTTTGATGAGACTCTTAAAGAAGAAATTTTGTACCTACTCTCTAATCAGACTACGCTTGAGATAATCGGAATTTTACATACAAAGCTTGGGTATTTATTTGCTGATGCGATAAAAGTCTTTCTTAAAGAAAATAAGCTTGACGCAAGCACTATAGAAGCTATTGGTCTCCACGGTCAAACTCTTTGGCATCAGCCATTTGGTAATTTTCCTTTTTCTATGCAATTAGGATGTCCAAATATACTTGTTGCTCAAACAAATATACAGGTTGTAACAGACTTTAGAAGTATGGATATAGCAAATGGTGGGCAAGGAGCACCTTTTGTACCAGCGTTTCATCAGTTTATCTTCTCTTCGCTCAAGCAAAATATAGCTGTATTAAACATTGGGGGAATGGCAAATATCACATTTTTAGGAGATAAGCTCAATGGTTGGGATATTGGTGTAGGAAATGCTCTTTTAGATTATTGGGTCAGTACTTGTAAAAATACTTCTTATGATAAAGATGGCTATTTTGCACTCTCAGGTACAATCAATGAGGAGTTATTAGAAAAATTTCTATCAGATAGTTACTTTAAAAAACTTCCACCAAAAAGTACTGGACGAGAGTACTTTAATGCTACTTGGCTTGCAAATCATCTGCCCTCATTTCAAAGTATTAAGGATGAAGATATACAGAGAACACTTTTAGAACTAACGGCACAAAGTATTTCAAATACATTAAAAAATACCGATGTTGAGATGCTGATAGTTTGTGGTGGTGGTACGAAAAATAAGTTTTTGATGCAAAGAATTAGTGAATTGTGTCTAATAGATGTTAAGATAAGTAATAACTTAGGAGTAAGTAGTGACTTTATGGAATCTATGGCTTTTGCTTGGTTAGCGTATATGAGAATCCAAGCTAAAGAAGTAAATTTAAGTTGTGTAACAGGGGCAAATAAAAATTCAATTTTAGGTGGAATTTATGGATAATATTATAACTTGGTTAAATAAAACTTCTTACAAAGACTATGAGATCGAAGTTGTGTTCGCTGATGCGAGTTTTAGAAAATACTATAGGTTATTTAAAGGTGAAAAGAGCCTTATTTTGATGGATGCTTCACTTGAATTAGACTGCGTAAAACCTTTTGTAAGTGTGACAAAAAAGCTTTTAGCCGTAAAGGTAAAAGTGCCTAAAATACTAAGACAAAATATTAAAAAGGGTTTTTTAATCTTAGAAGATTTGGGTTCAATACATTATCTTGATATATTAGATGAAAATAATTTTGAAGATCTTTATAAAAAAGCTATTGATGAAATAATAAAAATGCAAGACGCAGATGTTTCAGGACTGCCAGTATACAATAAAAGCTTTTTAATAAGTGAAATGAATTTGATGCAAGAGTGGTATATAGATAAATTCCTTCCTGTAAACCTTAGTAAAGAGCAAAAAAATATCATTTCTAATGTAATAGATGCTGTTTCAGATGTTGTTTTAACTCAAACACAAAATGTTTTTGTTCATAGAGATTTTCATTCTCGTAACATTATGCTTAAAAAAAATGAAAAAATAGGTATTATAGATTATCAAGATGCAATGAGTGGAGCAATCACTTATGACTTAGCATCACTTTTAGAAGATTCATATATAGAGTTTAAGCGTGAAGATATACTAAAATTAGTTCTTTACTTTAGAGATAAGAAAGGGATTAAAATTGATGATGCTACATTTATAAGATGGTTTGATTTCGCAAGTATGCAAAGACATATGAAAGTGCTTGGTATTTTTGCAAGACTTTTTAAAAGAGATGAAAAAATGCAGTATTTAGAAAATATACCCCTTACGCTTCAATATCTTTTTGATACAGCAAGACTTTACGAAGAAACAAAACCTCTGCACCAAATATTTAAAGAGCTGTAGTATGAAGGCGATGGTATTGGCTGCTGGTCGAGGTGAGAGAATGCGGCCCCTTACAGATTTTATGCCGAAACCTCTTTTAGAGGTAAATAAAAAAGCTTTAATACTTTACCATATAGAAAAGCTTGTAAAATCAGGCTTTAAAGAGCTCATAATTAACATCGCTTATTTAGGGGATAAAATTCCTGCATATCTTGGTGATGGCTCAAAGTATGGGATAGAGATAATCTACTCAAACGAGCAAGAAAGTGGTGGTTTAGAGAGTGCTGGTGGAATAAAAAAAGCACTCCCACTCTTAGGAAACGAGCCTTTTTTAGTTATTAATGGAGATATATTTTGTGATTATAGTTTTGATGCAGAATTTAATTTGAATGATATGTTAGCACATCTAATCTTAGTAAAAAACCCTAATCATAATCCAAATGGTGATTTTGGCTTAAACAGAACTTTAGTTTTAAATGAAGCAGACGAGCAATATACTTTTTCAGGTATTGGGTACTACAATCCAAAACTTTTCCACTCTCTTAGTCCAGGAAAATCTCCTCTAGGTCCACTGCTAAGACAAGAGATAGAAAATAAAAAAATAAGTGCTGAGATTTATCACGGAGAATGGTATGACATAGGCACTCCTCAAAGATTAAAAGATATTAACGATAGGATGAAAAATGATTAAAACTCTTTTACTTTTAGTGTTAAGCACTATGCTTTTTGCTAAATACACAAACTGTGAATTTCAAAACAAAAATTATACAGAGATTTGTAAGAAAGTTATAAAAAAAGGTGTCCCTGTTTATGAGGCAAATCTCTTTTTACTTTCATCAAAAACAAAAAAAATGGATGAGAGAAGTTTTAAACTTTTCCATCCAAATAAAATTAAAACGCACCGTGCAAATGAAAAAAAAGCAAATAATGCTTTAGTGAAATATCTTCCAAAGATTATAGAACATGTAAAAAAATATGATAAAGTATATGATAGAGCCGAGTTAAAATACGGGGTTAATAGAGAAGTCATCGCCGCTATTTTAATGAAAGAAACAAAACTAGGAATAATTAAACCAAGTTATGATGCCTTTGAAGTTTTTAATACTCTTGTACTAAAGGTGAATCCAAAAACTAAGCGTGAGAGATGGTTGTTAAATATGGGAAAATCGAATATGGTTTCAATCATCTCCTACTGTTATAATAATGGTTTTAGCCCATTGGAATGTAATCTTGCTAGCTCATATGCAGGAGCAGTTGGAATCCCTCAGTTTATGCCGAGTAGTTTCATTTATATAGATAGTGATACAGATAAAGTTGGAGATTTAACAAATATGAACGATGCTATCCTCTCGGCTGCAAAATATTTAAATAAAAAAGCTAGCTACTCTAAACTCATACAATGGGAAAAAATTCCAGATATGTCAAAAGTTGAGGCTGATTGGTATGAGTATGATTTTGAACATAAAAATGCTTCTTTTGTTTATAGTCAAAGTACAAGAACAGGGAAAAAGTATGATTGTTTTGCTTGTGACAAAAAAGAGTTGCAATATCTAAAAAAATATGCAAAATATATTATGAGATATAATAACTCCTCTAACTATGCTATAGGGGTGATGAGGCTAGCGTATGATACACACCTCAGTATCACTAAGTAACTCACGGCTATTTCACATAGCCCGTCATTCTAAACTTGATTCAAAATCTAGTTCAGGGTGACAAAAGAAGTAAATTTTAGACATTATAATAAGTAGCATTAGGATGATACACTACTAATGCTGATGTTGATTGTTCGGGGTGAATTTGAAAAGTTTCACTTAACTCTATTGCAAATTCTTCGGGTTCTAGTAAGTCAAATAAAGGGCGATTGAGTTCTAAATCTGGACAGGCTGCATAGCCAAAAGAGTATCTACTTCCTTGGTATTTGTTCATCTGTACATCTGAGAGTTTACTCCCCTCATTATCGCTAATGTTTAAATCAAGTCTTACTTGTTTGTGGGCTATCTCCGCAAGAGCTTCGGCGAGTTCAACTCCTAATCCATGAAATTGATAGTAGAGTGTGTAGTCTCCAGCATCCATAACTTCTCTTTCAGCATCGGATATTTTAGCTCCAGCACTCACACAGGTTAGTGCTATAACATCGTCTCTATCAGCATGAAAAAAGTCACTCAACGCACGGTGGGGTGATTTTCTTTGCCTTGGAAATGAGAACTCTTTTATGGCTTGTTTTCTTCGCTCATCTAATGGAAGTCTGTTTATTTGTTTATCAGAATTATAGCCCTGATGCTCATCAAAGATAAGGAGTTTGTTATCATCACTTCTACAAGGCCAGTAACCATAAATGATAGTTGGCTCAAATAGTTTTTCTTGTAAAAATTGCTTTTTGAGTTTTTCATAAGCTGGCCAGACAACCTCATCTAGTTGCTTTTCATGAGCTTCTTTAGTCATCCCCTTAGAGCTATAGCCCCAACGAGATTTAAAAAGTATTTTATGGTTTATCCATTCAAAAGCCATCTCAATTTGTTGTTGTGTAAGTTTTATCTCACGCCTACCCCAAAAAGGAGGAGTGGGAACTCTCACATCTCGTGAGGGCATCTTTAAGTCTTCAAATGGAGGAATAATTATCTCTTTTTTCTTTTTAGTTACTTTTTCTTCGCCATCTTTACCATGAAGATTTGTATCAAGATTGCCAGATTCTATTCTACTCATCGCAGTTACTCCATCAAAGGCATCTTTACAGTAAAAGATAGGTCCATCATAAAATGGACGGCAAAAATCATCTATAAAGGTACGAGTAAGGGCAGCTCCACCTAAAAGAATAGGAATTGTAATGTTTTTTTCTTTTAAAATTTTGAGATTTTCTTGCATCACCTGTGTAGATTTAACCAAAAGTCCACTCATTCCAAAAGCGGAAATATGTCCTTTATCTAAGGTTTGTAAAAATGTATCAAGTTCAACTTTGATACCGAGATTGACAACCTTATAACCATTGTTTGAGAGGATAATATCTACAAGATTTTTACCAACATCATGCACATCACCTTTTACAGTTCCTAAGGCTAAAGTGGTATCAACTTCTTTTTCGATTTTTGGTAGGTATGGATTGAGGTAATTTACTGTTTTTTTCATTGTTTCTGCTGATTGAAGTACAAAAGGGAGTTGCATCTGTCCACTTCCAAAAAGTTCCCCTACGACTTTCATAGCATCAATTAAAATCTCATTTACTATTTTCTCTGGAGCTATTTTTTGACGGGCTGTTTCAACGAGAGGTATCATTCTCTCTTTATCTCCATCCATAAGAAGTTTAGCAATTTTTTCTTCATCATTCATGGCTAAATACTCCGCATCATCAAGGGAGGTATCAATCGCTTCTTTGCTACTAAAATGCTCAATAAAAGCAAAAAGTGCTTGACCATTTGCTTTGCGGTTAAAGATGAGATCATCACAAATTTCTTGATCTTCTTTGCTTATTTTATTAATAGGGATAATATGCTTCACATTGATAATAACAGAAGTAAGACCAGCTTTTAAACAATGATGCAAAAACATAGAGTTTAGGTAAGGTCGAGCATCTTTATCTAAACCAAAAGAGATGTTTGAGAGACCCAAAGTCGCACTAACCTCTGGATGTTTGATGCGTAATGCTTTAATCGCTTCTATAGTATTAATCCCAGCATCCCAGTATTCTTGATCTCCACTTCCTAGAGTAAAGGTAAGAACATCAAAGATTAAATCCTCTTTTTTGATACCATGGCGGTTTGTTGCAAGGTCGATAATCCTATCTGCAACTTTGAGTTTATCTTCAATTGTTTTAGCCATTCCTAGCTCATCAATAGTAAGACACACTAGAGATGTTCCGTACTTTTTAGCTAAAGCACAAACTGAGTCAAATTTTTCTTCACCATCTTCAAGGTTTACCGAGTTTAATATAGGCTTTCCACCGATATTTTTAAGTGCAGTTTCAAGTCCAGATGTTTGAGTAGAATCTGGCATCAAAGGGAGGACGATTTTTTGGTTATACATCCCCATTACTGCATTCATATCCTTGGTTTCATCTCTACCTGCAAAACCAACATTGACATCTATGACATGAGCTCCTGCTCGAACTTGCTGTTGAGCGACACTCAAAGTTCCCTCGTAATCTTCGGCCAAAAGAAGTTCACGAAAGGCTTTTGAACCTGTTGCATTTGAGCGTTCTCCCATAAGTAAAGGAGCAGGTTCTTGCATCAATAGGGCGGTATTAAAAAGTGAGGCAACAGAAGTAGGGTGACTCCCTGTTGGTGCTTTAGGTTTGAGAGTTGAGACTTTATCTACAAGAGAGCGAATATGTTGAGGTGTAGTTCCGCAACATCCACCCAAAAAGCTTACTCCATCAAAGTCTAAAAATTTTTCCTGATGTTTTGAAAACTCCTCTGGGTTCATAGGATAGTAAGTATATCCTCCATGGTTTTGAGGAAGTCCTGCATTTGCATGAATAGAGATAGGCTTATGCCATACTTCGCTGAGAGTTCTTACATGTTTTAAGACTTGTTCTGGTCCAGTCCCACAGTTAAACCCAAGACTTAAAATATCAAAAGGCTCTAAAATAGTGGCAATAGTTTCTGCATCAGTACCAATGAGCATAGTTCCACTTAGCTCAACCGTAACAGAAACCATGATTGGAATCTCTTTATCTCGTAACCTAGAGGCTTCTTGAGCTGCATGAAGTGCTGCTTTTATTTGGAGTGGATCTTGACAAGTTTCTAGTAAGAAAACATCAACACCCCCATCTATCAAGGCACAGCAAAAATCAGTATAACCCTCATACATCTCATCATAAGTGATGTGTCCAAGAGAGGGAAGTTTTGTTCCAGGACCAACTGAACCCAGACAAAACCTCGGATGAGTAGGAGTTGAAAACTTATCACACTCTTGTTTTACAAGCTTCGCTCCAGCCTTTGTAAGTTCATAAGCACGGCTACCTATCTGGTACTCATCTAAAACCCATGAAAAAGAACCAAAGGTATTTGTTGTGATAAAGTCAGCACCAGAAGTGAGATAAGCATGAAATATTTCACTTAGAACTTGAGGACATGTAACATTAAGAAGTTCATTACAACCCTCATTTCCTTCCCACGCAGATTCTGGAATATTATCATCTCTCTCTTGAAGTTGTGTACCCATCGCCCCATCAATGATAAGCGGACGAGTTTGAATTGTTTTTAAGATATATTGTTTTGTTGTCATTATAAAAATAGCTTCTTTATGGAATAATTGAATTTTGAGTGTTTTGCTAGCATAATTGTCTTCTTTGATTTTATTAGAAATTGATATTTAACTTGTTGTGTTTTCAATAGATAAAACCTTACTTTTAAGATTAGTAATTATAGCTGATGTAGCATAATAATCGGCTTTAAACAAAGTTTATTTTGATAGTATAGGGATGTTATTTACATGAAATATTGCTATAAATTATATTGTTATTTTGTAAAAATTACTGTAAGTATTATTAAGCATAGTGTTCGTTTATTTATACTTTCTGACTTACATTTTATTCCTCGGAAAAACAATATATATTAATGTATAATAGTAAAATACCAAAATAGGAAAAATTCAATGTGCAATTTTACTAAACAAAATCAAGATGCAAAAGCCTTCATCCATCTTTTTATGGAAAAAGCTTCTCAAAGCGTAGGAGGGACAAATTTTTTACTTGGGCTTATTGAAGCTATGAAAACAAAAAGACCAAATCCCCTTATGAGTAAAGAAAAAAAAATCAGTTCTAATAAGACAAGTATCTCGTGGAATAAAGTTGTTTTCAAAGATAAGATCGATGTCTTAGAAGAAATTTTACTAGAGTATAGAAGTTCTGAAAATTCAGACTTAAATATTTTAAACTATGATAATGCTAAAAAAAGAAAGATTATCTTAAATATGCTCAAAACTCTCGCACCTATAGAATTTTTAGTAAAACCACAAAATCCTAATGACGGAGAAGGGTTTAGCTTTAAAATTTTTGATATAGTTGATGAGAATGATGTAAAACTAAATCCAATTTTTATTGCAATGTTTTTTTGTTCAACTGAATTTACTAAAAAAGCGTTAAAATACGAAATATAAGGGAAAATAATGAGAAAAAAGATTCTATTAAGTTCAATACTAATCGCTTCTATTTCACTTCAAGCATTTAGCTTTAGTGAGATGATGAATAAGGCGGAAGACTCAGTGAAAGATTTTAAAAAGTTCGCTCACCCTTCTGATATGAGTCCTAAAGAGGTTGTCCAAACCATGACAGGCGGAATTCTAAGTACTGAACTCATTACAAAAGCCTTTAAACAAGCCTTAAAAATAGGCGTAGAAAAAGCTGTTGATATTTTAGGTAAAAAAGGTGGCTTTATGGACAATCCAGCCGTTCATATTCCCTTACCTCCACCATTTTCTCAAATGGAGTCAATGATTCGTGCAGGTGGAGGTGGAGCTATGATAGATGACTTTATCTTGTCTATGAATAGAGCTGCGGCTCAAGCTGCTCCACAAACTGCTGCTGTTTTTGTTGATTCAGTTGATGAGATGTCTTTTAATGATGCTGCAGATATTTTAATGATGGATGGAAGTCCTGCAACGGATTACTTTAAAAAACATACAAGAGAAGATCTAAAAAAGCTTATCACTCCTATCATCATTAAAGAGATGAAAACAAATAAGGTCTATAAATACTATGATGCTATAAAAGAAGTAGCCGATCCTGGGATGAAAGCATTTGCTAAAGTTTCAAACTTTATGGATATGGCTGAAAAACTACATATAAAAAAGCATATCCCACAAGAGGGAGTAAATATAGAAGAATATGTAACCAATCATACAATAGATGCTATATTTTTAATGATTGCTCAACAGGAAAAAATGATTCGTACAAATCCAGCTCACCAAACAACTGCAACTCTTAGAAAGGTCTTTGGCAGTGTGATGCCATAGCTTTAAAGCACTCATGGTATAATTATAGAATAATTTATATATTTAAGGCATATAATGGCACAAACTATAACAGAAAAAATATTTTCTCAGCATCTTAGTCGTGAAGTTTTTGCAGGTGAGATAATCCATTCTACTATTGATATGGTTATTGGAAATGATATTACAACTCCTATCTCAATATCTGCATTCAATCTAAGTGGAGCAAAAGAACTAGCTAATCCAGATGGGTTTTCTATAGTTCTTGATCACTTCATCCCTGCTAAAGATATAGCATCTGCAAATCAAGCAAAAATCTCTCGTGAATTTGCAAAAAAGCATAAACTAAAGAACTTTTTTGATGAAAAAGACATGGGAATAGAACACGCTCTTTTGCCTGAAAAAGGTCTAATCGTTCCAGGTGATGTAATAATTGGTGCAGATTCTCACACTTGCACACATGGTGCTTTAGGTGCATTTTCTACTGGCATGGGTTCAACAGACTTAGCCTTTGCCATGATAACTGGAGGAAATTGGTTTAAAATACCAGAATCCATTAAAGTAGTTTTAAGTGGGAAACCTAAACTTCACACTACTGGTAAAGATGTTATTTTAGAAATTATCAGAATGATTGGTGTTGATGGTGCTTTATATAAAACACTAGAGTTCACTGGTAGCACAATACAACACTTAAGTATGGATGATAGATTTTCAATGTGTAATATGGCGATAGAAGCTGGTGCGAAAAGTGGAATAGTGGCTTATGATGAGATCACAAAAGAATTTTTAGCAGATAAGGACTTAGCAAGAGAACCTAAAATCCATTACTCCGATGCTGATGCTAGTTATACTCAAATACTTGAAATTGATGTTGCAAACCTAGAACCTGTAATCGCTTATCCATTTTTACCATCAAATGGACACTCAATCAGCAAAGCAGTTACTGATAATATCAAGATAGATCAAGCATTTATCGGAAGTTGTACCAATGGTCGTTTAGGTGACTTAAAAACTGCTGCTAAAATTTTAAAAGGTAAGAAAGTTCACGAGGATGTTCGTCTTATCGTAACACCTGGAACGCAAAAAATTCTTAAAGAAGCTTATAAACTTGGATATATGGACATTATTATAGATGCAGGTGGAGTCGTTTCAAACCCTACTTGTGGTGCATGCCTTGGTGGATATATGGGAATACTAGGAGATGGTGAAGTGGCAGTTTCAACTACTAACCGTAACTTTGTTGGTCGCATGGGAAGCAGAAGTTCTAAGGTATATTTAGCCAACTCTGCAGTAGCCGCAATTTCGGCGATTACTGGATATATTGCAGATCCACGCTAATAATCATAATTTAAATTACCTAAAGCTCCTAAGTTTTAGGTATAATCTTAAAAAAGGATACACTTATGAAAACACTCTTTTTAACTCTAGTCTTATTGTTAAACACATCTCTAGTTGCGTCAAATTATGACTACGAAATTACTCCTGTTGTTGGGTATAACATTGCCGAGGGAAATCTTTACTTACAAGATTATGCTATATATGGTGCTGAGCTTCAATTTAATGATGTAGATTCGGTCATTAAACCTGAATTGTCTTTTTTATATTCTATTGCTGATTATGAAAAAAATTTACTTGGCTACGAGGATATAGCAGATACTACAGTATACCGTGTCGCATTGAACGGTGTTTATGAATATAAAAACTTTGCTTCAATAATACCTCTTGTAAAAGCCGGAGTAGGTTATGAGTTTATGGATGACCCTTATCATAAGAATAGAAATAGTTTATTTATTGATTTTGGTGCTGGTGTAAAGATTCCATTCTCAGATATTATTGCTTTGAAACTTGAAGCAATTTATATGATAAAAGACAATGACAAAAGACATGATAGTAATCTCGCTCTTTTAGCTGGTTTAAATATTGCATTTGGCGAGAAAGCTCAAAAAATGCCTCCAGTTGAGACAAAAGTTGCAAGAATTATTGAGCCAGAAGTTACAAAACTTGTTGAGACAAAAGTTGCAAGTATTATTGAGCCAGAAGTTACAAAACTTGTTGAGACTAAAGTTGTAAAAATAGTTGAATCTATACCTACAAAAATTGTTCAAAGTGAAGTAGATGGTGATAATGACAAAGATGGTGTGTTTAACTCTAAAGACAAATGTCCAAATACACATACTAATGTCATAAAAGTAGATAGTGATGGCTGTGTTCTTAGTGTAGATTTACATGTTAAATTTCAATTTGATTCTTCTAAACTAACAAAGCAATCACATTCTAATATCATGGACTTTGCTAACTTCATGAATGATTATCAAGATTATAAAGCTACTATTGAGGGGCATACAGATTCTATAGGTTCAAAATCTTACAATACAATTCTTTCTCAAAAACGAGCAAATATTGTTAGCCAATACATCATAGATGAGGGAAAAGTTGATGCTTCAAGATTATCAGTTGCTGGAAAAGGGGAATCAGAACCACTTGTGTCAAATGATACAAAAGAAAATCGTGCAAAAAATAGAAGAACCCAAGCACATCTTATTAAAAACTAAATGCTTAATATCCCCTGTGTAATTTTTGCAGGTGGAAAAAGTTCTCGTATGGGAGAGGATAAGTCTCTTCTCCCTTTCTCTTCGTCTTCTACACTCACACAATTTCAACTCTCTCGCCTCAATAAAATATTTAAAACTGTTTATATTTCATGTAAAGAATCTTCAAAGTTTGATTTTAAAGCAAATTTTATTGAAGATATTCAAAGTAAAAATATTTTTGCACCTTCCATAGCTTTTATCTCTATATTTGAAAAACTATCTGTAGAAAAATTTTTTGTAATAAGTGTAGATTCCCCTTTTATCTCAAAGGCTATAATTGATGAAATTTTTGCAAATGATGATAAGTCATTTGACGCTACAATAGCTAAAACTATCAATGGTATCGAACCAATGTGTGGGATATATCACCGCTCTATGCAAGCTAAGCTAATGCTTATGGTAGAAAAAGACAATCATAAACTAGGGCAATTACTCAAGAACTCTAAAACCAACTATATAAATTTTGAAAATACAAAACTTTTTTTAAATATTAATAATCCCTCAGAGTATCAAAAAGCCCTAACACTTATTTAACTCCTATTTGCTATAATAAGCTAAATAAAAATAAAGAGACTATATGAATTTAACACATCTTGATGAAAATCAACGCCCTAAAATGGTTGATGTATCTGATAAAAAACAAACAACAAGAGTAGCTATTGCAAGTGGTATTATAGAGATGAGTCAAGATGCTTTTGACGCTATTGTAAGTGAAAAAACAAAAAAAGGACCAGTATTGCAAACTGCAGTTATCGCAGCTATCATGGGTGTAAAAAAAACAAGCGAATTAATTCCTATGTGCCATCCTCTAAACCTTAGTGGTATAAACTGTGATATTGATGAGATAAGTGCTTTACCAGGATTTAAACTAACTGTAACAGCCAAACTTAATGGACAAACTGGTGTTGAGATGGAAGCTCTTATGGGAACGAGTATTGGTCTTTTAACTATATATGATATGGTTAAAGCGATTGATAAGGGAATGATTATCAAAAATGTGCAACTTGAAAAAAAATCAGGAGGTAAAAATGGAGATTATAAACGATAGTCAAAAAAAATTAGAACTAGAATATCCTTGCTCTTGGTGTTATAAACTTATAGGGCATGAAAAAGAGGTCTTACAAAAAGCGATACACGATGTAATCTTAGAAAGAGAGCATACTCTAAATCACTCTAATAAGTCCAAAAAAGGAAAGTATGTAAGTATGAACCTTGATATAATAATCCAAAATGAAGAAGAAAGAAATTTTATATATGAAGCATTAAAAGCACATCAAAATATCAAGATGGTTCTTTAATCATCATCTAATTTTAAATCTACTTCATCTAGTATATCATAAAATCCAGCAGGTTCTCTACTTCCTGCATCTTCATGAATAATCTTAGCACTTGCAGTTAAAAAATAATGTCTTGGAACACCTTTGATTTTAAAATGAGCAGGAATCTCATGCTGATCTCTAGAAAGATATAAGGGTATATAATCTTTTCTCAAAGTTTCCATTATATCTTTTTTTGAAAGTGTCAAATCCTTAAATCGTTCACAAAATCTACAATCATCTGCACCAATGAAAAGATACACAGACTTATTTTCTTTTTTTGCTAGTGTGAGTGCCTTATTATAGTCATTTAACCAATCTAGTTCATAACTATAAAGAGACGAGATTAACAAAAATATAAGAAGTATATGTTTCATAACAACTTCTACAAAAGAGTGTTATTTACTAAACATATCTGCATATAAAGCAGTAGCCCAATTATATACAGAATCTGCATTTACTACTCCCTCTTTTTTCCAATTTTCACTAGCACTAGTACTCGTAAAACTAAAACTAGAATTTTCCTTATTATAGGCATATTCACTATACACATATATAGCTTTAATTGGTGCTGTAGAGATAATAGAAAAACAAGTAGTAACTGGTGATTCCCATTTTACAGCAGGCGTTTTATTTATTTTTTGAGCTATTAATTTTGCAACAAAATGACCCTCAGAATTTGATGTATTTCCTGATTTAGAAAATCCCATCGGTCTAGCATCACCTGTTACAAATATGTTTTTCTCACCATGCACCTCATAGGTTAAAGGATCAATATCGCCCTCTAACATATTTTTCGCATCTTTAGCAACTCCTGCTCTTTGCAAGATTTTAGCACCTCTAACATGAGGATAAAAAGCAGCATCTTCAAATTTTATTTCATCAAAATCTGTTTCTACTATTTTATTTTCTAAATCAATATTTTTAATAGTTGTATTAGGTATATACTCAATATAGTCACTATACAGTTCATAAAAAGCTGATAAAAATCCCTCTTTTTTGATGGTAATAGTATTGTTTTCATCCAATATAATAACTTTTGCTTTTAAGTTTTTTTGTTTAAAATACTCAGCAATAACACAGGCTCTTTCATAAGGAGCAGGTAAACATCTATAGTTTCCACTAGGTACTGTTAAAATAAAATTACCACCCTTAAAGTTTTGAATCTTATTTTTTAATGTTAAATGCTCAGACCCAGGAATAAAACCAGCAGGATACTCTTGTCTAAGTCTATTTTCAAATGCAATATCGCTCGTCCAACGGGAATAATCATAATCAATTCCTGGTGCAAACACCAAATAATCAAAACTTAAATCACCCTCACTTGTCTTTAAAATACGCTTTTTTTTGTCAAGACCAGTAGCTGTTGCATGAAAATAAGTATAATCATTTTCTCTTGCCCCTTGGAGGTAATCATGAGTTAAATACTCCATATCAACCTTATCTACTAACCATAAATTACTCATAGGACATGAGGTAAAATTATGTCTTTGTTCCACTAAAATTACATCAGCACTAGGAGCAAATATTTTTGTATATTTCGCAATAGAAAGTCCAGACCAACCCCCACCAACAACAACTACTCTAGGAGATTTTGTATCAGCTATAGGAGCTTTATGAGTCGTTTTAACATCACCTTGTGCAGAACCAATTTCTTTTTCATTTTTACAACATCCACTTATTGCAGTTGCAGCGACAACTGCACCTGAAAACTGTAAAGCTTCTCTTCTTGATATAGCCATATTTTAACCCTTTTTTAAAACTATTCTATTGTTTCGTTAACAACATCTACCATAAGCTTTTGTGCATTATTTAGTACTTCTAATGATTTTTTATCTTTTATTGCTAAAGAACTTAACCAATTATATACTGATGGATATGCCATGTGAACCATTGAAGAACCTTTTTCTTTATACATGTAAAATGTACATGGAGCTAATGCACCCGCTTCTGGATGTGTCTTTGCTATTTGAAAAATTACAGGGAGTTTACAAATAGAATAAGCATCAAAAAAGTCATATTTTTTATATCCTGCTTCTTTAAACTCATCAGCTAGTCTGTTAAATCCTGCTATTACAAAACCTACAGTTTCTAATGAACCTTCCATCTCTAGTTGAACACCCTCTAACTCTTCTTCAATCTCTTCCTCATTTGTTGCTTCTATTTCAAAAGAAAAAGTACTTACTAATTCACCAACTGCTTTTGATGCTTTATATTTGCTTTTTTCAAAATGACCATTTGGTAAAGCTTTAGCAAGAGTGTCTTTAATAAGTTTTGAATACTGCATCATATGCTTATTTGTAGCTGAGATTCCAGTGATTTTTTCCATTCCATCAATAGATAAAGAAGAAACAGAAATATTGTTTGAACCTTTATCCATATAAAAGGACATACTTAAAGGTGCAAATAGTGCTGCTTTTGGAGATATTTTAACCAACTCTAAAACTAAGTCAGCTTTATATGTAGTAAAAAGGTGAAACATCTTATGATGTGTTTTTTGAAACTTACCTTTAAATGCGATATTCATATCATTTCGTCCAGAGATTACAAATCCTGCATCTTCAAAAGCTTTTTCAATTGATTCTCCTGTGATTTTACCCTTAGAATTATCAGCTGTATAAATTTGAATATCCTCTGATGCACTAACTACTATACCTGCTCCTAATATAACTGTTAGAACTAAACCTTTTATAATCGACTTCATTTCTTTTCCTTTTTTTTGATATAAACTTCTATTTGTTTAATTTAGAAGATAAATATTATCACCTTTATAGATAGTTCCGCTACGAATAACTTTTGCAAATATACCTCTGTCATTTTGAAGTAATTGAGGTAATTTGGCATCTATTTTTGCCAAACTATTGCAAAGTGTACAGTTTTGAGTTATCTCAAATACAACAGAACCAACTTTTAATCTAACTCCTGATTTTAAATGATAAGGGTTATAATCAATTAATAGATTTTCCCCTAATACACCATATTGTGCATCTATACCATTCATCTTAGCTAATTTATAGCTATCATCTGAAGCTATCAAAACTGATCTTTGTATATCTTTGTTATAATATTTATCGCCTACAACGCCTCTACTATCGAGAATTAGCTCGGGACTAGGTACTTTAGTATCACCTGTCGAGTAATACAATTCTAATATCTTAGCAACTTGAATTAAGGACATCTGCTATTGTTTCTCCCATTTGAATCTTAACAAAGGTAATTTACTGATTTGTTTTCTATATTTTATAAGGGAGTGTAAGTACAAGTATCTTTGAAAAACTCGTCTCAAAGAAGATGTAGAAAATCCACCTAAAGGTAGTTTTCTACTCTACTAAAGATTATCTAATCTCTAACTCTAAGATTATTCTTCCTCGTCTTCATCTTCCTCGTCTTCATCATCTTCTTCTTCGTACATCTCAAGTTCTTCATAAGATCTAAAAACATTACCTGGACTTAAAAGGTAATATAAATCTTTTTCTCTAAACTCTTCTAGCGTTACATGTTTTGTAATATAATCAGGATCAATCTCTTCTTCAACTCCTTCAAGAACTCTATCTTTTAAAAGAGTAAAGTATTGAACACATTCATCATCGGCAGTCTGATCTGTAACAAAACCATGACCTGGAACTAAATGATTCCAATCTCTTGCCTGAATTGCTTTAAGTGCATTAAGCTGACCTACAACAATACCATCACGATTGGAAGTCACTCTACCATTCATTACAATATCACCAACAAGGACAACCTTATCATCTGGAAGATACAAAAACCAATCCTCTTCAGAGTGTGCATAACCAACTTTAACATATTCAAAGTTTACGCCATGGAGTGTAAAATTTGTTGTATCTTCAAATGAGTTATCCACTGGAACTAGCTTAGTACCTCTAATTGCATTTTGATAAAGAGCTCTAATCATTCTAGTTTGGGGTGGTATCTCTCTAGTATTTTCATTTGGCTTTCCAGTATGTTCATCAAAACCTAGATAATTCACATTTACAGATTTTGGACCATATACAACGGCACCCTGAGTCTCTGTATAATAGTTATTTCCTAACCAGTGATCATCATGTTCATGACTTACAATAACTGTCTTAACAGGTAAATCAGCGATTTTTTTCATAGCCGCATGAGCCTGTTTTGCAAAAATATAAGAAGGTCCTGTATCCCATGCTATCCAACTATCTTCACCTTTAATATAACAACTGTTTGACATATCACCAGCATTTTCTTTTGTTGGCATTTCCATAGCACCAAAGAAGCACCAAACTCTCTCACTCACTTGAACAGGTTTTAGATTATAATCCCATTCTTTATTAGCACCTGTACGAGATCCTTCTTTAAAACTATCATGATGCCAATCATAAAGTATAAAGTTGCCATCTACATCAAGCTTATGCGGTGATGCCGTTGCAGTACTTTTATTAAAGATAAATGGCATAGAGGCAACAAATGCTATAATTAATAATAAAATAATAATTTTAATTTTCATAAGGATCC
>JADGEZ010000059.1 GCA_016744115.1 Sulfurimonas sp. | reverse complement strand
AAAAGGTTCAATCTTCGCTTCAATCTGATATGTGGATTAGTTAATTTTGACCGTGGATTTGAGGTTGGTGGAAAATGAGTTTTGCAAGAAGTCTATTAGTAGATTTACCGTGCTACAAACAAATCATGTTATAATGACAATATCTTGACAAAAGGATTTTTTATGCAGGCTATTTTATACTCTCAAGCTAGAAATAATTTAAGAGATATTATCAATCAAGTGTGTGATAATTTTGAAGAATTTATTATCACAACAAAAGATAAACAATCAGCCATATTAATTTCTCAATCAGAATATAACTCTATGAAAGAAACTATTTATTTACTATCCTCAAAAAATAATAGAGATAGACTTTTAGATGCAGTAGAACAGATAGATAAAGTAAATTATCTTAAAAAAGAGATAGATGTATGATTTTAGGTTTTGCTGATAAAGCTTGGGAAGATTACCTTTATTGGCAAAAAAATGATAAACAGACGATAAAAAGAATAAATCTTTTGATAAAAGATATTCAAAGAAATCCTTATGATAAAGATGGTTTAGGTAAACCAGAAAAACTAAAAGAAAATTTCAGCACTTACTACTCTCGAAGAATAAGCTCACAACATAGGTTAGTATATAAGATACTAGATGATATTATTATAATAGCCCAGTGTAGATTTCATTATTAACACAGTATATAGTTTTTTGTTTATAGATTATGTTGGTGTTTATACAACTGCCTTTTTAAACCTATCTATGCTTGGCTGGATTATATGGTTTGCTAAAGATACCGTACTTGACAAACTCCAACGCCATGCTTCTATAGGTTATACAGCAGTAGCCCTTTTTATCATTGAAGCGTGGTTCTTTGCATCTCAGGCAGGACTTGTAGATACCTACTCTTTAGATATTCTCAAAGTAGCACTTGGAGCAATTGTAGTTCTTATACTCTTAGCACTTCGCCGTGTGAATATGGAAGCGATTAATGAGCTGATGGAAGATAAAGGGATTGATGATGTGTTTGTATCTCGTCCTCCTAAAACAAACTTAGCGATATTTACAGTGATAGTATTTACTATAGTGGAGTTTTTTTATCCACAAAACTCTGCCTTAGGATGGTTAGGTCTAGCAACAGCAACTGCGATACTTGGCATCACCAGTGAGTACAAACTCAAAGATGAGTTTATACTCAATCAGCCTTATGTAATATATCTTGCTTGTATCTATCTAATGTTTTTCTTAGGCTACGCTCTTATGGCGTGGAGTATCTTAAACCCTAATATGGATGGCATAAATCATTTTAGACATTTCATCACAAGTGGGGGAATAGGTTTATCTTACATAGTCATTATGATAATAATAGGATGGATTCACACAGGAAGACATTTAACATCAAATATCTATACACACCTCATGGTTATCCTCATCATCATAGCTACTTTTATGAGAGGGCTTATTCCTTTCTTTGAAGAGTACACAAGTGAGTTATATCTATGGTCTTCTATAGTTTGGTCTATCCCATTTATGATATATATAAAAGTGTTTATTAACTTTTTACTTAGAGCTAGGGATGATGGGGTTAAGGGGTAGAGGGGTTTTATAGTAGTTAGCTTTATTCTCTTGTTTAAGGGACACATTTTCTTTAAGGATACTACACCAAAAAATAGAAAAATAGCCATATTCTTATTTTTCAAGGAACATTTTGAGTGTTCTTTGATTTTTTAATATTAAGTGTCTTTTCGCTATAGTGTTCGTTGAATAAGTAGTTATCTAACAAGAGGAATATCCAAAAAATGACAAAGTTTTTAAAAGAAACAAATATCATAGATTACTCAAATCAAGAAATACAAAAATTAGCAATGAGTTTATCAACTGATTGTAAAACAGATATTGAAATAGCAAAAAATTGTTTTGAATATGTCAGAGATAATATAAATCATAGTGGAGATTATATAGATAATATCACCACTTGCAAAGCAAGTGATGTATTAAAATATAAAACTGGTTGGTGTTATGCAAAAAGTCATTTGTTAGCTTCCTTATTAAGAGCTAACAATATCCCTACTGGATTTTGTTACCAAAGATTAAGTTGTTTAGAATATAAAAAAAATATTTATTGTCTTCACGGATTAAATGCAATTTATTTAAAAGATTACGGTTGGTACAAAGTAGATTCAAGAGGAAATAAAAAAGGTGTAGATGCACAATTTAATCCACCTATTGAAAAGTTAGCGTTTGAATTAGAAGAAAATGAATTTGATTTACCAGAAATATATGAAGAACCACTAAGAATAGTTATCCAAACATTGGAAAAATATATAACATATGATGAGATGATAAATAATCTTCCTGATGTTGAACTTACTAAAACAGATAACAAGTACGAGGTCGTTGTGAGTACTATAAATTTAAATCTTAAAGGAATATGATGGATGTTATATTAAAAAGATGTAATAGTATTGAAAATGGAGAAATCAATATTATTGATAAATCATTGAATATCAAATATGGAATTAATGGTACTGGAAAATCAACAATATCAAAAGCAATTGAATATTATATTATTGATAAAAATAATGCATCAAATGAATTATCTAAATTAAAACCATTTAAATATAGAAATAATCCAAATGAAAATAATCCAGAAGTAAGTGGATTAGACTCAATTGATAGTGTGGCTATATTTAATGAAGATTATGTAAATCAACATGTCTTTCAACCAAATGAAGTATTAAAAAATAGTTTTAATATTTTAATAAATGATGAAGCCTATCAAAGAGGAATGTCTGATATAAATGTGTTGATTAAAGATATATCTAAAACATTTGAAGATAATAAAGATATTGAAATAATGTTAAATGATTTAACTGAACTATTAAAAAGTTTTGGAACTGCAAAAGGACTATCTAAGTCTAGTAGTTTTTCTAAAGCTTTCAAAAATGGTAATTTAATAGAAAATATTCCTATTAACCTATTAGTATACAAGGATTTTATAAAGGACACCAACAATACAAAATGGTTAAAATGGCAAATGACAGGAAAAGACTATTTAAATATTTCTACTTGTTGCCCATACTGTACTTCATCTGATATTGAAGAAAAAAAAGTAATAATTGAAGCTATTTCTGAAAATTATGATTCTAAACTTATTGAACATTTAAATAAAATTATAACTACTATTTCTAAATTAAAGGAATACTTTAATACTGATACTTATGATAAAATTATTGAAATATCACAAAGTGTCAATGGGTTACAAAAAGAACAAGAAGCTTTTATACTTGAAATTAGAGATCAAATCAATCTTCTAATTGACAAACTTCAGAATGTAAAAAAATTAGGATTTCAATCGTTAAAGGATTTTGACAAAGTAGATGAAACTATTAAAACGTTTAAAATTGACATTAGCTATATGAGACATCTTAATACTGGTATTACAGAAAAGAAGATTTTAAAAATAAATAATTCATTAGATGAAATATTAGAAAAATCAGGACAATTACAAGGCAAGGTAAATCTTCAAAAAACACGAGTTAAAGAAACTATTGAAAAACACAAAGATGATATAAATACTTTTTTAAAATATGCTGGTTATAACTATTCTATAAATATAGAAGAAGCGAGTGAGAATAGTCCATATAAAATGCAATTGATACATAATAATTTTGTAGATAGTAATATAGATAATGCAAAAAATCATTTAAGCTTCGGTGAGAAAAATGCTTTTGCCCTTATTTTATTTATGTATGAAGTTTTAAAAAATAATCCTGATTTAATAATACTTGATGACCCAATATCATCATTTGATAAAAATAAAAAGTTTGCAATTATGGAAATGTTATTCAGAGGAGAAAAAAGCTTTAAGAATAAAACAATACTTATGATGACCCATGATTTTGAGCCAATTGTAGATATTATTTTTCATCATTCTGATATATTCAATGAGGTTAAACCAAGTGCTAACTATTTAGAAAATACAGAAGGTTCTTTAATTGAAAAACCAATTACAAGACATGATATAAAAACTTTTATAGATATAGCTGAAGAAAACATATCTACGCTAGAAGAACAAATAAATAAACTAATTTATCTTAGAAGGTTATACGAAATTACAAATAAGAAAGGTTTAGCATATCATTTACTTTCAAATTTATTTCATAAAAGAGAAGAACCTCAATATCATCCTTTTGATAACACTAATATGATGACACAATCAGAGATAAGAGAAGCAGAAGAAGAAATTAGTAATAAAATCAATGAAGTATTTTGTTATTCAACTTGTTATCAAAATATCATTAATGATAGTGAAATAAAAAGACTTTATAGTGAATCAAATAACAATTACGAAAAACTACAAATTTATAGAATTTTATTTAATGAAAATCATGAGAATCGTGTAATAAGAAAATTTGTTAATGAAACTTTTCATATAGAAAATGATTATATATACCAATTAAATCCTTTTCATTATCAGACAATACCACACTATATAATTAAAGAGTGTTCTATTGATATTGAACAAAACTCATAACAAATCAGAGGAGAGAAACGAGTGTACACTGCGAAAATATCGACCTTTTAAATGTCGCATTAAGATACTTGAAAATTCAGATTATCAAGCCGTGATATCCACATCGTTGATCACCTTAGCCGTTAGATGACGATTTTAAAATATAAATTTTGTTATAATTTTAGCAATTATACGAGGAAATAAAATGAATAAACAAATATTGAGTATTAGCGAAGAAAATAAAAGTTTTGAAAGTATTAGTTTGGTGCAAAAAGCTAGAAAACAAAAATATAATTTCACTAAACTTACTAAATAATATTGTAGATGTACAATAGACTTCTTTCAAAAGTAGGAGCAGAAATTGCTTAGTGTAAAGTATGAGCAAATATAAAAAAATAGAAAATAGAAAACCAGAGCAATTTAAACGAT
>JADGEZ010000023.1:2886-35040 GCA_016744115.1 Sulfurimonas sp. | reverse complement strand
CGTTTAAATTGCTCTGGTTTTCTATTTTCTATTTTTTTATATTTGCTCATACTTTACACTAAGCAATTTCTGCTCCTACTTTTGAAAGAAGTCTATTTTAGAAAGTATGGAAAACCAGATAGATGGAAGTGGCGGCAGTATAGCTGTACTTATAAACAGAATATGAGCCAAAATTGAAGATGAACCTAAAAATCCAAAATACCTATTGACTATAAGAGGTATGGGCTATAAGTTAGTCGAATGAATAAAAGCTCAATATTTTTTTCAATTAGCATCATTTTTACAGCTTTATTTGTATTTATACTTATGAGTTTTGCTATTCTTTATAAGGGGAGTGAGCATAGAGAAGCTTCTTTTGTACAACAAAGAAGTTTAGATATTGCACATATGATTTTAAAATATTTAAGGCAAAATGTGATTATTGAAAAAGATTTAAAAGAGTATTTAGAGCTTATGGGTTTTAGTATTGTGCAAGATAAAATGAGCATATTAGAAGATAAAAATAAACAATACATTTGGGAAAAAAAAAGAAGAAGAATGGATATTCAAGGTTTTAAATTAGAAGAAAAAAATTATTTGCATCTTAAAAATAATAGGCTTAATATCTTACTTTTACACACAAATAAATTTGATAATTTTAGAACTTTTCTTTTCTTGTACTTCTATCTTTTTTGATAGCATTTAGTTTATTATATATAAATATTATGAAAAAATTAAAACCACTCCGTGACTTGAAAGATAAGGTAAAAAATTTTGGTGAAGAAGAGTTTGATATAAGGTGTTCAAGTGATAAAAAAGATGAGATTTCACAACTTGCAAATGAGTTTGATAAGTCAGCAAAAAGCTTAAAAAATATTAAAGAATCAAGAAATGTATTTATACGAAATATTATGCATGAGTTAAAAACACCTATAGCAAAAGGGTATTTCTTAACACAACTTCCAAACACGGAAAAAAATTCTCAAAAAATGCAAAAAGTTTTTTATAGGTTAGAGTCACTTATTAACGAGTTTGCATCTATAGAGGAGCTTATATCTACAAAAAAAAACTTAAATAAAAAAGAATATTATCTTTGGGATATTGTAGATAATGCAAGTGATTTACTCATGAGAAATGAGAAAAATATTTCCAGAGAATTTATAAATATAAAATTAAATGTTGATTTTAAATTGTTTAGTATAGCTGTAAAAAATCTGATGGATAATGCTATAAAGTATTCACCAGATAAATGTGTAAGTATTAAAACTCAAGATGCTGCTGTCATCTTTGAAAATAAAGGAAAGCGACTTGTACATCCTCTAAATGATTATTTTGAAGCATTTTTCAAAGAAGAAAAAACCCCATCAAAGCAAAGTTTTGGACTAGGTTTATATATAGTAAAACATATTTTAGATGCTATTTTAGATGCTAATAGTATGGATTTAGAATATGAATATGTTAATGGAGTCAATCGCTTTAAAATTGTGTAATTAACGGATATAAGTAAGCATTTTTATAATTAAGTCCATTTTATGAAGTTTTAATGAGAATTAACCTAAAATAACAAAAATAATACAAACAAGGTTTTTTATATATGATTACATGGATGCAAAGACATAAAAAATACCTCATTATCACTATTTGGATATCAACGATAGCTTTTGTTGGAGCAGGTTTTGTTGGATGGGGTCAATATTCTTACGGAGATAAAGCAGGGGCAGTTGCAAAAGTAGGAGACATAGAGATAACACATGGACAGTTACAAAAATCTTATTCTAAACTTTACTCACAGTACAATGAAATGTTCCAGGGTAAGTTTGATGAAGAACAAGCAAAAATGTTTGGTTTACAAAAACAAGCTATGGACCAGCTTAGCAATCAAGCACTTGTCCTAAACCTTGCAATTTCATATGATTTAAGAGTTTCTGATGTAGAATTATTAGAAGAATTGACAAGTCAAGAATATTTTTTCAAAGACGGTGTTTTTAACAAAGCAATTTATAAAGAAACTCTTTCAAGAAATAACTTTAGCATTAGAGAATATGAAAATGATTTACGAAAACAATTGTTAATTCAAAAAACTCTCAAACTCTTAGCTATTTATTCTACAAAAAATGAAGATAAAATAATCCCAACAGCTGTAAGTATCGCGGATAAAATCAAGTATAAACTCCTAGATGATCAAAACATACCTATAGATAGTTCTGATACAGTTTTAAAACAATATTGGGAAAAAAATCAACAAAATTTTATGAGTGAAGTATCTTATGAGTTAAAATATATTAAACAAGAATTTCTATCAAAAGAATACAATAACACAAAAATATCTGAGTATTATTCACAAAATAAAAACCATTTTAGAAATATAGATGGAAAAATACTTGATTTAAAAAGCGCAAGAGAAAAAGTTATTTTCGAACTTAATGCTAAAGCAACAAAAAGGATGGCACTTAGGGGATATTCTACTTACAAAAAAGGAAAGCTAAAAGGTTTAGAAATCAAAACTATAACTATTTCTCAAAGTAACAATCAATTTAATCAAGAAATTTTTGAAAAAATTACTCAATTGTCTTTTTCCTCTGCATATTTAAAACCATTGAAGATGGGTGATGAATATTTTTCTTTTGAACTCTTAAAAATTAATCCATCAATTGTAAAAACATTTGAGCAAGCAAAAATTTCTGTATTGCCATTATTTATAAAAGAACAAAAAAGAAAAAAACTCCTTGAACTTGCAAATAACTCTTTTGAAGATTTTGAAGGTAGAACAAGCGATTTTATAAAAGTTACAGATGCAATGATGCTTAGTGATATTTCATTAATACAGGCTAAAGAATTTTTAGCACAAGTTTTTAATACTCAAATGAAAAAAGGGAGTATTAGTTTAGAAGATGGTACAATAATCATATACAATATTTTGGAACAAAAAATGCTTGATAGTAAGAATGAGAAAGAAGATTCTATCATCCAAATTAAAAACGCAATGTTTAATGAGGGCTTAATAAAAAATCTTCAAAATAAATATAATACAAAGATTTTTTTAGAAGGAATGTAAGTTGAGTAAAACTATTTTAGCTATTGATATAGGCTCAACAAAAATATGCGCAATAATTGCAGAAACAAACGAAAATGATTCTATTCAAATAATTGGTGCGGGAACAACAAAAGCTCAAGGTCTAAAAAAGGGAAGTATTACAAATATTGAACTAGCCTCTAAATCTATCAAGACAGCTGTCGCAGATGCTAAAAGGGTAGCAGGTAGTGAAATAAAAAGAGCGATTGTTTCAATGAGTGGAGCATATACAAAAAGTTTAAATTCTAATGGTATTGTAAATATTCCAAACAAAGAAATAAGTTTTAAAGAGATAGAGAGGGTTATGCAGACATCATTATATAATGCTAATATTCCAAATGAATATGAAGTGCTTCATGCACTTCCATTTAACTTTAAAGTTGATGACCAAGATTTTATAGAAGATCCACTAGGAATGAATGCGTCTAGATTAGAAGTTGAAACGCATATCATTACTACACAAAAATCTAATCTAAGCAATCTTAAAAAATCTATTCGTGGAGCAGGGATAGAAGTTGATAATGTGATTTTAAATTCCTATGCTTCTTCAATTGCAACTGTAAATCAAGATGAAAAAGAGTTAGGTGTAGCTGTGATAGATATGGGTGGTAATACAAGTAATATTACTATTCATGTAGGTAATGCAATTAAATACAATAACTTTTTAGGGGTAGGCTCAAACCATGTTACAAGTGACTTGTCGATGGCACTTCATACGCCATTAAAAGTTGCAGATACTGTTAAGCTTTCTTATGGTTCGCTTTTAACACCTACAAATGAGCTTATAGAACTTCCAATTATTGGGGATGAGGATAACACTCATCAAGTATCATTAGAAGTTGTGCACAATGTCATTTTTGCACGAGTTCAAGAAACTCTTATGATTTTAGCACAATTTATAGATGATAGTGGTCTGAAAAATCAAATGGGTGCAGGTGTTGTGCTTACTGGTGGCTTTTCAAAAATGGAAGGGATTCGTGATTTAGCAATGGCAATTTTTGGTGCTATGCCTATTCGTATAGCAAAGCCTAAGGAGATGGATGGTTTATTTGATAATCTTCGTGGTGCGGAGTATTCGAGTGCAGTTGGACTTGTTATGTATGCAGATTCGGCATATACGCCTTATGAAATTGATGTAAACAAAAAAGTTCGACATTCTAGTGAGATACCATTTTCTCAGACAAGTGTTGATTTTGAACAAAAGAGTGAATTAACAATACTGCCTGCACAAAATGAGAAAGAAGATATTGCTACAATGATTGATCTAGAATCACAAAAAGAAAAAAACAATGATGAAGCAAGAACAGTAAATAAATTTTGGAACTGGGCAACCCAGTTATTTTAAGGAGAAAATTATGGAACCATATAGCGTAAAAGAAGCTACTAATATCAGCGGTGCTAGAATTATAGCAGTTGGAGTAGGTGGTGGTGGTAGTAATATGATTGGACATATGCTTAAAGAAGGTGTTACTGGTATTGAATTGATGCTTATAAACACTGATGCACAAGTCTTATCAGAAAATAATGCTGCTTCTAAAATTCAGATAGGCACAAAACTTACAAAGGGCTTAGGTGCTGGAATGAAACCTGCGGTAGGTAAAGAGTCTGCAATTGAGAATTATGAAGATATAAAAGCAGCCCTTGATGGTGCAGATATAGTATTTATTTCTGCTGGTCTTGGAGGTGGAACGGGGACTGGAGCAGCACCAATCGTTGCTCAAATTGCCAAAGAAGTTGGAGCACTGACTATTTCTGTTGTTACTAAACCCTTTAAATTTGAGGGTAAAAAAAGACTTAAAATTGCTGAAGAGGGACTTGAAGAGCTTAAAAAAGAGAGTGATTCTATAGTCGTTATTCCAAACGAAAAATTACTTTCAGTAATAGATAAGAAACTAGGTGTAAAAAAAAGTTTTAAAATAGTTGATAGTATTTTAGCTCAAGCAGTTAGTGGAACTTCTGGTGTAATCCTTTCAAGCGGAGATAATGATATCAATCTTGACTTTGCGGATTTGCAAACTGTTATGAGTCATAAAGGTATGGCACTTATGGGCGTTGGTGAGCATGAGGGTGAAAACTCAGCCTATGAAGCGATTAAAGCTGCGATAGAATCTCCACTATTAGATAATATGTCAATCAACGGAGCTATGGGTGTTTTGGTGCATTTCCATATGCACCCAGATTTTCCAACTATGGAGATATATGAAGCGATGAATATCGTCAATGATAGTGCTCATGATGAGGCTGATATTATTTTCGGTACATCTACGGATGAAACTTTAGCTGAGAACTATGTAAAGATTACTATTGTGGCTACAGGTTTTGAAAATTCAATTCCAGATGAACCAAAAGAGGTATCAGAAAAAGTAATTATTCGTCCACGACTTGTTGTTGGTGGTGAGCATGATAGTGATTATCTTGATATACCAGCATATATGAGACATCAACAAGACTAGAATTTTTTTGACCTCCTTTGAAAAACTCATAAAGGCCAAAACTCTTCTTGGTCTTAGAGAAACTTCTACGCTCAAAGAGATAAAATTAAGCTACAAGAATCTTATGAAAACATGGCATCCCGATAAGCATAAAGATAATTTAGAAAAAGCGACTCAAATGAGTGTAATGATTAATGAAGCTTATGAGATTGTATTAAGTTATTGTAATAATTATGAATATGACTTTAATGAAGAAAAAATTAAAAAAGTATTTTACACTCCCCAAGAATGGTGGCATGACAAGTTTGGAAATAGATAGTTTATAGACTATACTTTCCTCAAAAGCATGAGTCTTCGAACAAATAGAACAATCAAAGCAACCGCTAAAATTTTAAAATCTATCTCACTTGCAATATGTATATTTTTAAAGGTATCACTTTGTGTTGCCTCTACACCTAAGGCTTGCATTGCAAGTATTTGAGGTGCATATACTCCACTAAACATTAGGGAACTAAACATCACCGTAACTGCACTAGCAAATGCTGTAGCATCACGATAGCCTTGCTTGTATTCTACAGCTTCATAAATCATTGTAAAAAAAGCTAAAAAATAAATCCAATATGAAAAATTAAAAAATATTTTACCCATAATAATCCCAGCATTATAGTCATCAATCAACATATCTACTAAAATTTTATCTGTATGAAATATCACGGGAGCAACAAAAGCACCTAAAACGATAACCGCTCCAAAAGAAGCAGCTAAAACAATTAAATAAGAAAAATCCCAGTATATTTTTTTGCTCAATACTTATAACCTTAAGGTAAAACCTCTATCAAAATTTGCTAAATCTTTATAGAACTCTAAATTTTTATTTTGTATTTCTTTTAAATACTCTGTAATTTTACCCTTTTGGTCATAACCCATCTCACAAGAAAAAAACTTAATATCTCTTCTTAAGACTTCATCAAGAAGTGACTTAATAATTTCATCTCCTTTATCTCCACCAAATAATGCATTTTGAGGTTCATAGCCTAAATTTGATTCCAAAATAATTCCATTTTCTATATAAGGGGGATTAGAAACAAGATAATCTATCTTTTCATTTACAGTATCTAGGAGTGAGCCAAGTCTTAATTCAATTCTATTTTCTAATCCAAACTCTTTGATATTTATTTTAGCAATTTCAAGAGCATCTTGAGAAATATCTATTGCAATAAATCGAGCATTTGGAAATTTTTGAGCTAAGATAATAGAGATAACTCCGCTTCCAACTCCAACTTCAACAAATTGTATATTTGATTTTAAACTCATTATGTGGTTAAGAACCTCATCAATCAAAATTTCTGTTTCAGGGCGAGGGATTAAAGCACCTTGTGCTATATAAAATTCCTCACTATAAAAGCTCACTTTATTTGTGATGTATTCAAAAGGTTCATTTTTCATCCGTCTTTGTACCCAGATATATAATGCTTCTAAATTTTTCACTTGAGTATTTTGATGTGTAATTAAGTAAAGTTCATCTACATTTAAATAAGCCATTAAGAGAAGTTGGGCTTCTCTTGAGGCTCGTGAAATATAAGGGTTTAACTTTTGTGTTATATCTTTTAAAACTTCTTTTACTATCACACGATTTGACTTCCATCTAAAGATTCTTTTGAAGTATTTCCTATATCAACACCTAGTTCTATTAATCTTTCTATTACAGGGGGATGCGTATAATGGAAAAAGATATATAAGGGATGAGACAAAGGAAAACTTTTATTTTCCGTGACTAGCTTTTTAAGAGCGTTTGCAAGTTCAATAGCCCCAGATGGACCACCAAGTTCACTTCCCATCTTATCTGCTGCATATTCATTATGACGACTCACTACTCCCATAATAGGCATCATTACAAAACCTAAAACTGGCATAAATAAAAGTAATAAAATCATAATACTTGCAGGAGATTCACTTATCCCTATCTCTATATATAAAGAAGATGGAAGATTCCCAAAAATTCCAAACATCGCAAAAAGCATAGCACCAACTAAAGCAATATTTTTATATATATCTCCATGTGCAAAATGTCCAAGTTCGTGACCCAATACTGCTAAAAGTTCCTTTGTTGTAAGTTTTTGGATTAAAGTATCAAATAGCACTACTCTTTTTGCTTTTGAAAAACCACCAAAATAAGCATTTAATCTAGCATCACGCTTGCTTGCATCACTTACAAATACACCAGAACTTACAAAACCTGTTTTATTCATAAGTTCTTTTATATCTGAGTCAAGATCTTTATCCTCTAAAGGAGTTAGTTTATCAAAAAAAGTTGCTCGAAAAGCTGGATAAAGCATATTTATCAAAATTATTACTGCGAAGATAAACACGAAACTCCAAATCCACCAATTTACAAAACTTGATATTATCTCATAAATACCCCAAATAACAATAGAACCAAAAAGAAGAGTTAAGACAAATGAGATAAATGTATCTTTTATCCAAAGACTAAGTGATGATTTGTTAAATCCAAACTCCTCATCTAAAACAAATTTCTCATAATACGAAAAAGGTAAAGAGATAAAAGAGCCGATAATTAAAAAACTCATAACAATCATAATATTTTGAAGGGCATCATTTTGTAAAAAAATAGTATTTTCTAGCCAAGAGATACCAAGTCCCATCCATGCTATAAACAATATATAATCAATAAATGCATTTACTAAGCTAAGTTTTTCTTTGGCTACTGCATAGTTTCCTGCTAGTAAAAATTTTGTAGCATCTAAGAGTACTGGTGATTTTCTTTTTGCTACATTTATGAACCCTATTTGCATGAGACTTGTATATATATTTATAAGTAGATAAAGAGTGTATATCGTAACGATTGTCATTAACATTGTATTGCCTTGTAATTATTTTTAGTATTTTATCACATTTAGAAGGACTTATTTCTTGCATAGCTAATTATTATTGAAAATAAGACTAAATAAAGGTATGATAGAGCGTTTGGATAAGAAAATATATTTAAGATCATATAAAAATTGAAAATATTTTTTTAAAATGATAGAATACGAGGATAAAAGTGAGTAATTTGAATTTAAAGTTAAAAAACTTTAAAAAAGAACTCTGAGTAAACTGCAAGGGAGTATATATGAGAAATATATCTATAAAAATACAGGTTATATCACTAGTAGCAATTTCATTAATTATTTTATCTATAATTCTTACAGTAACAGCAATTACTGAAAGTAAAAATGCTCTTATGAAAAAAAGTTATGACAACTTAACCTCTAAACGAGATTTAAAGGCGAGTCAAATTCAAAATTTCTTTGCTCAAAGAGTTGGAGATATTAATGTAATGGCTAAAAGTCAAGATGTAAAGAATTTAGTTAGGGACTTAATCTATGTTCATTCAGCACTAGATGTACAAAGTAATAGCAAATATCCAGTATCAGATCCATTAACACAGGAAAAAACTTTAGAACATGAAGAATATTTTCAAGGCTATGTAAAAGAATATGCTTACTATGATGTTTTTGTTATTTGTACTGCACATGGACATGTTATGTATTCACAAGCAAAAGAGTCTGATTATGGTGAAAACCTTAAACATGGATCTTTAAAGGATTCTGGTCTAGGCGAGATATATAAAAAAGTGATAGAACTTAAAAGACCTGTATTTGTAGATATGAAACCTTATAGTCCATCAAAAAATGCTCCTACTATGTTTTTGGGAGCACCTGTTTTTATTGATGGACTAATGAAATCAATTATCGTGCTGCAAATTTCTGATGCTAGGATTAATAAAATAATGCAGTTTAGGAGTGGCTATGGAAATACTCAAGAGGATTATCTTGTTGGCGGAGATAAGCTGATGCGAAGTGATAGTTATTTAGATCCTAAAGGTCATTCTTTAAAAGCTTCATTTGCAAATCCATCTACTGGTAGCTGTGATACAGAGGCGAGTAAAAATGCACTTAATGGTCAAAACGGTACAAAAATAGTAATAGATTATAATGGAAATCCTGTTTTGTCTTCTTACCAAGCTATTAAAATAGGAGAAAATTTAAGATGGGCAATTATGTCTGAAATTGATGAGGCAGAAGTTTTAATTACTCCAAATGATATTAGAAATACTCTAATCATTAATGCTATAATTATTTTAATAATTGTTCTTATAGTGACTTTTTTTATTATAAATTCTAATATCATCAAGCCTATCAATGCATTTAAAGAAAAAATACTTGAAATATCCAATAACTATGACCTAGTTCAAAGAGTAAATACAAATGCCCCAGCAGAGATTATGGATATGGCTAAAAGTTTTAATGCTTTACTAAACTCTTTACAAGAACTAATTTCTACCTCCAAAAATTCTTCTACTGAAAATGTATCAATTTCTCATGAGCTTTCAACTACAGCTCTTGGTGTTGGAAATAATGTGGAAAACTCTGTTGTGATAGTCGAGCAAGCAACAGCACAAGCTAAAACAGCTCAAGAAGAAATAATTAATGCAATATCTGATGCACAAGAATCTAAGGATGATATCATTAAAGCAAATGAAAACTTAGGTATTGCAAGAAATGATATTATTTCTCTAACATCAAAAATTCAAGTGACAGCACAAACTGAGTCAGAACTTTCTCAAAATATGGAAACTCTTTCTAAAGATGCAGACGAGGTTAAAAATGTATTAGTGATTATAGGTGATATAGCAGACCAAACAAATCTACTTGCCTTAAATGCAGCCATTGAAGCGGCTCGTGCAGGTGAACACGGGAGAGGCTTTGCCGTTGTCGCTGATGAAGTCAGAAAACTAGCTGAGAGAACTCAAAAAACATTATCAGAAATAAATGCTACTATAAATGTTGTTGTTCAGTCTATTAGTGATGCTTCTACACAAATGAGTACTAATTCAGATGAAATACAAGAATTGGTAAGTATCGCACAGGGGGTTGAAAATACAATTAATGCAACTGTTGATATTGTTAATGAAGCAGTGAATGCAAGTGATAAAACTGTAAATGACTTTGAAAGTACAGGTGATAATGTTAAAGTAATTGTAAATAAAGTCGAAGAGATAAATGTTTTATCATCTACTAATGCAAGAAATGTTGAGGAGATAGCAGCTGCTGCGGAACATCTAAATGGATTAACAAATGAGTTGAATTCAAAACTTGAAACTTTCCGTACCTAATAAAGTCATTTTAATTGGTGCTTCTACAGGAGGGCCAGGGCAGATACAAAAAATAATTCAAGCTTTGCCAGAACTAAAAAACACGAGTATAGTGATTGCACAGCATATGATTGATGGTTTTATGAATAGTTTTGCAAATAGATTTCAAAATTTCAATAATAAAATTATTGTTATAAAAGACAATCAGGTCTTTGAGAAAAATTATATATATATATGTGAGGGTGAAACTAGATTAATAAAGAATTATTTCTCTCAAAGAAATAGTTCTTTAAATTCGTATAATCCAAATATTAATATTATATTTAACTCTGTTAATTTACTTGCTAAAGATATTCAAGTATTATGTATTATATTAACGGGTATAGGAGATGATGGCGTTGAAGCCTGTAGAAACTTAAGCCTCAATGGTGTGAGGTGCCTTACAGAAAGTATGGATAGTGCAATAGTAGATGGAATGCCAAATCGTGCAAGAGAATTAGTTCCAAATATTGAAATATACAAGATAGAAGACATAGTTAAAATTGTAAGTGAGTTTTGCGAATAATGTTTAATTTTTTTAATAAAAAAGAAACAAAAAATAAAGATGTGAAAATTGAAGTACAAGAAGATTATAATGATATTAAGCCAATATCAAAATATTTTCATAATGAAACAGGGATCACATTTGATAAGCAAATCAGTATATTAAAGATTAAGGTTACATCCTTTTGTAAGCGTAGAAAGATATATTCTTTTTTGCAACTTTTAGACAATATCAAAGATAATTATCTCTTAAAACAGGAATTAATTGATTATTTAACAACCAATGAAACATTTTTTTATAGAGAAGTAAAACAGATAATAGAATTAACGCAACTTGTAAAAAAATCCAACACTAAAATAAATATTCTCTGTGCACCATCTGCAACAGGAGAAGAACCTTATTCTATAGCTATAGCCTTGTTAGAAGCTGGAGTGAGTGCAGTGGACTTTAGTATTATGGGAATTGATATAAATTCACAGGCTATTTATAAAGCTAAAGAAGGGATTTATAAGGAGCGAAATATTAGAAATTTATCTGTTGAAATAGTTTCTAAATATTTTACTATAGAGAATAATCTATATGTTTTAAAGCAAAATATTAAATCACTTGTATCATTTAAGGTAGTTAATATTTTCGATAGTTCATTTTTAGAACTTGGAAAGTTTGATTTTATATTTTCAAGAAATATGCTTATATATTTTGATAAAGAAACTAAAATAAAGGCTAAAATTATTTTAGAATCTAGGAGAAAAAATGATACTCATAAAGTTTTTTTTGGGCATGCCGATTTATTCTAAAACAATAGGCTTATTTAAGAAGTCTATTTTCCAATTAATAAAGGTGTTCAATGGATAGTGAAATGGTATATTCTATATTTGGGATTATGAGTCTTGTTGCAATTGTGTACTTAGTTTTTAGAAATAATAAAAAGTCATCCTATAAAACAAAAACTCAAAAAAAGAAAGAGATAATTGATACTTATAAAAAAGAATTGCTTAGTACTTTAAATAATCTACAAAACAAAGAACTAAGAGTGAAAAAAAAGAGCATTCTACTTAAAAAATACAGTGATGAACTCTCTCAAAATATTTTTTTTGACAAAGATGAAATAAGAGAGATAATCTTAGAGTTAGCTATTATTTAATTATTATAAGGAATAAATTTATACCCTATACCATAAATACTTTCAATAAATCCATCGGGTAATTTTTTTCTTAGTTTTGATACTAATTTTCTAATATTCGAGGCATCAATAACTTCATTTAATGAAGCAAAGTGAATAACAATATCTTCATTTGAGTATATTTTTCCTAAAGACTCTATAAGTAATTCTACAAAAAGTATTTCAAACTTTGTTAAATGAATATTTTGAGAGTTTTTTCGTATAGATTTTGTGTCCTTAGAGTATATTGTATTTTTACCGAGTTCAATTTCAATGATATTTAAAGATTTATCTTGAGAATCATTTGATAATTTTTTTGATATATTTAGAAAAGTTTTAAGTAATTCATCATAATTAAGTGGTTTTTTAATAAATTGTTCAATACCAAGGTTTATAAGCTTTAAAAGATATTCTGTTTGATCATAAGATGAGAGAACAATAATAATTTGATTTTGATTCACTTTATAGATTTCTTCTGCTAACTCTATACCATCCATTATAGGCATTTTTATATCAGTGAGAACAATATCGTAGTATTTTAAATTCTCTTGATGGTAATGATTATACTGTGTGAGTGCATCTTTGCCATTGGTAAAAGTATCGACTGTATTAAAAAGTTTTTCTAAAATTTCTGTTGTTTGAATTCTTAGTTCATCATGGTCTTCTACAAAAAGAATGGAAAGTTCTTGTGTATATTTTATTAGTTCATTTATATTTTTCATATCATTACTTTATTTTAGTTTAAGTTGTATAAGTACAATTGTAGCATGAGTAATTGTTAATTAAATTAAAATAGATACAATACTGTAAATTATTTAAAATTTAACATAAAGAGATAGTATGAATATTATAGTAAATGGGGAAAATAGAAGTTTTACTGATGCTATGAGTTTGAAAAGTATTTTAGAAGAACTTTGTCTTGTTGGAAAAGTAATGGCTGCTGCTGTAAATATGGAAATTATAAAACAAGATAGCTGGAATACATATACCTTAGAGGATGGAGATAAGCTAGAATTGTTAGATTTTGTTGGTGGCGGTTAATTTTTTTGCACCTCTAGCACTACAACAGCTATAGCATATTCGCCATCATGGGTGATAGATACACTTGTATCAATGATATTGTGAGTGTGGAGTAATTTTTCAGAAAGTTGTATATGCGGAGAACCTTTATGATTTTTAAATATTTCAATATCTTTAAAACTACATTCACTTCCAATACCAAGCCCAAGGGCTTTGCTTGTCGCTTCTTTAACAGCCCAAAAACCAGCAGCAGTCTTGTAATTTTTGATTAGACTGATTTCACTAGAAGATAAAAATTTTTGAAGTCCTTTCTCTTTAAATCGTTCCATTAAACGATTCATACGAGAGGTTTTTATTAAATCTATACCAATCATGAAAATCTCCTATTACTTAAGTAAAATTATCACAGTAAATTAAAAATAATGTCATTCTCAGCTTGACTGGGAATCTAGTCTACTTTTTATTTACCGTGATAAAATTATATCATTTTATATTGTATGATTACATTTATAGTATAATCATGAAAAATTTAAAGGTCGTCTCATGCCAACATACATTTTCGGACATACTAGCCCTGATAGTGATTCTATCGTAGGTGCTATCTCTCTTACATATTTAAAAAATCAACTAGGCGAAGAGTGTATAGCAACTCGTCAAGGTGATATTTCTGCTGAAACAGCATTTATACTAGATAAGTTTGATGGAAAAATCCCCGAGCTTAAAACATCAGTAGCTGGTGAAAATGTATATATTATTGATTTTTCAGATAAGGCTCAAGCTCCTCATGACATTATGCAATCGACAATTTTGGGAATTGTAGATCATCATAAGTTGGGTGACTTAACAACTTCAACACCATTAGAGTGCTGGATACGACCAATAGGATGCTCAAATACAGTTGTGTATGAGATGTATAAGGCTTATGATGTAGAAATTCCTAAAGATATAGCAGGGATGATGATGTGTGCAATTTTGAGTGATACTGTAATATTTAAATCTCCAACATGTACCAAAGTAGATACAAAGGCTGTAAAAGAGTTATCAGCTATCTGTGGAATCACAAATTATAAAGAATTAGCAATGGATATGTTTATAGCAAAATCGCAGGTTAATGGTGCAACAGCGAGAGATTTAATCACAAGAGATTATAAAGCATTTGAAATGAACGGTAACAAAGTTGGGATCAATCAACTAGAGATGGTAGACATCTCAGTTCTGGATTCAAGAGTAGATGAGATTATGCAAGATATGCAAGATATGAAAAAAGAAGAGGGTCTTCATACTATGATAGTTCTTTTAACAGACATAATGAAAGAAGGCTCAACTCTTCTAACAGTGAGCGATGATGAAAGCAAAATTGAAACTGCATTTGATATGAAATTAGAAAAATCTAAAATGTGGATGGATGGCGTTCTTAGCCGTAAAAAACAGATAATTCCTTTCTTACAACCTCAGTTTAAAAGTTAAGAAAGACAAGATGCTTGTTTTTACTGTAGTTTATTTATCGACCCTAAACCATCCAGCTATAGAATAACGCTTCTTTTTTGTGGCTAATACTTCATGTGGGAACATATCACTTAAAAATACAAGAAGTCTATTCCCCTTAGGAATAACTTTTTTTATTTGTTCATTTTTCTCATTATAGATGAGTAATTCCCCACCATCTTTTTCATCCCACATATCGTTTAAGTAATACACAGTTGTAATAACACGATTTTTTGAAGCTTTAAATGCGTCAAGATGTTTTTCATAAAAATCACCCTTTTCATAGATGCTAAAGTGGCTTTCATAATATTTTAGACCTAAGAAAAGTTCTTTGTTTAGATGTTCTTGTAAGTGTTTTGCAAAGTCTAGGTATTGGCTTTGAGAGGCATTATCTTCATCAAGCCATTTTATTTTATCTCTACGGCTATTTTTATTTTGTATGTTTTGTGAGGATATTCCAGCATCTTTAAAGTTTGAAATATTTTGTGCAGTTGCTTTGAGATTTTTTGCAAGGGAGTTATCAAGTGCATTGTCAATGATGATATAGCCATCACTTACAAGTGCATCTATGATTTGTGTAAAGATATTATTTTTTATTTTCACTTTCTGCTTTTTGTACAGTATCTATGTATGTATTCATAGCTTTAAAGACTTTCTCTTTAGAGTTATGCTCTTTATCAGCATGAGAAAATAAGAACATTCCTAGCGAATACCAGACAGATATTGCCTCTCCGATTTTTAAATTTTCTCCTGCAAATACTTTTGTGAGTTTTGTCATGATTTCATCGTGTCTTTCTTCTTGCACTTTTAGTTTCCTTTGTAATTAATTGATCTTTCAAGGCTTAATGCACCATCAAAAAGAGTTTGTTCATCGTAAGCTTTAGCAATAAGTTGCAATCCAACTGGCATAGCATTATCAGATTTAGATATAGGCAGAGATAGGGCAGGTAATCCAGCTAGATTTACAGAGATAGAGTAAATATCACTTAGGTACATATCTATAGGATTTTTAAGTTCACCAAATTTAGGGGCAGTTCCTGCTGTAATAGGGGAGAGTATCAAATCCACATCTTCAAAAATCTTGTCATAGTTATCTTTGATAATATGTCTTGTTTTTTGTGCTTTTACATAATAAGCTTCATAGTAACCGCTTGAGAGTACAAAGTTTCCAAGCATAATACGGCGTTTAACCTCATCTCCAAAACCTTCACTTCTAGTTTTTATAAATGTCTCTTGAAGGTTTTTACCCTCAGCTCTATTTCCGTATCGGATACCATCATAACGAGCAAGGTTTGTTGTAGCTTCAGCAGTTGCGGTGATGTAGTAAGCAGATATATCAAACTTTGCATCCATCATCTCTTTTTCAATGATTGTATGACCCTCAGCTTTAAGTGCATCAATAGCTTTAGCATAAGCATTTTTAACATCAACACCTGCATCTTTTATGTAATGTGGTAAAATAGCGATACGCAGTTTTCTATCTGCATTTAAGTTCTCACAAACTTTCTCATCACGCTTTGCATTTGTAGAATCTTTGTCATCACTTCCAGAGATAATATCATATAAAATCGCAGCGTCTTCAACATTTTGAGTCATTGGACCAATTTGATCAAGACTTGATGCGTAAGCACCTAAACCATAACGAGAAACTCGACCATAAGTGGGTTTCATCCCAACGATACCACAAAATGCGGCAGGTTGTCTAATCGACCCACCTGTGTCAGAACCTAAGGCCGCGATAGCTAAACCAGCACCAACAGCAGCAGCTGAACCACCAGAACTTCCACCTGGTACACACTCGGAGTTATGAGGGTTTAAAGTTTTTCCATAAAAGCTAGATTCTGTTGTAGAACCCATAGCAAACTCATCCATATTTGTTCTACCAAAAGGAGAGAGTCCAGCATCAGTCATTTTCTCAATTACAGTAGCGTTATAGGGTGCAATGTATCCTTGGAGAATATTTGACCCAGATGTAACAGCCCAGTCTTTTACCTGAATATTGTCTTTAATGGCGATAGGTACACCATCTCCTACATTGTTTACATCAATATAAGCGTTAAGCTCAGGATTTTTTTCGATTTGAATTTTTAAATCTTCTTTAAATTTGTTTAATTCTTCTTTACTTAGTTTAAGGGCTTCTTTTAATGTAATCACTCAATTTCCTATTCTTTAAATTATGCTAATTATAGCTAAATGTTTTATAGCTTATGCAAGAAGTCTATTTTTTACACGGTAAATCAACGTTAATGTCATTCTCAGCTTGACTGGGAATCTAGTTCATTATTACCTATACATTAGACCCTGAATCAAGTTCAGGGTGAAAAGTTGAGTAGTTTTCTTAATTTACCGTCTATTTTTTATCGAAATGATAAATAGAACTAATTTTTTTTGGTTTTTTATTTTTCCAACTCAGATAAGAACTTTTTAGATGATCTCCATCTTCTGTTATTTCATGAATTATAGTATGCACATGATCTTCATCAGATTGGCATAAGGCAGTACTCATATCGCAGTCAAAAACTATTCGATCAGGAGTACTTTGTTTTAAGTTTGCAAGAAATTCAGGTTGATTTTGTTTCACACAATAATGAGTAGCTTTTAAATTATTACACTCTACATCTGTGCAATGATACATAGTTACCATTTGTTTTTGAGTATTTGGCAATAAATCTTCTTGTATTGTACTCTCTTTACCGATTGATTTAAAAGTTATTCCTGCTTTTTGAGTTCCTGAGATAGCTGCTAAATCTTTATGCTTATAAGACTCTGTGCCTAATTGTTTTTCGGCAGGGGATAAAGTCCATTCCCCTTTGAGTGTATGCATCCAATCATAATATATGTCAAAGGCATCTGCTTGAGAATATAGAGAAGAAGTGAGTGCTATTGTACTTAAAAGAGAGAGAGTTGTTTTTAACATTTGATTGCCTTTTTTTTACTAGAACCTAAAATATGATCGTAAAATTCATCTAAAAATGTATCTACTAAGCCTTCCATCTTAGGCTGTAAGTCTCGAAGAACCTGTGCTTCTTCTTTGCTAAATTTATAATCTTCTTTTATATGTTGATAATGTTGCATATTATTTACTTAAATTTTTTAACTAAAAAAATTCCAATTCCAATAAGAACAAATATAAGAGCAATCGTAACTCCAATAAATGTAATTGTAACTGGCTCAGATATGTTAAGCATTTAGCACTTCTTCACATCTTTTACAAATGGTATCTTCTTTTAAAGCTTGATACTTCCAACATCTAGGACACTTACAAGCACTTGCTTTTGAGACTATAAAGGTGTCTTTATCAACACTAAAGCTTTGAAGGACTTTTTCATTAGGTTTATCCTCTAGTACAGCTGAAACAACAAACCAATCCTCTGCATCAGTAGAGTTCATCTCAAGAGCTACTTTTGACTCAGTATGAATGACTAACTCCAAAGTGCTTTTAATAAGCTTCTCTTTTTTAAGTGCATCAACAACAGAACCAAAACCCTCTCTTGCTTTTATCATATACTCAGCATCAACGCTAGAGTTAGCTGTTTGTATCTCCGAGTATGTTAAGTCAAAAATTGACTCTGCATCATCTTTAACAACTGAGGGAGCGTGTTCTATAATCTCATCTGTAGTGTAGGTAAGAATGGGAGCCATTAAAAGAAGTAAAGATTTTGTTATTATTGCCATAGCACTTTGGCTTGCCACTCTTCGTGGGTCGTTTTTTGCATTACAATAGAGTGAATCTTTTGTCATATCTATGTACATTCCACTGAGTTCATTTGCAATGAAGTTGTTAAGTATGCTCATACCATTTACGAAGTTATATTCGCTAAAGGCTGTGTGAACCTCTTTAAATGTTTTTGAAGCAACATCTAAAATCCACTTATCTAACTCGCCCATATCTTCATAAACACTTAGGCTTTGTAAGTCACTAATATTGGCAAGCATAATTCTAAAAGTATTTCTCAGTTTTCTATAGTTTTCAGAGATTTGTTTTAAAATACCTTGAGAGATTTTTAAATCACCTTGATAATCGCTTGATGCTACCCAAAGGCGTAAAATTTCACTTCCGTACTCTTTTAAAACTTTTTCAGGAGCAATCACATTTCCCTTAGACTTAGACATTTTTTCGCCCTTATCATCAACTGTAAATCCATGAGTTAAAACACCTTTATAAGGTGCTTGATGTTCAACTGCACAAGAGAGAAAGAGTGAAGACTGAAACCAACCACGATGTTGATCACTTCCCTCTACATAAAGGTCTGCTTGATATTTTCCTGCGTCATAGTTTCTTGACTTTAGCACAGAGTTCCATGTAGATCCAGAGTCAAACCATACATCTAAAATATCAGTTACTTTTTCAACTTCATCTGCTTTATATCCACTTCCAGGATAAAGCAAATGTTCTGTTGGCATTGAGTACCAAGCGTCACTTCCTTGCATCTCAAAAATCATAGCAACATAGTTGAGAACTTTTTCATCAAAAATTACTTCACCTGTAGCTTTAACTCTAAAAAATGCGATAGGTACACCCCAGTCACGTTGACGAGATATACACCAATCAGGACGGTTTTCAACCATGGATTTAAGTCTGTTTCTTCCTGTCTGGGGTACAAACATTGTTTTTTCTATCTCACTTAAAGCGATATTTCTAAGAGTCTTATCTGAACCCTCAGGCTTTTCATCTACAGAGATAAACCATTGTCTTGTAGCTCTAAAGATAAGAGGAGTATGACTTCTCCAACAATGTGGATAAGAATGAATAAACTTAGAAACCTTAACTACAGCATCTCCCATAAGCGCAATAATGTCATCATTTGATTTAAAAATATGACGACCTACGAAGTCCTCAGCATTTGGGATTAACTTATCACTCACTATAGTATTGTCAAAACAACCTGTTTCATCGACTGGCATTACAACTTCTAAGTCATATATGAGACCAATACGATAATCATCCTCGCCATGACCAGGTGCTGTATGAACACAACCAGTACCGCTATCCATAAGGACATGCTCTCCTAAGATGATATGTGATTCACGCTTGTTAAGTGGATTGATAGCTTTTAAATTATCAAATTCTTTTGCTTTGAATGTTTGAACAACTTTACCGCTAAGCACTTCATCTGCTATAAGAGAATCTAGTAAGTCTTTTGCAATAATATATCCAGTATCGGTAAGAACGTATTCTTCATTTGGATTAAGAGATATACCTGTATTTGCTGGGATAGTCCAAGGGGTAGTAGTCCAGATAACAGGGGCAGCTTTACCCTTGATGTTTAGTTTTGCTTTTGCAGCATCATCTAGCTCAAAGGCTATGAAAATAGAATGAGATTCTTTGTCTTCATACTCAACTTCAGCTTCTGCAAGTGCAGTTCTCTCAGCCCATGACCAAAAAACAGGTTTACTACGCTCGATTAAAAGACCTTTTTTAGCAACAGAACATAAGGTTCTATAAATATTTGCTTCAAATTTAAAGTCCATAGTTACATAAGGATTTTCCCAATCTGCTAAAATACCAAGAGTTTTAAACTCCTCTTTTTGAATATCTACAAATTTTGCAGCATGTTCACGACAAAGTTTACGAATTTGAGCCGTTTGAAGAAGCTCTTTTTTCTTTTTTCCACCAAGTTTTTTTTCAACTTGTTGTTCTATTGGAAGACCATGGCAATCCCAACCTGGAGTAAAACGAACAGATTTTCCATTAAAATAATTGTATTTTACAATAATATCTTTGAGAACTTTGTTGAGTGCGTGACCTATATGGATATGACCGTTTGCATAAGGAGGACCATCGTGAAGTGTAAAGCTAGGTGCATCTTTACGATTAGTTTTCATCTTTTGATAAACTTTATTTTTATCCCAAGTAGCATAACGCTTTGGTTCATTGTTGATTAGATTACCACGCATGGCAAAATTTGTAGTTGGTAAAAGAAGTGTGTCTTTGTAGTCCATGTAAGCCTCAAAATGTATATGTATTTTATATTAAAAGTTTTGCATTATATCTTTTATGTATTTAAAACCTTCTTTAAAGTGCTATAATACCTTAGATTTTAATAAGGTTGGGTAATTTATGCAGTTACATCTTTTGTTTATGGGGAGTAAATTTATATATAATAGTATTTTAAAAGAATATATTCTTAAAAAAGTTGAAGAAAAATGTGAATTTATTGCTTCAATTACTTATTTTAAAGAGGGGGATAATTCTTTATTTTTATATTTAGAAGAACTTTTACACTCTTCTAAAAAGATAGTCATTGTGACTACAAAAAATAATTTTTCTATTATTGGTAAACTAATATCTACGGTTACAAGTGATAATCAAATTTTAAAAGATGGGATTCTCATACCCTCAAAGGTAAAATCATTTAAAAAAGATACTTATTTATTAAAGTTTGATAATTCTTTGATAAATGTAATATCAATGGATGAGAGAAAAATTATTCCAGATATTTTAATAGAATATAAAAAAAATCAAGAAACTATCAATATATTTAATGAAGACAGAGATACGGCTTTAGCTCTTTTAAATCCTTTGGCTCAAACTTACGATGTTAGTTTAGATATTGTAACGCTAGTTGAAGGTTGGTTAAAAGTAGAAATAAAAAGTAAAAAATATGGAAATATTTCAAATTTCATAAGTTCAGCAAAAAAACTTTTGCCAAAAGAATTAATTCAAAAATCAAATATAATTGAACATATAATAGACATCTTATCTTTAAAAAATAAAAAAATATCCTTTGCTGAGAGTTGTACGGGAGGTCTTTTGAGTTATTATTTTACAAAGCACAATGGAACTTCTAAAATACTGGATGGTTCTTTAGTGACTTATTCAAATGAATTAAAGGATAATTGGCTTGGAGTAGAACAAACAACACTTGAAAAATACGGTGCAGTAAGTAGTGAAGTTGTTGCTCAAATGAGTGAGGGGGCTATGAATGTTAGTGATGCTGATTATACCCTCTCTATAAGTGGAATAGCAGGCGATGGAGGTGGTACACAGCTTAAACCTGTAGGAACTGTTTATATTGGAGTAAGAACTAAAACAGAGCATAAAGAAGTGCTTTTAAATCTTAAAGGCGATAGAAACTATGTGCAAAATCAAAGTGTTCTTGAAGCAATTAAAATGCTTATAAGTATTGATAAGGAGATGTTTTTTTAAATTTAGGTGAAAATATCTTGACAATTAAAATTGATTTGTCTATAATTTCGACCTCTTAACACTTAGGAGAAATGTCTTGTTAGCTCAGCTGGTAGAGCACGTCACTTTTAATGATGTGGCCGATGGTTCGAATCCATCACAGGACACCATTTATTGCAGTTTAAATGGGCGTTTAGCTCAGTTGGTAGAGCGCTACCCTTACAAGGTAGATGTCACAAGTTCGAGTCTTGTAATGCCCACCATATTTTATTTATTTGCACTTAAGCTTTGGGCTCACGTACTTTCGTACGCTTCGCTAAAATCTTTAGCACAACTAAATCAAAATACATTTTTGATATATACGCGGTGGTAGTTCAGTTGGTTAGAATACCTGCCTGTCACGCAGGGGGTCGCGAGTTCGAGTCTCGTCCACCGCGCCATTTTTATTTATTTGCATTGAAGCTTTGAGTTATGTACTTGGTGTACACTTTGCTTAAACCTTAAGTACAACTAAATCAAAGTAAAGAATAAAAATATTTAGGGCGTTTAGCTCAGTTGGTAGAGCGCTACCCTTACAAGGTAGATGTCACAAGTTCGAGTCTTGTAATGCCCACCATATTTTGTTTATTTGCACTCAAGCTTTGAGCTCACGTACTTTCGTACGCTTCGCTAAAATCTTAAGCACAACTAAATCAAAATGCAGTTAAAACCTTTCGTTAGTATGAACAACAGTGACCCTTTCGTCTAGTGGCCAAGGACACTATCACTTCATGGTAGGAACAGAGGTTCAAATCCTTTAGGGGTCGCCACATTTTGGTGTTTAGCTTTTTTAATTATATGCGCGGTGGTAGTTCAGTTGGTTAGAATACCTGCCTGTCACGCAGGGGGTCGCGAGTTCGAGTCTCGTCCACCGCGCCATCTCTCTCACAATATTTACACAAAATAAACTATAAGTTTTCATATTTAGAACTATCAGAGACTATGAAAGAGCTGTTATTGCGTACTTGATACGGAATCTAAAAGCCCTTAAATGCTAGATTCTGAATTTGTATGCCCTTTGGGTGCAAGTTCATAATGACTTTTAGAGTTCTTTCACAGTCTCTGATATTAATTAGGAACTATTTTTGCTTAGTTACTTATGCAAGAAATTTATTTAGAGGAAAAAAAACTATGTTACACAGTAAAAAAATAAATATACTCCTTATCTTGTTCTCGTTTTTACTCTCTGGATGTTTAGATGATATAGCAGATACTGATACAGGCTTAAGTACTACAAAAACAGGTATCTTTATTGATAGCGTTGTTGAGGGTTTAAGTTATGAATGTAGTTCAGGCACAAAAGGAATTACTGATGAAAAAGGTGAATTTACATGTGACAGTAACAATACCATTAGCTTTTTTCTTGGTGAAAATAATTTGGGTACATCTCAATTATTAGATTATATTACCCCTTATACGCTTTTCAAGGATAATAATACATCAGCATTAAATCTAGCACAATTATTGCAATCTTTAGATAATGATAAAAATCTTAGTAATGGGATAAAAATAGATGCTAAGCTCTTGTTGAGATTAGGGAATACTATCTCTTTTGATTCACTCTCCTTTGATGAAGATATGCAAGAATTATTAGGATCTGATAATCAGCTTGTGAGTGAAAAAGTAGCCTTAGCAAACATAGAATTAGAATTTATAAAAATTAATATTAATAATGATGGTTCATACCCAAGAATTAAAGTGGATAATCCAATAAATACAGCCCCAGTTTTAAGTTTAAATAGCACATTAAGTGCATTGGAAAATCAAACTTATGCTTTGACTGTTAGTGCAGTTGATAAAGAATCTGATTTACTTATTTATAGCATGAATGCAGGTGATGCTAATAGCTTTACAATTGATCCTTCTTCTGGAGTAATTTTGTTTAAAGTTGCTCCTAATTTTGAAGAAAAATCCTTATATGAGTTCACAGTGTATGTGAGTGATAAGGCTTTAAGTGATTCTAAAGATATTACTTTGCATATTATAAATACAGGAGAAATTATTCCAATACTATCAAATTCAGTCTCAGCAGTGCCTGAAAATTCATTGACAAATGCGACAGTGGGAAACATAATAATTCAGTCAATTGGAGACAGCGAAATAAGTCATATAAGATTAAGTGGTTTAGGAAATGAAAACTTTATTGTTGATTCTAAGGGCTTAATAACTGTATCTCCTTTGGCATCCCTAGATTATGAAAAAAAAAGAAGATACCATCTAACTGCAATAGCAAATAATTTAGCAGGTTTGAGTGAGAGGGTAAATGTAGATATTAGTGTTACTAACATAGGTGAACATGCAATATTAAGTGCAGTCTATGATGATAAAAAAACAGACTTACTTGAAGATGATCTTTTATATCTTTATATGAGCCAATCAATTGAGCCTTTGAGTATGAATGCTGATAGAAGTCTTAATTATACTATTGAAGGATCAGGAGTTTTAAACTCTGATGTTCAAACTCTTTATGATGATTCCTTATTTCACAGAGATATTATAAATATATCAGCACTTAGTACTAAGCTAGAGAGTGGTGTGGATAAGATTATTATCAATAAAGGGCAAATTACTGATGAGTACGGAGCAACAGCAGTTGGATCAATAGAAACGCTAGTTGAAAAGTTCAATATATTTCCCTTATTAGCAACAGGGCAAATACTCTCTTACCCAATCATTCAAGTAGAAAATAATACAACTGAAAATAATGTAACACAAAATAAAGATGATGGATATTATAAAAAAAGTTTTCTAAGAGAATATAGTTTGGATAATGATACTAATGAAACAATAATTGACAATATAACAGGTTTAATATGGCAAAAAGAAGATGACAGCAAGCTTAGAAAATGGAGTGATGCAAGTGAATATTGTGATGGAATATCTTTAAATGAAAATGGGGACTTTAGATTACCAACAATACATGAGTTAGTAAGCATAACGGATAAGGCAAGATTTAATCCAGCAATTAATCCTATTTTTATAAACACAAAAAACAGTTCAAATTATTGGTCTTCAAGTTTGGATAATAGCGATACTTTAAATGCATGGTTTGTTTTTTTCTATGCTGGACATGCTCTTAGTGGTAGTAAAGATTCTCTCAACTATATTCGCTGCGTGAGTGAGTTAAACCCAAATATAGAGGAAGTACTAAATGATTAGATATAAAAAAATAATTTTTTCTTTAATTTTCATGGTTAATTTTGCAGATGCTAGTTACATAAAAGATTCATTAAAAGAGATAATAATAGATACTAGTTCAGGTTTAATATGGCAAGATGATATAAATACTAAAACACTTAAAAAAACTTGGTTAGAATCTATAAATTATTGTGAATCATTAACATTAGGAGAATATAGTGATTGGAGATTACCAAATTTTAATGAATTGTACATGCTAGTAGATACCAATTTATCTGATTCGGTAATCAATCCTGTTTTTGAAAATACGAGTACTTACTATTGGTCTTCAACAACTTATGCAAGTTCTACGCAATTAGCATGGGCTGTATATTTTGTCAAAGGTTCTGATTCTGGATTAGCTAAAACTGATTTAAATTATGTTCGCTGTGTTCGTTAAGAAGTCTCTTATTCTTAATCTCAAATATAGTTCTCTTTGAGTATAATCTGAAAATTTTAAAATAATGATTTTATAGGAGACTTATATGCAGATTAATGGTGCAAGAATGGTCATTGAAGCTTTAATTGCGGAGGGTGTAGATACAGTTTTTGGTTACCCTGGTGGGGCAATCATGAATGTTTATGATGAGATTTACAAACAAGATGGATTTATTCATATCCTAAATCGCCATGAACAAGCGTCTATTCACGCAGCAGAGGGTTACTCAAAGGCTAGTGGCAAAGTCGGTGTAGCTATGATTACCTCAGGACCTGGTTTTACTAATGCTGTTACAGGTTTAGCAGATGCGTATATGGACTCTATCCCTTTAGTGGTTATCTCTGGACAAGTTCCTATGAGTCTAATCGGTACTGATGGCTTTCAAGAGATAGATGCTATTGGAATTTCACGACCTTGTACGAAACATAATTATCTTGTTACAGATGCTTCTGATTTGGCCCGTGTTTTAAAAGAGGCATTTTATATCGCTTCTTCTGGTCGTCCTGGTCCTGTTCATGTTGATATTCCTAAGGATGTTACTGCTCAAATTGCTGAATTTAATTATGATATTAAACTCAATTTAGAAACATATAAACCTCATACAAAAGGAAATCCTCGTCAAATTAAAAAAGTGATGGAAGCAATTGCAAAAGCGAAGCGTCCTTTATTTTATCTAGGCGGTGGGATTATCAATGCAAATGCAGCGTATGAAGTAAGAGATTTAGTTCATAAAACAGCTATTCCAGCAGTTGAAACTTTTATGGCTCGTGGAGTACTTTCATTTGATGATAATCTTTTGATTGGAATGCTTGGTATGCACGGTTCTTATGCTGCAAATATGGCAATGAGTGAGACTGATTTAGTTATTGGTCTGGGTGTTAGGTTTGATGATCGTGTAACTGGTAAGCTCTCAGAATTTGCTAAAAATGCAGATGTTATCCATGTAGATATTGACCCTGCATCAATTTCAAAACTTGTAAATGCTGATTATCCTATTGTAGGGGATGTTAAAAATGTTGTGAATGATATGCTTGGACAAGTATCTAAAATTGATGCAGATAGTTATGAAACATGGAGAAATACTATAAATAATTTTGCCCAGCTTCATCCCTTAGCATACCATGAAGACTCAGAGAGGTTAAAACCTCAGTGGGTTATAGAACGAGTTGGTCAAACTCTAGGAGATAATGCAAATATCTCTACAGATGTTGGACAGCATCAGATGTGGACTGCGCAATTTTATCCATTTTCTCGTCCTCGTCAGTTTATCTCTTCAGGCGGACTTGGAACTATGGGTTTTGGTTTTCCAGCAGCACTCGGTGTCAAAGTAGCCTCACCAGATAAAACAAGTATCAACTTTACAGGAGATGGTTCTATTCTTATGAATTGTCAAGAGTTAATGACGGCGGTTGAAGCAAAAATACCAGTAATTAATATTATTTTAAATAATAATTTTCTAGGAATGGTGCGTCAATGGCAAACACTTTTTTATGACAAGCGTCATAGTGAAACAGATTTATCAGTTCAGCCAGACTTTGTAAAACTCGCAGAAGCTTTTGGTGGGGTGGGATATAGAGTAACAACAAAAGAAGAGTTTGATGCAGCACTCAAAGATGCGGTTGAGAAAAATATAGTTGCTTTTATAGAAGTTATTGTCCATAGAATGGAAAATGTTATGCCTATGGTACCAGCAGGTGGGAGTTTATTTAACATGATGTTATTAGAAAAAAAGGAGACAAAAAATGGATGAAAATAAGCAAAGAAGAGTAGTTTCAGTCATTGTTGTCAATGAGGCGAGTGTTTTATCTCGTATTACAAACCTATTTTCTGGTCGTGGATACAATATCACATCTTTAACGGTTGCTCCTATTCCTGATTCTAAATACTCAAGACTTACGATTGTTACCTCAGGTTCTGTCCGTGTGATTGAACAAATCACGAAACAGCTTCATAAGCTGATACCAGTTTTAAGAGTATATGAGCATGCTGATTTAGTAGAAAAAGAGATGGCAATGGTTAAGTTTCCTATTAGTGAAAACTTGAGTGATATAAATACTCTATGTGAAGCCTATAACGGAAAAATTGTAAATGTTGGTGAAAATGTTATTATCGCAATGGTAGCAGATGAACCAAAAAGAGTGGAACATTTCTTAGGAGCTATTAAAAGATATAATCCAAAAGAGATAGTAAGAAGTGGCGCTGTTGCCTTAGAGAGATAGTATGAAATTAAGTGCTATTGCAAAGATTGTCAATGCTGATTTTAATGAGAAAGATAAAGAAATAACGGGTATAAATACATTAAAAGATGCTTCAAATAATGAGCTTTCTTTTATCTCAAATTCAAAATATGTAAAAGATATTGCCTCTTCTCAGGCTGGTGCAATATTAGTAGATAAAAAAAACAAAGAACATGTTCCTTTGGGATGTGTGGCTCTTGTTGTAAAGAATCCTTATTGGGCAATGGCAACTCTTTCAAAATATTTTTCTCCTCAAATCGAATCTCTTGATGCTAGTGACGCTGAAATAGGGGAGGGCAGTCTTATCTCACAGAAGGCTGAAATAGCTAAAGGTGCAAAGATTGGAAAAAATTGTACTATCTTAGCCCATGTTTATGTGGGGTCTAACAGCATAATTGGTGATAATACTGTTATCTATCCTAACACGACTATTTATAGAGATTGTATTATAGGAAGGGATTGTATTATTCATTCAAATACTGCTATCGGTTCTGATGGTTTTGGTTTTGCTACAAATAAACTAGGCGAACATAAAAAGATTTATCAAAATGGGAATGTTCGCATAGAAGATGATGTTGAGATTGGTAGTAATGTAAGTGTAGATCGTGCAGTATTTGGTTCTACCGTGCTACGAAAAGGTGTTCGCATAGACAACCTTGTCCAAATAGGGCATAATTGTGATATTGGCGAGTATTGTGTATTTGTAGCTCAATCAGGGAGTGCAGGTTCTAGTAAATTTGGTAGAAATGTTGTGATGGGTGGTCAATCTGCAGTAGCTGGACATTTAGAAATAGCAGCATTTTCTACATTCGCTGCAAGAAGTGGTATAACAAACAATATCAAAGAGAGTGGAAAAACTTTTGGAGGTTTTCCTTTGTTAGAACAAAGAACATGGTTGAAACTTCAGGTTAAAATTGCTAGACTACTAAAGTAAAAAAAAAAGGATTTTTAATGTCAAAAACAATCGCATTAAGTGGAACGAAAAAAGGTGTTATTTCTGTAAGTAAGATAGATGAACCATATGGAAAAAAGAGTGCTTCAGTTGCAAGCATCGGAATCTCTTTAGCGGGAAATGCAAAAGAGCCTGAATGGAAAGTACATCTTCCAATGGATAATCTTGAAGAAGTTATCAAGGCACTACAAGACCTTAAATAGTGAGTTTTTTTAAGTTTGTATATTTTGGATTAGTCATTAGTATCTCTTTACATGCTTCTATAGATGTAAAGGAATCCATCGTTAAAATTTATACCGTATCAAAAAATCCAAGTTATACAACACCATGGAACTCTAGTATCAGTCGTTCTCATGGCTCAGGGAGTATTATTTCTGGAAATAGAATCTTAACGAATGCCCATGTTGTTGCTGATGAAACTTTTATAGAAGTTAAAAGACATGGAGATACTAAGAAGTATGAAGCAGAAGTGAGTTCATCTCCCATCAAGCAGATTTAGCACTCTTAAAACTCAAAGATGAATCTTTTTTTAAAGGGACAAAAGCAATAGACTTTGCAGGATTACCAAAATTTGAAGAAGAGGTAGCTGTTTATGGTTTTCCTTTAGGGGGAGATACTCTAAGTGTAAGTCGAGGGATTGTATCTCGAATTGAGCATAAAAGATATGCACACTCTCGTGAGATATTTTTATCCATACAAATTGATGCAGCTGTAAACCCTGGAAGTAGTGGAGGACCTGCGATAAGTCATAACAAGATAGTTGGTGTGGTGATGCAACAACTTAGAAGCTCGCAAAACATAGGCTATATTGTCCCTGTTGAGATAGTAAAACATTTTTTAGATGATATAAAAGATGGACATTATGACGGTTTTACTCATTTAGGTGTAACTACACAAACTATGGAAAATGAATCAATCCGTGATGTTTATCAGATGGATGCCAATACAACAGGTGTTTTAGTGATAGATATCTCTCAAAAATCAAATGTTTATACAAAACTCAAAGAGCATGATATCCTCCTCTACCTTGATGGACACGATATAAATAATGATGGAACAGTTGAATTTATCAAAAATAAATTTACTTCTTATAAATACTATGTCGATCAAAAGCAGATTGGCGAGAGTGTAAGACTTGGAATTTTGAGAGATGGAAAAAAATTAGAGATAGATGTAGTTCTTAATAATGTAGCCGATGATAATCTTTTAGTCAATACTATAGCACATGATGAGATACCAAAATATCTCGTATATGGCGGTTATGTATTTTCCCCCTTAACTAGAAACTTACTTGTTAAAAATCGTTCAACCTTACTTAGGCTTAGAAAAGCTGCTGGTGAATGGGCTACAGATGAGAAAGAAGAAACCGTCATCCTTCTAAAAGTTTTAGCAACTGAGGCAAATAGAGGTGATCATAGTTATTCTCTTTGGATGGTAGATATGGTAGATTCTAAAGAGTTTAAAAATTTTGCTGAGTTTATTCAGATAGTACGAGACTTTAAAGGAAAGTACTTAATCATAGAAAACAAAGACGGTGTGAAAATAGCAATAGACAGAACGAAGGCAAAAGAACTAGAGCAGGTTATTCTTAATAGATACGATATTAAACACTCTATTAGATGGTAAGCATTGTATGATATAGCCATAATAGGTGCTGGAATTAATGGTTCAAGCGTAGCGTATGAGTTTTTACAAGAAAACAAAAAAGTTATTATTTTTGATAAAAATGCTATTGCCTCAGGTGGTAGTGGTGCAGCTGGTGCTTTTATATCACCAAAATTTTCAAAAACTGGGGATTTAAAAGATATGCTTAATGAGGCGTTTGTGTATTCGATGGATTATTATAAAACAAATTTTCCTAATGAATTAAGCATCTCCTCTTTAATTCACATCGCAAAAGATAAGTCTCAAAACGAAACACTTAGAGTGTATAAAAAAAATACAGCACTTAAACTTTTAAATATAGCTCATTCTTATCAAAACGAAACAGTATGTTTACGAACAGGGATAGTAGATGCAGTAGCAGTATGTCAAGCGATGTGTAAGGGTGCATTATTTGTTAAAGAGGAAATAAAATCTTTAGTATATGGTGATGGTGTATGGGTTCTAAATGAAAGCTATTGTGCTAAAAATATTATTTTAGCAAATGGAGCGTATAAGCAACTTATAGATGAGCCGTATATCAAAGTTTATGGCATTTGGGGGCATCGTATAGATATAAGGTCAAGTACAAAAAATGAATATATCTTGCATCAAGAGGTTTCAATCTCTCCTAGCAAAGAGTGTATTTTGGCGATTGGAGCTACGCATGATGTTGATTATGATCCAGATACTAATAAGTCTTATGATATACAAAAAGGGAGAAATGAGTTACTTCAAAAAGCAAAAATTAGTATTGATTTGCAAAATGTTGAGGTGATAAAAGATTATACAGGACTACGCTCAGGTTCTGTCGATTACATCCCTTTTTTAGGTTCAATCGTAATATCAAAAAAAACTATGAAGAATAAATCCATTTATTTTGAAACAAAAAAAGCCAATTATGAAGTTTATGATTACTATCCAAATTTATACATGATAAATGGATCTGGTGGTTACGGTTTTGTTTTAGCACCCTATCTAGCAAATATTTTAAAAGAACATATTTTAAATAATAAAAAAATAGATAACAAGATGAATCCAGCAAGATTTTTTCATAAATGGGTGAAAAATTTAAGCCCTAGAGAAAGAAGAAAATATATACAAAAGTAGTGATGAATGCTTATATCTGTAAAAGAAATATAGCAAAATTTACACTATTTAAATTTAAATTATGTCAAGTCTGAATATAATATGAGAAAAATAGGAATTTTTTATGAATAGATTACTAGTACTACTCTTTTTTACATTTTTTACTCTCTCACTTGAGGCATATACAAAAAGAGTAATTTTTGGATCTTTTACAAGTGAAAAAAGAGCAAAAGCTATGATAAATGAACTTGAAGTACTGAGTCCAAAGGTAGTTTCTCTATCTAAACAATACAATATTGATTTAAAAGTCAAACGGTCTGGTAAATATCATATTTTGGTGGCTGAGGTCTTTTATGATAAGAAAACATTAAAAATATTTTTAAAAGAAATAAAAAATGTATTTGAAGATACATATATTCGTAAAATTAAACCAAGAAAAAATAAAAAGTTACTCACAAAAAAACTAAAAGAGAAGATAGAGCCAAAGAAAGAGATTGTTAGTAAGATAGAGCCAAAGAAAGAGATTGTTAGTAAGATAGAGCCAAAGAAAGAGATTGTTAGTAAGATAGAGCCAAAGAAAGAGATTGTTAGTAAGATAGAG
>JADGEZ010000023.1:0-2786 GCA_016744115.1 Sulfurimonas sp. | reverse complement strand
CCAAAGAAAGAGATTGTCAGTAAGATAGAGCTAAAGAAAGAAACAGATGATTATCTTCCAAATCTACTAAGTATATTTGAAAAATATTTTGAGTGGAGTTATTTAGTCTTATTTATTATTTTGTTGATGCTTATTTACTATTATATAAAGTTTAAAAGAGTTTATGATCAATATTGATTTTCTTAAGTTTCTAAAACTCTTTTAAACTCTTTTCTAGGATTTTTTGAATAAAATGCTTGCATGAATAAAAAGTATAAAATATTAATAACAAATGATGATGGATACGAAGCAAAAGGCTTACACTCCTTAGTCAAAGCCTTAAAAGAACTCGAAAATGTAGAGGTAGTAGTAGTTGCTCCAGCAAATGAAAAATCTGCATGTGGTCACTCTCTTACCTTAGTCCGTCCGCTACGCTTTGTAAGTGTTAGCGATGATTTTTATAAACTCGATGATGGAACGCCAAGTGATTGTGTGTATCTTTCCTTATCTGCTATCTACAAAGATGAAAAGCCAGATCTTTTAGTGAGTGGCATTAACCGTGGTTCTAACATGGGGGAAGATATAACTTACTCAGGAACTGCTGCTGGAGCTATGGAAGGTGTTTTGCATGATATTCCTTCTGTAGCAATTTCTCAAGTGATGGATTTTACCAACCCTGATGGAGATTTTTCACTAGCATCAAGGACGATTAAAAAACTTGTCTCTAAGATAAGAGATGCTACTTTTCCTCTTCCCCAGCGTGAATTTTTAAATATCAACATACCTCATAATGTAAAAGAAACTCAAATAAAAGTTACTTATGCTGGATACCGATTTTACGCCAACGATGCACATGTCCATAGAAACCCTAGAGGAGAAGAACACTATTGGTTGGGTTTACATCCCCTAAGTTTTGCTCCTAGAAAAGGGCAAAAAGGGATGAGCGATTATGAGGCTATAGAAGCTGGATATATCTCTATCACTCCGATAATGCTAGATTTAAGTGCTTATAAAAGCATGAAAGACTTAGAAGAGTGGATTGATTAGTATATGCGATATGATAGAATAAAGTTACTTTTAAAAGAAGAATTTACTAGATTGTCTGATGCTAAGATAATTCTTTTAGGTCTAGGTGGAGTAGGGAGTTTTTGCCTTGATTGTTTATATAGAAGTGGTGTAACAAATATAACAATAGTAGATTTTGATACCTATGACAAAACAAATCAAAACCGTCAAATGTGGTCGGAGTTACATGAAAATGAGATAAAAGTAGAAGCCTTAAAACAACACTATCCAGAGATTGAAATAATAAATATTAGAATAGATGAGCAATGGGTATGGGATTTTGACTTTGATTCATATGATTTAGTTCTTGACGCTATAGATGATACAAAAGCAAAATTAGCCCTTGCTCAAAAATGTTATAAAAAACTTATATCTTCTTTTGGAAGTGCAAAACGCCTAGACCCAACAAAAATAAAAGTAGATACAATCTGGAACAGTTACGGAGATAAATTTGGCTCAAAAATTAGATATGAACTTCGTAAACGAGGTTTTACAAAAAAGTATAAAGTAATTTTTTCATCTGAAGAAGCTGTTGTCAAAGAAAAAGGGAGTTTCATGGGAGTTACTGCATCCTTTGGACTTACTATGTGTGCACAAGGGATAAAAGAGATAAGAGAAGGAAAAAAAAGTGTTTGATTGTTTTTGGTGGTATATCTTTCTATGAATCAAATAAATATACAATACTACAAAACAAGATATGCTCATTTTATATTAGGTTCATTTGAAAATAAGCTTTGCTTATTGGACTTTAGATATAGAAAGTTGAGAACAACTGTTGATAATAGACTTAAAAAAGGATTTGATGCGGAGTTTATTGAGCAAGATAATGAGATATTAAAAAACACACGAAAACAACTTGATGAATATTTTGATATGACAAGAAAAGAGTTTGATATACCAATTATTACCGTTGGAACAGATTTCCAAAAAAATGTTTGGAAAGCTTTGCTCAAAGTTCCTTACGGTAGTACATTCTCGTATTTAGAATTAGCTAAAGATATTAAAAATGAAAAGGCTGTGAGAGCAGTAGCAAGTGCTAATGGTGCAAATGCGATAGGGTTAATAATACCATGTCATCGAATTATCGGAACTAATGGAGAACTTACAGGCTACGGCGGTGGTTTAGCACTTAAAAAAAGATTATTAAAATTAGAAAATAACTTATTTATGAGTTAAGTTGGCTTTTGAAGTTAAATTATACTGATACTCTTCTTCTAGTCATTCTCAATTTGATGTACTGTTATTGGGAACTTTTACCCAAAGGGCATACCAATTCAGAATCTAGCCTAACAACAAGATTCCGTGTCAAACCATCAATGACGGAAATATCAAGCCCTCAATGACGGAAATGTCAAGCCCTCAGTCTCGTCATTCTCAGCTTGACTGGGAGTCTAGTAACACAAACCAAGACACAATAAGATTCCGTATCAAGTACGGAATGACGGGGGTGTCAAGTACGGAATGACGGGGGTGTCAAGTACGGAATGACGGGGGTGTCAAGCCCTCAATGACGGAAATGTCAAGCCCTCAGTCTCGTCACTCTCAGCTTGACTGGGAGTCTAGTAACACAAACCAAGACACAATAAGATTCCGTATCAAGTACGGAATGACGGGGATGTCAAGTACTCAATGACGGGGGTGTTAAGCACTCAGTCTCGTCACTCTCAGCTTGACTGGGAGTCTCAGCACTATAAAACCTCTTCATACTCTAACAAAGAAATATTTCTCTCCTTGGTATCAAA
>JADGEZ010000074.1 GCA_016744115.1 Sulfurimonas sp. | reverse complement strand
TTTTCTGCTCATCTTTCTACCCTCACTTTATTATTCTTATTTTATCGTATTTGAAATAAGAATTTATGAAATGTTGTTTGATTTTCTTGGGGTATTATAAAATTAAGATAATGTCGCTCGTTACCAAGTTCCACTTGGTAATGTTTAAATTACAACAACTCTCACAAAAAAATAATTTCAAATACATATACATATAACAAATCTCAGCAAGAAAAATATGTTGCCTCAGGCGCGAAAATTTTTTTAAATCTAAAGAATTTCGTTACTATTATAGAACTTAAAAGAGTACAAATACGGGTAACATATTTTTGTACTCGATTATATATAGTCACACAAAACTTCCCTATAAAATCAACTCTCATATAGTTATGGTATAATTTAGGTATGAAATTTGAATATGACAAAATAAAAAGCAGTATAAATAAGTCTAAACATGGTATTGACTTTAAAGAAGCTCAAAAGTTATGGGAAGACCCGTACTCTTTTGAAATTCCATCTCCACAAAGTGAAGATGAAGATAGGTTTTTAGTTTTAGGTCAAATTAACTCTAAAAACTATACTGCTATTATTACATACAGAGATAAAAATATTAGAATTATTTCTGTGAGACGCTCAAGAGAAAAGGAGAGTAAACTTTATGCAAGCATCAGAACTAGATAAAATATTTGATGATAATCAAGAAGATATATTAGAATATTTTGATACATCAAAAATCAAGATGATAAACGAAGAACCAAAAAGAGTAAATATTGACTTTCCAGCTTGGATGGTTCAATCATTAGACAAAGAAGCTAAGCATGTTGGTGTAAGTCGTCAAGCCGTTATTAAAATGTGGCTAGCTGAAAAACTACAAAGTTTAAACTCTACTGCCGCAACTATATAACAAATACGAGGAACGAATAAGTTACCCTAGCGGAAAAATTATCGCTCATGATTGCCGTTATGATAGCAAGGGAGATTTATGTATAAGTGTCTAGTTTCACCACGTTATGGTTGTCCAATTTAATAATAAGCGATAGCTCAATAACATCATAGTAAAATCTTTTTACCACAAAAGGATTAAAATAATGTCACAAGTCTATCACTCCAATGCTAGAACAAACCAGCATGTAAGACAAAGAATACAACAATCTGATTTATACCCTCAAGGGGTAGCCCCACAAATGTTGAATTATCAGATAACTATAATGTAAATGTGAAAACTATTGCTAAACACAGAAAAAGAGATTTTTCAAATGATAAGAGTTCAAGACCAGATAATATAAAATATGCTTTAACACCTTTAGAAAAGGAGCTTATATGGGTCGTAAGAACCCTTACTTGGATGGAGTTAGATGACTTAACAGATACCATGGTTGATGTCATTCCAAATGCAAACAGAAGTAATGTCTATAGAACTTTGAGAGCCTTTGATATAATTAGAGTTCCTGTTGAACAAAAGGCAAAAGCTAAAAAGTTTAAAGTATAATGAACCCCTAAAACTAAACCAGTAAAAATTGTTTTCTTATTTCTAAAATGTTAAAATTGAAATAGAAAAAATAGGGATAAGAAAATGAGT
>JADGEZ010000022.1 GCA_016744115.1 Sulfurimonas sp. | reverse complement strand
ATGTAACTTTTTAAAGTTTCAGACTCTATTTGTAGAGTTTGAAAATCTTAGAACTTTTTCTTTTGTAGATGCTGTAATTTAGTTTGGTACATAACGGTTATCGTGAGCGATAATTTTCCCGCTAGGGTAAATTATTGGTCTCCTCGTTTTTGTTAGGAGTTTTCAAGTTCAAGTATAACTTCTTTCATAGTACTTTTTTGTGTAAATACACTATTAAGTAAATTTGTATACAAATCTAAACTTACTTTAAAATAAGTTAAATTATGTATTTTAAATAAATTAAAATAGCTTTGAAACATATTTGTATACCTAGCTTCGTTATCATTAAATAAGTATAATTCCTTCTTCGCTAAATTAGAAAGTTCAATTTTTGACATTGGTAATGCTAAGAATTTATTTTTATCATATCTCCACAAATTTTTTCCCATTTCATACTCATACATTATTAAATAACCAGATTTCTGAATTATATCTGTTATAGCTAAATCATATTCATTATTACTAATTAGAAAAGTTGATATTTCATCCATAGTTTGAATATCACTTGATGTAATTTTCCTTATTTCAGCAAGCAAACTATTTGTAATATTTTCTTGTTTTTCAATTGGATTGTCACTTTTAGTAAATTCAATTTCTATTTCGGAAGCCTTTCTAACAATGTCTTTAATAATTATTAACTGTTTAGATTCATATATTTCTTGAGGAGAACAATAATTTACATCTTTAACAATATTATTATGACTCTTATTGTACGACTGTGCAACTAATCTTGAACAAAACTGCCTGTCTAAATTAATTTTCAATTTTGGTATTACAGTTTTTATCGCTTCTTTTAGTGAATATTCTTTACCAATATTATTTCTAGCATAATTACAAATTGAATTTTTCTCATTTTCAGATAAATTGATATTTCTTAAAATTACTACTTCAGATCTTTTATCAAATAATAATCTTTGAATATTTCCAGAATGTACACCTGTACTATCTGAATGAATATAACTACTTCCACCAACATATAAAATTGCATGAGAGAAGTCACCTTTAGTACCAAACCTAATCCCTTTACTGGTTAAACTTTTACTAGAAGTTAAAATTATATCTGCTTTCATTAGCATAGATTGTTCTAAAATGTACATGCTGTGCTCCTAACGTTTGTCGTGAGCAATAATTTCCCCGCTAGGGTAAATTATTGGTCTCCTCGTACTTGTTAAGCTTCATTTGTCAATCCAACTAATTTTTCATAGAGTTCAAGAAATTCATCGTCTTCACCTGTAGGGTCAAAAGTTGCTTTTAAATCTCTATAAGTAAGTGAAGAAAAATGTTTGTTAGCAATTTTTGATGCCCCTAATGCTCTCATCTTAGGATTCTCTTTTGCAACTTTTTTTACATCACACCAATCAGTAAATGTTATTGAACAGTCTGGAATAATTCTTTCTAAAGCAGTAGGTAGCATATAGTTTTCAATCTCTCTCTTTCTAGAGACTGAAAATTGAGAGCCTTCTATAAAACCATACTCAATTAAGTTTTCAGTATTTTTTGAAGGTTCACTTTCATTTGTTTTGTCAGAATCCAAGAATATATAAAAAGCTTTATCTAAAGTACTAAGTAAGTCTAAAGATACCCAATGCTTAATACTTCCACATCCACCTACAGGTACAAGAGCGATACCCATATCTTCAAGTTTATTTGGTATTTCAGCATTATCAAAATACATATTTGATATATGAATAAATGCATTACAATCGTCTATACCTTCTAGCAGTAACAAGCATTTTGAACTATCAAATAAAGAGATAAATTGGTTATCTACTGTAATTCCTAAGTCTTCAGCAATTTCATTATAGTTTTCTACACTATGGTTATACTGATATACTCCATTCACTTTTGCAACATGATGTAAGTCTTCTTTTTGACTTTTTGAAACTAATACAGGAGAATGGGTTGTTATAAATACTTGATAGCCTGCACTTGATATATCAGCTAACTTTTGGAATAAGTTTTCTTGAGCGGATGGATGTAAAAATGTTTCTGGTTCTTCAAATCCAAAAATTATATTTTGATGATCTGTGTTTCTTTCTTCAGCTAGATGTTCAAAATAAGACATCATTGTAATTCTTCTAAAACCATCACCTCTAGCAGATAACGGTACCGATCCTTGTTGACCATCACTTTCAAAACTTGTAGTAATTAATTTACTCCAATCAAAATTTATTTTTGCATTCACTTGTTCATTTTCAGGAACAACAGAATTTATTTTTCCAGTAATGGAATTTAATACTGTTTGTAGTTTCACTTTAACCATATCTTCTAATTCATCAGTATCGACTCCATCTTTAATTACATTAAATGCCATGTCTTTAAAATATTTTTGTATAGTTGAATCACTTTCTGACAAAGGTGAGTCAGCAAGGAAGTATTCAAATCTTGGTAAACATGTTTTAAGTGCAAGTTCAGTCTTTTTTAATCTTGTTTGTCCAGATGTTGGTAATTTTTCCTCAATAAATTCAAATTCAAAGTTTCGTTCAATATATATTTCTTTTAGTCTTTGTCTTTTTTCAACATTGTTATGTTCTTCGCCGCTTAATGGGTTTGTCATTAATCCTATCTCAGCATCGAGTCCATTGTCTCTACATAATTTTATCAGCTTTGGTTCTGTTAAAGAAAAATAATCTAATTCACCAAATGACTTTCTAACTATAAAGTATTCAGGTGATATTTTTCCAATTCTTGTGCCATCCCATCGTTTAATTAGATGGATGAGCCCATCTTCATTAATAATATCTTCTTGTTCAAATGTTGTAGTAGAATTTTCATCAATTGTTATAACTGTATTATTCGGTGAAAAGAAAAGTTCTATTTGAGTGAATTGTCCTGTCTGATTATTAAGATTTTCAGAGATATACTGTTTATTATTTAAGAACAAATCTAAAGCTTTAAGAATTGTTGATTTTCCAGCATCATTTTTACCAACGATAACATTAAAGTCATTTGTAGGTATATCTACTCTTTCAGATATGCCCTTGTATCCAGTGATAGAAATTTTTTGCAATTTAATCATTTAATTTTCCTTGAAATTTATTATTGGTGTAATGACTTTTTTTGATGCTTAACTATTTATTCATTACCATTATAGTTGCTTCAACCTTAATAAACGGTATTAACAAGCGACAATTATGCACCAATAAAAGAAGAAATAACACTAAATTTAGTAAATTATATGTCAAAATGCAATATTTTTAAGATATTTACAGTTTTTTAACTATTATCCTTAAAGAAAGAGTGTGCTGTTTATACATTTATCGCCGTTATTGAGGCATAAGTGGTGTGTTAATTGTAGATATTCCATTAAAAGAGCATACTTTAGCTTAAAATTTGAGGGGAAAAATTATGGAAGTTAAAAAAAAATTACTTGATATTGTACGAGATACTATACGGTTTAAGCATTATAGTTTATCTACTGAGCGGACTTATATACACTGGATAAAGCAGTATATATTTTTTCACAACAAGAAGCATCCAAAGGATATGGCTAAAGAAGAAATTGAAGAATATTTAACATCATTGGCTATTGAAAATAGAGTTGCATCGAGTACACAAAACCAAGCTTTTAGTGCTTTATTGTTTCTTTATAAAGAGGTACTAGGGATTGATACAAGTGAGTGGAATATCCAATCTTTGAGAGCTCAAGAGAGAAAAAGAATACCTGTTGTCTTGACAAAGGATGAAGTGAAATTAGTTATGGAGAATTTAAAAGGGGTGTATAAGCTTATCACAATGCTTATGTATGGTTGTGGTTTGAGAATGAATGAGGTAATTAAACTCAGAGTAAAAGATATTGATTTAGGATTTGATAAGGTATATATTTGGGATTCTAAGTCCTTGCAAGATAGGGTAGTGCCTTTGCCTTTGAAAATAAAGAAGAGAATAGCTCTTCAGTTAGAGGAGACAAGAGAGTTACATGATAAAGATATAAAAGATGGATTTGGTGCTGTTTATTTGCCTTACGCTTTGGAGAAAAAATATAAAAATTCTCAATTTGAAACTAAATGGCAATATCTTTTTCCTGCTACAAATATATCAACAGACCCACGAACAAAGATAAAAAGAAGACATCATATACTTGCAAATACTCTAGGGCGAAACATAAAAGTGGCATCTCAAAAGACAAACTTAAACAAAAGAATATCATCGCATACCTTTAGACACTCCTATGCTACTCATTTACTTCAAGCTGGGATTGATTTAAGAAGTATTCAAGAACTATTAGGGCATAAATCTGTTGAAACTACTATGATTTATACACATGTGGTTTCTGAGATTAACAAGGCTAAAGTTATCAGTCCATTAGATTTTTAAAAGGTTAAACGATGATAGAAAGATTTTATTTAAAGAATTTTTTGAGTTTCAAAGAAGTTGAGTTAAACTTAAACAATGGGCTTATAGTTTTTTCAGGCCCTAGTGGTAGTGGTAAATCTATACTTATGAACTCTATTCTCTCATCTCTTGGAGTGAGTTCTTGTGAGGCATCCTTATGTGAGTCTAGTGTCACTTGGCAACTTGATGCTGAGGAGATAGGGATAGAAAATGATGATATCAATGTATTTAAACATATTAAAAAAGAAAAATCTCGTTATTTTATAAACAATCAGACTGTTTCAAAAAAGTCTATGAAATCCCTTGGTTCTAAATATATACGCCATCTTAGTTTAAAAGATTTTAGTGATTTTGAAAATGAAAATCTACTCTCTATCCTTGATGCTAGAGTACAAAATAATGTAGGGGAAATTCAAAAGATTAAACTTAATTATCAAAACTCTTTAAGTCTTTACAAAGAAGTTAAAAAAGAGTTGCAAGTGATTGAAGAAGAAGAAAAGAAAATTATAGAACTTAAAGAATTTGCAGCCTTTGAAATACAAAAAATAGAAGATATTAACCCCACTTTATTAGAAGATGAAGAGCTAATAAAAATCAAAAAAGAACTCTCAAAAAAAGAAAAAGTTTTAGAAAATATAGAATCTGCTAATGTTATTTTTGAGTATGAGTATAAAGTTTCTAGTGCTTTAGAATCTTTAGATATAAATACTGCTTTTTTTGATGATGCTATCAATGAATTGCGTGCTATTTTAGATAATGCGCAAGATAGATTTTACGCACTTGAGGATGTCGATATAGAAGAAGTTTTAAATCGGATAGAAGAACTAAGCGGGCTTAAACGGCGTTATGGAAGCATAGAAGAAGCTTTAAAGTATAAAGAGAAGAAAAAAATAGAATTGCAAAAATATGAAAATATCGAGATAACAAAAGGTGATTTAGCCCTTAAAGTTCAAGAGTTAAAAAAAAGGGTACAAACATTAGCAGATGAGATGTCAAAACTAAGACACTCCGAGATAAAACCATTTACAAAGGACTTAAACAAGTACTTAAAAGAACTCTACCTCCGTGATGCACAAGTTGATTTGCAAGAGGTGGAATTTGAATACTTTGGAAAAGATAAACTAAATATTAAGTTAAACTCTACCCTGTTACAAAAAGTAAGTACAGGAGAGTTTAACCGCTTAAGACTAGCAATTTTAGTCTTAAAATCAGAGTTTATGAATCAAGATGGTGGTGTACTGATGCTAGATGAGATTGATGCAAATCTTAGTGGAGAAGAATCTATGAGTGTGGCTAAGGTACTAAGAGAATTATCAAAACATTTTCAAATATATGTAATTTCCCATCAACCACAGCTTACATCTATGGGTAATCAACATTTTTTGGTTTATAAGGATGGGGATGAGTCCAAAGTAAAAGAACTCCATACTGAGGGTAAGATACAAGAAATAGCAAGAATTATCAGTGGTGAAAATGTTAGTAGTGAAGCAAAAGAGTTTGCTAAAGAGCTTTTAGAGGTAAACAAATGTGTGTAATTATCGCTATAATTGCCTTAGGTCTTAGCTATAACTATTTTTTATATGAAAATTACTTAGAATCTATAGGTTCGTTGGTAGTTGCCTTAGGGTTTATACTTCTTATGATAAAAAATATACTTCATGTTAAAAAACTAAAAAAAGAGAAAAGATGATAATTGATACTCATATCCACTTAGATGATGCAAGGTACGCAGATGATTTAGATGAAGTCCTATCTCGTGCGAGAGAGGGTGGAGTAAATGGATTTATTATTCCCGGAGCAGATCCTTTAAGCCTACCTAGAGCCGTTGAAATAGCAGAAATGTATGATGATGTTTATTTTGCGGTGGGAGTTCATCCTTATGACATGAAGTTATTTGATGACTTGGATTTTCAAAAGTATGTATATCATGAGAAATGCGTTGCTATAGGGGAATGCGGTCTTGATTATTTTAGACTCGAAGGTAGCGATGAGGGGAAATTACTTGAAAAAAAAAGACAAAAAGAGGTCTTTGTCGCACAAATAAACCTTGCAAAAAAATATAAAAAACCACTTATAATACATATACGAGATGCCTCAAGAGATGCTAAAGACTTGCTTCTTGCAAACAATGCCTCAGAAGTTGGAGGTGTACTTCACTGCTTTAATGCAGATGATGAACTTCTATGTCTTGCAAATGATGGTTTTTACTTTGGTATAGGGGGTGTCCTTACTTTTAAAAATGCTAAAAAATTACTTACAATACTTCCTAAGATACCAAAAGAAAAATTACTCATCGAAACTGATGGTCCTTATCTTACCCCAGCTCCACATAGAGGAGAAAGGAATGAACCTCTATATACAACTTATGTTGCAGATAAAATGTCAGAAGTTTTGGAAGAGAAACTCAATAAAATAAAAGAATTGACAAGTGCTAACGCTCACGATCTATTTAATATTGGAAAATAATTAATAGTTTTTTCGCTAAAATCATGGCTGTTGAAAATTACACATAAAGATTAGATATTGAAATACTTATTATTACTTTTAATTCCATTTACACTGTTTGCAAACTTAAGATACGAATCAAACCATAACAAAGAACTTGAGGTATTAGAATCTTTTGATATAGAATCATCTTTTTTGCATGATCCTATAATGAATGAAATTCGTAGTAAAAAAATACATGTATCAAAAAATCGTCAGTTTTTTTCTGCGATGGATAAAGCTTATACATTTATACCCTCAATTAAAAGTATACTTAACCAAAACAATATTCCTCAAGAGTTTCTTTACTTATCTATGGCTGAGTCAAACTTTAAAACAAAAGCATACTCACTTAAAAAAGCATCAGGTTTATGGCAGTTTATGCCGAGAACTGGAGCAAGTTATAAATTAGAAATTAATTCTTATGTTGATGAGAGAAGAGATCTCATTAAAGCGACTAAAGCTGCTTCTAAATACTTAACATCTCTTCATAAGCGATTTGGTAAATGGTATCTTGCTGCTATTGCTTATAACTGTGGTGGAAGTAGGTTAAGTCGTGCTATTGAAAAAGCTGGTTCTGATAGCTTGTCAGTTTTATTGGATAGTGAAAAAAAATACATCCCAAGAGAAAGCCGTAATTATATAAGAAAAATTGTAGCTCTAGCACTTATTGGTAGTGATGAACAGTTTTTATTAAAAAGTGAGTATGATTATTTGTTGAATCGTGCTAATGCATACTCAATAGTTACTATCAAGTTATCAGGTGGTGAGTCATTAAAAAGAGTAGCGAGTATCTTAAAAATGCCCCTAGAAGACTTACAAGAATTAAACCGACATTTAAAATATGACTTTGTTCCTCCTTATGAGAAGAACTATGATGTTTATATCCCCTATATTAAGCTTGCGGAATTTAAAAGAAATTATACCCCAGCAAAAATAAAAAATATTTATAAAGTTCATATAGTTAGTAATGGAGATAATTTATCTTACATTGGTCGCTTGTATGGTATGCCTTATAAGCGAATAATGGATTTTAACAAACTGAAAAATTCTAAATTAAAATTAAAACAGAAGTTAATTATACCAATTGGCTCAACAAAAAAGATAAAAAGAAGATTTCATTATATGGTCAAGAGAGGGGATTCTTTAGGCTCAATTGCACAAAGCCATAAGATTAGCGTAAAAAACCTTCAACACTATAACCATATAAGAGGCACTCTTATAAAAGTTGGCGATAGGCTTAAGCTTTATGAATAATTTATTTATTTTATGCTTCATAACAATAGGCTTGTTCTTTTCTTCTTGTAGTCAAAAATCTCAATATAATTATTCTAAACCTCAATCATATTCCTCTTCAAAAAGCAACTATGCAAGAAGTTTAAACTCTAAAGAATATAAAAGTGCAAAGATGAATCCTTACATAGTAAGAGGAATAAAATATTATCCTTTAGAAGTTAGTGTTGGAGAAAACTTTTTTGGTAATGCAAGTTGGTATGGACCTGATTTTCATGGAAAACTAACAGCCAATGGTGAGCAATACAATATGTATGATAATACTGCAGCACATAAAACTTTTCCAATGAATACCATAGTAAAAGTTACCAATCAAAATAATGGTTTAAGTACTATTGTTAGAATCAATGATAGAGGACCTTTTATACAGACAAGAATAATTGACTTATCAAACACTGCAGCAAAAAAAATAAATATGATTGGTACAGGAACTGCACCCGTAACTTTAGAAATACTTGGATATTATTCTAAAAATAAAACTCAAATTATAAGTAAAAAAGAAAAAAAGAAACCTACAAAATATGCTTTACAAATTGCTTCTTTTTCAAATATAGATAGGGCTATGCTCATGCAAGAAAAATTTGATGGAATAGATGGGTATCAGACTATTATTAAAGATATACAAAAGGATAATATTAGAGTTTTTAAAGTTTATTTAAAAGGTTTTAAAACACAAAAAGAGATTAGAAATTATAAAGCTAATAGCAACTTTCCTAATGCTTTTATAGTAAAACAATAGAGGAAAACTGATGAAAACGAAAACAAGAAAAACAAAAGAAACAGACATAACAATCTCACTCAATCTCAATGGCAAAGGTGATAGCAATATCAGCACTGGTGTAAGTTTTCTAGATCATATGCTTGAGAGTTTTTCTAAACACTCTCTTATTGACTTAGATATTTCTTGTAAAGGTGATACACATATAGATGATCATCATAGTGTTGAAGATATTGGTATTGTTCTTGGATCACTTATAGCTGATGCAATATATCCAGTACAAGCTATGGAGCGATTTGGAAGTGCCAATATTGTCATGGATGAAGCCTGTGTCTCTTGTGATTTGGATTTAAGCAATCGTCCGTTTTTAGTCTATGATTTGAGTGTTACAGGAAAAGTTGGACAGTTTGATACAGAACTTGTAGAAGAATTTTTTAGGGCTTTTGTTCTCAATGCTAGAATTAGCACACATATCATACAACTCCGTGGTAGAAATAAACATCATATAATAGAAGCTGCTTTTAAATCTCTCGCTGTTGCAATTCGTAGAGCAACAACAAAAAATGCGAGAGTTGGAATACCTAGTACTAAAGATGTTTTATGATTAAATTACTTATATTAGATGTTGATGGTTGTTTAAGCGATGCTAAATTAATGTATTCAGCGGACTTAATTGAGAGTAAAAATTTTAATGTTAAAGATGGTTTAGGCATAACAACTTGGATTAAAATGGGTAATCAAGTTGCTATTATCACAGGTCGAGACTCTATTATAGTTAAAAAAAGAGCTGATGAATTAGGAATACAGCATCTTTTTCAAGGTATCAGTGATAAAGATAGAATCCTTAAGGAATTAGTTCAATCTTTAAACTTGAAATACAATGAGATAGGGGCAATTGGTGATGATTTAAATGATTATAATATGCTTAGCCTTGTTGGCAGAAGCTTTACTCCAAACAATGGAGTTAAAGAGATTAAAGAACTCGTAAATACTGTCCTAGCTAAAAAAGGTGGGGATGGTGCTGTAAGAGAAATGATAGATATATTAGTGGATGAAAATGATCAAAGAGATGAGTTTTTAGCTATTTGGAATATTTAGTGAATATAAACTTATTTTTTATATTTATATTTACTGGTTTATTTATGATTTTTTTTCTTTTTGAGCCATTAGAGAAAAAAAAATATATGTTTAATGAGATTCCTTTACTAGAATTAAAAGACTTTAAACTTACAGAGTTGGATTTAAATGGTTTATCTAGTATTTTAGTAAGTAGTGTTGGATTTAAATATAAAGACAGGTATATACTTCAAAAACTTAGCTTTACAGATAGTGATGAGAAATATACTACAAATATACAATCAGATAGAGCTTTATATATAAATGGTCACTTGAGCTTAGATGGAAATGTTAGCTATTTTAGAGAAGATGGTGTGATTTTTCAAACACAAAAAGCAAACTATAACAAAAATACAAAGATTATAACTTCTGCTGAGAAATATATAGCATATATAGGTAAAAATAAGGCTATTGGAACTTCATTAATGTATAATAGCAAAACAAGAGTAATGGAATCACAAAACATTATGCTAAACTACAAAGTAAAAGAGAGATAAAATGAAATACATTTTTATGATTTTTATGATTTTTATGATTTTATATTCAAACTCTATCGCAGAAGAGTTACAAGTAAAAGCTGAGTCTTTTTATGCTGATGAAAAAAAAGGTATTTCAGTTTTTACCGGTCATGTAAATATAATAAAAGGTTTTGATGAACTCAATGCTTCAAAAGTAACAATTTATACAAATAAAACAAATCAACCCATAAAATTTCTTATGGAAGGTAATTCATCCTTTTCTATAAAAACAAAGGAAAATTCTATTTACACAGGAAAAGCACACAAGGTAATTTATTTTCCAAAAACTAAAGAGTACTATTTTTATAAAGATGTTCATTTAAAACAAATTGATGAAAAAAAAGAGATTCTCGGTGAAGAAGTTGTACTTAAAACTATTGATGGAAAAGCTTATGCCAAGGGTGCAAAAAGTGAACCCGTCATTATGATTTTTAATATACCAAAAGAAAAGAGCCAATAGTATGATTGATATTGTTGATGCTAGATTTATAACTTCTGCACCTAATGTTACCTCCTCTCCTGAGTCTGAATTACAAGATGAAGTTGTATTTATGGCTCGCTCAAATGTTGGTAAAAGTTCACTTCTTAATGCTCTGACAAATCACAAAGGACTAGCTAAAGTTTCTTCCACTCCAGGTAAAACAAAGTTAATAAATTATTTTGATGTCACCTTTATGGATAGAGAAAATTCTAGTAAAAGTGTAGCGAAGTTTGTAGATCTTCCAGGTTTTGGTTATGCTAAAGTTTCTAAATCACTCAAACATGGATGGGAAAAAAACCTAACTGATTACATCTCTCAAAGAGAACAAATAAAGCTATTTATTCATCTTGTGGATTGCCGACACCCCCATTTAGATATAGATACTGATGTGAATGATTTTTTACAAAGTAATTGTAATGAGTCACAATATATATTACAAATATTTACAAAAATAGACAAACTAAACCAAAAGGAGCAAAGTGCTTTAAGGCGTGAGTTTCCTCATGCAATGATGGTTTCAAGTTCTAAAAAAAGTGGAATGCAAAAGGCAATAAAAGTTATTTATGATATTTTGCATGAAAAGATAGATGAAGATTGAATACATAAAGGCTTCTTTATCAGATATAGTAGCTATGCAAAAACTAGTTCATTTTGAAGTTGAAATTGGAACTATTTTACAAAGAAGCTCCGATGAAATGGCGACAAATATTAGATCATATACTTTAGCTTATATAGATGGTGTATTGTCTGGTTTTTGTGCCTTACATATTCATACCACTTCCTTAGCAGAAATACGCTCACTCATAGTAGAAGAAAAATTTAGAGGAAATAAAATAGGAGAAAATCTTATACACAGATGTGTTGATGAAGCAAGAAGTCTAGGTTTGCAAAAACTTTTATCCCTAACATATAAACAGTCTTTTTTTGAAAAGCTTGGTTTTGTAGAAATACAAAAAGAATCACTTCCTGAGCATAAAATTTGGGCTGATTGTATCAAATGTAAACATTTTCCAATATGCAACGAAGTATCACTCATAAAAAATCTGTAAAAAAATTATTTTTTTACATTTTTCTATTTATTATTTATCAAAGCTTAAGTAGCATTTATCTTTTTTTACCCCCTTTACTGGGCTTATTATTCGTTTTTTTAATAAAATCATTAGATAATGACGATACTATTTTTGCCTTTGTTATCATTTTTTACTTAGTTATTTTTGAAGCTAATAAAAGCTATATTTTATTTTCTTCAGTGATTTTTTTACTCCTAAGTTATAAGTTCTTATTGCCAAAAATTATTCAAAATGTCAATTGTCATACCTGTGTGAAATTTTTATATATACTCGTTGCCTATATAGGTTTTTATTTTTTTAATTTACTCTTTGCTAATATTTTCTTTCTAGCAATACCAAACTTTACATACTATATTATTTATTATATAATTATTGAATTTCTTATTGTGAGTGTATTATGAAAATAAAGTTTATATTATTTGTATTTATTTCTATCTGGAGTATTTTAATTGTGAGAGTCTTTTTTCTTGCGATTAAATCTAACACATATTACGAAAAATTATCAATTAACAATACAATTAAAAAAGAAAAAATTACGCCAATTCGTGGTGAGATATTAGATGTTCATAACAGACCAATTGCTATCAATAAGTTGGGTTTTAAAATCCAATTAAAACCTCATCTATTGTATAAAAATAATACTAAAACCTTTAATGAAGAGATTAAATATCTCATAGATTTAATACCAAATTTAGACAAACAAAAAATTATAAAAAATTATAAAAAGAAAGATTCTTATTATAATCACAATTATATTGATATAGTTGATTTTATCTCTTATGAAAAGATTATACCAGTATATGTAAAATTAAATTTAAGGGAAAATTTAAAAATAGTTTCTGCTCCAAAAAGATACTATCCTTATAAAGATATTGGTGCTCATGTTATTGGTTATGTCGCTCGTGCTAATAAAAAAGAAGTTAAAGAGGACTCTTTACTTGATTTAATCGGCTATGTAGGTAAGACCGGTATGGAAAAGCAATATAATAAATTTTTACAAGGTAAGCCAGGCTTTAGGGAAATTAAAATTAATGCTAGTAACCAAGAGATAGAAGAAATTTCTTATCAAGAAGCAATTGAGCATAAAAAACTCATTCTTGAGATAGATATCGAACTTCAAAAATATATAAGTTCTATGTTTACTTATAAAGCTGGTGCAGCTATTGTTATGGATATGAATGGTGCTATACTTTCTGCTAGTAGTTTTCCTGGGTATGATTTAAATTTATTTGTTGCAGGCATGTCTCACCCAGTGTATAATAAACTCGCTGATGATATTGAGCATCCATTTACAAATAAATTCATCAATGGCTTATATCCCCCTGGTTCAGTGATTAAAACAGGGCTTGGGCTTATTTATTTAACAACAGAATTAAAAGAAAATTTCTCAGTTAACTGTAAATCTCATCTTCCTTTAGGTGGACGAATTTTTCGATGTTGGAAGAAAAGGGGACATAAAAAGACTGGTATAACGAAGGCTATTAGAGAAAGTTGTGATGACTATTTTTATAAAGGTAGTTTAATCGTTGGTAATGAAAAAATGAGTAACGGATTTAAAAATTTAGGTTTAGGAAAGAAAACTGGAGTTGATTTACCAAATGAATTTATAGGTATTGTACCTTCGCGTAAATGGAAAATGAAAAAATATAATAAACGATGGAGTCTAGGTGAAACTGCAAACACTTCTATCGGACAAGGGTATTTTTTAGTTACACCCTTGCAAATAGCTAGATTTACTGCTTTAATGGCAACAGGAATGCTTCCTACACCACATTTTGCAAAATCTGTTGGGTCTAAAAAGTATGAAACTATTTTAAAAGATGTACTTAGTAAAAATGAAAAAGAAAAATTGCCACTCATTCAAAATGCAATGTTTGAAGTTTGTAATAAACCCTCAGGTACTGCATATCGTCATGTTAGTGCTAAAATAACTTTAGCTGGCAAAACAGGTACTGCTCAAGTTGTAGCCATTAAACAAAATATTAAAAAAAGAAAACTAGAACATGAACTTGCCTATTATAACCGTTCTCATGCTTGGTTTACCTCTTATGGACCTTATGAAGATCCTAAATATGTTGTGATGATTATGGTAGAACATGGTGGTCATGGAGGTTCAGCCGCAGGTAAAATGTCTTCTGATATTTATAATAAACTTTTAGAACTAGGTTACATTGATAAAAAATATATGAAATAGTTTCTATACTAAATGAACCCTTAAACTATACTACCCAAAGAAAATCAAAAATTTAAGTGCTGCTCTATTCACTCATATTTTTAATTAAGTCACATATTATAGATACATTGATAGCTTTATTCTTTGTTTGGTGTCATAGCATTGGTAAATGGCTTAATGAATGTTTACTTTGAGAGTTTACAAATAAATGATGAGAACTATACTAAAAATGTAGTAGCAGTTACATAACGTAACAGGATTAAAGGTTAATAAGGAATTTGTAAATGTTGTCTTGACTTATTGGGGTAGTATATAAAGCTTCTTGGTAAAAATTGTAGTCAGCTTTGAAAATATCAAATGATGGATTTTCATTCCAATCTAGTTTTGGTTTCTCTTTTAAATCAGTTAAAACAGATGTTGCTTCATCTGATATTACAAATGAACCTATATCTGTAGATTTTTTAATTTTCCAGTATGCTTCAGTGTATTTTTGTGCAAGTTCTGTCATTTTATCAGGATGAATATCTGTTCCTTGCCCATAGTCTTCTTTCTTTATTTCGGAAAATTAGATTAAGTCATATAGAGCATCTATAATTTCAATATAAACATTTTCTTTTCGTGTCCACCACTTCTCTGAGTAAAATTTATTTAATGCAATTTTTGTTCTTATTAATGAAGATGTGATTGCTATTACAAATCAAATTGATATTTTAATGAGATAGTCTTCCAAGTATTTATCCTAACGGCTATCGTGAGCGATAATTTTCCTTTAGGTAAATTATTCGTTCCTCGTTTTTGTTATACTTTTTGCCCAATTTCAAATAAAAATTCTGGTGCAAAGTCTGCCCCATTTTTCCATTCTATCGTATTATGAGATATAAAAAAATCTTTAAAGAACTGCTTATCTTTCAGAGGTTCAAAAACTTCTCCAAAAAGTTCATCTTTTAAATCTACTGTTCTAACTTCATTGTTATTAAACTTTAATTTTAATTTATAATCAGTAATATAGTTTGCTTCATCTACATGTAAAAACATTTTGTCTCCTTATGATAATGGTTCAATTTTTAATAAGGTTTTTCTATCTTGAGCTAAGTTCCAATCTTCCATTAATTCATCTTTATGTAGGTCTAGCCACTCAAAAAGCATTTTTAAAGCTCTCTTCGACATTTTGCCGTTTACCAATCCTGTCTTATATCTACAGATATTTCATAGTCTTGATAAGTCGCATGAAAATGTGGTGGGTTATGTTCTCTAAAATTCATTGTAATTGCTATTCCATAAAATCTACTTATTTCAGGCATTTATTTTGCACCTATTTTAATCGTTTGATTAATTATATCAAAATTCAATTGCTCTGTGTCACTACTCACTGTATAATGTCCCTAGAAAAACAAACCAATTAACCAAGTATTCTTATTCCAAATGATAGAATAAGAATACAAAAAATAGGGATAAATAATTATGAGTACAAAGAGATGGGATGCCCCTTGAGGGTAAAACATATGCCGTGAACGAAGTGAGGAAATGCCCTTGGGGTATAGTGCAGATTTTTAGCTGCCCCTTGAGGGTATAAATCTCAATTAGTTCTTGAAGTTTTAGATGCTAATAAAACTATAAAACGAGATAGCAAGTCAATATGGAGTTTTACCAGTAAGTTTAAAAAACTCGAAGAAGCAGTTTTTAGAGAACATGTTACTAGCCTTTGATACAAGTACTGTCGTAAAAGAATACGCCCTAGCGTAGCGACAAAGTGCCCTTGGGGTGCAAAAAAGATATAGAAGAGTTACTAAAAGATAAAGATTTGATAGCTAAGAAACTTGGTGAAACAATAGTAGAGAAAGAGTTTTTAGAGGGAAAGCTCGTAAGCTTGGTCTCCTGTGTCTACTCCGTACTCTGGAATAGTTTTAAGTGATCTTAAAAGCTCCCGTGTTCTTATGTGTTTGATAATAAACTCCTTTTGTTAGGAGTATAAGCAAGATCCCTTCCTGTTTTAAAAATCATTTATTAAGATTTGTTTTATTTTTCATGGGATTTACCTATACTCGATCGTTAGGTTCCATCTCAATTTTATAGTTTTAATTAAATTTATGTTAATATACATAAAATTATAAAAGGACTCACTCTATGCCTAAATTAGATAAAGTAAAAGAAGAGTTAGGATGGTTGAAGATAATTTTTGCAATTGCTGTAGCAACTAATTTATCTTTAATGGCATATTTAGCCCAAAATTATAAAAGCAAGAGATGATTTTTTCAATAGTGAATGGATGTGCAATAATTTTAGTTACCATAATAATCGTAATGGTAAATAAAAAAGCTTATAAAAAAATTGATGAGATAGGAGAATTATAAAATGGAATTATTTGTAGTAGCAATATTTATAATTATGATAATTGGATTTGGTATAGTGGCTAATGACTCTATTAAACATAGTAACTTAAAAACCTAACAAAACATAGCAAGAAAATATGTTCTTTCAGGCGAAAAAAATTCAACTTGTTTGAAAAACTTGCTATCGTAACTACACTACCCCGATATGTCAAGACAACTTTTCCAAAATCCTTATTCTGTAACTTTACGCTACACTTTTCTCCTGAGTGTTAAAAATTTCCTTGTTAATTTTCAAACTCTCATTAGTTTTTTATAATCAAGTGTTTCATGGAATCTCCTGTAATTGTAAAACTGCATATAATCAATAACATCTTCTTTTAATTCTTTGATTGTATTGTATTGGTTCAAGTATGCTCTCTTGACTATACTAAGTAAGTACTAAGCCAAATACAATTTCAAAAATGGAACACTTTTTGCTATTACTTATCAGATTATATGAACCATTATAATATTTTTTTGACTTGATTTTTGATATAATAAAAATCTAAATTAAGGATTATGAAATGCAAACTTTGTCAATAGATGATAGTTATATACAAGAGTTTATGAAGTTTGTAAAAGATAGCCATTCAAACATAACAATTCCTAATGAGAGAAAGTTAGAACATTTTTTAAAACTTAATATAATATGAAAATAATTCGTTCAAATAAATTTCAGATAAACTTTTTAATTACTTTGAAATGTATTCTTAGCAATAGAGTAAAGTCTAATGAAAAACTTCAAACAGAACCAGACTTATTGAGTTTGTATGGAATTTAAAGGATTTTCTAAAAAAACGCTTTCTTTTTTAGCATCAATACGAAAAAATAATAATAAAGAATGGTTTGAATCTCATAAATCAGACTATGAAGAGCTGATTTTAAATCCATCTCGCCTCTTTGTTGTTGAGATGGGTGAACATCTCCAAGCACTTGAGCCTACTATCCATGCAGTACCAAAAATCAACAAGTCCCTTTATAGAATCTATAGAGATACAAGGAGAATGGGTGCGAATAAAGAACCTATCAAACATAGAATAGGTATAATCTTTTGGCAAGGAAACAATAAAAGAATGCAAAGTTCCTCTTTTTACTTACATTTTTCGCCAGAAGAACTTTATGTAGCTGTTGGTGTTAGGTGGTTTGAAAAACCTATGCTTGATGCTTATAGAGAGTATATAGGTGATGAGAGTAAAAGAGTTGAGCTGGAAAATGTACTCAAAAATATAAAAGTAAAAGATAAGGGCTATACACACTTAGAAAAAGGTTATAAGCGTTTTCCTCGTGGTTTCACTAAAGAGATGACTAGTGCAGATTTAGCACTTTATAAGGGAATGGCTACTTATAAGCTCCTAGATCCACATCTCATTGAAGATGGGGAAAAATTTATAAGCACACTCTATAAAATTTATGAAGATATGCTTCCTTTGCAAAAGTTGATGTATGAAGTGAGTTTGAGAGTAAAAGAGGATTGAAAATGGCGAAAAAAGAAGCGATAGTATTGTTAAATATGGGTGGACCTAATAACCTTGACGAGGTTGAAGTTTTTTTAAAAAATATGTTTAATGATAAAAATATTTTGACTATGAAAAGTGACTTGATGCGTAAGTTTGTTGGTGGGATGATTACTTTTTCTCGGACTGAAAGCTCGCAAGAGATTTACCGTCAATTAGGTGGGAAATCACCAATAGTTGGACATACTCAAAGTCTTGTAAAAAAACTTCAAAAGAGATTAGGTGCAAAAGTGATAGTTGATTTTGCAATGAGATATACACCTCCGTATGCAAATGAAGTTATAAAAAAACTCAATAAAGAAGATATAGATAAAATCTACCTAATCCCTATGTATCCACATTTTTCTACAACCACTACAAAGTCATCATTGGAAGATTTTGAAGATTTTTATCACAAATCAGATGGGCAATCCTTACTTGTTGAGATTAAACATTATTTTGAAAATAAAAGCTATAACAAATCAATTATCCAAAGCATAAAAGATACAGTAGAAGATGATGATTATCGAGATTTTGATATTATTTTTTCAGCACATGGTCTTCCTCAAAAAATCGTTGATGCTGGTGATGTATATGAGAAGCATGTCATTCGTCATGTTGAAATCTTAAAAGAGATGTTAAAAAAAGAAAAAATGAATTTTCATGAAACACATTTAGCCTATCAGTCAAAAGTCGGACCCCTTGCTTGGCTTAAACCATCGCTTGAGCAAAAGATGAAAACGGTTAGAAATAGAGGAATTGTCATCTTTCCTATAGCCTTTACGATAGATAATTCTGAAACAGATTTTGAGCTTGAAATAGAGTATAGAGAAATCGCACAAGAGCTTGGTTTTAGAGACTATAGAGTATGCAGATGTCCAAATGATAGTGAGTTATTTGTTGATGCCTTAGTAGAGATACATAAAAAAATGAAATAAACAGGACAATTATGAAAGTAGTAATTTTTGATATGGATGGAACTTTAATAGATTCTAAAAAAGATATAACTATCTCAATAAATCATATTAGAAGTTTGCATTATAAGCTTGCACCTTTGAGCGAAGAGTTTGTTGTCAATGCTATAAATATGGATGCAAGAAACCTTCCAAAAATGTTTTATGGTACTTCAACGTATGAAGAAAAAGATAGAAAAATATTTGAAGTTCATTATGCTAAACAGTGTGTTAAAAATCCTTATCTTTACGATGGGGTTAAAGAGCTACTTAAAACATTACATTCAAACGGAATTAAACTTTCGGTTGCAACAAATGCACCAACACCTTTTGCGAAAAAAATATTAAAACACTTAGAGGTGGATTATTTATTTGATATGATTATCGGTGCAGATAGAGTAAGTGCCTCAAAACCAGATCCTCAGATGATAAATGAGATTTTAGACTTTTATAGTTTTGATAAACACCATCACAAGGCGTGGATGATAGGGGATAATTCAAAAGATATTTTAAGTGCTAAAAATGCAGGAATAGATTCTATGTTTGCTGTTTGGGGTTTTACCTCTCGAGCAGAACATGAGATTATAATTACCCATCCTAAAGAGATATTAGACTTTATTTTATAATTTTTTATGATAAAATACTTAAAGCCTCTTATGGAGTTAAAAATGTATGCAAATGATTTTTTATTATCTTTTTTCTTAATGACAATTCTTTTTTTAAGACAAATATCAATTTTAAAAGATTATAACAAAATTAATTACGCTCCTTTAATGCTAGCTATTGGTATTATCAGTTCATTAATCCATTTTATTATTCATCCAGATACACAAGATTTAATACTCCTACTTAGGGAATCTTTTCTCCCATTACTTGTTGCATTATTTCTTTATATTATTATGAATATAATGCATCAAACACGAATGAGTGAAAATTCAAAAGCCCATGATGAATATAGCAGGGTTATGGTAGACCAAGTAACTCAATTAAAAGAGTTTATGAGTGATTTAGAAAATAGAATGAATGAATGCCAGTTAAAAGATCGTCAAACTCAAAAGGATTTGCGATTGCAGTTTATAAATGACATTAAAGCACTTGACACTATCCAACTCAATCAAGATGTTTTTATAAAAAAATTTGAGGATATTGAACAGTGGCATCAAAGTATTTCTAAGGAGTTTGATAGTTCCTCAGCGATACAAATGCTACGCCTTGATACTATCATACATGAGTATATAGACATACTTAAGACTAGCGAACATGATCATTACAATAAGATTAAAAATATTCTTGAAGAAACAGGAAATAGCAGAGATGAAATAGTACAAGATATAAATAAGGTTAAAAAAAATCTTCTTGGAATGAATAATATTGCTACTGAAATAGCCAAAGCCATAACAAAAAATACCTTGAGCCAACTCTCAGGTGTTACAAAGTCATTTGAAGGTGAGATTGTATCTCTTGAGTCTCATTCAAAGGGGATTAGGAGATCTCTTGTTGAGAGTGAAAGTACTTTATCCACCATTCGAGAAAAAAGTGAAATGATAATGAATCAAATGGTTTTATCAGCAAACAAGATGAATGAACTTCAAGAAAAAAATACGGGTCTTCAGGATGTCTATACTATGATAAAAGAATTGATGCAAGAGATGGAAGCCATAAAAGCTGATTATGTCAAATCTCAGGCACAACTAAGTATTATTTCAAGTGAATTACAATCATCTGAAAATGAACAAATTGATACAATGAAACATCAAATAGAAATATTAGGAGTAAATCTTACAAAGGGTATAGAAGAATCTCTAAGTAAATTACATGAGCATTACCATATAGCAGAAGATAACATTACTCAAAGTGTACAAATTTTAGCAAAAAAAGCACAACAACAAAAAGGATATAAAGATGTTGTATCTTAATAGAAGGAGATTTTATTGCAAGTAAGAGTTTATTATGAAGATACCGATACTGGGGGTATTGTTTACCATTCGAATTATTTAAACTTTTGTGAACGCGCTAGAAGTGATTGCTTTTTTAAACTTGGTATTACTCCTAAGCTAGAAAAAGGTCATTTTGTGGCTAAGAAACTAGAAGCTGAATACTTTTCTAGTGCTAAGTTAGGTGATTTACTTAAGATCAAGAGTCAATTGTTTAAGATGGGAGCTGCTTCTTTTAGTCTCACCCAGTTTATCTATAAAGAAGAAGAAAAAATATTTTCTCTTAAAATCACACTTGCTTATATTAATTTTGAGGGAAAACCTCAAAGATTAGATTCCCAAACAAAAGAGTTAATACGGAGCCTTTTTTAATGTTGCAGGTGTATTTAATATGAACCTAGAGAGGGAAGGTTGTAAAATTTCTATAGGATAAAGCATTTGATTATCTATGAGTTGAATATTATATTCTCTATCATCATTTGTTAAAAGACTGAAAAAATAATCAATAGCTACAGTCGTTGTATAGTTTATCCAGTCATATTTAATGTCATTACTTAAAAGAGCATTTGTTTGAATAAGTATATTATTGTCTTGTGTAATTGAGTTTGCAATCAACATCTTTTCTCTATCTGCGTACTGTGTCATAGAGAGAATAAGTGGATCATAATTTATTTGTGTAGATAAAATATTTGTAACATTTGCATCATAAAGAGTGAGTTGAGACATAATCATACTTGTTTTGATTATTGGTGTATTTATAAAGCATGTTGAAGCGTTAATATCTTCATTATTTTTCATCTCATCTTGTAAGTTTGTTCTTTGTCTTGATATAGAATATTTTATACTTTTATTGAATTGATCTATATATTTAAATTTATTTTCTTCATAAAAAGTTAATTTTTCTCCGATTGATGAATCGTCATAAAAAATCACTAATGGTGATACTGCTTTGTTCAATAATAAATCACTTTGTGCTTTGTAATCAATACCTCCAAAAAATAATTTTGATGAAATGGCATTAGTATCTGATTTATGTATTGTAGGAAAAAAAATATTAATTTGAGGATCTATTTCTATCATCGTATCAGCCCCCTTGGATGTTAAAGGAGCAATAATATGAGAAAAACCATCTTTCATAATATTATCAAGTGCTATTGTTATATCCTCTATACTTTCAGTTTTAATTTTATAACTTTTTAGCTCAAAAGATTGATTTTTTGTTATAAGGTAAGCTAAGGCAGCATTTGTGGTTGATGAGGCATATTTCCCTATTTTTTTAGTGGGTAATAACATAGCTATTCTGACTTTTTCATTGTTAATCAATGAACCAATATTTAAAATTGATATATTCATAATTCTAAATTGGTTTTGTGTTTCATTTTCTAGTTTAGTTGGTGTATGTGCAAGAAATGAAAAAATCATATCATTGTCTATAAATGTTTGTAAACACTCTTCATCACATAAATAAGGATCTAGGTTTTGTATATATGTCTTTGGTACAGGAATATTTGAAATAAGAAAACTTTGTGCAAATAATAAAACAGGCAATAACACGATAGGTAAAAACATTTTTTTCATAGACATCTCTTTAAGGTAAATAGTATCTTTATTATATCCGATTGAATTTAATAAAAGTATAAATACTTGAAATAATTTAAAAGTAGTTACAAATATTTGATATAATATATGCGTATATTTACTGCTAAAAGGTTTATAAAATATGAGTAAATATTCTCAAATAACGCAATACTTAGAGTACTTTTTAGATAATGAAGTTCGTAAGACTGGTATAAAAAAAGTTCTTATTGGCTTAAGTGGTGGACTTGACTCTGCTGTTGTTGCAGTTTTAGCCTACCATGTTTTTAAAGATGATTTACTTTGCATAAAAATGCCGTCTCACTACTCTTCGCAAAATTCTCTTGATGATGCGGCTGCTTTATGTAAAGATTTTAATCTTAACTCACAAACGGTATCTATAGAACCTATGTTAAAAGCATATGAAGATATGAATCCAGATATGAATAATTTGAGAAAGGGTAATTTTTCTTCTCGCATAAGAATGTCTATACTTTTTGATATTTCCGCTCGTGAGAATGCTTTAGTTTTAGGAACTAGTAATAAAAGTGAATTAATGTTAGGTTATGGAACTCTATATGGAGATTTATCTAGTGCTATTAATCCCATAGGAGATTTATATAAAAGTGAGATTTTTGAATTAGCTAGGTATTTAGGTGTAACGAAGAGTATCATAGATAAGCCACCATCAGCTGATTTATGGGATGGACAAAGCGATGAGGACGATTTAGGGTATACTTACGCAGAGTTAGATGAGGTTATGATGCTATATGTTCAAGAGAGATTAACTCAAAAAGAGATTATTAAAAAAGGCTATGATGAAGAGATGCTTGAGATGATTATCCAAAGGATTTATCGCCATCATTTTAAAAGAAAGATGCCAATAATAGCAAAACTTACATCAAGAACCCTTAACCATGATTTTAACTACCCTAGAGATATAAGACTTTAGTAAGGAAAATACAAATGAAAACTAAAATTAAGATACCATTTTCTAAGTTCGAAAATAGCTTGAAAACTCACTCAAATGTAAGTGATGTTTTAGATGGTGAAAAAATCAATCAAGTTAAAGAACTAGAGGATGAATTTGCTCAATATATTGGAGTAAAATATGCTTTATCAACCTCACATGGAACCGATGCTCTTCACTTATCAATGCTTGCCTTTGATCTAAAAAGAGGGGATAAAGTAGTATGTTCTGTAAATGCTCATCCAAATGTTCCTGAAGTAGTTCGCCATTTTGATGCTGAACCTATTTTTATAGATATAGATGCAGATACTTACAATATTGATCTTGATTTATTAGAAAATTATCTCGAAGATAACCAATCAAAAAAATTAAAAGCTGTTATTATTACACACATAGCAGGTAATACTGTTGATTTAGATAGACTTTATTCTATGGCAAAAATATATAATGTTAGAATTGTTGAAGATGCTTGTGATGCCTTAGGTGCTAGCTATAGGGGAGAAAAAATCGGTTCAACAGGTGCAGATATTACTTGTTTTGATTTTTCTTCACATCTTAAAAAAAATGTTTGTAATGGTGGTATGCTAGTAACAAATGATGAAGAAATCATTAAGCGTGCGAAACTTTTGCATAATCACGGAATAGTACAAGGTGAAGGTGTATTAGAATATATCTATGAACTTGTAGATATTGGAAATGATTATTGTTTAAGTGAATTAAATGCTGCTTACATAAGAGCGCAGCTAGTGCTACAAGACTCAACTATTACCAGGCAAAGAGAGATAGCACACATGTATACAAGTAATTTATCGGGTGTAGATCATATAACAGTACCTCAGGTAGAAAATGATGAACACCCATTTTCTTTGTATGTGCTTAAAATAGATAAAAATCGGGATTCTTTTGCTGTTGAGATGAAAAAAGAGGGGATAGAGACAGGTTTACATTATATTCCTCTCCATCTTCTTAGTTATTATAAGTCAAAGTACTCTTTACGGGTAAATGATTTTCCAGTAGCACTTCGTACATATCAACAGGTTCTATCTTTACCAATATATACAAGTATGAGCGATAAAGATGTTAAATTTGTTTGCGATAAAATCAAAAAAATAGCATTATCCAGAGTTTAAGACAAAAGTTATTTTGAAAAAATCTCTAGTCTTTTGGGTTGAAGAATATTTCTACAATCCAAATTTTATACAAAAAATAATCTCTTTTTTTCTTTTACCTCTTTCTTGGCTTTACTGTTTTGTTATGTATCTACTCTTTAAAAGTAAGACAGCCCAAGATTTTGGTATAAATATTATAGGAATAGGTAACCTTAATGTCGGAGGAAGTGGTAAAACACCGTTAGTATGTGCTTTAGCTTTAAGATATGAAAATGTTGCTATAGTCCTTCGTGGATACGGAAGGGAGAGCAGGGGTCTTTATGTTATTAAAGATACAAAAAAAATTTTATTTGATATATCCGTAAGTGGTGATGAAGCTATGATATACGCAAAAAAACTCTCCTCAGCCATAGTAATAGTAAGTGAAGATAGAAAAAAAGGAATATTAAAAGCTAAGGAGATGGGAGCAAAAATTGTTTTTTTAGATGATGCTTATTCAAAACATGATATAAAAAAACTAGATATACTCATAAATGTAAAGATAAAAAATAAATCTTGCCTGCCATCTGGTGCTTTTAGAGAAAGACTTTGGGCAGATAAAGAGGTACTTACGGTTGAAGAGGGGATAGATTTTACAAGAATAGTGGAACTTAAAAATAAAACTAAAAAAATGTCATTAGTAACTGCAATCGCAAGACCACAAAGACTTGATAAATATTTACCTAAAGTTATAAGTAAAAATTACTTTGAAGATCATCACACATTTACAAAACAGGAGTTAGAAAAAATACTCCTAAAAGATAGATCAGATTCACTCTTAGTAACCTATAAAGATTATGTCAAAATAGAATCTTTTGGACTTCCTTTATCCTTGCTTGATTTACATGTTGAGATTGGAGAAAGATTAGACAATTACTTAAGTAATAGGGCATAAATAACTTCATAGCTAATGAAAAGATACACTGCAAGGTACAAGGCGAAAGTTCGCAGGAGCTACTAGTAGCTTTAAGAACTTTTAACGCACTAGATTGTAGTGTATCTTTTCACCCTATGGGCATCATTTAAAAGGATTATCTTCTTCGTTGAACTTAACTTAACGATACTAGTATCGCCAAGTCAAATTCGCCTTGAAACTAAACCTTTTAAATGATGTTAGCTATGAAGTTATTTATGCCCTATTACTTAATAAACTTAGAAACCAAAAGCTAAAATAAGTAACTTTATCATTAAGCCGAAATTTTATACTTTTTAACAATCTCTTTTATCACTTTTATATCTATCTTTTCTTGTGATGAAGAGTAAAGATTAGATTCTAAAATACTAACTATCTCTTTTACATCCTCATTTTCTTTGTATGGTATCAGTTTTACTAGAAGTATTTTATGATTATTTATATCAAAAGATTTTTTTCTAGTAAATAAATTTTTTTGTTTTAAAAACATTATAAGTATTCCAAGTCCTAAACCAAGGATAAAGGTAAAAATAAGTGATAATCTATCAATCTCTTTAGAAATATTTTCTTGCCGTGGAACTATTACAGTCTCGTTATTATCTCTTTTTATTGTGAGTTCTTGTTTTACTTTCACATTTTTTATCTCTATATGTATGGGCTGTGTAGAGATAGATTTTATTGTATTTGTTTTAATATCAAAGTACTTTAAAACAAATGCTTCAACGATAAAACTTTCATCTCCAACAAAGGCTATCTCTTGACTTAGTTTGTTCTTATCAATCACAATTTTTTCATCAAATATACTTACACCATCTATATAAGGTTTAAAACTTCTAATATCTTCTAAATTGCCATCACCATATACTTTGATGCTGATATTGACAGCCTCATTTGCATTGGCTAGCGTTTTATCTGCGGATGCCTCAATCTTAAAATCTCCTACTAAAGTCACACCAGAGGGAAGTGCTTTTACCTTAATGCTAAGTTCATTAGAAAAGTAACTTTTCCATTTCACTTCTGGAAAAAAACCTCCGAAAAAATTTCTTGCTTTTTTTCTTGACGCTATCTTCATTTGAGCTACTGAAATATCTAAAATACCTTCTCTTTGAGCTGCTAAAGAGTAAGTTACTTTAGTAACAATAAACTCATCATCTTCGCCTCTTTCTTGCTTAGGATCGCCTTTTTTCCAAAAACCTTTTAAATTTGGTTCTACAAATTTATTATCAAGCATACTGGCAGATTTTTTTTGTTTTAACATAAGGATTAGCTCAAAAGTCTCCCCTACAAAGACCTCTTTTTTTGTTAGATATAATTGTAGTGAAAAATCATCATCTTTGGATGGAACAACTTTTTGAACTACTATATCAATAGCCTTAGTTTTTTCTTTTTTTCCATCTATAAGGACTTCAAGAGGCTCTATCGTACAAGTTTTTTTAGGTTCAAATTTATATGTTAAGATATAATCAGTCTGTGTAGTATTGTTCGTCATTTGGATGCTTCTTGCTTCACTTGTTGAGATAACATCAGCTCCACAAAGATCATAAATATTAGGTCTTTGTATATCTTCTCCTATAAGTTTTAAGCTAAGAGTTACTACATCCCCGCGTTGCACTTTTTGAGAATCTACACTAGCTATCACACCTGCATATAAAGTGTTTGAAATTAAAAATAATAGTAAAAATATTCTACCAAGGTTTTTCATCAGAATTTTCCTCATTTGATTTATCGTTTTCATTTAACATATACATGAAAGTGTTTTGCTCTGCGTTTAGTTTATTGAGCCATTTCATCTGTTCTTCATCACTCATTTGACCTTTTTTTTCACTTTGAGATGCTTGTGCTTTTTCATCGGAAGCATCTAGTTTATCTAAGTCATCTTTTTTCTTATTTTTCTTTTCTTCTTTTTTTTGTTCATTAGACTTTTCATCATCTTTTTTATCACTGTCTTGTTTTTTATCTTTTGAGTCTTTATTCTTATTAGAATTTTTGTCTGATTTATCACTCTCTTGAGAGTCTTTATTTTCCTCTTTATCTTTGCCCTCTTTTTTATCTTTGTTCTCTTGTGATTTATCATCTTTCTTTTGTTTATTTTCTTGTTTTTGTTTTTCAAGCTCTTTTTTTACTGCTTCTAGATTTTCTCTAACCTCTTTATCTTCTTTATATTTTAAAGATTCCTCATAAGCTTTGAGAGCTTCTTCTAAACTTTTTTCTTTAGCTTGTTTAATATATGAATTTCCAATATTTGCCAAAGTACTAGCTTTAGAACGATTGTCATCAAATTTTGCCTGCTTGTAAGATTTGATAGCTGCATCAAAATTTTCTTGTTTATAAAGAGAGTTCCCTTTATTATAAAAGCTTTCACTGTTGTTTGTATCTTTGGCATGTTTAGCATAAATTTTTGCAGATTTCTCATAATCTTCTGCTTCATAAGCTTCTTTGGCTTCTTTTAAATCTAAAAAATCTAATAAACCAGCATTAGCATCAGGGCTTATTAGAAAAATACAAATGAATAAAGCTCCAAGATTAGAGTTTTTTCTAGCTAAAGAACTCGTAGCTATGAGTAAAATAAAGATCGCTAAATAAAGGGGATAATAAAACAAGGGTATAAACTTTTGCACCTCTTGAACTTGAAGTTCTTTTTTCTTACTTGAATTACTTATCTCACTTAACATCGCTTTTACATCTGCATTTGATTTTACACTTTGTATATATACACCAGCACTTGAAGTTGCTAGTTTTGCTATATTTTCATTTAATTTTGAAACAATTATCTTGCCTTTATGTTTTATAAAACTTCCATCTTTATTTTTAATTGGAGCACCTTTTTGTGTGCCAATTCCTAAAATATAGATGATTATATTGTTCTCTTTGGCAAATTCTATCTCCCTAGAGAAGTCATTTTTATCTCCACCATCACTTAAAATAAGAAGATGCTTTTTCCCCTCTTTTTTTACAGTTTTTGCTAGTACATTTAAAAGTGCCATCAAGTCTGTACCTTTTTCTGTGATAGAATTTGTACTAAGTTTACTAAGTAAAAATCTAACAGCGTCATGATCAAAACTCATAGGAGAAACAAGGTAAGAATTTCTTGCAAATGCTATGACTCCCACTCTTTCACGAGGAGCTAGTTTAAGTAAGTCTATGGCTTTTTGTTTTGCAAATTTTAATCTATTTGGATACACATCTTCTGCTAGCATAGAATCCGATATATCTAAGGCTATCATAATATCAGCACTTTTAGATTTTATCTCAATTACTCCATCTTTTATCACTGGTTGGGCTAAAGCAATTATGATTAAAACACTTATAAGAAAAAATAGTTTGTTTCTTGTCTTTAAACTTAAAGTATTTGCAGTTACTCTCAACTTATCCATCACTTCTTTGGAAAAAAACTCCTCTTGTGGCTCTTTTCTAATTAAAAGTAATCCCAAAACAATAAATAAAAAGGGTAATAAATAATAAAAATATTCTGGATGTAAAAAACTCATACTAAGCCTCTTTTATTTCTCAAGAAAGCGTAAAAAAGCAAAGATAAAAAAGCAATAAAAAGCGGATACATATAATAATATTTTAAATATGTAAAAGTCTCACTCTTTATTTCTGATTTTTCTAGTGCGTCTATCTCTTTATATATATCAGCTAATTGACTTGAGTTTGATGCACCAAAAGTAACACCACCAGTAGCTTTAGCAATCTGCATGAGGACTTTTGTATTGTAGTCACCTTGCCCACCAATACCGATAGGATATACTTTAATACCCTCTTTTTTTGCCAAATCTAAGGCTACATCAAGTGGAATTTTATCTACACCAACTGTAGAATGCCCATCTGTGAGTAAAATAGCTATCTTAGACTTTGATTCACTCATCTTTAAAAGGTTTACCCCTTGAGCTAAAGACTCATAAAGCGCTGTGTATTTACCAGCTATTCCAATTTGGAGTTGTGAAACTATACGCTTTAAGATATTTTCATCATAGGTAAGAGGAGATGCTATGAACGAGTAAGCCCCAAATACAACAAGTCCAATGTTGTCATTTTTTCTCTCATCTATAAAGTCACTTACAATACTCTTAACTGCTTCAAACCTATTTTTTTGTCTATCATCTTTATCAAATCCTTGCGCTCTCATAGAATTTGAAGCATCAAGGATAAGTACTATCTCATAGCCATCTTTTGGTTCTAGCTCATAAGGTTCATCCTTTACTGGTGATGCCACACTTATGATAAGCATTAAAATTCCTAGCCATTTTAAAAGAGTAAGTAGTTTTGTTGATTGATGCGTAGTTTGCATAAATTTTGCAGCGTGAGGAAAATACAAAGAGGGTAGTTTCATTTTACAAAAAACAGCACAAATAATAAAAATCACTAAAACTAAAAGTAACTCAGGAAACTCCAAATATAAACCCTCGTACATTAAAGCATACTCCTATATTTGTCAATAAGTACTATTGTTTCATCTTCAAAATTAGCAACACTTTTTTTGTACTTGTATTCTTGTAGTAAAACACTTAGCTCAGTGTAAACCTCTTTATGCTGGTGTGTATCATCTTCAAATATTTCGCCATAATGACTGAGTGCATAGGCTGCATTTTTAGTATCGCTTATATCTAAAGCATCTAGTTGTTTTTTATACTCAACTCTTAAATTAAAAGATTTTAACTTTTTATACCATCTATATAAAAGATACATTATCGCTGATATAAGTAAAATTCCAAGCCCAAGAGAGCCAAGAAAATAATAAAATGAATACTCTTGCACCTCAATAATAGGTTTTATATCATGTAAAGGAATATCGTATGGTTGTTTTAAAGCTTCTTTCATTTATCTACCCTCAAACAAGCGACGAAGAGCAACTGCTGCACTAGAATCTGTATATACTTTTGTAAAACGCACCTGATGCTTTCTCAATGTTTCGTAGAGTTTATGATCATGTTCATGTACTTTTTTTGTATAGGCTTTTACACTAGACTTGTTAAAGTCACCCTCTAAAGTTGCTCCACTCTGTGGATCCACTAAAGATGAATAACCCATAATTGGTGGATTTTCTTCTAAGTGATCACGAACGATAATTGCTATAACTTCATGCTTTTTAGCCAAAAGTTTAAAATCAGGTATTTCAAAAAAATCACCTATGACTAAGATAAGTGACTTTCTTTTTAATCTTTTATATAAGGTATCTGCTATCACTTTAAAATCTACTTTTTTATTGAGTGCATTAAAGCTTAAAACTTCCTCTACATTTTTTTGAACTTGTTGGAGTTTTTTACTGGGTTTTGAGTTTGAAATCATCTCATCTGTAAAGATATAGGAGCTTAACAAGTCTCCATTTTTAAGTGTTGAGAAACTCAAAAGTGCAATAATCTCTGCAATAGTTTCTTGTTTAAATTTTTTAGAACCAAAGTGAACACTTCCGTTTAATACAGATACAGTAACAACATTCAACTCTCTTTCTTCACGAAATATCTTGATAAAAGGCTTCTGCATTTTTGCAGTAATATTCCAATCAATATGACGAATATCATCACCTGGCGTATATTCACGAAGTTCTATAAAGTCATAACCCTCTCCATGAAATATAGAGGGATTATTTCCAAGCATTTCTGAAAAGACTTGCCGTCTAGCTCGAACTAATATTTTTTGTAGTTTAGACATTGACTAAGGAATCGCTATAGTCTCTAAAACTTTCTGAATAATCTCATCCGTAGTAATTCCTTCAGCCTCAGCTTCATAACTTAGAACTATACGATGACGCATAATCTCTTTTGCTATATAGGCTACATCAACAGGAGTTACAAAGTCTTTACCTCTCATGAAAGCCATGGCTTTTACTGCTTTGAACATATCTATGCTTACACGAGGAGATGCTCCAAACTGGATAAAGTCTTGTAACTCTTCTAGTCCATAATCACTAGGGTTTCTTGTAGCGTTTACAAGTTCTATCATATACTTTTCAACCTCAGCATCTACATGGACTTTTTTTATCTCTTGCTTTATCTCTAATAAATCTTTTGTATCCACTACAGCTTCTATAGTTCCAGAGCTTCCACTTGAGATGCGTCTTGCAATTTCAAGTTCTTCTTGTGTAGTGTTATAATCAACAACAAGTTTGAACATAAAACGGTCAAGTTGTGCTTCTGGGAGTTGGTAAACACCCTCTTGCTCAACTGGATTTTGCGTAGCCATAACAAAAAATGGAGGGTCAAGTTTAAATGTAGTGTCGCCTAAGGTAACTTGTCTTTCTTGCATCACTTCAAGTAAGGCTGATTGAACTTTTGCTGGAGCTCGGTTAATCTCATCTGCTAAGAGTAAGTTTGTAAATACTGGACCTTTTTTAATCTTAAAGCTATTGTTTTGAGGGTCGTAAATCTCTGCACCTAAGATGTCTGCTGGAAGTAAGTCAGGAGTAAATTGAGCACGCTTAAAGTCTAAACCTAAGGCTGATGCAAGTGCATTTACCGTTGTCGTTTTTGCAAGTCCTGGAACACCCTCTATAAGAATATGCCCATCACACAATAGAGCGATAAGAAGACCATCTATCATTCTCTCTTGTCCTACCACTACTTTAGCAACTTCTTTTTTTATCTCTTGTATCTTAGAAATCATATAAAATAACCTTGTTATAAATTAGGCGGATTATAACAAAGAGTGGTAAATGGTTCAGAAAGACTAGAACTCACGATAATATGATGTTATAATATGAACAAAGAATCAACATGATAACTTCAAACATAAAAACATCAGGATTTTCACTAGCCAAAGCAAAAGTATAATGTCCCCATTGGCGAGATTTAAGCTTTTAAAAACCCTAGTTTTAAAGAAGCAAAGTAATCTAAAATTTGTTTAGGACTGCAACTTAAAGCATCTTTTTTTATATTTGAAATTTATTTTGAAATATCCTCTTCAAGTTTTGGTAATACTTCTTTTTCTAATCTTTTAACAGTTTCTATATGTCCACTTGAATTTTCTTTAGGTAATTTACTAAGCTCTTTTCTGTCTTTTCTATCTGCTCTTTAAATTAATCTTTTATTTTTGGCATTTGATAAATCAAATTTTATTCCTACTTCTTGTGATGCTAACGACTGTCGTGAGCAATAATTTTCCCGCTAGGGTAAATTATTGGTCTCCTCGTACTTGTTAAGTAATAGGGCATAAATAACTTCATATCTAATCCAAACATCAATTTTAAATTCATCAGCATATAAAACAATATATGTATCATCTTTCATAAAAATCCTTCCTTTTATTTTTATTAACTCTTTTAGAACAATACTTTTTGATAATTACTAAATATTGGATTATCTTCGTCAAAATACTCAAGTATTGTTTGCGTATAACGATCAAAAGAATTCATTATTTTTGAGAGTTCAAGCCGTTTTTGATATGTTAAATCATAACTATTAAACACCGTACTAAAGGGTACAGGGTAATCAGTACCAAATAATAATTTTTCATGGACATCGTGCTGTTGGCTTAAATGTCTTAATACTTTTGCTCTTACTGGAGTAAGTATTGCTGAAATGTCAGCGTAAAGATTGTCATGTTTGTTTAACATCTCTAATAAAGTAAAATACCCCTCATTAAAATTTTTCGGATTTGTTGAAAGTGCTTTAAATATTTTTAATGGTTCATAGCTGAGTGCCATATGTGCCGCGATAACACTAACACCAATTTCTAATGGATGATCAAGCATTTCAATCTTTTCACACTCTTTTACAGAATGTATGCTACTTTCACTACCAATATGTACAATAAGTGGAAGTTTTTTTTCTTTTAGTTTTTCAAAGTAAGCTCTATATTTTTTATCCCTTGTATCAACTCCCCAATAGTTTTGCAGAAACTTTGCTCCCTTAAAGCCGAGTTCACTGTACTTATCAATTAAATCTAGTGCATCTGGACGCATGGGATTTATAGAAAAAAATGGAATTATTACATCCTTATTTTCTTGATACAGTTTTAAAAGATCCTCATTAGAAGCACAAACTGTGATGTCTTTGTGTATTACTTTTCCTGTATTATCAACTTTGGCATCAACACCAAACAATACTGTTTTAGTTAAATATTTAGAATCTCTTACATTATTTACTAGGGCATCTGTATATGCTTTATAAGGATTTTCAATTAATTGTTTTGGATCAATACCCATTTTTTTGCCAAAGATTTTAATGGCTATCTTGTCATAAAAGCGATTAAACTGCACTTCGCTATTTAAGAGGTGCATGTGTATATCTACTGTTTGCATCTTAAGCCAACTTTTGAATAGTTGGAGGATTTGTTCTAAAGGCATTTTTAAAAGCGTTTATGCGTCTCTCTTTTATTTTTCCAGCAGCTAGGGGAGATAAAAAGTAGGCTAGATTTATACACTCATCAGGGTCATAATTGTTATCGTGAGTGAAATATATCTCTTTGCCTAATTTTACTGCTTGAGTAGAAATATTTCTAGCATAAGAAATAATCTCCTTATGATGTCTATCATATTTGTGCCCACTTCCAAAATATACAAACTTCCCATTTAAACCCATAGTTAAATAGTCTTGATAGTTTAAATTTTTGTCATAACGAGTGAGTTGCTTGGAGCTATATCTATCTAGGTCTGAATCAAGTTCTTCTAGTATAGGTGTGGGTTCTATATCTGCTTTGTTAAGATTAAAGAGGTATTTTATCTCTATAAGTTTACCTCGGTATCCATCTCTGATAGCCTTTGAGAAGAGGTTTATAATATCATTAAAGTTTAATTCATGAAAATCATTTGAAAATTCAAAACCTTGTTCAAGAAGCGGAGTGTTGGCATCGTAACCTACAGGGCTGATAGCAGGGTTATATAAAAAAATAGTTCCAGCAATATTTTTACTCTTTTTTTTAAGTAGTTTTTTTAAATCATCCAGAGAGATTTTTATATCTTCTCTTACCTCATCTTTTTCATTGATGTAGATGTAATGTTTTGTTAAGTATTCGTGGTCAAAGTTTGTTGAAAATATTCCAAATGTTTGCATTTATTTTTCCTATAATTAAGTAAGAGGGCATAAATAATTTCATAACAAATAAGAAGAGAAGATACGAGATACAAGGCGAAATTCCGTAGGAGCTACTAGTAGCTTCAAGGGATTTTAACGAAGTAGATTGTGTCTTATCTTCTTACCCGTAGGGCATCACTTAAAAGGCTCATCTCCTGCGTTAAACTTCATTCAACGATACTAGTATCGCCAAATAAAGTTTGCCTTGAATCTAAACCTTTTAAATGATGTTTGTTATGAAACTATTTATGCCCTCTTACTTATTACTGTAATTGTACTATAATTCTTAAAAAATATCACGGAGAACAGACAATGGAACTAGGTTTTTATCTGAAAAAAGTCATATCTTATTTTTTAGAACCTTTTGGAATGCTTCTTATCTTGTTTTTCATAGGTATATATTATCTATTTTCAAATAAATCATCTCATTCTAAATTTTATATAAGTCTCTCTTTTGTCTTGCTACTTTTGTTTTCTTATCCACCGTTTTCAAACTTTTTGATACAAAATTTAGAAAATAAATATCCAAAATATGATTACAAAAGTGATATAAAATATATCCATGTTCTAGGCAGTGGACATAATGATGATGTCACGCAACCTTTAACATCCCAAGTAGGCAGGGCTAGTATTAAAAGAGACTTAGAGGGAATTATCATTCATTTAAATTCAAAAAATTCTAAAATAATATTTACAGGTTATGCAGGTACTACAAATATTACTACAGCAAAGATGAACGCAAAATTAGCTCTTGCCTTAGGCGTAGATGTAAAAAATATTATTGTAAACGGAGATCCAAAAGATACAAGAGAAGAAGCTGTATTTACTAAAAGTATTATTGCAAATGAAGCTTTTGTATTAGTAACATCTGCAAGTCACATGCCACGATCTATGATGATTTTTCAATCTCTTGGCTTAAATCCTATCCCAGCCCCAACAGATTTTTATAAAGATAAGGATAGTACTTATTTTGAAGCACCAAGTATTGATAGTTTTAAAGTCTCACAAGTTGCAATCCATGAATATATTGGAATTTTATGGGTTAAATTGAAAAGTTTTCTTCGAACTCCACTTTAGAAATATTTCTCTGCTTAGCATCAAACTCAATCCCCACAAGATAAATAGGCAGCTTACAAGTGAGATACTTCTCCTGATAGTTCATCTGCTTTATCTGAGCCAAAGCAGAAGAACCATCTACCTTAAATTCTATGATATATATAGAATTTTCAAGTTTTATAGTAAGGTCTATCCTTCCTTTGTTAGTACAGTCTTCCCCTACTAAATCAAATCCTAAAGCTTTCATATAAGAGTAAAACACACTTACATAGTATCCCTCTTTAGTATGCATATCATTTTTTGTAAATAAGTTGTAAGGGATAGAAGCATATAAAGATTTTAGATGTAATTCTAAAGCCTTAAAGTCTTGAGTATAAAGAGATGTTTTTATAGCGTCCTTGTGTTGAACACTTTGACTCTTAGTCATAAAATCAGCAATACTCCCCATCAAAGATATTCTCACTTCATTGTTAGGAATATTGAGTATATATCTTATCTCATCAAACACAGTCTTAGTCTCAGTAATAGTCAAATACCCAGTCTGCCACATCAAAGTTTCAAGTTCTATATAATCAACATCAAAACTATTTAACATCCTTTCGTCTTTTACTATGT
>JADGEZ010000001.1:80876-154816 GCA_016744115.1 Sulfurimonas sp. | reverse complement strand
CAAAAACTTTAACAACAAGTCAAAAGACACCTTAGACGAATGGATAAACTTCCTAAAAAATGAAGAGATACCAGAAAACCCAAAAGCTAAAGGTCTTCTAAAAGCAAAAGAAACCTTAGACTACTTAAAAATGAAAGAGGATGAAAGACTAGATTATAACAAATACCAAAAATCTTTACACGACCAAGCTAGTGCTTATGAATCTACTTATGTGATTGGTAGGATTGAGGGGAAGATTGAAGGTGAAAAAGCCAAAGCTTATGAGATAGCACAAAATCTATTAAACGCAAAAGTAGATTTACAAACAATAAAACTTAGTACAGGATTAACGGATAAGGAGTTGGAAAAGCTTAGAAACTAGATTCCGTGTCAAGCACGGAATGACGGAAAGTGAAGCACGGAATGATGAGATGTGACAAGTATAAAAATAATCAGGCTTTAACAATCTTAGCTTGTAACTCTTCTTTTTTAATAGCATCACTTACATACTTGATAACTACAAGGTTTTGCGTTTCGTTGATGTACCATTCTGCGATGTTCTCGTTTTCTAAGGCGGTTAATTTGTCTAAATCTACCTCATCATGCTTGATGTAAAGATGGGAGTGTCTTATAGGATTTTGAAGCTTTAAAGCTGTCCATATAAGCCATAAGATGATTACAGTAGATATACTTGTAGCTAAAGTTCCTCTATCGCTGATATCTAAGTAAAGACCTGCGAATGTTCCCCCTAAAAAGGTTGCGAAGTAAGCAGAAGAGTTAGAGATTCCAAGTGCTGCACCTTTTTGGTGTACCTTAGCAAACTTGCTTATCATGGATTGTACAAGTGGCTCCATCATATTAAAACCAATAAAGAAAAATACAACACCGATTACAAATACTGTACTTGAAGTTGTAAATCCCATAATTAAGAATGAGGCTAAGAAAAGTACGATTGAGAGTAAAAAGATTTGTTTAGGGATATTTTTCTTTTCACCAAATACAGCGGCAGGACCCATTGCTATGAGACCAGCTATCATTGCAGGGAGATACACTTGCCAAAGTTCTGCTTTTTCCCAGTTAAAACCATACTCAGGTCGTGTAAGGATGATAGGGATTAAAACAAATGCCATAGTCATAAGACCTTTTTGAAGTGTGTTAATCACTATCATATTAAGAAGATTGTTATCTTTTAAAATATCTCTAAGTTTTGAATCATTATGATAGATATGTCTAATCTTTGGAGGAGTAGGAACCTTAGTAAAAAGTAAAATCATAGACAATACAGCAAGAACAGCCGTGATAAAAAAGATAAAACTAATCCCAAAATTAGCAGCAATAACAGGACCCAAACCCATAGCAAGAGCAAAACTCATCGCAATAAATCCACCCATAATAGCCATAGCCTTACCACGAGACTCTTCTTCTACAAGATCAGACACCATAGCAGTAGCAACAGAACCAATAGCTCCAGCACCTTGTAAAAAACGCCCAAGCATCAAGGTATATATATCTGTAGAATATCCACAAATAAGTGAACCAATTAAAAAGATGATAAGACCAAACAAAATAGTGGGTTTACGTCCTATTTTATCGCTCATCGTTCCAAATGGAATTTGAAATATTGCTTGAGTGAGTGCATAACCACCAACAATAATACCTACTAAAAGAGGTGTAGCACCTTCAAGATCAAGTGCATAAACGGATAAAACTGGTAAAACTAAAAACAGCCCTAAAAATCGCAAGAAAATTATGGAAGAAAGAGGAAGAACTTTTTTAAACATTCATATATCCTTATATAGTATAATGACGAGATTATACTATAAGGAAATAAATTTGAAATTAGTTTTAGCAACATCGAATAAAGGTAAGGTTAAGGAGATAAAAGCACTTTGTGAGGATTATGAAGTTATTCCTTATGGGGAACTTATCCAAGAGTTTGAAATTATAGAAGATGGAACTACTTTTAAAGAAAATGCACTCATTAAAGCAAGAGCTGTATTTAAAGCCTTAAATGATGATACTCTTGTTGTCTTAGCAGATGATAGTGGGATAAGTGTTGATGTGCTTGATGGTAAACCAGGTATTTATAGTGCTAGATACGCAGGTGTGGATGCGACTGATAAAGATAATTTATATGAACTAATTAACTCCATAAAAGAAAAAGGTGTAAAACGCTCAAAAGCACACTATACCGCTGCCATAGCCATAGTTACAAAAGAGAGTGAGTATTGTGTACATGGATGGATGTATGGAGATGTAGTAAGTGAGCCATCTGGTGATGGTGGTTTTGGATACGACCCGATATTTGTACCTTTAGGTTATGATAAAACACTAGGGGATATAAATGATGAAACTAAAAAGAAACTCTCTCATCGTTCTAAGGCATTGAGTTTAGCAAGAATTATTTTGCAAACTCTTTAAAAGTTATAAAAATTTCCGACTTAGATTATAAAATGATTTTTCTAAATCACTCAAAAAACTATGCAGATTGCTGTTATATATGCGTAAAGTATGCATAATATCTCCTTCAATATTTTAGAGAATTATTAGCAAAAACTATTCCTACTTGAAAAAATATGAGAATTTTAAAATATAATTAGTAATAATACACCAAATATAATGCGGTAGATACCAAATGCAATAAATGTAAATTTCTCCAAAAAGGCTAAAAATAGTTTTATCGTGAGATATGCTACAAAAAATGCAACTACAAATCCTACGCCTAAAGTAATTAAGTTCGCATCAGAAAAATCTTTATAATGTTTGAATAAATCATAAGCCGTTACAGCACTCATAACAGGAAAAGCAAGTAAAAAACTAAACTCTGCGCTAGCTTTTCTACTAAGTCCAACTAGTAAAGCCCCCACTATAGTAGTTCCAGCTCTACTCGTTCCAGGAATAAGAGCAAAAGTTTGTGCAAATCCGATAATCATGGCTTGCTTTAATGATATATCCTCAATATTATCTATTGTTTCTTTTTCTTCATCTAAAAAAAACATCTCTACGATTAAAAATATTATACCCCCAATGATAAACATCACAGCTACAACTTGTATGGAAAATAAAGCCTTTATTTGATTTGAAAATATAAACCCAACGGTTCCTATAGGGATAAAAGCAAGAATAACCTTCGTCCAAAGATCTATCTTTTTGATGGTAAATTTATCACGATAATTTAAGATAACAGCAAGTATTGCAGCAAATTGAATAATAACCTCATAAGCTTTTGTCACAGCATTTTGATTAATTCCAAGAAATTCACTCGCTACAATGAGGTGTCCAGTTGAAGAGATAGGAAGAAACTCAGTAAATCCTTCAATAATACCTAATATAATTGAATCAAAAATTGTCATTATATACCTCTCTTTAAATAGCATTTAGTGTTAAAATATGAAGACTATTGAGCCAAAATTATATCTTCATTATTGAAAATGTGGCTTAAGGAGTTTGACTTTTGATAGGGAAGTTTTTAGTAAGTACTATATATTAATATTGACTTTAGCAGATTTTTAAGATAGCATTATCATATTAAACTCAAAAAGGATTTATTATGAAAATTTCAAAAGAAAAACAGATTAAAGTGAAAAAGCAAATATTAAATTGTGCAATTGATTTAATATCTGATAATGGTTACAAAAAAACATCCATGAGTAAGATTGCAAAAAAAGCAAAAATTGGAGAAGCTACGATTTATAACTATTTTCCTACAAAAGAGCATATATTGTTTGAATACTATTATGAACTTCAGCTTCAAACAAAAAAGATATTATTGGAAACAAAAAAATTTAATCAATTTACTTTAAAAGAACAATTGCAATTACTTATTAATACTCAATTAGAATTATTAGCAAATAATAGAACATTTGTATTAGAAATTTATGAAGAAATTTTTTATAAAAGCTTTAGTCATCCAGCTATGGATAAAGGAAATGATGAACTTATATCAATGATTAGCGAACTCTTTGATATAGCTATAGAGGCTGAGGAAATAGAAGATATACCATTTTCAAATACAATTTTAAATCTTGCTTGTGATTATATTTTCGGAGTGATTTATTATTGGATACAAGATGAAAGTAAAAACTATGATAATACAACAGTAATGACAGATAAAAGTTTAGAAATAATTTATGCGATTTTACAAAGTGCTTTAATAAATAAAATCGAAGACTTACTAAGTTTTATTATTAAAACGCATATTTTAAATAATATAAAACCAAGTAAAATACTCAAAAAAAGGTTATTTGGAAAATAATATGAAAGATAACTTACCTATATCTTCATTTAAAAGAACTAAAAGTATTGTAAAAAGTGCTATTAAAATTACTGGAAAAAAAGCAGTACAATTTTCAAAAAGAGCTTTTTTATCTAAGAAAGATTATGTAAAAGAGGAAGAAAAAATAAATAATGAAATAGGTGTAATTTTATTTGATAACATCTCTTTATTAAAAGGAACTGCTGTAAAAATAACACAAGCTTTGGTTCTGCACAATATATTACCCACCACCATCCAAAAAGAGTTATCAAAATCATATAATCAAATCAAAGCAATAAATCAAGTTTTGGTTACGAAAGTACTTAAAAATGAGTTTAAAAAAGAATATCTTGCTATTTTTAAAGAGTTTAGTTTAATACCATTTGCGAGTGCTAGTTTAGGTCAAGTACATTTAGCTACAACTTTCAATGATGAAACAATAGCTGTCAAAATACAATATCCAAGTATTGATATAACAATCCGAAATGATATACAACTTATCAAAAGACTTCTTATATTAAAAAAAAGTATTTTGCCTATTATAGAAGAGGTTGAAGAAAAACTTTATGAAGAAATTGATTATAAAAAAGAGATGCAAAATACTCTTTGGGCGTATAAAAGCTTCAATTCTAAAGAGATAATTGTACCTAAGGTTTACGAAAAACATTGCACTAAACATATTTTAGCAACATCTTTTATTGAAGGTCTTGATTTATACTCTTGGTTACGCACAAATCCTAAGCAAAAATATAAAGAAATAATTGCTAATAATATGTTTGATATATTTACTAAATCAATATTTAAATATAAAAAAATACAAGCTGATCCTAATCCTGCGAATTATATTATAACAAATCAAAACAAATTAGCTTTGATTGATTTTGGATGTGTCAAAAGTTTTGAGAAAAAGTTTATAAAAAATTATATAAATATTTTTAAAGTTTACGGCTGTACAAATAAAAATGAAATATTACATGTATATAAAGAAATAGGGTGCATTGAAAACATAGAAGATATAAATGATGATATATTTAAAACTAAAATTTTACCATTTAACAAATGGGCGATTGAACCATTTTTGCAAGATAAATATACATTTACTAAAGAGTATTTAGAAGAAGGTGTAAAATATGCTGATATGTTCTTAGATAAACCATTCACAGTTGTAAAAGATTTTGTATTTTTAGATAGAGTTTCGCATGGATTATTTTCATTGTTTGAACAAATGAATGTATCTATAGATATGAGAAAGTTTAGGAAATATATAGGCTTTTAAGTAAAGATTGCAATAGCATATTAAGCAAAAGTACTAATGAACTATGTAAGATGAAATGATAAAGTTCTAAGAGAGTTAAATTTTAGAAATACTTGGCAAAATATTAGTAAATGTATCACAAATAGCTTTATACTTAAAGAATTTATGTTAAAATTTTAAAAGTGAAATATTAATACAAAAAGAAAAAATGAATATACTAATTGTAGATGATAGCAAAATTGTTAGAAGGGTTTTGAAAAATACGGTACAAAGATATTTCAAAGATTCAAAATGGACAAGCTTAAATATTTATGAAGCAGAAGATGGCAATGTTGCAATGGGTCAAATGAAAAAAGAAGAAGTTGATATTGTTTTACTAGATTGGAACATGCCAAATATGAATGGTTAAAAAGTGGTAGTAGCTATTCGTGCTAAGAAAAAATGGATGAAAACGCGTATTATTATGGCTACAACAGAGGGTTCAAAAGAGAGTGTTTTAAGAATGATTAAAAAAGGTGTAAATGGTTACATGGTAAAACCATTTAATGAAGACGCTATCTTTAAAACCTTAGATACTATTACTGCAAGGATGCCTAGTACATAAGCCTCCAAACTAAGTTTAAATAACTTCAGATATAATACGAGGTTTTAAATTATAAATTTTATCTTGTAGGAACATATATATGCTACTTTTTACTCCTGGACCAACGCCTGTACCTCAAAATGTCCGCAATGCAATGGCTAAAGAAACTATGCACCATCGTACACCTGAATTTGAGGCTATCTTTGAAAAAACAAGAAAACATCTTTTTAATCTCTTAAATACTGATGAAGTTATTATGCTAGCATCAAGTGGAACTGGTGCTATGGAAGCCGCGGTTACTAACCTTTGCCACAACACACTTTTAAATGTTAATTCTGGAAAGTTTGGAGAGAGATTTGGAAAAATTGCAAAGGCTCATGGACTTGGATCAGTTGAGATAAAAAATGAGTGGAACACTCCTGTAAGTGTTGAAGCAATTGTGAAAGCTCTAAAGGCTAATGTTAACATTGATGCAATAGCAGTTCAAATTAGTGAGTCCGCTGGTGGGCTTCGCCATCCTGTTGAAGAACTTGCAAAGGCTGTAAAAGAGATTAATCCAAATATTTCTATTATTGCTGATGGGATTACTGCTGTGGGCGTTGAAAGAATTGATGTGACAAATATTGATTGTCTCATAGCAGGTAGTCAAAAAGCCCTAATGCTTCCTCCTGGACTTTCAATTTTAGGTCTTTCAAATAAAGCGATTGAAAAAATAGGAGAGGGAAAAGGATACTATCTTAACCTAGCATCTGAGATAAAAAAACAAAAACAAAACACTACGGCATATACAGCTGCAACTACCTTAATAATAGGGCTTTTAGAAGTTTTAGAGAGTGTTGAAGCTAATGGTGGTTTGAGTAGGCTTTATGGAGATACAGCGTGTCGTTCTAAGGCAGTATCCCGTGCCTTAGAAGCTATAGGACTAAAAATTTATCCAGCAGTTCCTGCGAAGTCAATGACGACTATTATTGACCCTGATGCGAGTGAGATAAGAAGACTTTTAAAAGAAGAGTATGATGTAAATGTAGCAGGTGGGCAAGACCATTTAAAGGGGAAGATTTTTAGAATCAACCAAATGGGATTGATACCAGTGCATGAGATGGCTTGGGTTTTAAATGCAGTAGAGTTAGCACTCTCAAGATTAGGTCGTCGTGAGTACAACGGAGAGGCAAATAAGATTTTTAGTGAAGCTTTCTTCGGGGCATTGGATGGATTTAAGCAAGGGAAAAACGGATGATACTTGAGCAAGTATTTTTAGAGCAGATTTTGATGGATGGTAACTAGATGATTTTAGAACACGAGATTCCAAATGGCAGTAAGCTATACTTTGGTGATAACGCAAAAATAAAGCGTCATATAGAAAATATTGCAAGCACTATTTTAGATGAAAATGGTTTTGAAGAGATAGTAACTCCTATATTTTCATACCATCAACATTTAAGTATCGCTGATGATAAAGAGCTTATCCGTGTGAATGATGCACAAAATAATGCACTTTCACTTCGTGCTGATTCTACGATAGATGTTGTTAGAATCATTAAAAAACGATTAGGTTCAAATACTAAGCAAAAAAAATGGTTCTATATTCAAGCAGTTTATCGTTTTCCAACAGAAGAACAGTATCAAGTCGGTGTTGAATTTTTAGGTGAAAAAAAACTCTCATCTGTGACTAGCATAGCAGTAGATATTTTTAATAAACTTGAGCTAAAACCTTTGATGCAAATATCAAATATTAAGATACCAGAACTTTTAGTAGAGATGTTTGATTCCTTAAGTATTGATGATTTTAAGCATATAAATGTTGAGAAGTTTTTAAGTTTAAAAGTGAACTGGCTAGAAAAACTTGTATATCTTCAGTATGTAGAGCAAATTGATGCTGTGATAGAGATAGCACCTGATGCTATTAAAGTAGAACTTCAAAAAATGAAAGACTTATGTTCTCAGATGAAATGTGACAATGCGGTTTTAGCACCGATGTATTATGCAAAAATGCTTTATTATGATGAATTATTTTTTAGAGTGATTGATAATAATGAAGTTTTCGCTCGTGGTGGAAGATATAAAAATGAGGAACTAACATCAGTTGGTTTTGCGATTTATACAGATGCACTTTGTGAAAAAATAAGTAAATAAATATTAGAATAAAAAGAGGCAAAAAATATAATGAAAGCAGATTTAATTGTAGGAATCCAGTGGGGTGATGAGGGTAAAGGTAAGATAGTTGATAGGTTGGCATTAGATTATGACATGGTTTGTAGAAGCCAAGGTGGTCACAATGCTGGGCATACTATTTGGGTAGATGGTGTAAAATTTGCACTTCATCTTATCCCCTCTGGCATACTCAATCCTCATGCGATAAATGTAGTGGGAAATGGTGTAGTTCTTTCACCTGCATCAATCATCCAAGAGATGGTACAGTTTGGAGGTCTTGAAGGTCGTCTTTTTATCTCCGACAAAGCACACTTAAATCTTCCTTACCATGCACTCATAGATCAAGCAAAAGAGAGACTCAAAGGCGATAAAGCGATAGGCACAACAGGTAAAGGGATAGGACCCGCTTATGCGGATAAGATTAACCGTACTGGTTTTAGAGTAGGCGAGCTTTTAAACCCTCAAAAGCTTTGTACATCAATCATCACTTATTTTGAACAAAATAGACAAATTTTTGATATATATGAGATAGATACACCAAAAGAGGCTCAACTATTAAGTGAACTCCAAGAGTATAAAGCAAAATTAACCCCTTTTATTACAGATACAACTCAAATGGTTTGGAAAGCACTTGACGCTGATAAAAGAATCCTTTTAGAAGGGGCTCAGGGGACAATGCTTGATATCGATCATGGAACATATCCTTATGTGACTTCATCAGCAACTGTGAGTGCTGGTGCTTGTACAGGTTTGGGGATTAATCCTAAGGATATTGGTAAGGTTACAGGTATCGTTAAAGCCTACTGTACTCGTGTTGGAAATGGACCATTCCCAACAGAAGACTTAGGCAATGATGGGCAACGCCTAGGTGAGCAGGGTCATGAGTTTGGAACTACAACAGGGCGTGCAAGAAGATGTGGTTGGTTTGACGCAGTAGCTACTCGTTATGCCTCAAGATTAAATGGTTGCGATGAGTTAGCGCTTATGAAACTAGATGTTTTAGATGGTTTTGATGAGGTAAAAGTTTGTGTAGCCTATGAACTCAATGGGCAAGAGATAGACTATCTTCCATCAAATTTAGAAGATGTTACACCGATTTACAAAACTTTTAAAGGTTGGGACAATTCAGTAGGTGCAAGAACATTTAAAGATTTACCAGCAACAGCACAAGAATATGTTAAAATAATTGAAGAAATTTCAAAAACTAAGGTTGGAATAATTTCAACTTCACCTGAGAGGGACGACACAATTATATTATAAGGCTGCTTACCTATGAAGACTCGCTTTAATTCACTTGTAACTTTGAAAAAAAGGACAATGCAAAAAAGTGAGGAAATACTTCAAGGGCTAAATAAAGATTTAAACTCTGCGAGTGAGGCATTACAACTTTCTTATGACTCGCTTAAGGATGTGGAAATACCTATTACTGGTACAATGTCTGATATGCTAGCGTCAAGGACACTTCTCTCCTCTCAAAGAAGTCTAATCCACCACAATAAAGAATGGGTAGATTTTGCTACAAACCAAGTTAATCAGGCAAGAGAACAATTAAAATTAGATATGATTGAATATGAAAAGTTCAATTATTTAGAATTAGAAGAGATAAAAAAAATGCTCCAAGAGATAAAAATAAAAGAAGCAAAAGATTTAGATGAAGTAGCACTAATGGCACATGCAAATAATAAAAGGAAAAGTATATGAAAATAATACTACTCACTTTACTGGTTTTATCATCTTTAATGGCTTTACAAACAAGTGATAGACTCTTTGATTGTACAGAGATTTTTAAAGAAAGAAAGAGTGAACTTTTAGTTGAACTAGAGCGTATAGATGAACAAAAACAAGCATTAAATGCCTTAAAATTAGCAACAGAAGAACTTTTGAAAAAAAAGCAAAGTCGCTTAGAGCAAAAAGAAGACTTAATAGAGAGTAAACTATTAGAAATTACTCAAAAAGAAGAGAATACTCAAAACATACTCAAAAAAAATGAACTTATTTTAGAAAAAGTTAAAAAAATTAAAATGGATAAAATTGCACAAACCTTTGCAAAAATGAAAGCAAGTGCCGCTGCAAATATTTTATCCGATATGGATGCACAAAAAGCCGCTGATATATTAACATCTCTCAAACCTAAAACAGTAGGACAAATTTTAACAAAAATGGATGCAAAAAAAGCATCAAAACTAACATTGATTTTATCTAATTTTTAAAAGAGAAACTATATGCAAGATTTAATACAAAGACTCTCCCAAAAAACATCGCTTAAAAAACAATACATTCAAAATATTTTACGACTTTTAGAGGAGGGTTCTACTATCCCTTTTATAGCTCGTTATCGTAAAGAGATGACGGGTGGTGCTGATGATGAAGTGCTTCGTGAGTTTGAAATAGTATATATGAGTTCAAAAAAACTCTTAGAGCGTAAGCTTGAAGTTTCTCGTCTTATACAAGAAAGAGCAGTTTTGAGTGATTCCTTGAAAAAAAGTATAGATTTGGCGGATACTTTACGAGAATTAGAAGATATTTATATACCTTTTAAAGAAAAAAAATCTTCTCGTGCAAAAACTGCAGTAAATAATGGTTTAAAATCACTTGCACAGACTTTAGAAAATGCACATTTAACTACAAGTGAATTTAAAATTGAGGCTAAAAAATTTGTGAACTCATCTGTTAATTCACTTGATGATGTCATTAAAGGTGCTCAAGATATTTTAGCAGAAAAATATGCTGAATTTCCTCGTGAGAGAGAAGCTATTAGAAACTCTATGCTTCATTATGGAATGATTGAAACTAAGAAAACAAAATCTTTTAAAGAAAACGGAGTTTTTAAAAACTTTGCAGGGCAATCACAAAAAATTGCAAGTATTGCATCTCATAGATACCTTGCTATTATGCGTGGGGTCAAAGAAAAAGAACTATCAGTAAAGCTAAGTGTAGATATACAAAGAATTGAAGATAATATCAAGAACTATAAAATTCCTCGCAATGCCTCAAGCTCCAAAGATTTGCTTTTTGAAGCTTATAAAGATGGTTTAAAAAGATTGTTGTTACCTTCTATAAAGAGAGAAGTTCAAAATGACTTAAAAGAAAAAGCGGATAAGGCGGCTGTTTCTGTATTTGGCAAAAACCTCTCTCAACTTTTAATGACTCCCCCTGTAATAAATAGGGTGCTTTTAGGTGTAGATCCTGCCTTTGTAAGTGGTTGTAAATTGGCAGTTATTGATATAAATGGAAACTATTTAGAATCGGCTGTAATTTATCCAACAGCACCTAGAAAAGATTATGAAAATGCTAAAAGAAAAGTTTTAGAATTGCTAAAAAAATATAGCATTAATGGCGTAGCAATTGGAAATGGTACAGGTTCTCGTGAAACACAAGAATTTTTTGCTCATCTTAATAAAGAAGAAAAAATAAATCTAAGTTATACCGTTGTATCAGAGGCAGGGGCATCAGTATATTCTGCATCAAAGATTGCTCTTGAAGAATATCCAAACTTAGATGTAACTATACGAGGTGCAATTTCTATAGCTCAAAGACTTCGTGATCCTATGGCTACCCTTGTTAAAATCGATCCTAAGTGTTTAGGAATTGGGCAATATCAACATGATGTAGATCAAAAACTTCTTCATAAACGCTTAGGTGATGTAACATCGGACCTTGTAAATAGGGTGGGAGTAGATATTAATTCAGCCTCAGCAAGCTTACTTTCACATGTCGCAGGAATAGGACTTAAAATTGCACAAAACATTATAATTTATAGGGATCAGCATGGAAGTTTTACTAGCAAAAGCCAACTTTTAAAAGTCAAAGGTTTAGGAAAAAAAGCTTACGAACAAGCGGCAGGATTTATAAGAATCAAAGATGCAAAAAATAAATTTGATAATACAGGCATTCATCCTGAAACTTATAGTATTGTCAATAAATTAGCTATGAATGATTTAAAAGCCATCAATATAAAAGAAAAGGCTCAAGAATTAGGAGTAGGAGAAGAAACTCTTAAAGATATAGTGCAGGAACTTTTAAAACCAGGCTTTGATCCTAGGGAAGATTTGCCTGCCATCCCTTTTAAAGAGGGTTTAACTGATATAAAGATGTTAAAAGAGGGTAGTTTTGTTTCTGGAATTGTAAGAAATATAACAGATTTTGGAGCTTTTGTAGATATAGGGCTTAAAAATGATGGGATGATTCATATATCAAAGATGAGTGCTCAAAGAATTGCTCATCCTTTAGAAGTTTTATCCCTAAATCAATATTTACCTCAAATTGAGGTACTTATTATTGATAATGAAAAAGTTGGACTTAGTTTAATTTAAAACTTATTTTCTATGCTATACTTTTTTATGAAAATAATAAGTATAGAAACACAACTCAAATTAATTCCTTTAAAAACACCCTTTATAACAGCTCTTAGACGAGTTGAAAATGTTGAGTTTGTGCGTGTAAGAGTAAGAAGTGATATTGGTTTAGTTGGTATTGGAGAAGCACCTGCTACAAAGGCTATTACAGGTGAAGATATTTATGATATTATGAATTCTCTATGGAAAATAGAAGATAATATAATACATCAAACTTTAGAAGAGGCTTTATTAATTGTACATTCAAACTGCGAGATAGGTAATTCTGCTAAAGCTACTCTTGATATGGCTATAGTATCTCTTCTGGCACAAGAAAAAAATCAAAAATTATTTGAGTATTTTGGTTTAAAAAAACCAGAGTTATTAATAACTGACATTACCATAAGCTATAAGAAAATTCACGAAATGATAGAAGACTCACGAGTTGCAATTGCTAATGATATGAATATTTTAAAAATAAAACTAGGAGATGATATACAACACGCTATTAATGCAACAAAGTCAATTTCAAGCTTATTTCCTCAAGCAAAGTTAATTATTGATGCAAATCAAGCTTGGAGTTTAGAAAATTCATTCAAATATATTGATGCAATGAAAGATATCAAGATAGAGTTGATAGAACAGCCAGTCATTGCTAAAGATATTCAAGCTTTAAAAAAGATAAGAGAGTATTCTCATATACCTATTTTAGCGGATGAAGCAGTATTTTCACTCGAAGATGCAAAAAAAGTGATAGAATCAAAATCAGCCGATATGATAAATATTAAATTGATGAAGTGCGGAGGATTAACAAAGGCAATAGAGATATTAGACTATGCTGCGTCTCAAAATGTCAAGTGTATGTTAGGTTCAATGCTTGAGGGTCCATACTCCATAAATGCAGCTCTTCATTTAGCAATGGCTTATAAAGATGTAATAAAATATATAGATCTTGATAGCCCTATCTTATATAAAGAATTATCAGATGAGTTAGAGTTTAGTTTTTTTGGAAATACTGTAATTTACAAGTGAATATAATGACATTTTAGATAAAATAAAAAGATTGCTTGTTCTAGCAATAGAAGGTATGAAATTTTGGAAATTGAAATGAAGCAAAGAATAAAAAATACAATTTTAGTTGTTGATGATAATAATACAAATATTACGATACTCTCAAATTTACTAGGTAAAAAATACGATATTATGATAGCAGAAAATGGAAAAAATGCAATTGAAATAGCAAAAAAGCAAGCACTTGATTTGATTCTTTTAGATATCATGATGCCAGATATGAATGGTTATGAAGTATGCAGTATTTTAAAGTCTCAAAGTAATACTAGAGATATACCTATTATATTTATTAGTGCAAAATCAGATGAAGAGTCGATAGAAGAAGGATTTAAAGTAGGGGCAATTGATTATATCACTAAACCGTTTATGTCTCTTGAACTTTTAGCCCGAGTAAAAACTCAGATTAAACTTAAATGCCTTGTAGATAATTTAGAGTATATAGCCTCTCATGACGAGATGACAGGCGTTTACAACAGAAGAAAATTTTTTCAAGAAGCAACAAAAAGTTTTAAAAAATTAAAAAACAATCTTTATGCAATAATGATTGATATTGATAAGTTCAAAAAAGTTAACGATACTTATGGGCATTCAGTTGGGGATAAGGTTATAAAAATGATGACTGAAACTGTAAAAAATAATATGATAGAGGGTTCTATTCTTGGTAGGATAGGAGGTGAAGAATTTGCCTTGCTTTGCCATGTGTCTAATGAAGAAGAGATTGTGAAAAATCTCGAAGAGATAAGATTAGCAGTAGAGATGTGTAAGGTTGAAATAGATAATAAAATCACTATAAACTTTACCATTAGTGGAGGTATGGCAAAGTCTTCTAAAGATACAAATACCTTAGACTTATTACTTAAAAAAGCTGATAAAGCTATGTATGAGGCTAAAGATACAGGAAGAAATAAAGCTATCTTTAGATAAGAAGCATTTTAATCCCATAGCTCCATTTCACCTAAACCAACATTTTTATCTTGATAAGCAGATTCTTCTAAGAGCATAGCATCTAAAATATTGAAAAGTTCATCTGAAGCATTTTCCATAGTAATGAAATAGTTATAAATCATCTCTTTATTAGTAGGAGAAATTTTGCCTTTAGAATCAAAAAGGGCAAATGAATTATGTACGGATTGATGCACTATTGCATGAGGAGCATCAATCTTTTTATAACTTGGAGCTCCTCCAAAATCACTTAAGCCCTCAGAGGTGTACCATTTACCAAAACGGCAAGATTTGTGGTCTGAAAACTCTTTAAACTTAGCATGCTCCATATGAGTTAAGGCATCTGCTTTAAATAAAATATGATCTATCTTAGCAAGGATTATAAAGTTTTTGTTTTTCATGTATCTTGTAGAACTTAGAACTTCTTCTGAGCTGCTGGTAAATTGGGAAAGTGAATCATTAAGCATCGATACACTTCCTAGTGATTGATCTGCAATAGAGGTGAGTTCTTTTGAATTTTCAAGCATACCTGATGCTTCTTGCTGCAGGGTTGCGATGGAAATAGAAATTTCACTTGTTGCTTTTTGTGTTCTCTCTGCAAGTTTTCTTACCTCATCTGCAACCACGGCAAAACCTCGACCATGTTCGCCAGCCCTAGCAGCTTCTATCGCAGCATTAAGCGCTAGTAAGTTTGTTTGATCTGCAATATCTTTGATAAGGTTAATGATAGAAGTTATATCTGCTGTTTTTGTACTTACTCCATCAATAGAATGATCATTTTGCTGGATAATTTGGGAAAGTTTTTCAAAGTTAGAATTCAGAGTATCTACAACTATTGCATTTGATCTAGAGAGTGATGTAGATTCTTGAGCTTTTATTGATAAATCTACTAAGGTTTCATTTGTCTCAACGATTTGGGATTGGATACTTTGAAAGTTTGCTAAAAGTCCACTCCCTGTTTTTGATAAATTTGTATAAAATTTTTCTTGTTCTCTTTTTTCAGCTTCTTCTTCCATGGCATCAAGGGCAAGGTTAATAAGCTGAGCAGTTTTAACAAAATTTAAATTTAAGCCAATACTGGAGATTCTTCTGTAATATTTGTTGTGAGAAACATAAGTTATAGAAGTATTAATCTCTCTTAGAATTGATTCGAGTTGATCAAAAAGATCATTTACATTCCAAGCAAGCAGTTCAAGTTCTCCTCCACCTTTTATACTGTGCTGACGATTTTCAAAATTTCCCTCTAAGGCAGCTGTTTGAATAATCTTAGAAGTTCTAGCAATACTTATCTTTGTTATGTGAATCTGCTGATAGGCAAAAATTGCAATCGCTATGTTTAAGAGATTAAAAACAAAGATAGTTATGTTAAATTCAAAAAATATCGAAGATACGATGATGCCAATAGAAATGACTGCTAAATGGGCATAATTGGCATAATGAAGTTTAGAGAGAGAGGATAAACTCTTCATATTCAACTCCTTTTTCATCTAAAATTCCATACATAATCTTTTCACTTGTACTTATTCCACCATTTCTCTCAGCATCGAGTAGTTTTTCATATAAGGGTTTGATAATCTCGGTCGCTTTTTTACTTGGAAGTCGTCTTGAAGAATGGTATCCAACAATTTCAAACTCTTTTTTTTGAGCTTTTTGTTTTATCCCATAAGAGGGAGTGACATTTGCTAAGACCCAGTAATAAGAGCCATCTGCACAAATATTTTTAATATAAGCATGAATTTCTTCTCCACGTTGAAGATGAGCCCATAAAAATTTAAAAATTATTTTAGGCATATCAGGATGACGGATAATATTATGATTTGCTCCAAGGAGGATATTTTCATTCATTTGGACTATATCCATGAATGCACGATTTGCGTAAATTATATTACCTTTTAAATCAGTTTTTGTAACAAGTAGAACATTTTCATTAAATGTTTTTTCATTATTAATAGGTTTTATTTTCATAGTGTCTCGTAGAATAAATTTAATGTGTTAGACTTTTTACACAATCCATGATAAACTTTATTTTAAAGAAGTTTATTTATTTAGTATGGGGTTGTATAAGAAATTTATTTTTGATTATAGTGTTTTTATCTTAAAGTATTGTTCTTCGCAGTATATTTAAGCCAAAAATAGCCAAATAATCCAGAAAATAGTGAAGCGACTAAAATCCCAACTTTTGCTTGAAAGACAAGTGTTTCATCCCCTACAAATGCTAAATCAGCTACAAAAATAGACATAGTAAAACCAATACCACCAAGAAAAGCGACACCAAAGACTTGACTCATCGTACTGTTTTCGGGAAGTTTTGCTATACCCATTTTGACTGCCACCCATGCTACTCCAGCTATACCCAGTACTTTTCCCACAATGAGACCAAAAATAATTCCTAAAGAAACAGGTGTGATAATTGTATCTCCTATAGAAGAAAAATCTATAGAAACTCCAGCATTTGCAAGTGCAAAAAGGGGTATAACTATCAAAGAAACAGGAAGGTGTAAATCATGTTCTAATCTTGACGCAGGTGTACCCACAGCATCAATCCTATCTTTTATGTTGAGAAGAATTGCTTTTTGTTTTTCATGCATCATATTGTCCGTTGCAACAGGATAGTTATCATACTCATCGAGTGAATTTCGTGTATGATTTGTAAAGTCTATAGGTGTTTGTCTTGGTTTAGAAGGAATAGCGAGTGCTGCAATAACTCCAGCTATAGTTGCATGCACACCAGATTCAAGCATAAAAAACCACATAAATAAGCCTGCGATAAAATAAGGCAAAATCATGTGAATACCTATACGATTAAAAAGGAGCATAATTAAAAAAGAAACTCCAGCTAACATAAGTGGTAAAAACTGAATTTGGTCTGTGTAAAATGTGGCAATTACAATAACAGCACCAATATCATCTACAATAGCCAAAGCAACAAGAAAAGTTACTAAAGCAGGAGAAACTCGTTTTCCTAAAAGTACTAAAGCGGATATAGCAAAAGCGATATCTGTAGCCATTGGTATTCCCCAACCTGCAACACCATCTTCCCCATTGTTTATAATTAAGTAGATTAAAGCAGGGAGAATCATCCCTCCAATAGCCGCTAAAATTGGTAAAATAGCAACCTTTATATCTGAAAGTTCGCCCACTAAAATTTCACGCTTTATCTCAAGTCCAATAATGAAAAAAAATATAACCATAAGTCCATCATTTATCCAATGATGTATGGTGTATTCAAGACACCAAGATCCAACGCTAACATTGACTTTTGTATGAAAAAAGTGAGCATAGCTCTCTGTTAATGGGGTATTTGCAAGAATAAGTGCTAGTATAGTCATAAACATTAAGATAATACCAGTAGTGGTTTGGGCATGTATAAAATGCTCAAATGGGGTGGATATTCTGTTAAATGCTTTTTCCCAAGGGGCATAGAGTTTCATAGAATTTCCTTCATATTTATCTTTAAATTATATCAAAGAAGAGAAAACTAAAAAAATATGTGTATAATTTACTTCATGAAAGCCTACATACATATAATATTTTCTTTATTGTTTGCAAGTTCTTTACTCTCTCAAAGCATAAATATAGCAGTTGCAGCGAATGTTTCTTATGCAGTGGAGGATATAAAAAAAGAGTTTCTTAAAATATATCCTGATATTAATGTAAAGATTATTTTAGGCAGCAGCGGTAAATTAACAGCACAGATCAAAAATGGAGCTCCTTTTGATATTTTCATGTCTGCAAATATGAAGTATCCAAGGCTTTTACACAAAGATGGATTTACTTTCGGTGATGTAAAAGTTTATGCTGAGGGTTCTTTAGCGTACTTAAGTAGTAAAAAACAAAATTTCTCAAAAGGCTTAGCTCTTTTGCTCGATAAAAATATTAAAAAAATTGCAATAGCAAACCCAAAAACTGCACCCTATGGCGATGCGAGTTTTGAAGCTTTAAAAAATGCAAATTTACTAGAAAAAGTACAGGCTAAATTTGTATATGGAGAGTCTATTTCTCAAACGCTATCATTTACCATGGTAGCAACAGATATAGGTTTTGTTGCTAAATCTTTACTTTACTCTCAAAAGATGAAACATTATAAAGAGGACGAGCATTGGGCTGAGGTAGATAGTAGTTTATATACGCCAATACAACAAGGGATAGTGATTATAAAACAGACTAAGATAAACACAGCTGCGAAGAAATTTTATGAGTTTGTTTTGAGCCAAAAAGCCAAAGAGATATTTTCTTCTTATGGATATAAAAGTTTATGAAGAGATTAATAGCAACACTAAGCCGTGTACAGACTTTAGAGTGTCTAAATATAGTGAGTTTTGATTTAGGAGATGTAAGTTTAAAAATGATGAGTCTTGATTTAGATGAGAGTATAATAATTGGAACAAAAGTATCTTTAAATATAAAACCTATTTCAGTAGCAATTGCAAAAAATTTAAGTGGAGAATTAAGCTACTCAAATCAAATAATCGCTCAAATACAATCAATACACAAAGGCGAACTTCTTTGTAACATAGAACTTACATCACCTTCAATGGAATTTGAATCTATCATCACAGCTTTATCGGCTCAAAATATGAACCTTAAAGTAGGCGATACAGTAACAGCCCTCATAAAAGCAAACGATGTATCAATTTGTGAGGTTTTATCATGATGCAAACTTTAAGTTCTTTAGAATTTGAACCATTTTTACTCTCTTTTAAATTAGCAAGTATTACGACCTTAATCTTATTTTTCTTTAGCTTACCTCTTGCATGGTATCTCTCTCAAACTCGTTCTAAATATAAACCATTTATAGAAGCTCTTACCGCCTTACCTATAGTTTTGCCTCCATCAGTTTTAGGTTTTTATATCTTAGTGTCTTTGTCTCAAAATTCTTTACTTGGGGCTTTTTTTGAAGATGTTTTTGGAGTGAAGTTAGTATTTAACTTTACAGGGCTTGTTGTGGCGAGTTGTTTTTACTCTCTTCCCTTTATGGTACAACCTCTTCAAGGCGGTTTTGAATCTATAAATAAAAATATGCTTGAAGCCTCTTATATCGCTGGAAAAAGTAAGTTACGAACAATTATAAGTGTTGCTTTGCCAAATATGAAGCCAGCAGTTTTAACGGCTTTTGTCATCACTTTTGCTCATACTGTTGGAGAATTTGGCGTTGTTCTCATGGTTGGAGGAAGCATTCCAAATGAAACAAAAGTTGCCTCAGTAGCAATCTATGAGATGGTGGAGATGATGGACTATACAGGTGCTCATATTTATAGTTTTTTGATGCTCATTATAAGTTTTTTTATTCTCTTAGCAGTTTATACATTTAACCATAGTAAAAAAATTGGTGGATTTTCTTAATGCTAAGTATAAACATAAATAAAAAGCTTCATGGCAGTCAAGGAGATATGGAGCTAGATGTTAATCTTGAGATAAAAGAGGGCGAATTTCTCGCTGTGAGTGGAAAAAGTGGAAGTGGTAAAACTACACTTTTGAGAATTTTAGCTGGACTAGAAGAATCTAAGGGAAGGATTAAGTTCTCTAATAAAATTTGGCAAGATGAAACAAATTTTTTAGTATCTCAAAAAAGAAAAATAGGTTTTGTTTTTCAAGAGTATGCACTGTTTGAAAATATGAGTGTGAGAGATAATCTTTTATATGTAAAAAGAGATAAAAAACTATGCACAAAACTCTTAGAGATGACAGAACTAAGTGAGCTCAAAGACAAAATGCCAAATACTCTCAGTGGTGGACAAAAGCAAAGAGTGAGTTTATGCCGAGCCATGATGCAAAAACCCAAACTCTTACTGATGGATGAGCCACTCTCAGCACTTGATACACAAATACGAAAAAAACTACAGCAGGAGATATTAGCACTTCATAGAGAGTTTGAAATGACAACTATCATGGTTTCACATGAGCCTAGTGAAATATATCGTTTAGCATCACGAGTTGTTATTTTAGATCAAGGCAAGCTTATCAATGATGGCACACCAAAAGATATTTTATTACGACAAAGTGGTTCGCAAAAGTTTTCCTTTGAGGGTGAGCTTTTGGAGATTGTGAAAGTCGATGTAATCTTTATAGCTGTCATCGCCATAGGACAACAGGTAGTTGAGGTAGTCGTAAGCTTAGACGAAGTGAGAAATCTAAAAACTGGTCAAAAAATAACCGTGAGTACAAAAGCGTTTGCTCCAGTAATCACAATTTAATATTATAAGATATTTCAAGAATTGATTAAACTATTTATAGTTACAATCAAATATTACTATAAAGGATTTTTATGTATAAAGTTAAGATACAAAATAGATGTAGTTGTTTTGTAAAAAGTGGGATGGCAAAAGTTTTTGAGTATGAAACTCAAACAGAGGCTCAAGAAGAAGCTGGAAAAATGATACAAAAAATGAATTCAAATTTTTGTCATAAACACGAATTTTTTTCGAGTGAACAATTTGGAAATTATACAATTCATATGAAAACGAGAACTTAGATTAGATCTTGAAAGTATTCTTATCTCAATCTATTATATAAGTGAATCAATCACTTATATAATAGCAACTTTAAATCATTATTGAGCCTAAATACTACTGCTTAAAGGCACGATTGAGCGCTGAAAAAAGTGCTTTGATTGATGCCGTGGCAATATCATTATCAGCTCCTACTCCAAAGCATGAGAACACATCTTTGTTTTGTATCTCTATGTAGGCTATTGCTTTTGCAGAACTTTTATCTCCAAAAGAATGTTCAGAGTAAGATTTTATTATAAACTCAGTTTTATAGTTTTTCATTAAAGCTTTTTTACAAGCATCAATAGGACCATTTCCCTCACCTTGAGCGACTATATCTTTTCCATTGTAAGTATATTTCAACCCACACATGGAATTTTTAGAGCTTGAAGAATGGGTAAAATCCACTAAACTTATATGCTTTTTTGTTTGAAAATATGTTTTTTCAAATATTTTTAAAATCTCATTTGGATTAAGCTCAATTCCTTTGCTATCACTCAAGTCTTGTATAATATTTCCGATCTCAGGGTGCATAGCCTTTGGCAATTGATAGCCAAAGTTTTTCTCTAAAATATAAGCTACTCCACCTTTTCCAGATTGTGAATTTATACGGATGATAGACTCATAATTTCTCCCAACATCCTCAGGGTCAATAGGCAAATAAGGAACTTCCCAAAACTCTTCTTCTTTAGCTTTTTGATACGCTAAACCCTTGTTTATTGCGTCTTGATGCGAACCAGAAAAGGCAGTATAAACAAGTTCTCCAACATAAGGATGACGAGCATGAGTATCCATCTCTGTACATCTCTCAACTATGTCTAAAACTTCGCCTATATTTGAAAAATTTAGTTTAGAATCAAGACCTTGAGTTGTCATATTTAAGGCAAGAGTTATAATATCTACATTACCAGTTCTCTCGCCATTGCTTAAAAGTGTTCCCTCAACCCTATCGGCTGATGCAAGTAGGGCTAACTCAGTTGCAGCGATAGAAGTTCCTCTATCATTATGCGTATGTGTTGAGATAATAACATTTTCACGGTTCTCAAGGTGATTTGCCATCCATTCTATCTGATCAGCGTAGATATTTGGAGTTGACATCTCAACAGTTGCAGGTAGGTTGATAATTACTTTACGAGTATTAGATATACCCCAGCAACTCGTTACAGCATTACAAATACGAGCCGAAAATTCTAGTTCTGTTCCAGTAAAACTCTCAGGAGAATACTCTAAGAAAATCTTATGACTATGTTTTTTTTCATATTTTTTAACTAGTTCTATGCCAATTAAGGCAAGGGCTATTATTTCATCTTCAGTCTTAGAAAAAACAATTTTTCTTTGTGCTATAGAAGTTGAGTTATAAAGATGAACAGTCGCTTTTTTTACACCCTCTAGTGACTCAAATGTTTTAGCGATTAGTTTCTCTTTTGCTTGAACTAAAACCTGAATAGTTACATCATCTGGAATAAGTTCATCATCAACCAGTCGGCGTAAAAAATCAAACTCTATCTTTGAAGCAGATGGAAATCCAACTTCAATTTCTTTAAAACCGAGTTTAAGTAAGAGTGTGAAAAGTTCAAGTTTTTTGTCCATATCCATAGGGTTGATAAGTGCTTGATTACCATCTCGTAAATCAACACTGCACCACTTAGGAGCATGAGTAATTGTTTTAGTTGGCCAAACTCTATTTGGTAAATCTATTTGGGGGTAGGGCTTGTATTTTCCCTCTTTGATGTGATTCATAATGAATCCTTTAAACTTGAACTTTAATAACACACTCTTACTAGAAATTTAATTGTTATTAAGTTCGCAATTATAACTTAAATATTTGACTCTAGTAATGAGATAGTAAACAAAGCACCTTGATCAATATTTCTTACACTAATCTTTCCATTGTTTTTTGCAACTATCTTTGAACTCATATAAAGACCGATACCTGTACCTTTTCCCTTGGCTTTAGTGGTAAAATTTGATTTAAAAATTTGATCAATTATTTTAGGGGAAATACCACCTGCATTATCTAATATTTCTATAATGACTTGTTTATTTTTTCTTAAACATTTTATAGAAAGTTTTCTTTCCCTAATATCGTGTTCATTAAATGCGTCAATAGAGTTATTTATAAGATTTATAAAAAGGTGTTTAAGCTCATTTTCATTTCCAAATATTACAATGTCTTCTTCTATATCAAGATCAATGTAGAGGTTTTGTGTTATAAGCTCATCTTTCATTAAAATTCGTACATTTTGAATAATAGTATTTACATGAAAGTTTTCATTTTTCGTTGAGGGTCTAAGGAAATTTCTAAACTCATTAAGAGTGGTAACCATATGATTAATTTGAAGGTGTACTGTTGAGCTCAAATCAGTGATATAGCTATTGTTTATGCTACCATCTTTAAAATCATCTTCGAGCATATCAACTAACATACTTATAGCATTGAGAGGCTGTTTCCATTGATGTGCAACCGCATCAATTATTTCTCCCATAGCGGCAAGACGAGATTGTTGTTCTATTATTTTGTCTTTTTTATCATGTTCTGAATTATTTCGTTTATCCCACTTTTCTAAAAAAAAACTATTTTCTTTTTTGAGTTTTTTATTGATTTTAATTTGCTTTTCATACAAATCTAAAAAAGCTTGTATCTTTCCATAAAGTTTTTTATCAGATATTTTAGAGTGTTCTAAAATGTCGTTAATGAGTTCTTGATTAATGTTTTTCATTGAAAAGAATTATATCAGAAAAAGTTTATATATACTTTTAAAAATATTAAGAGAGAAGTTAAAATGGGCGAAAGCCCATTTTAGTATATTAGCACTGGTAGGTAGTTTTAAACTCATAAGCAGTTGCACGACCTTCATCTGGCCAAATGTCACGCTCAAAACGGTAATGCTGGTAAGCATTGATAAACTCTTGGGTAAATACCGGTTTAAGGAAGTCACAATCACCAATAAGACCTTCCATCGCTTCACGCAAAGTGTGTGGCATTTGAGGAATATTTTTTTCACGAATTTCATCAAGAGAAAGTTCAAATAGATCTTCATCCATTGGACCAACAGGCACGGTTGCATTAGAAATACCATCAAGACCTGCCATAATCATAACTGCAAATGCAAGGTAAGGACAAGAAGAAGAATCTGGAAATCTCATTTCAATACGAGTAGCACCCTCACCAGCACCATAAGGGATACGGCAAGCTGCCGAACGGTTTTTCGCAGAATATGTTAGGATTGAAGGTGCTTCAAAACCTGGTAGCAATCTTTTATACGAGTTTGTTGATGGGTTCGTAAATGCAGAAACTGCTGCAGCATGTTTAAAAATACCACCAACATAGTTGATAGCCATTTGAGAAAGATTGCCATAATTGCCTTCTTTATAGAAAAGGTTTTTACCATCTTTCCAAAGAGATTGATGCACATGCATACCATTGCCATTATCACCAAAGAGTGGTTTAGGCATAAATGTAGCGGTTTTACCATTAAGATGAGCAATCATTTTGATAACATATTTGTATTTTTGAACATTATCAGCAGCACCGATAATATCAGAATAGACAATACCTATCTCGTGTTGAGCTTGTGCAACTTCATGGTGACCTAAAACAACTTCGAGACCAACTTGCTCTAAAACTTGCATCATCTCAGCACGAATATCTACAGCAGAATCTGTTGGTGCAACTGGAAAGTAACCCCCTTTAGTTCCTGGTCTATGACCTGTGTTATACATCTCGGGATAAGGATTGTTTGAGTTCCATTCACCTTCTTCTGTATCCACCTTGAAACCAGATTCATTGATGTTATCAACGAAAGTTACGGAGTCAAACATAAAAAATTCATTTTCTGGGCCAAAGTAAGCCGCGTCAGCAACACCAGTAGCTTCAGCATATTTAAGGGCTGCTTTTGCAATTGAGCGAGGGCATCTTTCATAAGCTTGTTCCTTGTAAATGTCATAAACATCACAAAATACTATAATGGTAGGATCAGCAGTAAAGGGATCTAAAAATGCAGTCTCAATATCTACTTTAAGCAACATGTCAGATTCATTAATCGGTTGCCATGCTTCGATAGAAGAACCATCAAAAGGGAGACCATTTTCTAACTGAGAGGCATTAATTGCACTCATTTTATAACTAATATGGTGCCATGCTCCTTTAATATCTGTAAACCTAAAATCTACAAACTGAACATCATTTTCTTCACAATATTTAAAAAACTCTTCTGTATTTTTAACAAATTTACCCATTTATTTCTCCATGAAATTTAAATTTAATTTTAATTAGTATATCTAATTTAAATGAATAAAGTTAATAGATATGCTTAATAAATAATCAATTTTAAAAATAAAATATTTCAATTTTTATGGTATCATTATTCTTAATCTTACATTTGGAGTGTATATAATGTTTAAAAATACAAAAATTGCAACAAGATTGTATATTTTTAGTGCGATAGTAATCCTAGGCTTGATGTTAATAATATCAATATCAATATATAAAGACACAAAAATTTTAAAGCTGACAGAACTGAGGGAAAATATATCAAGTTTATCAATTTTGACACTTGAAGAAAGAAAATATGAAAAAGATTTTATATTTAGAAAAAAAGTTAAGTATATAGATAAGTTTAATGCTAACATAATGAAGATTTCATCTTTAATCAACCGTATTAATGAAGATATGAATATACTTGGTATTCATGTTTCTGAGCTTCAATCTTTAAAATCTTTATACAAATCATATCAAAATAATTTTCTAGCACTATCTAAACAGATTAGTATAATTGGTCTTGATGAAAAAAATGGATTACGGGGAATATTGAGAGAAAAAATACATTTTGTTGAAGAATTAGCTTTCATATTAGAAGACGACACGCTCAAATCTCAGATACTTCAACTAAGAAGAAATGAAAAAGACTTTTTTTTAAGACATCAAGCTAAGTATATAGATAAACATGCTAAGAACACTTCTAAGTTAGAACAGTATATAAATAATTCAGCCATAGAAGACAAGTCGGTGCTTATGGTCAATCTTAATGATTATAAAGTGAGTTTTAAAGAAATTTCACAAGCGTACATAACTTTAGGCTTAAATGAAAATTTAGGTATTCAAAATGAGATGCGTCAAAGTGTGTATAAAACAGAAAAAATGTTAAAAATTGTTTCAAAAAAATTAGAGGATGCTATTCACTCAATGATCTATAATATTGAGCTTACTTATTATGTTGTCATAGTCCTATTATTTATTCTTGTTTCAAGTGTAGGCTTTTTCATTTCAAGGAGCATTATAAACCCTCTTAGACGAATCACAGCTCAAATAACTTCAAATAAGAATGATTTAACGCAAGCATATCTGCATAACTATAATGATGAGTTAAAACTTATGATTGATTCTTTGAATGAGTTTATGGGTAGATTAGGTAAAACTGTAGAGACTTCTAAGTCCTCAAGTCTTGAAAATGTATCCGTAGCAACTGAATTATCAGCCACTGCTAGTGTCATTAACACCAACATAAATAAATCTACTGAAATAGTAAATACGGCTACTGTAGAAGCCCATGTAATTCAAGATGATTTAAGTGAAAGCTTGGAATTAAATACAAAAGTTATGACTGGAATATCTGAAGTGTCAGAAGATATATCAGAAATATCTCAAAAATATACATTATTGATTACACAGATAAGAAGTTCTGCTGAAGTGGAACATGAACTAGCAAATAAGTTAAAATCTTTATCTAATGATGCAGAGCAGGTTAAAAGTATATTAACTGTTATCGGTGATATTGCAGATCAAACAAATTTACTCGCACTTAATGCTGCAATCGAAGCTGCTCGTGCTGGTGAGCATGGGCGTGGATTTGCTGTTGTTGCTGATGAGGTAAGAAAACTTGCAGAGAGAACACAAAAATCATTAACAGAGATACAAGCATCTGTAAATTTAATAGTTCAAAATATTATAGATAGTGCTGATGCTATGAGCAATAATGTAGATATAATCGAAGATATGTTAGGGATGAGTGAAGAGGTTAATACTAAAGTAAATCTTAGTAAAGACAATATGCTAACTGCCCTAGACATTGTTAAACAATCATATCAATATACTTTAAAGACAAATAAGAGCATAATAGATATGGTCGAGAATGTCAAAGAGATAAATATTTTATCTAATTCTAATGCGAAAAGTGTAAAAGAGATAACTGTTACTACAGAATATTTATCTTCTTTAACTGAAGACCTTAATTCTCAATTAGGTCAGTTTAAAACTGCGTAACAAAATAAAGGAAAAATATGAAACAAATGATAATATCAACGGCTTTAGTCCTCGCACTAGGAAGTGCGAATGCTGGAGTAAAATTTTACACAGATAAAAATGGTCAAGTATTTACAAATAATGCTGAGGGAAGAGTGGAACTTAAAAACTCAACTCCTGTTTATTCAAAAGCTTCAAAGCTCAAGTTTAATGGAACGCATTACATAGGTATAAACTCTAAAAATATGAAAGAAGGTGATGGAACAACAAACTTTGAAATGCGTCGTAATTACTTCCAAGTCAAAGCTTATGTATTGGATGATCCTAAGTCCTATTTTCGAGTAACACTTGATGCGACTTATACTAACGATAAGCAAGCTGATGGTGAAGGTCATGCAGATGTGTATGTTAAGTATGCTTATCTTTACTTAGATAACATCCTTCCATCAACGGGTATGGAGTTTGGTATGGTTCATCGTCCTTGGATTGATTATGAAGAGCATCAAGGTTGGTGGATGCGTTCTTTAGCTAAGGTTTTTGTAGAAGCAGGTGAAGCATCACACCTAACAAACTCTGCGGACTTAGGTGTCACTTTTAAAACTAAGACACCTTATTTTACATCAGAATTTGGTATTTTTAACGGTGAGGGTTATCATGGCACAAATGATAACCATGGAGATAATGACGAAGAACTAGGAGATGGTCTTTCAGCTGAGTGGAGAACTACTATAGCCTTTCTCGGAAATGGAGAAAAGAAAAGAAAACCTTTAAAAGAGTCTTATTTAGATGCTTCTTTCTTTGGTCAGTACAATATGGATAACTCTCGTAACGCTGATACTAGTGGCAAAATGGCTGATTATGTTTGGTACGGTTTTCATGCAGTATATAACATGCCATCATTTCTTGTCGCTGCTCAATATGTTAGCTCTGAAAATAATTTAGAAAAAGCAGACGATTCTAGCTGGAATGGTAAAGGTTACTCTATAAATGGAACATATCGTTTTGGCACAAAAAAACAGTATTCTATAATCGCTCGTTATGATAAATGGGAAAATGAAGATATTCTTACTAGTCTTATAGATTCAAGTGAAGAAAATCTTATTTATGGTCTAGCATGGCAACAAAACAAAAATTTCAAATGGTTGCTCTCAGGTCAATCTTATGATATAAAAGAAACAGATAATAAAGACTGGAATTCAGTAATGCTAACGGCTGAGGTTCATTGGTAGGAGAAGTTTCTCTTTTAAAGAGGAGCTTTGGGCAAGGGTTTACTTATATTTTTTATAAATTATAGATAAATTTAATCTATAATGGCTATAATATACAGATTTTTCTTATAAGGTTATGATTATGTCTATTGCAAGATACCCTGATATTTTTGATGAATTAAAACTTGAAGTTCGTGAAGCAGGTTTGCTAGAACGCGTTCCAGTTCGAGGATCTATTGAAATGGCAGCTACAATACTTTCGATGATATTAGTTTATACTCTTGTCTTTAACTGGAATTTGATAGAGGGTTATTGGTGGGCTTCGTATGTGCTAGCTTTATTTATGACGATAATCTTTACTCGTGCTGTATTTATTTCACATGATATTCTCCATACTCAATATTTTAAGGATAAATCATTTGCTTTTAAAATATCGTACCCATTTTCTGCATTTATCCTAAGTAATTCTTCGTCCTGGTGGGATTTTAAGCATAATATCAATCATCATACATTCTGTAATATTCCCCAAAAAGATGAAGATATTTGTGCCTTTGATGGAGCTTTTACAAATAACAAAGGAAATATTTCTTGGTTAAGAAGTACAAAGTATTTAGTATTTTGGGGTGCTATGTTTTTAATGTATCCTGCTTTTATAGTTCAGTCCTACTCTTTTGTTATTGAGAGAAAAAAATATGGAGAACTATTTTTGATGTTACTTCATTGGCCTATCGTCTGGGGACCTATATTTTACTTCTTGCCAATTGCTGATTTTTTAGCTGTTTTTATCACATTAAATATTGTTCTCTCAGGATGGCTTGCTTTTGGTTTTATCACAAATCATTTAGGATGTGAAGTGATTGAACAAGAAGATGCTAAGCATCTTTCATGGATGGAATTACAAATGAGAACCTCACGCTCTTTAAAGGGTGGAATGTTTATTCATTGGTTCTATGGTGGACTTAACACACAGATAGAACATCATTTATTTCCAAAAGCACCAAGGTTCAATCTACTAAAAGTACAAAAGATGACCAAAGGTTTTGCTCAAAAGCATAATTTAGATTACTTTGAAACAACGCCATTAGAAGCATATGTTCAAATAAATGAAGTAGTAAAGAAATATTAGTTATATTTAAAAGACATTTAAGTATAATAATTTGATTATAAATGTATACAAAGGAATCGCATGACAGTTACTTATAATATTTTAATCGTAGATGATGTTAGTGAAAATATAAAAGTAGCAATAAATATTTTGAAAAATGATGATTATAATTTTTCCTATGCACTTAATGGTGAAGAGGCTATAGAAATTTTAAAAATGAAAAGATTTGATTTAGTTCTTCTTGATATTATGATGCCAGGTATTGATGGCTATCAAGTCTGTAAATTGATTAAAAACACCCCTGCAATTAAGGAAACACCAATAATTTTTTTAACCGCCAAGGTTGATATTGATTCTATAGAAAAAGGTTTTTCTCTAGGGGCGGTAGATTATGTAACAAAACCTTTTCATCCTATAGAGCTAAAAGTTAGAGTGAGAAATCATGTAGAACTCTATAGAGCAAAAAAACAGCTTAACAAGCATAATATAAATTTATTAGCTGAGATAGAGGGTAATAATAAATTACATTTTACAGAGTTAGAATTAGCACAAAAAGAGATAATCTATATCTTGACAGAATTGATGGAAACAAGAAGTGGTGAGACTGCGAGTCATGTGAAAAGGGTGGCAAATATCTCTAAACTTTTAGCTCAACTTGATGGTAGAATGGATCAAGAAGAATTAAAAATTATATTTTTAGTTTCTCCTCTTCATGACATCGGTAAAATATTAGTAGATAATAATATTTTACATAAGGCTGGTCCTTTAAACGATAAAGAGTTTCTAGCTATGAAGCAACATCCTGTTTACGCAAATAATATTTTAAATAAATCACAAACAAAATTGATTAAAATTGCTGCTTTAGTGGCATATGAACACCATGAAAATTATGATGGTTCAGGTTATCCACAAGGATTAGTGGGAGATGATATTAGTCTATTTGGGCGTGTAGTTGCAATAGCAGATGTCTTAGATGCTCTTACGCATAAAAGAGTATATAAAGAGGCTTGGAGTTTTGAAAAAGCAAGTGAATTTATTGTTGAAAATAGCGGTATAAAGTTTGAACCAAGATTAATTAAGACCTTTACTGATAATGCAGAGAGTTTTAAAAAAATTATTGCAGAAATTTAGTTTATATGAATATAGAACTTGTGTTAATCCTTGGCTTATTTCTTATAATGCTATATATACAACATTATTTTTACAAAAAAAAATTCAAAAAAATTCAAGATGATTTCACTAAAGAAGAAATTATACAAGAGCCTCCTGTAAAAATATTTGAAGAGGAAATACTCAAGGCAGAAATATTTAAACTCAAAGGGGTGATTGAGGATACGAAAGTTATAGCTCAAGAGGCAAACCTTATAAAAAGTGACTTTCTAACTAATGTTAGACACGAGATACGAACGCCAATGAATTCTATTTTAGTCTTTTCAGAGATAATAGAAAAAGAAAGTTCTAATAAAGAGATTAGTTCTTACGCAAATAATATTTTAAAGTCAGGGCATAACTTATTACACCTCTTAAACAACATAATAGAAATGTCAGAGATAGATTCTGGAAAATTTAAGATAGTTACAAGTGCGGTAGATTTTAAAAATTTTATTGATTCTATCATTGAAATACATCAGTATGAAGCCAATAAAAAAGATTTAATATTTACAGTAGAAGTAGATGTGAATATGCCAGAGTCCATTATGATTGACGAGAGAAGAGTTAAAGAAATATTAGATAACTTACTAGATAATGCTTTGAAGTTTACTGCAGATGGTAAAATTGAACTTACAATTTCATTAGAAGATTTTAATGCAAGTAAACATGAAGCTGATATTTCATTTAAAGTTGAAGATACTGGTTTAGGAATATCAAAAATAAATCAAGAAAATATATTTAAAATATTTGAAAGTAAGCAAGTAGAAAACAAAACAGAGTATCAAGGAACTGGTTTAGCCTTGTCCATTAATAAAAAGTTAGCTTCATTAATGAATGGAAGCTTAGAAGTAAAAAGTAAACTTAATGTAGGATCAATATTTACCTTAACACTACAGGGTATTGAGGTTGTTTTAGTGAGTAAAACCTTTGATGTCGAAGAATCTAAAATAGATTTCTCTATGATAAAGTCTGATTCTTCAATCATAGTAATTGATGATTCTCGTAATACACAAGATTTAGTATTGGAGAGTTTTTTAAAAACTAAGCTTGAGGTTTTTGCATATAGTTCCCTTAGAGATGCTGTAAATACTATTAAAAGTAAGGAAATTAATCTTATTCTTATCAATGTAAATATATTATCAATAGATGATAATGCTGTTGCTAAAGTACTTAAAAAAATAACAAAAGCACCGATTATTGGTTTAGTTGATGATAGACTTAACAATATTACTTTTCATAAAGATGGAGTAAAACCAATGATAAATTTAAAAAAACCTTTAAAAAAAATAGATCTCTTTAGAGTAGCCTTGAAAGTTCTAAATTCACAAGAAATTTTTGTCTCAGATGGTGTCATTCAAGAGCAAGAAAGCAATCAAGGTCTTTGTTTTACAACAAGTATTGAAGAATCTAAAGCTTTTTTTGAAAATCAACCAATAGAGATAAACCAATTACTTCAAAAAGCTTTGACAACAAATGATTTAAATATTATTAGTCAATTTGCAGACAAGATACATGATTTATCATTGGTACATAAGGTACAAAGTTTGGTAGTGTTTGCTAAAGAACTCTTATCAAAAATAGATTCTTTTGATATAAAAGGGATAGATACAATGCTAAAAGAGTATGACAAAAAATCTAAAAATTTTTATTTTGAATTATAAAGTTTCATTTTAATCTAAGAGATTTATTCTTTATCATCTTCAAATTGTTCGCTAAATTTAGAGAGTAAAAAGTCTAAACTTTCTAAGACTTCACTATCTAAGTCTTCGCTATGAACTTCAATAAAATCAGTAACTTGATATGTTAGTGCAAATGCTCCACTTTTATCATCTCGAAATGTTTGTACTTCTTCGCCAAGAGATAGCCTAATATAGACATAATGTTCTTCATCATCTTCCATCTCTTGGAGTTCTAGCATGAGTGTTGGACTATCTGCTAAGTTAAGTTTGATACCTTGTTTTTGAAGCATTGCAGTCATCTTCTTTTTTGCATCTAGTATCGTTTCTTGTTGAAGAAAAGGAATCTCATTAACTACATATATATTTGCCTTTGTTAGACCCGTGAGTGTCCAAAATCCAAGAGCATTGAGATAGAGTGAGCTAAGAAGTAAGAGTGCTATATATCGTGTCATTTGCTAGCCTTATAAAGTTTTTGTGCATTATCTAAGATAGAGACAAATTCTCTTTTTTTCACATATCCTGCATGTTGAGAGAGGATACTTTCATCTTTAGGATTTATAAAAAAAACTAGAGGTGTTAATGTCGTTTTAAATTTTTTAGGAAATAAATGAGCATCATATTTTTTATCTACAAGTAAAGTTATTACTCGCTTATCTAGCCTTGATTTGACAAGTGAAGAACTTAGAGTTTTACGCTCAAATTTACGGCACCATGGGCAATAATCAGAACTTAAAATCATCACAAGCATTTTGTTCTCTTTTTTTGCTTTTGCGAGAGCCGTCTTATAATCTCTTTGAAAATTCATCTCTTTAGCATAGTTGTCAATATTATCAGCGAAAATACTAAGACTAAAGAAGAGTAAAAAAAATAATGTTTTCATAAGAGCTACTGCCCTAAACCAAAAACATTAGAGAGTGTATTTATATAGTTGAAATAAGCTGTAATAGATACCGCTTCTATGATTTGAACATCAGAATAACCCATGCTTTTAAGTTCATCAATCTCTTCTTTTAAAATTTTATAATTATCTTTTTTTGATGCTTTGATACAAAAATTTAAAAGTGCTTTTTGTGCGTCACTTGTATTCATAGACTCAACACCTTTAAGAATTTCTTCTATCTTTTCTTCCTCAAGACCTAACATTTTAGCGATGCCTTTATGCACATCAACACACATTTTACAGCCATTTTCTTTGGAAATGAGAAGTGCTATTGCCTCTTTAATCTCATAAGATAATGTTGTCTCATCAAGGAGGTATGATTGAACCATCATGTCTGTCGCATTATAAATTTTTTCATCAATTGCAATGAGTTTAAATATTTCGCCTAATTGACCTGTTTTTTCTAAAATTGGTCTTGCCTTGTCTTGAATAGAGGGAGACATCTCTTCAAATTCTGGTAGTGATATATGTGCCATTTATTAATCCTTTTAAACTTTAAGTAACCTACTGGATAGTATTATAATCTATTTTATCTTAAATCTAATGTCATTCTCAGCTTGACTGGGAATCTAGTTGAGGATTTCAAATTTAAGAGTTTAGATTCTATGTTAAGCACAAAATGACAATTATTTCATAATTTTAGAAGAGGAATTTATAAATACAGGGAACTATATCCCCTCTATTGTACGCAGTTTAGTTTTACCAACCATTAAATCAATAGTCATTAAAATTCTTTTAAATACAGAATCTTGACGGTATTCTAAGTTGTGTTTTTTACAAATGTCTTTTACAATTGGTTGCATTTTTTGATAAAAACTATGGGGCATATTTGGAAATAGGTGATGTTCTATTTGGTAGTTTAAAAAACCATGACCGAAGTCGATTAGGTCCGTTCCCGTGTTATAGTTTACACTTCCCATAATTTGTCTTAGGTAGTATTCGCCTTGAGTTTTATGCGGAGTTGAAAACTGGTAAATATCTTCTGCTGAGTGATTAGGTACAATCACTAAAAATGAGTGTAAATTAGCAAAAGCTTCACCCATTAGTATGATAATAAAAGCACTCAAAACTGCGTCAAATCCACCTAATGGAAAGAAAAGAAAAGGGAGAAAAATAAATTGGAAAATACCATAGGGCAATAAGTAACTTTTCCATAAGGCTAAACCATTTTTTGTAAAAGGGCTTATCTCATAATCAAGAGTAGGCTCTTCTTTTCTTCTAGCGCGTTCTTTATTTTCTAAAATTCTAAGAGTATTTGGTGCATAGTATGTAAATTTCCAAGTAAAAGCAAAAAGATAAACAACTGTATATTTTATAAAATTAGGGATTTTTGCTTCATGCAACCAAACAAGATTTTTTTCTACATTGTCTGGATCATCTACTTCACCTAAATGATAATGGTGCATGATATTATGCTCATAAGCCCAAGCATCAGGAGTTATCCAATCCATCCAGTCTATCCACCTTCTCTTACCATGAGCAAAGCCATCTTTGGTGTAGCGATGTGGAATATTTGGAACTTTATCATAAGCACCATGCAAGATAGGATGCGTGACATTTGCCCATCTTGAAATATTGCCAACACCTATTAAAAAAGCTGCGAGAAAACCAAGAGACCAAAAGATGTACGAAGAAAGAGCACTTGTATAGTTTAAGTAAGTTATGAGTAAAATGAGGGCAAAACCACTAAGAGTAGAAGCTCTTCCCCAGCGTTCTAGTTTAAGTAAATGTTGAAAATCTTCCTCAGTTGTAGCACCAAGAGTATTTTTAATCTCATCTATATCTGTTTGTAATTGTTTCTGATCTACATCTCTATAGTCAGTATAAGTATTTGTCATAGGTAACCTTATTAATATATTAAGCTGACATTATATATAAAAAAGCTTAATGTTAATACTATTTAGATAAAATACAAAACTTTTAAACATAGAGATAAGAAAAAGATTACGAATAATTATTGGAGATTTAATGGATGCAGCCAAATATATTTGGATGAATGGCAAATTTGTAAATTGGGACGATGCAAAAATACATGTATTGTCACACACATTGCATTATGGAAACGGTGTAATAGAAGGAACAAAAGCGTATAAAACAAAAAAAGGTTATGCTATTTTCCGTTTAAATGAGCATACAACTAGACTTAAAGAATCAGCAAAAATGACTCTCATAGATATACCTTATTCAGTTTATGAGATGAATAAAGCACAGATTGATTTAGTTAGAATGAATAAGTTTACACTTGATACGGTGTATATTCGCCCCTTTGCTTTTTTAGGTTACGGGGTGATGGGAGTTTATCACAAAGATGCTCCTGTTGAGACTGTAATGTCTGCTTGGGAATGGGGTGCTTACCTCGGTGAAGATGCTCTTAAAAATGGCATTAAACTCAAAATTGCATCTATGACAAGACCTGCAAATACCTCAAATATGGGCAAGGCAAAGGCAACTGCAAATTATCTCAACTCTCAAATGGCAAAATATGAAGCTATTGATTGTGGTTATGATGAGGCACTTTTACTTGACGATCAAGGTTATGTGGCGGAAGCATCAGGTGCATGTTTTTTTATGGTAAAAAATGGAGAGTTAATCACTCCTCCAAATGACAATTCTTTAGCTTCTATAACTCAAAAAATGGTTATAGAGATGGCAGAAGATTTTGGGATGAAAGTAAGAAGAAGGCGTATTACAAGAGAAGAAGTCTATGTTGCAGACGAAGCATTTTTAACAGGAACAGCAGCGGAAATTACTCCTGTTGCAAATGTTGATGCAAGAGTAATAGGTTGTGGTTCTCGTGGTACAATAACTGAAAAAATTCAAAGCACATATTTTGACATCGTATTTGGAAGAAATAAAAAATACGAGCATTACTTAACATATATAGATTAGAGAAAAGGAAAAAAATTATGAAAGAAAAAGGAATATACATGGCATCAGATATGAATGACTATTTTAACAAAAAAAAGAGTGAAAGTGGTGGTGGTAAAAAAACCACAGGTGGTTCAGGTGGGGGTAATGGTGGTGGTCCAGAATTTCCAAAGATTAACTTCAACATGAATACTCCTAAAGCAGGAGTAATTTATTTTATCATAGCAGTGGTGTTGATGATGGTTCTTGCAAAACCTTTTACAATCATCGAAGAGGGACAACGTGGAATTTTAAGTACAAATGGTAAGTATCAAGATCAAGCCTTACTTCCAGGTCTTCACTTTATTATTCCTGTTATTCAAAAGGTTTATGTGGTAGATACTAAGGTTCGTATTATCAATTATGCTTCACGCATTGAAGCAAACTCTAACACATCAGGAATTAGTTCAAAACCTGCGATAACAGTTCTTGATAAGCGTGGTCTTCCTGTTTCTATAGAACTTACTGTTCAGTATAGATTAAATTCTCAGTTTGCAGCACAAACAATCTCAAACTGGGGATTTTCATGGGAAGATAAAATCATTAATCCAGTTGTACGAGATGTTGTAAGAAATGTTGTTGGTAAATACGATGCAGAATCACTTCCTCAAAAAAGAAATACTATTGCAACAGAAATAGATGTAGCTGTTAGAAAAAATGTAAGTGGTCTTGAAAATTCACCAGCAATTTTACAATCAGTTCAGCTTCGTGAGATTGGGTTACCAGTAAAAGTAAAAGAACAGATTGAACGTGTTCAAGTTGCTAAACAAGAAGTTCAGCGTGCAGAACAAGAAGTGCAACGTGCAAAACAAGATGCTTTTAAGCGTGCAGAAGAGGCTCGTGGTGTAGCTGAAAAAGCAAGAATTGAGGCACAGGGTAAAGCGGATGCTGTAAGAATCCAAGCAGATGCTCAAGCAAAAGCAAATGATTTAATCTCAAAATCTTTAACAGCAAAACTTTTAGACTTAGAACAAATCAAAGTTCAAGGAAAGTTTAATGAGGCACTTAGAGTAAATAAAGATGCGAAAATTTTCTTAACTCCTGGTGGTTCAACTCCAAATATTTGGGTCGATACAAAAAACATTAGACAAAGAACTACGGCTAACTAAGAATGCAAAAAGCCATTGATAGAGTAGATTGGGAGAAGGTAGAACTTCTGCCAGTAGTCGTTCAAGATAATGCTAACAATGAAGTTCTTATGATGGCTTATATGAACAAAGAAGCACTTGAACTTTCTCTCTCAACAAAAACTGCACATTATTTTTCTCGTTCTAAGGGTCGTATTTGGAAAAAAGGGGAGAGTAGTGGACATACACAAAGTATCCATTCTTTTTCTCTTGATTGTGACAATGATACTTTGCTCATCAAGGTTACACAAAAAGGTGTTGCTTGTCATACAGGACGCAGATCATGTTTTTTTACGCAACTTGAATCTGGTGAAGCTAACTCCGAAATTACGGTAAATACAGATGCTATGTATGGAGTGATAGATACACTATATCATACTATACAAAAGAGAAAAAATGCTGATCCTAAGACATCTTGGACAGCAAAGTTAATCCAAAAGGGTGAAAATACAATCCTTAAAAAGATTGTAGAAGAAGCGGGTGAATTTTCATTTGCATACAAAGATGATGATACTCACGAGATGATTTATGAAGCAGCTGATTTAACCTATCATGTTTTAGTTGCCCTTGCTGTTAAAAATATATCCCCAGATAGAATCAAACAAGAACTAGCTCGTAGATTTGAGATAAGCGGTATCGCAGAAAAAAATGCAAGAGAAAAATAAGCTATTGTAATGAAAGCTAAAGTTACTGCCTTTTTAGATAATCTTATCACTTATGATTATGTCTTATTTTCTAGTGCGTTTACTCTCTTTATATTGTTTATTATTTTAGGCTTGATACTTAGAAAAAAAGTTGCATTAGCCATTTTCTTCGTGATTTTAGCTTTTTTAATACTCATTTTAGTCCCTAGCCTAGGTTATTCTCAAATGCATAAGTATCTTTTTAAAAATACCACTAGCCTTACTCAGCAAAAAAGACTTCAATTTACTGATGCTATTGTTGTAAGAGGAGACTTAATAAATGAGTCAAAACGAAATTTTAAAAGCTGTAAAATAACTGCTAAGGTTCATAAAGTAAGTAAAAATAAGTATAAAAATTATATTTTAAAATTTAAAATAATTAAAAGAATGTCGATAATAGAAAAAGATATATCTAAAGGTAAGACGAGAAATTTTAAAATAATTATTGAGCCTTTTACATATTCAAAAGATTACAACATTACTATAGGAGCAAAGTGCAAATGACACTCTTAAACTATTGGCATTATATATTTTTAATAATTGCATTAATTATATTCATTGCTGGATTATTTTCAGCATTAAAACAAAAAGATAAGAAGTTAATACTTCCGATGATTCTCTCTACTACTGTTATATCTATTTTCTTAGCAGTTTTTTCTATATTTGTTGTAGATAAATATACTAAGATTGTTGAAATATCTAAGCTTAAAAATAAAAGACTTTTAAGTACAGAACAAATCATATATACAGGTTTTGTTAAAAATACAGGTAATCATGCTATTGGCAAGGTTATATTAGAGATTAAGTTAGTGAACAAAGGGCATGTAACAGGTAATGTTAGAGCAGGTAGTTTTTATAAGCCAAGAGGCTTTATGGATTATTTTGGTTTTAACAGTTCTGATTTAAAGTCAAAACCTCAAACTATCGTAAAAGAGTTTCTTGTAGCAAAAAATCTTAAATCAGGTACTGGAAAACCTTTTAGAGTGTATTTTAAGTTTCCTGGATATTTTAGAAGTGTAGCCCATTTTGTAACTGTAAGTGGTAAATAAAGAGTTTAGTATTTAAGTCCTAAAGGCTTTAAAGCCTTATTAATATTTTTGATTTGAATATTTTTATTTTTACACCACTCTGGAGCGAGTAAAGAGTCATCATCAATTCCTGCTGTTACTCTTTGTACAGATACATTGGTAGGTTTGAGTTTGATTGTCTGAACTAAAACATCAAGATACTCCTCTTCGCTAATAGGTGTAAATTTACCCGATATAAATTCATTTGCTAAAGCGGTTCTTTTAACAACATAAAGTGGATGGTATTTGACAGAGTCTATACCCCACCTATAAGCTTCTTTAGCTGTATCTATCATCATATCTTTACTTTCATCAGGAAGACCGAAGATAAGATGCCCGCAAACATTTAAACCAGCTTTTTTTGATTTAATAATCCATTCTTTAACATTAGCACTATTATGTCCGCGGTTGATTTTTTCCAGTGTTTCATCGTAGATAGACTGTATTCCAAATTCTATCCATATCTCTTTAGTTTTGTTCAGTTCACTAAGATAATCGAGTGTTTCTTGAGTGATACTATCAGAACGCGTTCCAATACTTAAACCTAAAACATTATCAAATGAAAGAGCTTTTTCATAAAGAGCTTTGAGTGTTTCAAAGGGTGCATAAGTATTTGTAAAAGATTGAAAATATACTAAAAATTTTTCTGCTCCGTATTCTCTTTTTTGGCGTGAAGAGATTGATACAAATTGTTGTTCTAATTGTAAAAGTTGTTTCTCTAAAAAAGGATTTTCTTTAGAATCTAAATTTAAGTGAAAACCTTTGAGTTCTTGCACTTCATTCGTACTTGCAGAAAAAGAGTCATTTTGACAAAAAGTACATCCACCTTTAGCAACTGTACCATCAATATTTGGACAGGTAAATCCCGAAATATTGATACCAACCTTGTAAACTTTGGAGTTAAATTTATTTTTTAAGTAATTACCAAAAGTATATATCTGCTTCAAACTATATACTTTCCAGTAAAACATGCTGTGCAGTATTGATCTTGTGTTGAGTTTACACTTTTAAGTAAAGATTCTTCACACAAATAAGCAAGAGAATCAGCACCAATATAATCACATATCTCTTGTGTTGTCATATTTGCGGCGATAAGATTTTCTTTATCAGGGGTATCAACTCCATAAAAGCAGGGATCTGTTGTTGGAGGCGAAGATACACGCATGTGAACCTCACTTGCACCTGCTTCTTTTAACATTCTTATTATTCTTCTTGAAGTTGTGCCACGGACAATAGAATCATCAATGACGATGACCCTTTTTCCAGCGATTACTCCAGGCATTGGCGAGAGTTTCATCTTTACTTTTAAATCACGCATCTCTTGAGTAGGCTCAATAAAAGTCCGTCCTATATAATGGTTTCTCATAATTCCCATCTCATAAGGTATCCCACTCTCTTGTGCATAGCCTATAGCAGAGGGAACACCTCCATCAGGAACAGGAATAACAACATCCGCTTCTATGGGTTGAACCTTTGCTAATTCTTTGCCCATATTTTTTCTAGTTTGATAAACAGATTGACCAAAAACATTTGAATCTGGTCTTGCAAAATAAACATATTCAAAAATACAATGCTTAGGAGTTGGCTCAAAAACTTGAATACTTTTAGGTTTTTTATCCTTTTCAAAGATGAGTAGTTCCCCTGGTTGGACATCACGGATAAATTCAGCCCCAACGAGATCAAATGCACATGTTTCTGAGGCGACTATATATCCGCCATTTGGTAAACGACCTAGACTAAGAGGACGAAATCCGTGACGATCACGCATGGCAAACATTTTTTTTCTACTTAAAAAGACAAGTGAAAATGCACCCTCAATCCTCTCAACAGCATCGACAATTCTACCGAGTAGTTTGTCCTTTTCACTTGTAGCAATAAGGTGAATAAGATTTTCAGTATCCATAAAAGTTTGAAAAATAGCACCTTTTTCAATAAGTTTATTGCGAACCTCTTCCGCATTGGTAAGGTTTCCATTGTGAACAATCGCCATCTCACCTAAATCATATCTAGCAAAGACTGGCTGGGCATCAAGTATAGAATCATCTCCAGCAGTAGAGTAGCGAGTATGTCCGATAGCACTCCCACCACTAAGAGTTTTGAGTTTTGCTTCATCAAATACACGCATAACTAAACCACGCTTTTTAATAGTATGGAGTTCTTTGCCATCAGAAGAGCTAATTCCTGCTGCTTCTTGACCACGATGTTGCATAGCATGTAGAGAAAAGTAAGCTAATTTAGAAGCTTCTTCATGACCAAATATACCTACAACTGCACATTTTTCGTTCATATCTTCACTCAAGTAAAAATCCTTCATCTTTATTGATACTATTATACACATATAATACTTTTATGTTAATAATTTGAGAGATATATTATAAAATACTGACTATAATAGAAGTGTCACATTTATAAGACATACGATTTTAATAAATGGAACTAAAAATGCTTTAGTTTTTAAAATATCTAATAAAGGTAGAATCTATGAACATTGTTTTACGCAATAATCTTATCCTAATTACAACAGATTTTGAAACTTTAAATGTATTGTGGATGAAAGAGTTTTTAAACCATCATTCTCGTGGTATGCTATTTTTACCTAAGGCTGTACTTGTATTTAGAAATGAATCTTTAAAAGATGTTCGTGAAGATTTTTTATACCAACTTAGTGAATACCATGCCTCGAAAAATGATTTTTCCCATGAATTTTTTCTCCGTTCTATGTTAAAGTATGGAAACCAACCCATAAAAATAGAACTCAGTAAACAACAAAATCCAGAAGTTGTTAAGGTAAAATTATATGCTTATAATCAATCTACAGTACTAATCTCACTTGACAACTCTAATTCTTGGGTGATTAGTTATCTTAGGTCACAACTTGAAGTTTATATACAAAGAGGCACGGATATTTCATTAGTTATAGATGTAAATGAGTATAAAGCAAAGGCAAGGCTTGAACGAGCATTAAACAAACGCCATATTTTACATTATCAGATTCAATATACTTACGATAAGCATTTCATGTCTAAGTTATATTCTGATTTTGCAAATTTTAGTTTTGGAGATCTTTGTAAAGATAGCGAAGAAGATGAAAATATTGAATTTTATACAATTTTGGAGTGTCCTATAGGTGCTAGTCAAGATGCTTTGAAAAAATCCTATAAGAAACTAACAAAAGTATATCATCCTGATAAAATCTTTCATGAAACACCTAGTATGGTTGAGCATTACACACAAAAATTTCAACTTTTGCAAGAGGCATATACAGCACTAAGAGTAGTTTCTTAAAGAAACTCTTCTATGAGTTCTTCTTTATGAATATTTTTAAGCAGTGCATCAAAATCACAAGAAGAGTAAAGTGCTAAACCTCTTGCTTGTTTAGATAAAAGTTCTTTTGAAAAGCCCCTCTTTGAAAATAAAGCAATTTGAGTTGGAATAATATCTAGTTTTTCACATTTTTCATTAAGTTTGTGTAGTTCTTTCATATTTATTTGATGGTTAGTCCATTTGCATTCGCCAACAAAGATTTCTTCTTTATCAGTAATTGTTAGTATATCAATCTCAATATTAGCATCCCAATAACTACCAGAGCTTAGAATTTGAGAATCTCGAATATGATAATTAAGTAAAATTTCTGACAATTCTTCAAAAATTAAACTTGTATAGGAACTTTGTTTAATTTTAAAATCTTTAAAAAATTCATCATAATTTTTTTTAAGAATATTATGAGAATATGGAGCTATAAAATAAAACCAAAATCTTATAAAAGGTTGAGTGAAAAGCACTTTATGTGAGATTCTATGCCTTGAGATGGAGCGTTTTAGCTTATTGTGAGGATTTGAATTTTTTATTGGTTCTTCTCTGGAATATTCTATACTTACTAAAGATTTATCTTGTAAATAATTGAGTGCTGCAGTACCCTTAGCGGTATTTAAATTTGCGTGCTTAAATGCTGAAAATATTCGTCTATCACCGATAGCCAAAGCCCTTAAAAGCTTTTTATTATTATCATCTTCAAGAGTAAGTTGTTCAATCTTTTCATTTAAAGAAGAAAAGTTTTCTAAGATTAGTTTTTCTACAAGAATATTTAAAGGGATAGTTGTATCAATATCCCAACCAAGACCACCAAAAATAGAAAAATAAGTAATATGCGTTTCCATATCATCAGGATAATTTCTAAAATAAAAAGAGCGGAATTGATTGAGTAGTTTTGACATAGGTTAATTATATATTAAAATTACTAATGCGAGCAATGGAGTTTTAACTTTACAGTTCACTCGCCCATTTAAGAGTGTCTATACCATATCTTTGTCTTAAAATTTGCACGGCGGAAGTAAGTTTCTTCATCTTTTGTGATTCTTCAAAACCGATGAGAGATAACTCTTTTTTGGAATCTCGTGTAAAACTAGAACAGTTGATACTAAGTCGGATAAGATGAAGTCTTTTTTGAGTATCGGCTTCATTAAAGAGTTTTATACATAAAGAATCAAACTTTTTATCTGTAAAAATTTCTGCTAAAGAGATATTTTTATTAGAGGATATATTTCCCTCATAAGAGATGCTAAGATGAAAAACAGTTGGAATAACTTCAAGTTTTAAGATAGCAAAACTAAGGTGTCTTGCTAAGACATGTACCCTTCTTTTTAACTCGACTCTATCATAAAGAGCGTCAAAGGTTCGTGAAATTCCTATAGATTTTCTTTTATGGCTTGTTTTAATGGGAGCATCACTAAGCCCACTTACTCGTTTATATAACTCTTTTGCATAAGGACTCCAAGATTCAAACGTACCTCGTCTTTGTCTTAACTCGCCTAGTGTATGAATATGTACAGCATGAAGTCGAGTTCTCATTCCCTTGCCGATACCTGCAAATTTTTCTACCTTTATAGGATTTACAAAGGTATCAAAATTATCTTCATAAATAATTTTTGTTCCAAAAGGTTTAGCATAAGTTGTTGCAAGTTTTGCGATGTATCTTGTTTTTGAAGCACCTATAGATACAGGAAGATGTAAATTTTTTTTTATCTCATGTTTAAGATTGTCTATAAATTTTGGAACATCAGCATCCTCTACCCAACCTGATACATCACCATAAAATTCATCTATGCTAGCTTGTTCTACGAGGGGGATTCTTTTTGCTAAAAAGTTGTGAAGTTCGTGTGAGAGTTTTTGATATAGCGACATATTTGGTGCTTTTATTATCAAGTGAGGACAAAGTTGTAAGGCTTCTCTTATGCTCATGGCAGTTTTGATACCGTACTTTCTTGCTTCATAAGAGGAGGTTGTTAATATCCCACGAATCCGCCCATCAGCATCTTTAAAAGTATTAATATCATCATCAGATTTTTCATAAGTTTTATAAAATGTCGGAACAAAAGAACCAGAATTTTCAAAGTTTATAGTTTGTTTTTTCGCATCCTTAGTAAATATTTTAGTATCACTTCTTCCACCAATAGCTATTGCTTTGTTCTCTAAAGCAGGATCTACTATTCTAGCAGCACTAGCAAAAAAACAATCTATGTCTATGTGTATTTTAATATTTAAGCCTTGTCAATTAAGCACTTGTGTTAGTACCTATTATGATTTTCATTCTATTATTTAATATCTTATACTATTTTTTTACTTTATATTTCTTAGAATTTTTCGTAAAATAAATTAGTACATTTTAAGTTATATGATATATTTTATTGTAAAATACATTTAAAAAACATAGATAGGCTAGCTTGGATAATAAAAGATTTAAATTTATAGACTTATTTGCTGGTATTGGCGGGTTTCATCAATCAATGGACTTAGGAGGGGGAATGTGTATTTGCTTCTGAAATTGATCTAAATGCTAGAAAAACTTACGAACACAACTTTAGTAAACATTCTCCTAATTTATTTAAAAATGGTTTATTTAATCAGGACATCAAAAGTATAATGCCTGAAGAAATTCCAGATTTTGATTTATTATGTGCTGGTTTTCCTTGTCAGCCATTTAGTCAAGCAGGTAAAAAATATGGATTTGACGATAATCATAAATCTGAAAGAGGAAATCTATTTTTTGATATAGCAGAAATAATAAAAGTTAAAAGACCAAAAGCATTTTTTTTAGAAAATGTTCGTGGTTTAGTTAATCATGACAATGGAAATACATTTAGAACTATTCAAAATATACTTACAGAAGAGTTAGGTTATTCTTTTTATCATCAAATTGTAAAAGCTTCTGATTATGGATTACCACAATTAAGACCGAGAACTTTTATGATAGGTTTTAGAGACGAAGAATTTTTAAAAGGTTTTAATTTTCCTCCTAAAATACCGTTAAAATTTAATATGAGTGATGTTTGGGGTGGAAATTGTAGTAGAGAAATTGGTTTTACTGTTCGTGTTGGTGGTAGAGGTTCAAAAATTGACGATAGAAGAAACTGGGATTCTTATTTAGTTGATGGAGTAGTTAAAAGGTTATCATTTAAAGAAGCTCAGAAAATTCAGGGTTTCCCTGATGATTATCATTTTCCTGTTTGTGCTACTCAGGCAATGAAACAATTAGGTAATAGTGTAGCTATTGATGCTGTTAAAGTAGTAGGCAGTAATTTAATTGAATATATGAAAAATCTTGATAAAAAAGGTAAACAAATGAAGAAAACTAATAACAAAGGTGAATGGAGTGAATTATATACTTTTATCAAAGTACTGTTGGAGCAAAAATTATTATTGTCAGATAAAAACTTAGAGCCAACAGGAGACTATTTTAAGTTAGTAAGGTTACTACAAAAAATTTAAAATTAGATTTTATTCCTCTAGATGAGTTTACAATTAAATCAATAAATAGAGAGACTAAAGAAGAGTTAGATATAGATATTAGTAAAATAATTAATTCTGATACATTACAAAATATTCTTAATAAAATTAAAGAAGGTAGTGGAACTTTTGAAATAGAAGATTTCGAGCTTATTCAAACAACATTAGGTTTTACAGTTGTAAAGGGTGGAACCAGTTCTAAAAAAGCTGATATTGTGTTAGATATAGAACATAGTTCATTTGTAAGAAAAAATGAAGGTTTTGGAATAAAATCCTACTTAGGCAGTAAACCGACTTTATTAAATGCTTCAGGTAACACAAATTTTATATTTGAAATCACAAATTTAGATAGTAGTAAAGTAGCTGCTATTAATAGTATTTCTACCGGAACTAAACTTAAAGATAGAATAGAAGCTATTAAGGCTAATGGTGGTGTATTTAATTATCAAAAGGCTGAAAAAGATACAATGAACTATAATTTAAAGACGGTTGATAGTGTATTACCAAAGATTATTGCTTATCTATTAATGACATTTTACAGTAATAGAATTTCAAAACTATCTGATATTGTTGATTATTTATGCGATAAGACTGATATATTAAATGAATTAGATATTGATGATAAAGCTATGTTAATAAATAAATTGAAAAAGTTTTTAGTTGATATATTATTAGGCTTTTTCGCTGGGACAAAATGGAATGGATTACATGAAAGTTATGGAACTATTGTTGTTAAAGAAAATGCTAACTTAGTAAGCTTCCACATTATAGATATGGAAAGCTTAAGAGATTATTTATTTGAAAATATTAAATTAGATACTCCTTCGTCTTCACGGAATAAATTTGGAACTATCATTCAAGATAAAACAAAAAATTATTTCAAATTGAATTTACAGTTAAGATTTTGATTATTAATCGTTTACTTCATCTTCACCAACTTCAAGGTACTCCATAAACCTATTTGCGAGTGTTTCGCTTTTTTTATAAAATTTATCAGCAATTTCTGGAATAAAAAATTGGTGAACGGTCTCATTAAAAAGTTTTAACCAACGCTCAAATGTTTGAGGGTAAAGTTGTCCTATAAAAGCATGAGGGGGAAAGGGATCACCCCAATAATTTTTTTCTCCATTCATCATCATAAGCCAAAAATTATGAAGGGTATGAAGATGCTCATGCCATTTATAATTTTTTATATCATCACCTAAGGCTTTGATAAAATAAGGCCCGACTAAATCATCTTTGATAATTATCGTGTAAAATTGGTGAACCATTTTTGCTATGGACTCTCTATCTACAGTATCAAAGAGCATATTCTCTTTAGCTTTAGTCATTAAGTAGCTCATCTACATAAGATATGGCTTGTAGAGCTGCTACTGCACCATCGCCTGCTGCACTTACTACTTGTTTTGGAGCAGCAATACGCATATCACCAGTTGCAAAAAGCCCTGCTATGGAAGTGTTCATACTAATATCTACTATAACTTGTCCCTGATCGTTCATGTCACATAAAAAGCTTTTATCTTCTTGAATAAGTGTTTCGTTATTTACATCATTGCCCACAAAGGTAAATACACCAGGAACTATAATATCACGGATTTCACCCTCTTTATTTTTAACCCTAAGACCAGTTACACCCATAGCATCACCATAAACCTCGTCTGGTGTAGAGTTTAAAACAAGTTCGATATTTTCAGTTCTTTGTACTCTAGCGATGGTATTTGGAGCTGAACGAAAGGTATCTCGGCGATGGACAATATACACTTTAGAACAGATTTTAGCAAGATAAAGAGCTTCTTCTAAGGCGGTATCACCACCACCGATAACGGCAACCTCTTTTGCTTTATAAAAAAATCCATCACAAGTAGCACAGGTACTCACACCCTTGCCAAAAAGCTCATCCTCACCTTTAAATCCAACTCTGCGAGGGGAAGAACCAGTCCCTATGATAACACTATGTGAATCAGTAGCAGTTCCATCTTCTTTATGAATTGTAAATACATTGCCAGACTTACTCACACGAGTAACATTAACCATTTCATGTTTGAGTCCAAATTTTTGGCATTGCTGTGGCCATGGAGTCATTAAGTCCATACCAGTTATCTCGCCAGTAACACCTGGATAGTTTTCAATCTCCGAAGAGTTCATAATTTGCCCACCGGGCATACCTCTTTCAAACATAGTTACATTTTCTAAACCACCACGAGTTGTATAAAGTCCAGCAGTTAGTCCAGCAGGACCGCCACCAATAATTGCACAATCTAAAATTTTTGACATCTGTATTCCTATAATTGATTTACATGTTTGGATAATTCATCTAAATTATCAAGTTTTCGTATCATACTATCTTGTTTATATAATGTATCTTTTGATTTTTTTATAAAAAAAATGGATGGGGATTCATAAATGTTAAATCTTTGAATAAATCTTAAAGAATTATTTGTCCCACTTCGTAAAAAGGTGGTGTGTTCACTATTTTGACGAACTTGATTATAATAATCTATGGCTAGTATAGGCAAGTTTAAATCTATACTTGCTAGTTTTTTCATAGTTCCTTTGGTTTTTGATGAATAAAAAATAACGATATATTTATCTTGAGTTGGAGTAAAGATAGCTTTTTTTTCATAAAAAGACCACTCTTTAAAGTTTATAAATTTATATTCTGAAAATTTGAAGTTAAAGTAAGCAAAGGCAGATGCTATCATAGCAGCACCAAAAAAAGAGGCTAGAAGTGTAGAAAGAGAAAAAAGGCTCTTGCCTCTTTCCCTTGGTTTTATCGTTTCTTTGTCGATTAGGCTAAAAGACCATTTATTTTATCAGCTAAAGCTTGTTTAGACTGAGCTCCAACAACTTGATCTACCATCTCACCATCTTTAAAAAACATGATAGTCGGAATAGAACGAATACCAAATTTCACAGCAATATCTTGCTCTTCATCAGTGTTCACTTTACATATTTTCGCTTTTCCATCAAAGTCTTCAGCTAGTTCTTCGATAACTGGTGCAATCATACGACAAGGTCCACACCATGGAGCCCAAAAATCTACGAGAGATACACCTTCAGCAAGTGTAGCTTCAAAATCACCAGCAGTTAATTCTATATATTTACTCATTTTATATTTCCTTTAATAATTAATATAAGAGCAGTATACATTTTTTAGGTTTAAAAGAGACTTTATCCTCTTTTTTTGGCTTTTTCTTTGAGGGAGGCATCAAGTTTTCTAAGTCTTAAATCTCTAAGCATTGATTTTTGTTCTCTTTCTTGTTCTTTAGTTTCTAGTAATACACTAAGCTTAAGCAGTCTCTTTTGCATCTTTTCTGTGTGTGCTTTAGTTATTTCATCTTGATTTGTCCCTTGTGCATGAGATAAAAATACTAGAGAACTTAGCAGAATAATAATACTTTTCATTATGCTTCCCCTTCTCTTATCTTAGCTTTTTCTTTTAAAGTATCATCAATTACTTGAATCCTTTTTTCTCTTAAGTGTGTCTTTTTTTCTCTTAGTATTTTCTTTTTAGCTATTGAAGCTTCGACAGTAGCGGTTATACCAGCATTTCTATGAGTTTGTGAGTTTTCTTTTTTTTCAATCACAACAGCAGCTGAAGCTAAAAGCAAAGTAGCATTTAATAAAGTTAAAATTATTGTTTTCATCATTTTCCTTAAGTTTAGTAGTATTAAGTGAAATTATATACTAAATAAGTTTAAATAGATATAAGTTTTATTTAATTTAATTATATTTAATGATTATGGTGGTTTATCTTAAAATTTTATCATAAACCTTTTTCTTTTTCTAAATATAGCACATTGGGTGTAGCCAACTTTCTTTGCAATATCTACTATCTCTTTAGCATAAAGGCTTACTTGATTTTTAGCATGAGCATCAGAAGAAAAAGTTATAGGTATCTCTAACATATAAGCAAGTTTTAAAAGTTCCAAAGAGGGATAAGCCTCTTTAATTGGTTTCCTATATCCACCCATATTTATTTCTAAAACCATATCTGCTTTTTTAATAGCGCTTAAAGCATCTTTTGCTAGTTCTGAAATATTTTTTTTTGGCATAAATTTAAACACTTTAATTAGATCAAAATGACCTACTATATCAAATAATCCAGTTTGTGCCATTTCATTTATTGTATCAAAGTACTTTTGCCAAATTTCATCTATATTTTTATCCTTGTATTTACCAATAAATTCAGGATTATCAAATCCCCATTTATCTATAAAGTGAACAGAACCGATGAGGTAATCTACTTTTGCATTTAAAACTCTTTCATCCATATAATTTGGAAGATAATCTACCTCGTATCCAAGCAAAATTTCTATATCATTTTTATATTTTAATTTCGCATCTAAGATATTGCTTTCATATTGTTTCATTTGCTCAAAACTTAAACGATATTTTGTATCAAAATCCATCGGGGCGTGTTCTGAAAAACCAAATACCTTAGTGCCAGATTTTATAGCTTGAAATATATACTCGTCTATCGTGCCATCAGCATGATTACACATAGCAGTATGGTTATGAAGGTCTACAATCATTTTGTCTCGCAATTTCAGTTATTTATGATATTATAGTGTTAAATAATTAATTCTAAGATAATTTTAGTAATGGAGATTTTTATATGACTCAAGAAGAATTAGACGCTTTAATGGCTGGAAGTACAGATGATATTGATGCATTTGATGATGCTTCTCAAGAAGAAGATACGGAAGAAGTGGCTCAAAGTGATGAAGAATCAGTAGATAATTTAAGTCCTCAAGGTTATAACGATGGCACTGCTCATCAATGGCCAATGCCCGCGACTGATGAAAATAAAATGGTACATCAATTAGACGATGTTACAAAAGAGAGTGAAGAAAAAGCGAGTGAAATTTTTGATATTATAGAAAATATTAGCAATGACTTAATGAGCAAAGAAGAAAATATAAGTTCTATTATAGAAATTGTAAATTCTAATATAGAACTCTTTAACACCTTGTGTGAAAAATTCCCAGATGTGAAAGCATTTGTAACTCAATTAGAAAAAAATGAAAAAGCACTTGAGGATGCCAATGAAACAATACAAACTCTTCAAACTAGCGGCGATTCTATTATGAGTGTTATGGATATTATGCAATATCAAGATATTCATCGTCAAAAAATAGAAAGAGTTATAAATGTTATGCGTGCATTATCAAAATATATGAATACTCTTTTTGAGGGTAAAATAGATGATGAGAACCGTGTTTCATCTGCACAGCACATAGCAGGGGATACTCATAGTGATGTTGCTTCAACAGATGATATAGAAGCTCTGTTAGCTCAGTTTGGGAACTAATGCAAAAAGTTGAGTTACTCTCTCCAGCAGGGACTTTAGAAAAATTAAAAATCGCCTTTGATTTTGGTGCTGACGCAGTTTATGGTGGAGTCTCACACTTTTCTCTTCGCATTCGTTCAGGAAAAGAGTTTTCAATGGAAGATTTTGCGGAGGGTATAACTTATGCTCACGAGAGAGGAAAAAAAGTTTATGTAACTATCAATGGTTTTCCTTTTAATTCACAGCTCTCTTTATTAAAAAAACATATCATTAAAATGGCAGAATTAAAACCAGATGCGTTTATCGTGGCTACTCCTGGTGTTTTAAAACTTTGCCATGATTTAGCTCCAAATATGCCTTTACATCTCTCCACTCAAGCAAATGTTATGAATGTTCTTGATGCACAAATATATCATGAGATGGGGGCTACTCGTATCATTACTGCACGAGAAATTTCTTTAAAAGATTTGATAGCTATAAAAAAAGAACTTCCAGACCTTGAACTTGAAGTATTTGTGCATGGTTCAATGTGTTTTGCATATAGCGGACGCTGTTTAATCTCAACACTTCAGAGTGGTCGTGTTCCAAATCGTGGTTCTTGTGCGAATGATTGCCGTTTTGAGTATGAGATGTATGCTGCGAATCCAGATACTGGAACACTTTTTAGGCTTGAAGAAGAGGAGGGTGTTGGAACTTATATTATGAATGCAAAAGATTTAAATCTTGCTTCACATATGAAAGAGATACTTGATGCTGGTGTAGTGGATTCGGTAAAAATAGAAGGGCGTACAAAAACAGCTTATTATGCTGCAACAACGGCTAAAGCTTATAGAATGGCTATTGATGATTATTATGAAGATAAGTTTAATAGTGATAGATACCAGTATGAACTCCAATCACTACAAAACCGTGGATATACGGATGCTTATTTAGTTTCTCGTCCATTTGAGAGAAACGATACTCAAAGCCTAAATTTTTCAATGCAACTAGGAACACATCAAGTAAGTGGTGTTGTCAATGTTAGGGGAACTCATTTTTTATGCAAGTATAAAACATTTCCAAATGACGAGATAGAAATTGTTGCTCCATTAGGCTCAGATATAGCCATAGTAGATAATGAGATTGGTTCTACATATACTAGAGATGGAAAATTATTTATGCAGTTAAAACAACTCCTTGCTGAAAATAAAAAAGTACTACAAGCAGTTCATAGTGGCAATACAAACCCTATAACGCTTCCTACAAAGATGCCCTCTTATACATTTTTGAGAGTAGCATCTGATAAAGCGATGGGGACAAATCCTCAAAATTAATGTATAATTTTAAAATAAAAAAACATAAGGAAAAAAATAGATGAAATTTGTATCAATAGTGATGGGATCTAAAAGTGATTATGAGGTGATGAAGTCGTGTTCTGATACATTTGAAGCCTTTGGAGTTAATTATGAGATGATTATTTCCTCAGCTCACCGTTCACCTGAGAGAACTGCACAATATATAAAAGAAGCAGAAAAAAAAGGTGCACAAGTATTTATCGCAGCAGCAGGAATGGCGGCTCATTTAGCTGGAGTACTCTCTTCTAAAACAGTAAAACCTATCATCGGTGTGCCTATGAGTGCTTCGGCTTTGGGTGGGATAGATGCACTTCTCTCAACAGTTCAAATGCCAGCTGGAATGCCAGTTGCTACAGTAGCCATAGGCAAAGCAGGTGCGATTAACTCAGCATACCTAGCAATGCAAATTTTAGCTCTTAGTAATGAAGAGTTAGCCGTAAAACTACAAGAAGATAGAATAGCAAAAGCAAAAAAAGTTGAAATGGATTCTTCGGAGATTGAGACGATTATAAGCTTATAAGGGGATATGATGGAGTGGATGAGTGATGAAGCGTATAGTAAATTAACAGGTTTAAGTATGTCATCCTTAGATGATTTGGTTGAAGCTCAAAAGCTTACAGTACGAGTACAAGATGGAGTTAGAATGATAAATCCATCTCGTGGTGCAATAAGTACTGTTATCCCTCAAAAACTTGCAGAACTCTCTTTAAGTAATACACAAGAATTAGTTGTTCAACCTGAATTTATAGAAAAAACTATAGGCACTATTATAAATCTTCATGAAAAAGTGATTGATGCAAAAGATGAAACACTTGAAGCCGTAAAGGTAGAAAATGATTTTTTAAAAGAAGCCTTAAATTCTCTTCAAGAACTTTATGAAGAGGATAGAAATACTATTGACACATTAACAAAGCAACTCAATCTTTCACAAGATGAAGTAGAGTTTATGAGAAGAAAATATAAACTTATGTGGAATAAAACCATAGCAGAACACGCAGATAAATAAGTTAAGTCAAAAAGATGAATATAGATGAAGCCTGTATAGGATGTATAATAAATCAAGGTCATAAAGTTGCTTCTGCTATAGATGCTGATATAGAGTTGTCAAAGAAAATTACAAGTAGAGTTGAGAATTTAAGTAAAGATTTTTCTTTTAAAGATAATCCCCCTCAAATAGCATCTTATATATATGCACAAATCGCACAAATCGCGAATAAAGAAGACTTGTATGATAAACAAAAAAAGCTCTCAACAAAAAAAGCCCTCTCCTTTGTACCTTTTTTAAAACAAAGATTAGCTAATTCAAAGAGAAAACTCTTAACTGCGACAAAAATTGCTGTTGCTGGAAATGTGATAGATTTAGCAACTGAGATGGAGTTTGATTTAGAAGAGGAATTGACAAAGGTTTTTGATACTGATTTTTCACATGATAATTTTGCAAAACTACAAAAAGCACTTTTCTTAGCAAAGGAAGTTGTTATTTTAGGTGATAATGTTGGTGAACATATATTTGATTATATGTTTATTGAAGTTTTAAAAGAGCTATTTCCTAAGGCTAGATACACTTATATGGTTCGTGGTGTTCCTATAATCAATGATGTAACGATCAAAGAAGCTAAAGAGTGTGGATTTGACAAGTTATGCAACTTAGTAGATAGTGGCGTGAATACTCCTGGTTTTGTATATGATAGGGCTACAAAAGAAGCACAAAAGCTATTTGATAATGCGGATTTAGTTATTTCAAAGGGGATGGGAAATTATGAATGCTTAACTCCCTCTCATAGAAAAAATATTTGTTTCATACTCAAGGTTAAGTGTGGAGTAGTTGCCTCTTCTTTAGGTAAAAATATAGGGGATATTATCTGTAAAATGACTTAGGGTAAATCAAAGTTAATATCAGGGTGATAAAAGAGCTAAATAAGCTTGTATGAATTAGCCGTGTAAAAGGACTTAGATTTATCTCACATTTATTTTTTTTTGGATATACTAAATTTATTTTAAATAAAAAGGATATTTATGAGTTTAAAAACTTCTTTAGTGGCATCTTTGTTGCTACTAACTACACTTGCAGAGGCTATGCAGTTTCAAACTATTGGCTACAAATCAATCTCTATGGGTGGAGCAGGTGTTGCAAACTCATCGAGTTCACTAGCTACTTATAACAATCCAGCACTTTTAGCTAAGGCTAAGTATGATGTAGAAGTATCACTTGGAGCAGGAGCTTCAACTTATGACCATGGTGCAGGTGCTTCAATGCAATCCTTAGAGGATACTGGTTTTATGGATCTTTTAGATAGGGCTTCGGATGATTTGGCCACTTTAAAACCAGATGACATTACAACTCTTAGAAATGGCAAAGATGTTATTTTAAAAATGGATGGAAATTCTGCTCAAGTTGCTCCACAACTCTACCTTGCAGGACAGGTTTATGGTTATGGATTTGGTGTATTTGGAACTTCTGATTTAGTTGCTCTTGCAAATGTATCACAAACTCATGTTCAACTTATATTTGAAAATGATGGAAAGTATTTTAATTTGAATGGTACTTTAAGCAATAGCAACGAATATCAAAACACTTCTATGGAGTATGCAATTAACAAGGGAGATACACACGCTCTTGTGAATGCAATTGGAGTTTTTGAAGTACCTATTGCTTATGGGCATAAGTTTGAACTCTCTGAGGGTAACTTATATGTTGGTGCTTCATTAAAATATATGCAAGCTGTTACATATCAAGAAAAGATGAGTATAGATGATGATCAAAGTTTTGCTAAGACTGAAGAAGAGATTAGTAGTAACTTTGGTTTAGATTTTGGTTTAGCATATGAGCCTAAGGATATAGATAACTTAACACTTGCCTTAGTAGCTAAAAATATCAATGCACCAGAGTTTAGTGTTTATAATAAGCCTGATGTAAAAATAGATCCAATGCTAAGAGCTGGTGTTGCTTATGAGATTTTTGATTCACTTGAAGTTGCCTTAGATATGGACTTAACAAGTAACAAAACATTTATACCAGGAGTTGATAGTCAAATGCTAGGTGGCGGTATTAACTATCATCCTAGTTCTTGGTTTTCAATTCGTGCTGGTTTGATGGAAAATATGGATTCAAATGATAAGGCAAAAATGATTTATACTCTTGGATTAGGTCTTGGTTTACAATGGTTTCAAATTGATATATCTGGACAAATGTCAGGTCAATCACAAACAGTCAATGGAACTTCGTATCCACAGTATGCAAAACTAAATATTGCAATTTTATCTCGCTGGTAGAAGTTTATAAACATAAAAGCCTATAAAAGATATAATCCTATCAATTAATTTAAGAGGGTTTATATGATAACTTTTAGCGAGATGTTACTCAAATTACAAGAGTTTTGGATTAAGCAGGGCTGTAATATTGTACAGCCTTATGATATATCTTCAGGAGCTGGGACATTCCACCCTGCGACTTTTCTTCGTTGTCTTGATTCTACTCCTTGGGCTACTGCTTATGTAGCTCCATCTCGTCGTCCAACAGATGGAAGATATGGAGAAAATCCAAATAGACTAGGTTCTTACTACCAGTTTCAAGCACTCATCAAACCATCACCTGATAATATTCAAGAACTTTATTTAAAATCGCTAGAATACCTAGGACTTGATGTTTCACAGCACGATATTAGATTTGTAGAAGATAACTGGGAATCACCAACACTTGGGGCTTGGGGACTAGGCTGGGAAGTTTGGCTTAATGGCATGGAAGTAACTCAGTTTACTTATTTTCAACAAGTGGGCGGTATAGAGTGTAATCCTGTAGCAGTTGAGATAACTTACGGAACGGAGAGACTTGCTATGTATCTTCAAGGTGTTGATAGCATTTTTGACATACTTTGGGGTGAAAATGAGCATGGTAAAACTTATTATAGAGATATACACAAAGAGAGTGAGATAGAGTTTTCAAAGTATAATTTTGAAGTTGCAGATGTTGAGGCACTTTTTCTTGAGTTTCATGCTAAATGCAAAGAGTGTAAGAGGGTTCTTGAGGCAGAACTTCCTCTTCCTGCTTATGATTTATGTATGATGGCATCAAACACCTTTAATATCCTTGATGCGAGAAAAGCAATCTCTCAAACGCAAAGACAAGACTATATGCTCCAAATCCGTGAACTCTCAAAAGGCTGTGCTGAGTTATATAAATCACAAGAAACAGATAGACTACAAAGAGTAAAAGCTTAGAGGAGAATCTTTTGAGTACAACTCTCATAGGTGAAATAGAAAAAATTCTTTTTGAAGAAGAGAGCTTTTTTATCGCAGTTTTAAAAACTGGAGAAAAAATATCTGGGAGCTATTTTGAGAGTGATATTGAACATATCAAAGGTTCAGCTATTACCCTTGATGGAATTTGGCAAGAGCATAAGAAGTATGGTAAAACTTTTAAATTTACCTCTATCAAGGTAAATCAAAATCAACTGTTCTTCTTTTTAAACAAAATAGTCAAAGGTTTTACAAAAAAACTCTCATCGCAGCTTATAGAAAAGTTTGGTTCAGATGAGTTAGTAGATATTTTAGACAATGACATTGAGCGTCTTTTAGAGTTTAAGGGTATCAAAGAAAAACGCCTCCAAAAGATTCAAGATTCTTGGAAAAAGTTTCGATCTATGCGTAAGCTTGGCGAATTTTTAAGCCCTTTTGATGTATCTGCTACTCTTTTAACTACCATAGCAACAGCTATGAAAAATGTAGAAGAACCCTGTACTAAAATCAAAAATAACCCTTATGTATTGACCTCTATTAATTCTATTGGTTTTAGACGAGCTGATGAACTCGCTCTTAAGATGGGGGTACAAAAAACAGATGAAAATCGTATAGCTTCGGCTATGGATTATGTACTTCTAAATTATTGTGAGCAACAAGGAAACTCTTGTGTAGCTAAAGAGATACTTTTTCATGAACTTGATGAGCTTCTTATGTTTAAGGATAAAGAAAATATTTATGAGTCTATTTTAGTTGAGCGAATAGCCGAAAAAAATATAGTGATAATGAAAAATGACAGACTCTCCCCTGCAAGACTTTATGAGGCAGAGAAGTTTTTATATGATACTTTTAAGGCTCGTGCTAAAAGAGATAGTGGTGGATTTGTAAAAGATATCGACAAGTTTTTAAAAGAGGCAGACTTAGAGTTAGGAGAGCAACAAAAAGAAGCTGTTGTAAAAATCAACAAGGGAGTTTCAATCTTGTTTCTTGTGGGTTATGCAGGAACAGGAAAAAGTACAACAAGTCGTACTATCCTCAACTTGCTCAACACTCGTTTTGATACAAAAGAGATAATGACTTGTGCCTTAAGCGGTATAGCCTCACAAAGGATAGCCGATACAACAGGTTATGAGAGTGCAACAATCCAATCTTTGATACTCAAGTATGATAAGAGTGATAGCTTTCCTTATCTAGTTGTTTTAATAGATGAGGCTTCTATGATTAACTCCTCTTTGTTTGCTAGGTTTTTGAGAAAAGTTAAAAAAAATGCGATACTAATTATCGTAGGAGATGATGCACAGTTACCTCCTATTGGCGCTGGAAATGTTTTGAGCGATGTTTTAACACTTGACTTAGCTCCCATAGTTAAACTTACAAAGATTTATCGTCAAAGTGAAGATCAAGCCATTACTCTTATAGCAAATGATATACGCAAGGGCGAAGTACCTCAATATACAGAGAAGTATGAGGATTTTGAGTTTGTTGAGATAAGTATGCAAAACTCTTATGCTATGAAAAACATGCTTAGTGCAAGTGAGCTTCAAGAAAAACGAGAAGAAAATTCTCAAAATATTATCTCAGAGATATTACATAGAGTTTTAGAGTCTTTAGAAAAAGCAAGGTACAGACTCAACAATAAACAAATCAAAGAGTATCTTAACTATTTTCAAGTGATAACACCTATGAAAGGGGGGACTTTAGGTGCTACAAATCTTAACAAGGTTTTACAAGAGTACTTTAACCCTAATCCAAAAAAGTGTGTTAAAAAAGCTGGAGTTGAGTTTAGACTTATGGATAAGGTAGTGCATATCAAAAATGAGAACATGACTTCATGGAGTGGGGATGCTTTTAAGTTGGGTGAAAACTCAAATCAAAGGCGGATTTTTAACGGTATGAGTGGACTTCTTTTTAAGATAGAAGAGGAAGAAGAACTTGTCTATGTTTTTTATCCAAATGAAGATGTAGTCGTTGTGTATGAGTACGCAGAGTTAAAACAATACTTGATGCTCTCTTATGCTTTAACGATACATAAGGTGCAAGGTATGGAGTATGACATAGTAGTTATCCCTATCACTTTTTCTCACTTTATTATGCACAATACTAAGCTTATTTATACAGCGATTACAAGGGCTAAACATAAATGTATCCTAGTAGGCGAGGGTGCTGCTTTTGAGAGTGGATGTAAAAAGTTTGAGGTAACACGGCGTGATACTGTTTTGCTAGAATTATAAATTGCGATTTAAGTATCGCTTGATATAATACAAGTGCGGTTCTACTGTAGCTATATGCAACAGCTACAACTGCGCATATAGTTTTAGTAAATCCTAAACCGTAAAGGATAGTGATTTACATGTTAAGAATTATCGAATTAATTCTTAAAGTTGTTTATGAGATATTTTTGTATCTCAGAAATAATTAAAACACGGAGAGGGAAATTTTCCTCTCTCTTATGCAAAGTATAGCATAAAAGTATTTATTTTAATACAAAGCAAACTTACCATCATCTCTTTTATATAGAACACGAGTTTTATCTTCATAGTCTATGAAAATTTCAAATAATTTATCAGACTCTTTTAAGTTGTTTAAGACATCTTCAACTTCTCTTGGTTTATAGAGGGCTAGTTCTACTGGAACGATTTCATCTTCCATCTCTAGGGTCGCTGATTTTACATCTGCGTCGGCAAATTTGACTTCGTTGAGTCCTACTTTGTAGTGACCTGAAGCCTTGTCGTGGATTCTTCTCATTGCTTTTTGAGCTCTTGCGGTTGCTATGTCTATGGCCACATATAAATCGTCATCATTTTGTTTGATGATGATAGAGTTTTTATGTGCAAGGTTGATAACAAACTCAACAACACAATGCTCTTTGCCTTTTTTAGTTTGTGCCTGAGCTACAACATTTATAGAGATAATATCCATGTTAAACTTGTTAAGCGTTTCGATGGAAGTGTTCATATGAGCTTTAATAGCATCGGTTAATTCTAAATGTCTTCCTGTTAGAGAAATATTCATCTATGAAATCCTTTTATTCTTGATATATAATTATTATAACATGAAAAGGTTTACACTAGTTAAAGTTTTTGAATACTTCTTCTAAAGTATCGAATAGGTTCGAGGGTAACATTTTTACTGATAGGGACACTTACTGTTATATCCATGAGGACACTTCCACTTTGTGCAGCGGTTAGAACAGTTGCATATATTTTACCATCACAGCTACTTGGTGGGTTTACATATGAGTATTTTATATTTATTTCTATGTCATAATAATCATCATCAATACTACCATCACTATCCATATCAGGTCTAAAATTTAGAGCGGTTACATTGCATGGATTTGCGGCAGTATTATCTAAAGAGATTCTAAGTAAGGCATACTCAGCGGCACTTTTTGAGAGTAAAATAGCCTGTTCATAAGCATATAAGTCTATAGTTTTTTTACTTGTTTGTGTAGCAAGTGATAAGGCAAATGTTAATATACTAGCTATGATAACGATAACACCAATAGCCATAATCATAGCCATAGCACTTCTATGAGTTCTATGCGAGTTTCTTTTTAGTAAATAGTTTTTTCTTTGCATATCGAATACCCTCCACCAGCAGCTTGATTTGAACTTCCATCAATAATAGGACTTTTTACACATACTTGGATTTTAACGACGGAACCCATCGCTATAAACTGAAAGGTATCGACATTTTCCATAAGTAAAGCTTTTTTTCTACCTGAGTCAGTATATTTGTCACCATGCCAAGGTTGATAATCATAATAAAGAAATAAATCTCCCATATTAGTTGTAGTACTAACATTTTCCAATGCTACAGCATACGCTGTCCATGATAATTTATAGTATTCAAATACTTCTGAAAATGAGGATGATGACAGCAAAGGTGCAAATTTTTTATTATTCCTTGTAATTCGTTTTATAGGGTGCATTGCCCCAAGTTGATTGTCAATATAAGTTTCATTAGCGGAATTAGCATCCCACCCAAAATCAGTTAAAATGTCATTGTCTGAACCTACAAAATATAAGGCGGCGTCACGAAATCTTGAATTATTATTTGATAAATTTTTAATAATTCCATTAGCTACAACACTCTTTGACTTAGGTGAGTGTATATTCGTAGCATTACCAACACTGATATCATTAATCCCACTCCAACTAGGGTTAGCGTTTGGTCCACGAAAGCCATCTATGTCGCTTCCTATCCATTCAAGTACAGTAAAGTTATCTCCACTTGCATTTCTAAGCGCTGTAAATCCACTTGTTGAAGTTTCCCTAGCGATAATAGAATCTTTGATACGGTACTGCAACCTTGAGGCTATCACTTCTACTGCCATTGCACTGTTTGATTGGAGATTGTTATTTATTTTTGTGTAGATAAAGCTTCTATAAGCATTAGAGATAAACTCAATCCCAAACTTTCCAATAATCCCCATAATAACGATTACAAAAACAAGTTCTATCATAGTAAAAGCAGGACGAAGTTTCATCAATAACTCCTTTTATGGTAGTCAATCTCGCCGATATTTGCACTAAAAGTACGAAGGAGTGTTACTACATCACCATTTTCATCAGTTATAGTTACTGTTATTTTTTTCATATTATTTCCAGTAGTATAATCTTTATCAATACTTGCAAATATTATATCAATATCTGAGTTATATATTTTTTTATATCCACTTGCTGACTTTGAAGTGTCTATAAAAATATTATGAGCCGTTAAATTTACATCATTAAGATTTCTTGGATTTACATTGCCAATACTAGCTTCAAGGGGAATACTAGGTCTGCTAACATTATTATCTCTACATCTTCTATGTAAGGGTTGATCTATATGCCCTGGTCTTCTTTGAGTTGTTGTACTACAGTCTGCGTTATTTTCCCAAACTACACGAGAGAGAGTAGCATTATCCTCCATGGAGTTCGAATCCCAATACAAAGTAAGAACTTGGTTTAACTCCGCGGACGCTGCAAAGATAGCTTCTTGTGTCATACTTCCCTCTATATTTTTTGAGAGTACATTATTTATTATAGGTAAAGACAAAACAGCAAAGGCGATAATTACGATAGCAAAAATAAGCTCTATCATAGTAAAGGCAAGATGTTTTACCACATGCTTCTCCTGTTTACTCTATTTGCTGTGTTATCTGTATTTGTTGTGGTAGATGTTTCCTTTTCACCTGCCCAAGCAGTAGCATTTCCTTCAAACTCCACTTCAAATTCATTATTTGTATCATTACTAATAAATTGATTGTGTAGTAACCAACTAGAAGCATTGTTCTCCATAGTTGTTTTATATGGGTAACCTCTAGTTGTAGCATTATAGTCTAGGCTAAAAAAATCTCCAAGAAGGCTTGGGTCGCCTGTATTTAGAGTTACTAATTCACCTGCTGGAGGAGGAGTTTTTTGACTTACTACACCAGGACTACCAAAAGTTGTATTATTATGTTCTGGGTTCACAAACCATCTAGGGTCATTTGTATATCTTGGATTAGCAGGAAGAAGTGCCCTATTACATCCAGCACCACAAAACACTTCATAGTATATAAAGGCTCTTTGAGCTGTGTCCCCTGCAAACCTTGATCTTGGAGAATTTGTCCGTCCGTAGTACATGGTAGCATCTCTGTCTATGGTACTGCCACCAGTTGTATCGGTAAAAGTTATTTGTGTATCAGCATCTGGGTGATCCTTATCTGAAACATTTAAACTATTAAAATTAACTTTAAAAGGGTTTGTAGCGATATTTATCACTCTTGTAAAGTTTACACGAATTTGATAGTCTGCTAGACCATCTATAAATTTACTTTTTATAGTGCTAGTGGTGAGGTTATTATCATCTGCGGTATTTTCTTCAAAATGTGTACCAGCTGCTAAAACTGTATCTGCCTCTTTATATAGGATGTCTGTGGGAAAATTAGCACCTGGGGAGACATTAGTATAATTCATAACTATATTTGTATCATTAGAGTAACAGGTATCAGAGTAGTTTTTAGTAGTCTCATCATCCTCATTTTGAGCCCTTACGCTAAAGTCAAAGTTTAGAGCCATATTGTCTAACTCCTCACCCTCAGCTAGATAGGTAAAAGTGGCATCGTTTTGATTAATATTACCAATCTCACCAATGGCGAAATGATCTGGGTAGATAGTTATTTCCTCATCATACTTCTCTATTTTTATCTTTGATGTAACAGGGTCAAGCAAATCTACTTTAGCAAATAGATCAGAATCTTTTTCTTCTATCTTAATGTTAAATACGCCGACTTCATTTAAGAGTTGAGCTTGATCGACTGTACCATCTCTAAAAGAAGCTGTTGTTTCTAAGCTCAGTTCTCCATTACAAGTTTTTGAGGCAGGGACTATGTCTTTAGTGATTTCTAAGTCCGCTAAAGCAAAGTCATACTTGCTTGTAGCATCACCAAGGTCATCATTTGCATTGTATGTGATTGTTACATTTTCTGCTTTTATTGCTGGTGTAGTTGGATCGACTTCATCTATTAAAACATCAAACTCTTTAGGGCGAACAGCAAAGTTATCAAGTGAACATGAAGAACCACCAGGATAAGTAACTTTGAAGTAAGCATTCTCTATGGCTTCATCAAAGACGACTTGTTTACTTTCCGACTCTGTATCCTTAAAGCTTATTGCTGCACCATAATCTATGAGAGAATCTGCACCATCACAGGCTACTTTTTTATTTGCATCACTTACAGCAGATGAAAGATTAGTGCCATCTACCAAAGAAAGACTAACGGCACCGTTGTAGCTTTTTTTAGCTGTTTTAGCATCGTTGAGTGATATGATTTTAACATTAAAGATTCTCTTTGCAACTTGTGTTGGCAAGTAAGTTTGCACGCTTTTTGGATCAGTATAGTCACCATTTCCACCTGTAGCATTGACGACATTAAATTTTGCTGGATTATTTGAAACAAAAGCAGCATCAATATCAGCACAAATCTCCATAGGTAAGCCTTTAAAATTAGTATCTAGGAGGTCATCTCTATAGGAAACTTTATAAACATTATCTACTACAATATTACCTGCTTCTATTACTTCGGCTTCAAACTGTATAAATTGGATTAAATCTTGACTAATTTTTTTACCACTAGCGTTTGTAAAATTTGCGGCTAATCTTCCCCCATTATTGCGATTAGCACCTTGACCTACTCTCCATTTTGCTGTCTTAGTACTATTATCCCAATCTATTTTATCACTGTCTTTATCATCAGTATAATCTTCATAATCCTCTGTAGGTTTACCAAATTTTTTCATCTCAAAGCTATCTTCTTCATATTGAAGATTAACCGTATCTAGTTCCATGCTAACTTCTACCTTAAAAGCATCCTCTAAATCACCGTAATCTCCATCTTTGTTCATATTTGAAATCCAAGTTTTTATTGTAATGGTATCTCCAACACTTGCTGGATTTGAAGCCTTTAGTTCATTGTCATTTTCATCAAATAACTCTTGTTTATAACAAACTCGTGGTTCATAAAGGTTAGTAGAAAAGGCAAAAACTCCAGGAAGGTATCCGTCATTTGTTGTTGCTAAAGTAACTTCCGTAGATTTTTGTTTATTTTTTATTATATCGCTTGTATTAAAAAAATCAATATCTATACCAAGTGAGTTAGGCCATGCTTCATTAAGCCCAGAACTATTAAACGACATAGTCTTTTGAGGTTCTAAGTCTTTTACTGCAAGACCATTTTTAGTGATGCTAGAATTTTGTAAATTATCTGCAGGATTTATTGATCCAGATGAACCACCAACAGGCATAGGTGTATGAGTGTTACTTTCAAAACTTGTTAAAGTTAATGTGTCTCCATCCATCGCTATGTCCCCTTCACCTGAGAATAAAGCAAAGGATGAGAATATTTCACCAGTTACGGGTGTTAAAAATCCATCAAGAGTAACCTTTATAGGATTTGCAGCACCTGTGGATGCTAGTGAGGAGGGACAAGTATTCCTTGATGCATAATTACAAGCATCTTTTGGATTGTTTTCTTGACCAGCACAAGTAGTTGAATCGTTACCATTAAATACTCCTTGATAACCATCATAAACGACTAGATTTTGAAGTGGCTCATTATCATCTTTATAAATAGCCACAATAGACCAAGCACCATAACTACCACCGCCAGGTGTTCCCTCTGTTGTTTGAATATTTGCAACACTATACCAATGAGGATTTTTTTTATCGATTATCAAATCTGTAATATCTTTAGCCCCTTGATAATACCATCTATCTCTACCTGTATCAAGGTAAATCCAATTATGCTTAGTTGAGTTAGATTCAACATCCACATAAGTGCCGTCTTTTACTTTAAACTTAACTTTTCTACTCAAATCTTGTTGAGACTCACTCGGATCTTCAAATATCCCTTGCCAATACAATCCAGCCCATACTAACTCCGCACCAGTTGGGATATCGAGGTAGGCTGATGAATGGTTTATAGTTGCATTATCACCATCAACATTAATATACATCATGTCAATATCGTTATTATTTATATACTGATCGCTATTTGGGTCACCACATATCCCTCCAACTGGTTTACATAAGACAGTATTTCCTATAATATCAATTCGCCCTTTGATGTTAAATGTTTTGACCATTGAAAACTCTCTTGGCTTTGCACACCTAAACTCCTCAGTTTTTGCATTTAAAGATGTAAAAAAACTAAATAAAATAAGATAAAAGAAAATAATTTTAAAAAATGTAAGTAAAATTTGCATAACAAACTCCTTGAATATGAAGTAAAAAATTGCACCAAACATATGGTGTGTAGCAATCATTTGCTACTACATTATCCATCTTATTTGCTTTTATTTAGCTGAAAGCAAAAGATTAGATACTCTGAATTTGAAAACTAGGTTTTTAAAAAAGTAGAAATTTTTTCAGATACACCGTATTTTTGGGAGTTTGAGAGGATACATTGAGCGGCTAAGTTCTTGTCTGTGTTGAAGATGATAGGCCCTATGAAATTTACTATGGAGTCCTTTATAGGGCTTTGGATTAAGACAATGTTTAAGACTAAAAGATTTGAATGATCATTTACCTCAAGTAGGTCTTGAATATTTTGTTCTAAGTCAAAATCATATTCTCTTAAGACAAAAGGGTCTATAAGGGTAAAAGAAAGATGCTCATCCCTAGTTGATTGCATCTTCATAAATATATCGTCTATTTTTTCTAGTTCAACTTGTTTTAGATCTTCAAAGCCAAGAAGTGGCACAATAATATCAAATTTCATAAAAAACCTTTTGTCCATTTTTTACTCTATTTTAGCACTTAAAAGATAAAATAAAGCTATTTTAAACATAGAGTTAGCTCTTTTGGCTAAAATAGCAAATATATAATTGATTTTAAGGATATTTAAAGTATGAAACGAAAAATAAACTTTAGTTTGCTTGCCCTTGTTATGAGCTTTCTTTTTGTAGGATGTTCAAACAATGTTATAGAAGAGTATAACAAACCAGCCGTTTATTGGTATGCTAAAATCATTGATGCAATCGTTGATGCTAATCTTGAAGAAGCAGACAGTTATTATAGTTCTCTTCAAGGAGAACATATCGGCTCACCTCTTTTACCAGAGGCTACTTTGATCCTCTCTATCGCTCATATGTATCACAAAGAGTACCTTTTAAGTGAGCATTTTTCAAACGAATATATTAAACGATATGCAAATATAAATGAAAAAGAGTTTGCTGAGTATATGAAGATAAAAGCAAAGTACATGGCACTAGAAAATCCAAGAAGAGATCAGGTTTTAATTCGAGATGCTTTACGAGAGGGTGGGGTCTTTAAGCTTACTTATCCTCGCTCTATGTATTATCCCATAGTAGATACTATGATGACGAACCTTAGAATGGCAGAAGCACTTTTAAATGAATCTATCGCAGATTTATATGAGAGACTAGACAAACCACGCAGTGCTGAGTATTATAGAAACATTAGACCACAGGCTTGGATAAATTGGGGTGAGATACAAAGGGCAAATACTCCTTGGTATAGAGCTTGGTTTGAAGGAGATGGTACAGGGAGTTGGTATGGTTTTATAATCCCAAACACTCAAAGTGTTGTTTCAAGGAACACTATAAAAGAAGAGTATATCCCCACTCCTCAAACAAAGAGTTTGACAAATAAAAATGATGATTTTAAACAAAGGCAAAAAAAGCAAGTTTTAGAATTAACTAAAGTAGAAAAACTTTATAGCCAAGGACAATTAAATAAACAAGAGTATAGACAAGCAAGAAAAGATATACTAGGGGCTGAGTATGGATCTTATTATCAAGAGTCTCAATATAGATAGTTAAAAAAGAAATATTAGGAAATTAAAATATGAAATTAAGTAATTATGGGGAGTTCCCTGCAACTATACCAGTGATAGCGGAGGATGAACTCTTTTTATATCCATTTATGATTTCACCACTTTTTTTAAGTGATGAGAACAATATCAATGCGGCAAGTAAAGCCATAGAAGAGAACTCTTTAGTGATAGTGTGTTCTTCTAAAGAATCAAGAGAGGGTGAGAGAAGTTTTGACGCCTTATATGATACTGGAGTTGTAGGTTCTATCATGAGAAAAGTTGCCCTTCCAGATGGAAGAGTAAAAGTACTTTTTCAAGGTTTAGCTCGTGCTAAAGTACTCTCAGCCGTAGAAGAAAAGCCTCTTATCGCAAATGTCGATATTTTGGAGGGAACTGTTGTAAACTCATTAAAGATTGATGCTATACTTGAGATAGTACGAGAAAAGGTAAGAACATTATCAAGTGTGAGTACTTACTTTCCTCCTGATTTACTCAAAACCATAGAGGAAGATCATGATCATAATCGTATCATTGATTTGATTTGCTCATCAGTAAGACTTAAAAAAAATCAGGCGTATAAGATTTTTGTTGAGGTAGATACACAAGAGAGATTTATGCTTCTTATTGATCATCTTATAGAAGAGATAGAAGCAAATAGACTGCAAAAAGAGATTAAAAGTAAGGTTCATACGAAAATTGAAAAAGTAAATAAAGAGTACTTTTTAAAAGAACAACTCAAACAGATTCAAAAAGAGTTAGGAACTGATACCTCTAGAGATGAAGAGATAGAAGAGTACAGAAGAAAATGTGAAGCAAAAAAATCTAAAATGGGTGAAGATGCTTACAAAGAGATAAGCAAACAGATAGAAAGATTTTCACGAATGCATCCAGATTCTTCTGACGCTTCTATGACACAAACCTATCTTGATTGGGTTTTAGAGATTCCTTTTGGTGATGAGGCAAGACAAGCACTTAAGATAAATGATGTAGAAGTTCAGTTAGATAAAGATCATTTTTCACTTGAAAAACCTAAAAAACGCATAGTTGAATACTTTGCTGTCAAAGAACTTTTAGAACTTCGTGGTGTGGGGCATGAAAACTCAGCAGGAGCGATTTTATGTTTTTCGGGTCCTCCAGGTGTTGGTAAAACCTCTCTTGCTAACTCAATAGCTACAGCACTAAAGCGTCCGCTCATTCGTATAGCTCTTGGTGGGCTTGAAGATGTGAATGAGCTTAGAGGACATAGAAGAACTTATGTAGGAGCAATGCCAGGGCGTATAACTCAAGGGCTTATAGATGCTAAGAAGATGAACCCTGTTATCGTTTTAGATGAGATAGACAAGGTGTCACGCTCACAGCGTGGAGACCCTACGGCTGCTCTTTTAGAGATTTTAGATCCTGAACAAAATTCTGAATTTCGAGATTATTATCTTAACTTTAACATTGATTTGAGTGATGTGATTTTTATCGCTACTGCTAATGATGTTGGGCAAATTCCAACTGCACTTCGAGATAGAATGGAGTTTATTCAAGTGAGTTCATATACACCTCAAGAGAAATTTGAAATAGCAAAAAGGTATCTTATCCCTCAAGAACTTAAAAAGCATGGACTCAAAAGTTCTGAACTGGCTATCTCTAAACCAGCACTTAAAGAGTTAATCCACTCTTACACTCGTGAAGCAGGTGTCCGTAATCTTCGCCGCCGAATAGCTGATATGAGTCGTAGAGTTGCTAAACAAATTCTTGAAGATTCAAAGCTAGCAAAGGTTTCTGTGAGTTTGAAAAACTTAAAAGACTTTTTTGATAAGTCTGTATTTGAGATAGAAAAAACAGATAAAATCCCTGTAGTGGGAGTAGTCAATGGTCTTGCTTGGACGGCTGTTGGTGGAGATGTCTTAAAGATAGAAACTATCCGTATTAAAGGAAAAGGGAACTTAGAGCTTACTGGTAGCCTAGGCGATGTTATGAAAGAGTCCGCTAGAATAGCATTGAGCGTGGTTAAAACTTTGATAGACACCAAAAGGCTAAAAATTGATTCTAAAAATATTCCTTTAACGCTTAAAGAAGAAAATGAAAAACTTGAAGTTGATTTTAGTGAGGTGTATAAGCGTTATGATATTCATCTACATGTTCCAGATGGTGCTACTCCAAAAGATGGACCCTCAGCTGGTATTGCTATGGCGTCAGTAATCTCTTCTATACTAAGCTCAAAAAAAATACGCTCTGAAATTGCTATGACAGGAGAGTTATCTTTAAGTGGTGATGTTTTGCCTATTGGTGGGCTTAAAGAAAAGCTCATAGCCGCACATAAGGCTGGAATGTCTAAAATTTTAATTCCTCAAAAAAATTATGAAAGAGATTTAGAAGATATTCCTAAAGAGGTAAAAGACTCCTTAGAAATTCTTGGTATGACTAGGATTGAAGAGGTTGTAAAACAAGTTCTTATATAAGAACTTGTTTTACAATACTAAAACAGTCGAGATTTTACTTATGAGTTCAGTCTTTCTAATAGGTTTCATTAAAAAACCATTTGCACCTAACTCTAGGGCTTCACTTTTCTTTGTTTCATCTGTCGTTAAAACAATAATAGGAACTTGACGAAGGTTATCATCTGCACGAACAACTTTTAAAACTTCAAGACCATTCATAATAGGCATGATTATATCTAGTAGAACCAAGTCTATGTCATTTCTACTCTTGAGTACACCGATAGCATCTGAACCATTTTTTGCCTCTATAACCTCTTGTACACTTACGCTTTTAAGTAAGACAGACTTGAGCAATTTTAAGTTTATCATATCGTCATCTACAGCTAAAATAGTTAATTGATCACTCATATACAATCCTTAAATAAATTTTTCTAATATAGATTTGAGTAAATCTTTGTTTACTACATTTTGAATTATTTCTTGAACATATAAGTTATCATCTTTATCTAGGACAGTTCGAGCATCTGCTATAAGAATGATATTTGTTTTTAAAGTACTTATATTATTTGAAGCTTGAATACTTTTAGAAAATGTTGAAAGAGTAAGATCTTTATTTTCCTTGTCTAAAAAAATCACTTTATAAGTATTGTCTTTAACAAAGTCATCTAGTTCTTTTTGTGAATGAGCTACATCGTAAGTATAGTGAAGAGAATCTAAAAGACGCCCAAAGAGTTTAGCCTCAAAAGAACTCTTTTTAGCTAAAAGAATATCTGCTGTATAATCAGTACTTAAGACTGTAGTATCTACAGCTATATCCTCTTTTTGAAGCTCTTGAATTACTGGAATTACTGGAATTACTGGAATTTTTTCAGGTTCAGGGATGATTTTTTCTATTTCTTGTGGAATAAGCTGTGCTTCTAGCTCATCACTCTCAACAATATGATCAGATAAAAAATGATTTAAAAGAGAGATAATTTCACTTCGTACTAGAGGTTTAGTAGTATATTCATCTAGTCCCTCAGCTAAGAATTTCTCTCTATCTCCTTTGAGGGCATTTGCTGTAAGTGCGATTATTGGAATATGTTCTTTGTTGTATTCTTTTTCATACTCTAAAATTTCTTTAGTAGATTCGATACCGTTGAGATAAGGCATTTGAATATCCATAAAGATTAAGTCATAATCCCCATCTTTTCTTTTTTGAAAAGCTTCAAGACCATTACTAGCTATTGTTATGTTTAAGCCAATGCTCTCTAGTGTTCTTTTAATGAGTTTTTGATTGATTATATTATCTTCAGCGATTAAAATTTTAGCATCAAATTTAGATGTATTGGCATTGAACTTTTTACGAGTGGCTTTTTTACTTTTGCTTACTTGAAATTTTTGAGTATGAAAGTTTTCTAAAATTGCTTTTATCTTGGTATTATTGAGTGGTTCATAGATAGTTTTAAACACATTAATATCGAGTGAGTCAAGATTTTTCATATAAGTAGCTTTTGTCATTACAACAAAACCATGTGATTGTCTTGAATAGTGCTTTAAGTTGGCTTGACTACAATAATCAAAATCTACTAACAACAAATCATAGTGATTTTTGGATTGAAGATCTTGGAGTTGTTCTGTGTCTTTAAATACGGTGTAAGCAACACCAAAGAAGTCAAGATATTCACGCAAATAAGTATCTTGTTTTTTTTGTTTATTTGAATCTTCTAGTATGAGAGCATTAATACTAGAAAAATTGTTTTGACTGGATTCATTTAAAGTTTCCACTTTTTCAAAATCTATGGTAAAGAAGAAGGTGCTTCCTTGAGTAGATTCACTATGTAAATCTAGTTTACCACCCATGAGTTGAACAAACTTACTAGATATGGTAAGACCTAGACCAGTACCCCCATATTTACGAGTAATGGATGTATCAGCTTGTGAAAATGCTTCAAATATTCGTGATTTTTGCTCATCTGTAACACCAATACCGCTATCTTGAACCTCAAACCTTATTCTTGTTTTTCCAATATTTTTGGAGTGCATTTTTCTTATATTAATATTAATAGCACCTGAATTATTTGTAAACTTAACAGCATTAGATAAAAGGTTAATAATTACCTCTTTAATTTTAGTAGGATCACCCTTGATTGCTTGATGTAACTCGGGATCAATAAAACAGCCTAAGTCTATATGTTTTTCACTCGCACGCACAGCATAAATTTCAACAGCACTTTCAAACTCTTCTATAGGGTTGAAAATAATATCTTCAATTTCAAGTTTATTGCTTTCAATTTTAGAAAGATCAAGAATGTTGTTGATGATTTCAAGAAGGTTTTCAGAAGACTTTTCAATTATATCAACAAATTCACCCTGTTCATCTTCAAGACCAGAATCTTTAAGCAGTTCTGTAAATCCGACAATACCATTTAACGGAGTTCTAATCTCATGCGACATATTCGCTAGAAAAAGAGACTTTGCTTCACTAGCTTCTTGTGCAAAAATCTTATCATTAGTAGTATCTTGGATTATTGTTTGAAGAAGTTGATAGGCTTGAGACATACCAAAGGTTGTTTGCAGGTCAATGTCATTGCCATAGTTAAGAGAATTTTTTGTATCTGCCGCAATATCATTGAGAATATTTTCAAGATTTTTTGTATTATTTGATATTTCATTAGAGAGTAATAAGCCTAAAATCGCAATAATAATAGAGATAATCCAAACTAGTAAAGAAATTATAAGAAGTTGCAAAGCATTGTCTTGCACTTGGTTTGCTCTATCATCTAAGGCATTTAATATTTTTTCTTGAGCTTGAGAAACAATGTTTGTTTTTTCAAAGAGCATTTCTGACCAAAGAGCAGGACTTGAATTATACTGACCACTTGTAGAGAGTGAGATGATATTACTTCTTTGAAGGTTTATGTTTACAAGAAGTTTAAGAGTCTTTTTTGCTTGAAAAAGAGTGTTGAGTTCTTGAATAATTACTTGATTATGGAGTGTATCATAACTAGGTATTTCCGATTTAGCTATGAGAGAAATCCATAAGCTAAGTTCATTCGTACTTAGTTTTTTAGAACGAGATAGAGTATAAGATATTAAATCTCTTTCAGATGATGTAAATTTCTTAGAACGCACAAGAGAGATATAGATGCTTGAGAGTTCTTTAATCTCGGTGTCATTTTGGTTTTCAATTATATTTTCAAGTTGAACTATAACTCTATTTTGAGCTTTTCCATAGACTCTATAATAAACAGATCTAAAGTTTGCTTCTTTTTTATCAACAAGTAAACGATTTTTTTTTATCTCTTTCATTGATTTTTCTACTGCATTTTTATGCTCAGGAATGAGGGTATTGTCTTTTGTGTCCAAAAGAAGCTTATCACTCACCGCATCAAGTACTTTTCTTTGTTTAAGCAAAGGTGTTAGTGTATAAGTAGATGCATTTGCTAAGTGCATTACAGTCATACCCCTTTCTTTAGATATATTTTCAAGAAGTTCATTAAGTTGGCGATTTTTAGAAAGTTTATCTTGAAGAGTTTGTGCAGCTTGATACTCAACAAAAGATTCATAAGCAAAATAACCTGTTAAGGAAAAAAGAATAAGAATAGGGAGTAAACTTATAAGTCTAAGTCGATTTTTTAATCCAAATGACATTGTATTAGACCTTTGTATGTGAAATATGTATAAGCTGTTTTACAATGTTTGTATTTGTATTTTTTGCTTCTGTGGAATCTTGTGTTTGAGAAAGAATTTCTAACTCTTTTGTGAAACTAGATACCATAATATGATCACTCATTCCTTTGAGTGTGAGTGCTTGACTTCTCCAACTATCTCCATCGCTAATTTCTATAGCATTTGCGATGGATCTTGTAAGCTCTTGAGATTCTTGAATATATTCTTCAAAAAGCTCATCGAAACTAGCTCTATCTAAACCGATTTCAGCTGCGATTTTATCTTTATCATATTCTTTTGATTCTACTTGCTCATCAAGGAAGGATAGTTCAAGTGTATCCTCTAAGTCAAGTTTTTGTGTTTCTTTTTCAAGAATTGGTTTTGCCTGATCTTGCTCATCAAGGAAGGATAGTTCAAGTGTATCCTCTAAGTCAAGTTTTTGTGTTTCTTTTTCAAGAATTGGTTTTGCCTGATCTTGCTCATCAAGGAAGGATAGTTCAAGTGTATCCTCTAAGTCAAGTTTTTGTGTTTCTTTTTCAAGAATTGGTTTTACCTGATCTTGCTCATCAAGGAAGGATAGTTCAAGTGTATCCTCTAAGTCAAGTTTTTGTGTTTCTTTTTCAAGAATTGGTTTTACCTGATCTTGCTCATCAAGGAAGGATAGTTCAAGTGTATCCTCTAAGTCAAGTTTTTGTGTTTCTTTTTCAAGAATTGGTTTTGCCTGATCTTGCTCATCAAGGA
>JADGEZ010000001.1:0-80776 GCA_016744115.1 Sulfurimonas sp. | reverse complement strand
TTGCTCATCAAGGAAGGATAGTTCAAGTGTATCCTCTAAGTCAAGTTTTTGTGTTTCTTTTTCAAGAATTGGTTTTGCCTGATCTTGCTCATCAAGGAAAGAGACTTCAAGTGCCTTATCTAAATCATCATTAGTATGCTTCGAGATATCTGGATTAGAAGGCGATTGCGGAATGGGTTCAGCTGCTAGTTTAGAAATTATTTTATAAAAAGTATTAAGTTCTTCTTGAATATCGGAATCACTATCAGATGTATTTATAACTACTAAACTCTCTAAGGCATCTTCTATTCTAAGGTTTGCAGCCACACCTTTTAGTTTATGGGATAAAACTCTTAGTTCTTCTTTGTCCCCAGTATTTTGTAAAGAGTAAAGTTCTTCTTTAAAGTCATTTGCCTGTGCTATAAAGTCTTCTATAAACTCTTCTATCAATTCTACAGGTAATCCAAGTTTATTAGAAGCTACAAGAGGATCAAATATATATCCATTATCATAAATTTTTTCTACTTCTACTTTTCCTACTATTTTTTCTTCTATATCCATTTCAATTTTGAAGTCATCTTCTAAGTTTTCTTGATAAGATTCATCAAAGTTTATATCTAGGGAGTCCTCTACATCTATCTTGAGATCATCTTCTAAGTCTTCATGAGAGTTATCGAATTTTGTATCTATGGATTTTACAGTCTCTAAATCTTTAGAAGAATGCTCAGGTGAACTTACTGGTTTCTCAGATATTTGTTTTGGTTCTAAATTCATTTTCACAATTTTTTTATCAATATTTTCAGTAATGGAGTTTTTTAAAATATTTAATGAATCACTTAAACCCTGATCTGTACCTATCTCTCTTAAATTGTTTAAGCTAATAATAAATGCTTCAGTGGGAGACTCTTTTGTTAAATAAAATATTTCTACACTAAGGTAACATTGAAGTTTTTTTGAATTTGCATGGATTATTACTTTGGTATTTTCTAGTGAATCTCCACATGCTACAAAGTCTATCCAATTTACATGCAAAAAATTATGAATAAACCCAGGTGTTTTAACAAACAAGTCTGCAAAATCATCTACTTGGAGTGTTAAATCTTCAAAACTTGCATAACCTAATTTTTTCAAGTCTATATCATCAATACCTATAAACTCTTTTTTATGGTTATAAATTAACATTTAAAAACCTTGAGTTTGAATATATTTCTTTATAAATTTCATCACTTTCTTTGACACTCTTGCGAGAGGGAGCTCTTCTTGAAGCTATATAGCCAGTAAGTTTTCCATCAGCATCTAGAATAGGAAGTATTTCTGTATCAACCCAGTAGAAACGACCATCTTTACGCATGTTTTTTATTAAACCGCTCCATGTATGACCACTTGATATTGTCTGCCACATTTTTTCAAAAACAATGCTAGGCATAAGAGGATGCTTAATAACATTGTGTGACTTTCCCACAAGTTCGCTAATACCGTAGCCAGAAATATCACAAAATTTTCGATTTGCATAAGTGATAATGCCATGTAAATCTGTCTGACTAATTATGCTACTACCCTCGAAGATATATTCTTCATCAATAGAAGTTACTTGCTCCATGTATAAACCTTAGGTATAAATTTGTAACATGATAATAGCATAAAGTAGAAAAATTTTAACTTATTTATATATAGATTTTATTGTTTTGGCATCTTGAGTATTTAAAATCGTCGCAATCTCTTGAATGCTTAATGTTCTTAAGGACTCAAATGTACCGATATGTTTTAATAGTTTATGTATCTTTGCATTTGAAATACCATGTAGTGATAAAAGTTTTGATTCTTGATCGAGTTTTAATTTTGTTTTTTTATGAAAATTTATTGCTGATCTATGAGCTTCATCTCGTAAATTTTGTGCCCATTGAAGTCTTTTGTCACTTGGCATCAATGAAAAGCTTTCTTTGAGCGAATGTAAGATATCTTTTGCCTTTCCTTTTGCTCTATGACTTTTGGCATCAATCTTTTCTTTTGAGATAGCAACAACATCAATATAAACAGCAGATGAATCTAAAATATCTTTTGCTAGTTTTAGAAGGGTAGTTCCTCCGTCTATTATCCATAAATCAGGAGGTGAGTTTTTTGAGAAGCTTTGAACTCTTCTTGTAAGCGTTTCTCTCATTTGAGCGTATTCATCTTTTGCTTCTAAGTGATAGGTTCTATAGCTTTTTTTATCAAATTTGTTAGTATCAAAAACTATCATAGCCCCAACTGTTGCTACTCCAGCCATGTGAGAGTTATCAAACACTTCAACTCTTTGGGGAACTCTTTTAAGACCTAGTAACTCTTTGAACTCTCCTAAGAGTTTAATAGAATCATTAGATATGTCTTTTTTAAGAAGCTCTTTAGCATTTAAAAGAGCGAGGTTTATGAGATGTTTTTTATCTCCTTTTTGAGGCACTAAAATATGTGCTTTTTTTTCAAATATGGAGCTTAGATGTATTTGCACCATCTCTAAGTCATTAAATGTTGAGGCTATTAATATGGGTGCAATGATTGGAGGCTTTTGGTTAGAGTAAAAATCTAAAAGTATTCTTTTGTATATTTCATCCTCATCGTAGCCATCGTTTAAATAAATAAAGTCATGCGAAGAGGAAATTATCTTTCCATTTCGCATAAATACTCTCACAACAACCGCTCTTGTTTGAGAAGAACTTACAGCAAAAATATCATAATTTTCATCATTGGCAAAATCAATCTCACTTTTAATTTGAGAACGAGAAATTTTTGCAATTCTATCTCGAAGATGGGCAGCTTCTTCAAATCGCATCTCTTGAGAATAAAAGAGCATTTTTTCTTCTAACTGAGCGATGAGAAATTTTTTATTTTCAATGAGCTTTATTGCTAAATTAAGTTCTTTTTTGTAAGTATCTTTTGATATATTTAATTCACAGGGTCCTAAGCATTTGTCTATTTGATAATAAAGACAGAGCTTTTTTGATTTTAAACAGCCTTTTTTTTGAACAAGTTTGCATATATCATAGATAGAATCTAAAATATCTCTTGCCCCTATAGAAAATGGACCAAAATAAGTAACTTGGGCATTTTTGATAATTTTTCGTGTAATTTCATAGCGAGGATATTGTTGAGAGTTATCTATATAGATGTAAGGATATGTTTTGTCGTCTCGAAGCAAAATATTGTATTTTGGGTTGAGTTGCTTGATAAGTGAGTTTTCTAGTATAAGAGCATCATGTTCAGAATTTACTAGGATGTAGTGCATTGAAACGGTTTGATTTAACATCTTTATTATTCTTAGAGAAAGCTTTTCTTTTGGTCTTAAATTTGGCGTAAAGTTAAAATAGCTTTTTACCCTTTTTGATAAATTTTTAGCCTTACCTATGTAGAGTAAATTCTCATTTTTATCAAAATATTGATATATTCCTGGCGATGATGGGAGCTGTTTTATTTTTTGTTCAAGTGTCATTGAGTATACTATGCGTAAAAAAAGAAGAATGATGATTATTTTTAAAACTATTTTTCATATACTAATTATAACGATGTTTACATTAGGTTTGAGTGCTTGTGGGTACAAAGCACCCCCTTTTTACTTAGAAGAACAAACTCAAAATGATACAAAGAGTTAAGTGTGAGAAAAAAAGAACTTCTTTATTATGATGTTATTATCATTGGAGCAGGTATTGCAGGGCTTTATGCGGCAACACTTCTCCCTAAGACCAAAAAAGTTCTTGTAATAAATAAAAGAGAAACATTTAAATGCAATAGCTTTTATGCACAAGGTGGAGTAGCCTTAGCTAGAGATAAAGAGGATATACCAAAGCATTCAAAAGATACTTTAGATGCAGGTGGTGGGCTTTGTTCTCCTAAAGCAGTTGATATATTAAGTAAAAATTCTTTAGAAATAATAAATGACATTATAAAGCGTGGATTTCTTTTTGATAGTGATGAAGAGGGTAATTTGCTTTACACAAAAGAAGCGGCCCATTCAAGAGAGAGAATCCTTCATGCTGGTGGCGATGCAACAGGTCGTCATATACACCATTTTTTACTCAAAAATAATCCTCATTCACAACTCTCAGATGCAAGGGTTGTTGATTTACTCATAAAAAAAGATAAATGCTTTGGTGTTACTGTTCTTGATCATAGACAAAGTCGTAATATATATGCAAAAGATGTAATTATTGCGAGTGGAGGGCTAGGGTCTTTATATGAGTATCATACAAATGCACCTTGCATTAGTGCAGATTTACAAGGATTATGTCTAATCAAAGGGATAGAGTTAGAGAGAATGGAGATGATGCAGTTTCATCCAACTGTATATGTTAATTCACAAAATGCTCAAAAAATGTTACTCACAGAAGCTTTGAGAGGCGAGGGGGCGACTATAGAAGATGAAGAGGGGAGAAGATTTCTTTTTGATTATGACAAGAGAGGGGAACTTGCATCAAGAGATGTTGTAAGTAGGTCTATCTATGATTATGTTAAAAAAACAGGTTCTAAAGTTTATTTGTCTATGAATAATTTTGAGTACCACTATTTTATTCACAGGTTTCCAAATATATCTAAAAATTTGCAAGACTTAGGTTTTGATGTTCCATGTGAGCGTGTTCCAATCTCTCCAGCTTTTCACTATGCAATAGGGGGAATAAAAAGTAAGCTTAATGGTCGAGTTCCAAGTGTAAAAAATCTTTATGCCATTGGCGAAGTTGCATCAACTCAAGTTCATGGTGCAAATAGATTAGCATCAAATTCACTTTTAGAAGCCTTAGTATTTGCAAAAGAAGCTGTTATAAATATTTTAAATAATACCGATGGAAAAGAATATCTTGAGTTTGAAGTAACTCAAGATATTATGAGCCTCAAAGAAGATAAGGCTAAAAAAGATCTACTTCGTAAAATAATGTGGGAAAATGTATCAATTGTAAGGACAAAAGAGGGTTTATCTGATGCTTTAGAACAAATCAATCTTCTTTTAAATGAAAAAATAGGTAAACTACTGCAATTTCGTTTGCTAACGGCTAGAAAGATTGTAAAATCAGCCTTAGCAAGAGATAAATCTATAGGTGTCCACACAAGAGAAAATTAGGAGAATAGATGTTAAAATTGTTATCAATACTTGGATTATCAAGTGTTGCCTTAATGGCAAGCAGTGGAGGTAGTGCAGGGGCAATCCCAGATATTACTTTTACATGGGTTGGATATGCTGGTTTAGCTATCTTCGTTATCAGCTACTATTTTGTAGCTATGGAAGAAAAGTATCATATTGATAAAGCAAAGCCTGCTTTATTCGCAGGAACGCTTATATTTATGTTAGTAGCATTTTATTATATGCAACATGGGATGGATATGAGTCTTGTGCATACACAGGCACAGCATCTCATTCTTGAAATCGCAGAAATTTTCTTCTTTCTTTTTGTGGCTATGACATACATAGAATCTATGATTCACATGAATGTATTTGACAAGCTAAAATACAAGCTTATTTCAAAGGGATATACATACAGACAGCTGTTTTGGGTTACCGGTATTTTAGCGTTTTTTATCTCTCCAATTGCGGATAACTTAACGACGGCACTTATCCTCTCAACTGTACTTATTACAATTGAAAAAGAAAACAAAGCTTTTCTAGTTCCAGGTGCGATAAATATTGTTGTATCTGCTAATGCTGGTGGTGCTTGGTCTCCATTTGGCGATATTACAACACTTATGGCATGGACGGCAGGAAAGGGAACTTTTGTTGATTTCTTGTTTTTATTTCCAGCTTCAATTATTGGGTATGTTGTTACTGCATCAATTTTGAGCAGGTTTGTTCCAACAGATGTACCAGCATTTGATGCTACTAAAGAAGTTGATCCTAAGATGATGGACGGTGCTAAGGTTGTTATAGCGCTTGGAATATTTACGATTTTTTCTGCGGTGATGTCACATCAAGTCTTACACCTTCCAGCTATGTGGGGAATGATGTTTGGTCTTTCACTTCTTAAACTTTATGATTATAGGCTTAAAAAATTACATGGACAAGGATTTCAAGTATTTAATTCAATGGCAAAAATTGAAAATAATACTCTTATGTTTTTCTTTGGTATTTTAGCTGCTGTTGGTGCTTTATACTTCATCGGTTGGTTAGCTCTTGCTGCTGTGGTATATGACCCATCAGTTCTAGGACCAACTTGGTCAAATATCGGTGTAGGTTTTCTCTCCGCCATCATAGATAATGTACCTGTTATGTCTGCTGTACTAAAAGCTTCTCCAGATATGGGACTTGATCAATGGATGCTTGTTACTCTCGCCGCTGGAGTTGGTGGTTCGCTTATCAGCTTTGGTTCTGCTGCTGGTGTCGGTGTTATGGGTAAATTACCAGGTATTTATACCTTTGGTGCGCATATGAAGTACTCTTGGACAATTTTAATAGGCTATATTGTTTCTATGGCTGTTTGGTATGTGCAGTATCAAGTTCTTGGTATAGGACACTAAGTATTTTTTCATTAGCTATTCCGTGCTTGACACGGAATGGAGTTTTTACTTATAACATTATTTTATCATGATCTATTGAAGTACTAGAAAGGGTTTCTTACATAGTATCGCCAAGGTGCATAGCTGTTTCTGAGTCCCATCTTGAGACATGTAAAACCATCCAATGTTTAAACTCATCTTCTAAAAATCTTTGTATCTTTAGTGGTTCTTTGTTCTTGTCCCATTCTTCTAAAAGATCTTTAACCTTTCCCCTCATGGTATCATGTTCAGATTTGTGCATTTGCATAGCATAAAACTTACTCTCTTGCATCATCTCTTCCTCAGTTGTAAAATGGTCTTCTATATCAAATTGAACCACTTTAAAGAGTTCATCTATTTTGTCTATATCTCTTGCAATTGCAGCATCATGGAAGTCATTTATGATACCTATCTCCTTTTCATGTAACATATTCATCATAGCATTTGAAACTTGCTGTACATCTTTTACTTGTAGTAACATTATATTTCCTCATAATTGATTTGAAAAATTATATCTCAAAGGGATTATTATTTTCTTGATATAAATCAATTTGAAAATTTAATTTTTAAGGCTATGAAGTGTTAAGATTGTGTAAAACAAATTTTTATGCCCAGCCTAAGCTAAGGATAAAATATTTTTTTATGCAAGGTTGGCACTTATTATCCCTTCCGTAGGACACTTTATAGATAGCTTTACTTAAGCCTAACCGTAGCTTTGGCTACGCTTGAGAACATTTGCCTTGATTAAAACTCTCTACAAAGTGCTGAGACATAAGTTATTTATGCCCTATTACTTATATTCTCAAGTATATGTTAAAATAAAGACCTACCTCCCCAAATAAGGCTTCAAAACTTCAGGAATATCAATACTTCCATCTTCATTTTGATAGTTTTCCATGATAGCTAAAAGTGTGCGTCCAACAGCTAAAGAACTCCCGTTTAGTGTATTTAGAAATAGGTTCTTTTTGCCATCTTTATAACGAATTTTGGCTCGTCTTGCTTGGAACTCTCTTGTGTTAGAGATTGAAGAGATTTCACGGTATTGGTTTTGTCCTGGTAGCCATACTTCTATGTCTGTTGTGTGTGCTGCTGAGAAGCCTAAGTCTCCAGTACATAAGTTTACTATACGGTGAGGCAGTTTTAGAGCTGTGAGTATATCTGATGCACATGAAACCATATCCTTGAAAATCACTTCACTTTCATCTGGTTTACACAGTACTACTAGTTCAACTTTGTGAAATTGGTGTTGGCGTATCATCCCTCTTGTATCACGACCAGCAGCCCCTGCTTCTTTTCTAAAACATGATGTATAGGCTGTCATCTTTTTAGGTAGTTCATTTGAAGCTAAAATCTCATCTTGATAAATATTTGTTAGGGGAACTTCAGCAGTTGGAATTAAGAACAGTTCTTGCCCCTGCATTTTGTATAAATCATCTTCAAATTTTGGAAGTTGTCCTGTACCCTCAAGTGCAGTTCTATTTACAAGAGAGGGGACACTTACCTCTTCAAAACCACGAGCAGCGTTAAAGTTGAGCATGAAGTTTATCAAAGCTCTTTCAAGTTTTGCACCCATTCCAAAGGAAACAGAAAAACGACTAGTGGCGAGTTTTACACCACGCTCAAAGTCTATCCATCCATTTTCCTCAGCCAATTCCCAATGCTCTTTTGGAGTAAATGAAAACTCTTTTGGAATGAGTACTTTGTTAAGTTCTATATTATCATTGTCATCCTCTCCATCTGGCACGGTGTCATCAGGAACATTAGGAATTGCCATTGCCATAGATTCTAGTTCTTCTTGTTTTTGTCTTTGAATATCTAGTACTTTTGTAATTTCTATTTTATTGGCATCAACTTTAGCTTTTAGCTCGCCAATATCTTTACCCTCTCGTTTATAAATCCCAAACTCTTTACTCATAGAATTTTGAAGTGCTTGGAGTGTTTCAAAGTTTTGTTTAGCGACTTTAAGTGCTTCACTTTTTGTTTTTAAATCTTTAAGAAGTGAGGCATTAACACCTTTTCTCATAAGTTTAGCACTCATAGTGTCAAAATCTTTTTGGAGTAGTTTTAAATCAATCATTTTTTTCCTTCTTATACTAAAATATCGTGAGCTAGTTGAAATTGGTTGGCTGTCATCAGATGAAGTTTAGGGTGGAGTGCTTTGAGTTCATCAAAAAGATTTTTACTGAGTTCAAACCCCACCTTATACTCTTCCTCAGGGCTTTTAGCATTGGCAACTCTTAAGGCTTCTATCCAGACTTTAGGAACATGAATCCCTGGAACATGAGCAGATAAAAACTGTGCAGTTCTAAGTTTGGTGATGGGAAATAATCCTAAGATAAGTTCAGCACTTTTATGCTCAGAGGAACATTCTTTGTTTGCAGCAACTTTAAGTTCTAAAAGTAGTTTTGCATTTTCTACATCATATACTGGTTGAGTTATGATACCTATCGCTCCATTATTGATTTTTTTAACCATCTTTTTTTGGAGTGTTTTTGGATTTCTTGCAAAAGAATTGACTACAGCAAAGGGATAAATCTCTTGAGGTTTTTGTGTAAAAGGTTTCCCTGCATAACTCATACCAGAGTTAAAAGCTGAGATGATTTCTAAGAGTAAGCCACTATCTGCTTCAAAAACACCCTTTGCATTTGGCTGGTCTGAGATACTGGCAGGATCTCCAGTAAGTGCTAAAATAGCCCGTATATCAATCTCATTAGCACCAAGTAGATCCGACTGCAAGGCGATTTTATTTCTATCTCTCATGCTCATTGTGGCAATGACAGGTTTGTTAAATCTATCTTGAAGAATCTTCGCAGCAAAGAGTGCATTGTATTTTAGTTTTGCTAGTGGATTATCCGTTGTAGAGAAAGCATCTACTAAGTTGCGGAGTCCTAAGGCTTCTATCTTATCGACGATAGGCGTAAACTGAGGAGAGTGGCTAGGGGTTGTTTCTAGCGTTATATAAGTATCGTGAAGTAATTTATTTATGAGTGTATCAAACAAAAAAAATCCTAAATGGGTATAATTGCGTAATTATAACGAAAGAGAGAAGATTTATGCTAAAACTTGCTGTTTTTGATTTTGATTCAACGCTTATGGATGGCGAAACGATTGATTTTTTTGCGAACGAATTAGGAATAGGTGAAAAGGTTGCTCAAATAACCGAAGAAGCTATGAGTGGAAGACTTGATTTTTTTCAATCACTTCAACAAAGGGTAGGGCTTTTAAAAGGTCTTGATTATTCAATCGTAAAAGAGATAAGCCAAAACCTCCCTTATATGAATGGAGCTAAAGAAACGATTAGCGAACTTAAAAAAAGAGGCATGAAAGTTGTATGTTTTAGTGGAGGATTTCGCTCTGCTACAGGATATGCAAAAGATATTTTAGGATATGACGCTGATTTTTCAAATGTGCTTCATGAAAAGAATGGAAAACTTACAGGTTTAGTGGGTGGAGAGATGATGTTTAACTACTCTAAAGGGGATATGTTAGTAAGACTACAAAATATTCTCGGAGTAAGTGAAGAGGAAACACTTGTTTGTGGTGATGGTGCAAATGACTTAAGTATGTTCGCTCATGCTGGGACTAGAGTTGCTTTTTGTGCAAGAGAGATACTTGAAAAACAAGCAAATATAATCATAAAAGAAAAAGATTTAAAAAAAATACTGGAGAATATATAATGTTAGAAAATACCGTTTGGAGACAGTATAATGAAGAAAATAATTTTCGTGAATTATTGGCAAAGTTTACTCATATAGAGCTAATAGACTTAATCGAAGATGAAAAAGAACTCTATGGAGTTTTAAAATCAAAACTTACAAAAAAAGAGTTAAAACTGTTTGCAATGGAGAGTGCAAATTTAGATGATACAAAACTTAAAGTAGAGTTTTCATACGATGATGTAGAGCTTGAAAAAGCAAAGTTTAAACTCTATAAAAAGTTTAAACAAGACAAAACTAGATTAAGTTTTAGAACTCACAATTAATACACGATTATAAGTTACAATTATCTCGTGTGTATTTTTGTATCTTATTAATACAATATCTTAATTAAAATTAAATTCTTAATAAGATATTTAACAAAATGATGTAAAATATCACAGATTTATCACAAAAAAAGGAAAAAGAATGAAAAAAACAAGTTCATTATTATTAGCTGCATTAATAGCTAGTTCAATGTTTACAGCAACGGTATCTGCTGATGCTAAAAAAGGTCAAAAATACTACCTTAAAAAGTTAAAAGCTTGTAAAAAAGATGGTCTTAAAAACGGAGCTTTATTTGCAACTAAGCATACTCGTGCTGAGTGGGAAAAAGCTAAGGCAAGTGGTTTAGTTGCTGAATGGACTAAAATTTGTCCTCATGGTGAGAAGAAATTTGCAAAAATGAAAGAAAAAGATGTAACCAATCTTTATGATTTCGTACACAAATATGCTTCAGATGGTGATGTCCCTTCTTGTGGTTAATCTCAATCTAAATACTCGTATCATTTAAAACTATTTTAAATGATACTTTTTTTTAATTTTTCATCCTCCAGATCACCAATATTTAATTTCCTCAAATAAGAGCTTTCTATGCTATTAATAATACTTTCTGATATTTTTTATTAAAATCTACTAGTAAGCTGTCCTTTAAGTTATTTATATTCTATATATAGTTTTATATGTTACAAATATACACATAATATTAATATTAATTAAAGATTAAATATTTAATTTAATATTTAATCTAAGTTAAGCTTATTTAAATCAATCCAAGTGTAGCATTAAATTAAGTGTTAATGGGTACACAAAATTAATATCCAATTAATCCTTAATAGGAGGAAATATGTCACTTTCAAGAAGAGAATTTTTAAAAAGTTCAGCGGCGGCATCAGCGGCGGCTACAATGGGAATGGCTGTACCAGCCGAGTTAGAAGCAGCAGCAAGTAAGGCTGAGAAAGAATGGAGATGGGATAAGGCGGCTTGTCGTTTCTGTGGTACAGGTTGTGGAATAATGATGGCTACAAAAAATGGCAAGATTGTTGCAGTTAAGGGAGATCCTGCTGCTCCTGTTAATCGTGGTCTAAACTGTATTAAAGGTTATTTTAATGCAAAAATCATGTATGGTGCGGATAGATTAACGCAACCATTACTAAGAGTTGGTTCAGATGGTAAGTTTGACAAACATGGTAAATTTGTAGCAATCTCTTGGAAAAGAGCTTTTGATGAGATGGAAATTCACATCAAAAAAGCACTCAAACATGCAGGTCCTGAGGGTGTAGGCGTTTTTGCATCTGGACAATATACCGTGATGGAAGGTTACGCTGCTCAAAAAATGATGAAAGGTGGATTTAGATCAAATGCAATCGATCCAAATGCTCGTCACTGTATGGCATCAGCAGTTGTTGGTTTTTATCAAACTTTTGGTATTGATGAACCATCTGGTTGTTATGATGATATTGAACTAACCGATACTATCGTATCTTGGGGTTCAAATATGGCGGAGATGCACCCTATCCTTTGGTCTCGAGTTACAGATAGAAAACTCTCAGACCCTAAGCGTGTCAAAGTTATCAATATGTCAACTTATACGCATAGAACTTCAGATTTAGCGGATATAGAAATTATTTTCTCCCCAAATACTGACCTTGCTTTATGGAATTATATTGCAAGAGAGATTGTATATAATAACCCTGAATCAATTGACTGGGATTTTGTTAAGAAGCATATCGTTTTTGCAGCGTCTCCTGTAAATATCGGTTATGGGATGAGAAGAGATAATGAAAAATCAATCAAAGGTGGTAAATATACAGACTTAGAAATGGAGACGGTATCTCAAGAGATGAAACATACTGTATCTGCAAAAGAAGCACCAGCTTTAAAGCCATATGGCTATAAAGAAGGCGATGTTATGGTCAATAAACCAGCTGGTCTTAAACACTGGGAAATTGACTTTGCAGAATATAAAAAATTCTTAGATCCTTACACTTTAGATTATGTTGCAAATATTTCTAAGGGTGATCCAGATGAAGATATTAATGAATACAAGAAAAAACTTAAAGAATTAGCTGATTTATATATAGAAAAGGGAAGAAAGGTTGTATCCTTTTGGACTATGGGTATGAATCAACATACTCGTGGAACATGGGTAAATACTCTGGCTTATAATGTTCACTTTTTACTTAACAAACAAGCAAAACCAGGTTATGGAGCATTCTCTTTAACTGGGCAACCATCAGCTTGTGGAACTGCTCGTGAAGTTGGAACATTTTGTCACAGGCTTCCTGCTGATATGATGGTAAAAAATCCTAAGCATAGAAAAATCGTTGAAAACAGATGGAAAATTCCAGAGGGAACTCTCAATCCTGTTGGAAATCAGCACATCATGAAAATTCATCGTGATATTGAAGATGGTGTTATTAAATTTGCCTGGGTTAATGTTTGTAATCCTTATCAAGATACTGCTTCTGCTACTCATTGGATTAAAGCGGCTCGTGAAATGGATAACTTTATTGTTACTTCTGATGGATACCCTGGAATTTCGGCAAAAGTTTCTGATCTTATCTTACCATCTGCAATGATTTATGAAAAATGGGGAGCTTATGGTAATGCTGAGAGACGCACACAACACTGGAGACAACAAGTTATTCCAGTAGGTGATTCCATGAGTGATACTTGGCAATGGGTAGAGCTTTCAAAAAGATTTACAGTTGGTGATGTATGGGGTGCTCAAGCACTTCGTGGCAAAAACAAAGATGGTTCTAAAAAATCACTTCCAGATGTAAGAAAAAAAGCTTATGCAATGGGTTACAATGATGACACAACTATGTATGAGATTCTTTTTGCAAATAAAGAAGCAAAATCATATAAAATAGATATGAATGCTTTCCCACAAAAAGGTTTTGATAACTCTGAGTGTAATGGAGATAGTCGTAATGTTGTTGGTTCTGAGGGTACAGTATTTACTGGTTATGGTTTTATGATTCATGAATATTTATTTGAAGAGTATGCTTCGTTTGGTCGTGGTCATGCACATGATTTAGCCGACTTTACAACTTATCACAGAGTTCGTGGTTTAAAATGGCCTGTTGTTGATGGAAAAGAAACACAATGGAGATTTAACTCCATGTATGATCCTTATGCTGCAAAAGAAACTAAAAAATCTGGTAATTCACACGCATTTTATGGTGGATTAGCAAAGGCTCTTACTCAAGGAGACTTGATGGGAATTAAAGACAAAAAGAAAAAAGGTCTTAAAAATAAAGCCAAAATCTTTGCTCGTCCTTATATGGATCCTCCAGAGATGCCAGATAAAAAATATGATACTTGGTTATGTACAGGTCGCGTACTTGAACATTGGCATTCAGGAACAATGACTATGCGTGTACCTGAACTTTACCGTGCAGTTCCAGAAGCATTATGCTATATGCATCCAGCAGATGCTAAAGCCAAAGACCTTAAACAAGGTGCTTTATGTTGGGTTGAATCTCGTCGTGGTAAGGTAAAAGCAAGAGTTGAAACAAGAGGGAGAAATAGAACTCCTAAAGGACTTGTGTTTGTACCATGGTTTGATGAAAAAATATTTATAAATAAAGTTTGTGCTGATTATACTTGTCCACAATCAAAGCAAACAGACTTTAAAAAATGTGCTGTTAGAATTTATCCTGCATAATAGAGATAAATAAGAGAGTCTGGATTGAAAGAAAACGAACAAAACACTAGAAGAGATTTTATCTTAGATATGGTAAGAGCTACTGGAATAGCAGCTCTTGGAGGATTTATGTGGAGTGCTTATGTTGATGAAGTTACAGCATCAACCTTGTTACTTCGACCTCCAGCTGCTTTAAAAGAAGAAGATTTTCTACGAACTTGTATTAAGTGCGGATTATGTGTTGAAGCCTGTCCTTATGATACGCTTATGCTAGCAACTGCTGGCGATAATAAGCCTATTGGGACACCTTATTTTGTGCCTAGAGACATTCCTTGTTATATGTGTCCAGATATCCCTTGTGTTCCAGTATGTCCTACTGGAGCATTAGATGAATCTAGTGTCACAAAGGATAGTATCTTAGATGTAAACACTATAGATATGGGTGTAGCCGTTATTGATGATAACAGCTGTATCTCATTTTGGGGTATTCAATGTGATGCTTGTTATAGGGCTTGTCCTTTACTTGGAGAAGCGATAGCAATAAAGTATGAAAAAAATGATAGAACAGGAAAACATGCCTTTTTAAAGCCAGTTGTTGTAAATGATGTGTGTACTGGATGTGGAATGTGTGAAAAAGCTTGTGTAACTGAAAAAGCAGCAATATTTGTACTTCCTAGAGAAGTAGCTGAGGGAAGAGCTGGAAATTACTATATCAAGGGCTGGGATAAAGAAGATGAGAAGCGTTTAGAAAATGCTAGCTCTATCAAAACCACAACCGAGATTAGCAAAAGAAGTGCAATGGACTCTTTAAATGATGGATTAGAGGATTTATACGAATGAGTATTCTTTGGAATAATTACCGCTACCTAATTTTAAGAAGATTTACACAAATCTCTTTAATGCTTTTATATTTTGGAGCAAATGCTTGGGGATGGACGATACTTATGGGAAACCTAAGTTCCTCGTCTTTTTTAGGTATTATCCCTCTTAGCGATCCTTATGCAGCATTACAAATGTTTGCAGCTGGTGCAGTACTTAGTGCAGATTTATTAATCGGTGCAGGGATTATCGCACTTTTTTATATGCTACTAGGTGGGCGTTTATTTTGTTCATGGGTTTGTCCTATAAACATAATTACCGATGCTTCAGCATTCGTAAGAGAGTTTTTTAATCTCGACCATACACAAAAAAGACAGCCATCAACAAGAAGTATGAGATACTGGGTTTTAGCAGTAAGTCTCATTATCTCTTTTGCTCTTGGAATTACTGCCTTTGAATTTGTTTCACCTATATCAATGGTACACAGAGGTTTAGTCTTTGGCTTAGGATTTGCTTGGGCAGCGATGCTTATCATATTCTTGTTCGATTTATTTGTTTTGAAAAATGGCTGGTGTGGACACATATGTCCACTCGGTGGTTTTTACTCAATCATAGGCAAATTTAGCCTTATTAAAGTGCATCATAATGCACAAAATTGTACAGGATGTATGGACTGTAAAGTTGTTTGTCCTGAGAAGCAGGTGCTTTTTATGATAGATAAAGAAAGCTTGCCTGTTTTATCGGGTGAATGTACTTTATGTGCAAGATGTATAGAAGTCTGTAACGATAATGCTTTAAATTTCTCAATTAGAAATTTAACAAAAAAACAAACGATAGGAGAAAATAATGAAAACAATGAGTAAATTAATACTTGGGTTGTTGAGTGTTACTGTAATATTTACAGGATGTAATGAAGCTCCACAAGCCAAACAAAAAGAAACGCTTAAGGCTTCCATCACAGAAGAATCTTTGGGTTTGAGGAAAACTGGTTTATATGCTGAGGATGATACTTCTGCAACAAAAACAGAGTATAGAGCTGCAGCTCCAGGGTCTAGTACAAGATTAAAACGTGCATTTCAAGATGCTCCACCAATGATTCCACACTCATTAGAGGGTTTAGTTCCTATTAAAATTGACAATAACCAATGTCTTGGTTGTCATATGCCAAACATGGCAAAATTAGTAGGATCTACTCCAATTCCGAAATCTCACTTTACTAATTTTAGACCCTCCACGCATATTATTGATGGAGAGGTTGTTAAATCTGGTGTTGTTCTTAACAATACTTCCACTAAAGACTTACAAGATGTCTCTATTGTAAGACAAGGGGAATTAGTGGGTGCAAGATTTAACTGTACTCAATGTCATGCCCCTCAATCTCAAGGTAACTTAGCGGTTGAAAATAGCTTTGAAGCGGATTATACTCAAAAAAATGGTGCAAGTCGTTCTAGCTGGAGCGGTGTTAAACTCATGGAAGGTATAGATACTTCTAAAGCAGGTAATTAAAATATGGATAGAAGAGAGCTTTTTGGCTTTCTCTCTTCCTCTATAAAAGGTAAAGAACAGCAAAAAAAAGTAATTATAATCCGACCACCTTACTACAATGATATTAATGCCTTTGCTAAAGAGTGTCAAAATTGTGACGCAAAATGTGCTACTCTATGTCAAGAGCAAATTATACTCATAGGCGAAGACAAAACGCCTTACTTAGACTTTTCTAAAAGTGGATGTACTTATTGTGATGATTGTGCTAATGCTTGTGAGCCAAATGTTCTTCAAGTCGAGCATAGAAAACTCATTGACGCAGGTATTAGAATAAATGAATCTAACTGTATGAGTTGGTCAGGGGTTATGTGTTTTTCATGCAAAGACCCATGTTTAGAAAATGCTATTGATTTTAAGGCAATGTTTATGCCGAATATAAATCAAGAAAAATGTACCTCATGTGGCTTTTGTATCAGTAGATGCCCTAGTTACGCTATAGATATAAAAGCTTTAGTAGCGAAGGAAGATATATAATGAAAAAAATATTACTATTTTTTCTTACAATAAGTTCACTTCTTTATGCAAAAATGCAAGTACCATTAGTACAGTTTGCCTCTAGCGGAAGTGTCATAGATATAGTATATAAAAACGATAAACTCTATAGTGCTACTGATGCTAGTTGTATAGATATTTTTGATATAAATACACAAGAGATTCTTCAAACAATCAGGCTTAAAAAAATCACAGACTTCATGGGTGATTTAGCGGACTCTAAAGTGTATTCTGTAGATATAATCGAAGATAAGATACTCATGCTCTCGCAAGCGAAAAAAGGGGCTAGGAGGCTTCATATTTATGAAGATAAAACTCTTCGTTTAGTACTGCCTTATACGAAAAAACTCTTCATTGCAAAAGCGAAGTTTATTGATGCAAATACGGTTCTCTTAGGACTTTTAAGTAATGAGATTATATCTTATGATATTATAAAACAAAGACAAAATTATCGTTTTCAGGTTTCTGGTTCTAAGTTTTCAGATTTTGTATTAAACGAAGATAAAACAGAAATTATTATTGCAGATGAAAGTGGCAATTTAAAAATTCATAAAACAAAAGATGGTGCATTTAGAAGAGAGTTAAGTGGACAAAACTTAGACAATGTTTTTGAGGTTGATACAAAAAATTCTATCATAATTACCGCTGGACAAGATAGAAAAGCCGTAGTATATGCACCAAAGTTCAACTCTAGTTATTATAAAAAATCAGATTTTCTTATCTATAGCGTAGGATTAAGTCCAAATGGTAAAATAGCAGCATTTTCTAGTGATGAAAAAAATAATGTAACAGTGTTTAATACCATCACCAAAAAAGAACTCGGTGTATATATAGGAAATAAAATGATTATTTCTAATATACTATTTATAGATGAAAATACTATGCTAGTATCAAGTGATGACAATATCATTAACCTATACAAGATAAAATAAAAACATAAAGGGAAAAATATGAATATATCAAGCGTAGTAGTGCAAACCGTGCCAAAATACTTAGATGAGGTTGTACAAAGCCTCAAAAATTGTGAAGCCTGTGATTATCATCTTCATGATGAAAAGGGTCGTATCATTATTACTATAGAAGGTGAAGGTGTTTCAGAAGAATTAAAAAAAATGAGTGTTATTGAAGCGATTGAACATGTTGTGTCCGCTGAGATGCAGATGGCTTACAGTGAAGATGAACTTGATGAACATATGGAGCTTATTAACAACGCTGATGTAGTGCCTAAAATGCTTAATGATGATGATTTAAAAATTTCAGATATTATTTACAATGGCGACTTAAAGAAAAAAGATTTAGAAGGATTTGCTAAAACTTTTGATGAAACAAGTAAGCGTAACTAATGGCTGTTATATTTGAATCAAATATCAAAATAGACCCAGATGGGGCGTGGTATATAGTCTTAACAGATATGGTTGATAACAGAACTGCTATTTGTAGAGATTTGGATGAGTACTCTCAAAAGGTTGAAGATTTCGGAGCTGATTATGGTGGCGATATTGATGAGGTAAAATGGTCAAAAGATGATAATGTCCCACCTCAAACCATGGATGAAATCAGACTAGAGATGTCTAAACACCAAGAAGAGATAGAGAAAGAAAGGTCAAAAGGTAATTAACCCCCCCCCCGACCTAAAAGCTTTTTACCGCTCCATTAATTTTAACAAGTTGTCCTAGTAAGAGGTATTATAACATAAATAGTGTTGATATCACTTAATTAAAAACTTTATCAATATCATTTACAATAGTTAAATCTATAAATCCACTTTGGGCTTGTTCATGTAAGATGCTCATAGTCTTTTGATGTGACATTCCTAGTCTATAGGGCCTATCTTCTCTTAGTGCTTGATATATATCTAAACATGACATAAGCCTTTCTTGAAAACTTAATTTATCGCCACTTATTCCATAAGGATAACCTAGTCCATTTAGTTTTTCATGATGATTAGATGCCCAATTTACGATCTCTTCAAAACCATCTATTTTTTCCAATGCCTGTCTTGTATAATAGGTGTGTGATTTTATAATTTCAAATTCTTCATGAGTTAATTTAGCATTTTTTTCAAGAATACTATTTGGTACAGCTAATTTTCCCAGGTCATGTAGGTTTGCTGCGATAATTAGTTTTGATATTTTTTCATAATCAAAGTTGTAATATTTTGCCATTATTTCAACTTTTTCACTCAATCCACTCGAATGCCTAGAAGTAAAACTAGAATTTGAATCTACTATTTTACTAAAAATAGCAGATAAGTTTATGAGTTCTTTATACTCTATATGTATTATATTTTCTTGTAATCTATCTAGTATTTTTTGTTCTAAATTAACAGATTGTAAGTCTAACCAAAAAGATGTATTATTTGCCAAAATATTAAAATTATCAACTATAACTTTAGAATAATACTTATTTGTATTAATGTTGATAAATTGACTAATCTTAGCTCTATTTAGTACAGAGGTATCTTCAAAATGAAATAAATTATCAACCGTATCTGCAAGTGAGATTATTTGTGCCATGAGAGGTATCTCATCACCTTTTAATTTAAAATAACCTGAACCGTCAAAGTGTTCATGATGGTATTTTACAATATTTTTATGTTTAGTTAAAAAGGAAAATCTACAATATTTTTTTCTCCAATTTCACAATGTTCAGTATATTGTTCTAAAATCCCGATATTAGATAGCTTGGGTGTATTTAATGGAGTTGTTATTAATGATTCTTCACAAAGACCATTATCATGCAATATCGCATAGGAGCATAAGTCAAATTTTTCTTCTTCGCTAAAATTATAAAAATCTGCCATTCTTAAAGCTATATAAGCAACTCTCTTAGAGTGAAACTTTGTAGAACCCAATATATCTATCTCTACAAAATCGAGGCTATCTGATACTGCTAATAAAAATTGGTTTAAGTTAAATTTCATTGTATTATCTTTCCTGTTTAATTGCTTTTATTACTAATTTAATATTGAACTCAGCACGATAGCTGTTTCTTACTGTTATTTTATCTTTTTAGAAATAACAATCTCAAAAAAATTGTTTAATAATCTTGGGATAGTATAATATGTGACGCAAGTTACATTTTAACTTTTAATATTGAAAAGTTTAGTTACCATTAGAACTTAAACGACTAGTAAGAGTATCTTAGCTTATGAAATAAGAAAAATTAGTAAAGTTATCTTAATTATGGAAGTGTTTGTAATGAAAAATAAAATAGATATTTTGATAGTAGAAGATGATTTAGATTTATCTGATATGCTTGGGAGTTATCTAATAAATAGTAACTATACAGTCAAAATCATACATGACCCTCTCCTAGTTTTAAATAGTCTCAAAGAATGCACTTATAAAATAATACTTTTAGATCTCACTCTACCAAAAATGGACGGTCTATCCTTATGTGAACTTATCCGTAAAGAGCATTCATTACCTATTATTATTATGTCTGCTAGAAATAATGTTAGTGATAAGGTTTTAGGATTAGAAAAAGGTGCTGATGATTATTTGCCAAAACCTTTTGATACTCGTGAGTTGATAGCTAGGATTCAAGTACAGCTTAGACGAGTGAACACTACTATTTCAGCTGAAATATCTTTTGAAGACCATGAATTCAAATGTGATAAAACAACAATGAAAATTCATTTTAAAAACCAACCATTAGACCTAACAGTAGCCGAGTTTGGAGTACTAAAACTTTTTCTCTTAAACAGAGGTATTGTATTTTCTCGTGAAAAAATTCTAGATAGTGTTGAGGGAATGAACTGGAGTAGTGGAGATAGAAGTATAGATGTAATTATAAGCAGATTAAGGACTAAGCTTGGAGATAATCCAAAAAAACCAACATATTTTGAGTCTATTCGTGGTGTTGGGTATAGGATGATGCAAAGTGAATAAACACTCTATAATCCTAAGAATTTGTGTCTTTTTTAGCATTGCACTTGTAGCGACTACAGCCTTATTTAAATATATGTACGACCACCAGTTTGAAAGTGAAAAAGAGGAACTTCGCATTCATTATCACCATGTAGCAATGTCTGTTATGAGATGGAAGATAGGGGATACTACCTATAAAGAACTGATAAATGCACTCGAAGAGGATCATATGGCTATAGTCGATGATGCCACATTGTATAAAGATATACAAGGTATTGGAAAATTTGATACTGTATCTTGTGCAAAGGGTGATTTTCATCTTTATAATCATAATTCATTTCGATATGTTCTTGTTCCACCTGTCGTAGGCAAACTTTTGTTAAAAGATATAAAAACAGAGTCGATAAATGTTAATTATGTTTGGTGGCTTTATGCTGCGTTTGTTCTCATAATGTTACTTTTGCTTGTCTCCATTGGAATCAGTTTATATCCACTCAAACAATTACAGATGCGGATACATCGTTTTGGAGAGGGAGATACAAATATAGACTTTTTTTTAAGCTCCAAAGATGAAATTGCTGAGGTTTCAAATGAGTTTAATAAGGCAGTCAAAAAAATAAATAATGTATTAGATGCACGCAGAATTTTTTTAAGTAATGTTACACATGAGCTAAAGACACCTATTACAAGTGGAAAAATAGCCTTAGAGATGATTAAAGATTCTAAATCAAAAGAAGTTTTAAATAATGTATTTACAAGATTAGAACTTCTTCTTAAAGAGTTTATTCAGATAGAAAAAATTACAGCTACGGATCATGTTTTGCAAACAAAAGAGTATCCATTAACCGACATACTCGATCAAGCTACCGATATGTTATTTTTAGAGCCTAATTCTATAAAAAATAATTTTTCAAAAAATAGGCTTAAAGTAAATTTTGAACTTTTTACCTTTGTGTTTAAAAATTTAATCGACAATGCCTTAAAATATTCACAAAATAATGATTGTTATATAGAATGTAAAGACAATAAAATACACTTTATCTCTAAAGGAGAGAAGATGGATAAAACTTTAGAATATTATCTTAGAGCATTTACAAAAAGTGAGGATAAATCATCGGAGAGTTTTGGACTTGGACTTTATATAGTCGATACAATTTTGAAAAAACACAATCTTTGTCTTTCTTATGAACATAGTAATACTTATAATTATTTTACAATTTCTAATCTTTAGTTTTAATTAACAAATCATTAACACTCTATTAATTAGCAATTCATACGAATTATATAAAATTATAGCAATAGACTTCTTGCAAAACTCCTATATGCCTCAGAGGGATAAGAAGTGCTAAGATTGTGTAAAACAAATTTTTATGCCTAGCCTAAGCTAAGGGTAAAATATTTTTTTATGCAAGGTTGGCACTTATTATCCCTTCCGTAGGACACTTTATAGAGAGCTTTACTCTGCGTTAAATAACCCAAACCGTAGCTTTGGCTACGCTTGAGAATATTTGCCTTGATTAAAACTCTCTATAAAGTGCTGAGACATATAGGAGTTTTGCAAGAAGTCTAATCACAATGAAAAAGGGAGATGAGATGAAAAGTTTATTTATAGTTCTAGTGCTATCAACAGTAGGTTTTGCTACCATGCACTTTGAGAAAAATCAAAAATGTAGTGAATGCCATCCGAAAATTTACAAGGAGTATAAAACTTCACAACATGCAAATTCGACTGTATTTGCAGATCCAATTCATGGTGCTGTGTATGATAAGCATCCCATGAAAAATAAAATGCAAAAATACCGTTGTGCAAAATGCCATACGCCAACAGCTGATAATATGAAAGAATTATTAACAAAAAACAATGGTGTAATTCCTGATCCAAACAATGAAACACAAAATGAAGCTATCGCTTGTGCTTATTGTCATAGGATTACAGATACTTTACCAGGTAAAGTTATGAATAAGAATGTTATCTCACCTGATATGAGAAAATATTTTGCCAACTTAAAACCTAATCAAGAATCACCTTTTCATGCTATTGAAACAAATGTAGAAGTTTTCAAAAATGGAAAACTATGTATGGGTTGTCACATGCACAAAACAAATAAAAAAGAGTATGATGTTTGTTCAACGGAAAATACAAATATGGATGGAAATAATAACTGCTTAACATGTCACATGCCTCAAGTCGATGGTGCTCCTTCTATTCTTAGCAAGGCTAAAAAGCATGCTTTTCATGGTTTTCCAGGGATTCATGGAGATATTTCCATGCTAGCTAAATATGTAAAACTTAGCATCAATCACACGAAAAAGAATTTTACAGTGAGTATTGACCATCAAGCTACGCACTCCTCAACTCTACACCCATTAAGAATGGCTAAATTAGTTGTGAGTATCAAGCGTAATGGTAAAGTCATTAAAATGGACACAAAAAAACTTTTAAAAATCATTGGAAATGCTAAGGGTGCTTCACCAAAACCAACACCACCTTGGTTAGCTGATCGTACTATCAAAGATACAAGGATTCCTGCAAATACTAAAAAAGATTTTAACTATGACTTTAAGTTGCAATCTGGGGATAAAGTAAGTGCAAAATTTGGCTACCATTTAGTAAAACCAAAAGCATTAAAAAAGTTTGACTTAGAAAATAATGAAGAAGCTAAGAAATTTATTGTAATTTCTAATGAAGTTTTTGTAATTAAGTAAGGTCTTATTAACAATCTATTAACATTTGAGTAACATAGAGTTGATGATAATTTGTAACTATTACACCAACATATAAAAAAGGATAATTAAATGAAAAAAATCGTAATTTCAGTAGCAGTAGCATCATTACTTGTAACAGCATCTTTGCAATCAGCAGCTTTTTCTGATGGAAAAGTTTCAGGTCAAATAAAAGCTATGCATATTCTTAGTGATAACACTAATGGTTTTGCACCAGAAAATGGGAGTGGTTATCTAGCAACATTAAAGTATGTTACTCCTGCAGTATATAAAGGGTTAAAGTTTGGGGCAGCTTTTTATGCCAATGGTGACACTAGTTTTACAAAATGGGATGAGGCTGACAACAAACCTGCAAATGGTATGTTTACCTCTCCTAGAGGGGAAACAAATGCTCTTCTTGGTCAAGCTTACTTAGAGTATAAAAATAAACATCTTTTTGTTAGAGCTGGTCGTCAGATTTTAAACACTCCTTTAACTAAAATCAAATGGTCTTTAATGCCAAACTTTTATGAAGCGGCTATCTTGAAGTATAAGGCTACACCATCTCTTTCTCTTAGCGTATCTCATATTAATGCTATGTCTTATGGCTCAAGAAGCACGACTGATTGGGGTTTAATTGGTGAGGGAACTGGTACTGCTGGTTCTAGTCAAAAACCTGTAAATGTTGGTGGAAAATTTGAACAAGCTAAATTTCATAACATTGGAACAGCTGGGGGTGTTGAGAGAACTGATGGTATGACGGCTGCAAATATCTCTTATAATATGAGTAAAAATCTTAAATTATCTCTTTGGGATTATTATGCTCATGATATAGCGAATATGATATATGCAGATGTATCTTATAAGATGCCTGTGATGAAAGGGACAGCCCTAACATTACAAGCTCAGTATTTAGACCAAAGCAACATAGGAAAAGACCTCAAAGGAGATTTAGACTTTAGTATGTATGGTGCTAAGGCAAAAATAGGCAACAAGAATTGGTCAGCTTATTTAGCTTACAATGCTTCTAATGATTCAGATTCAAATAAAGGTTTTTTAAACACATGGGGTTCTGATCCAGCTTACACAAGCTCATTATTTTCAAGAAATCAGTACAGAGATAATGTAAGTGCTTATAAAATAGGTGGACACTATGTAATTACAAAAGGTTTAAAATTCCTCGCTAGTTATGCTAACTATGGCAAATCGCAAACATTGTTCAAAGGTTCAAAAGCAGCCCTTAACGATGCAACCGAGATAGATATAATCTTAGCATATAAACCTCTTAAAGCATTGACACTCAAAATATTTAACACAATCCGTGTAAGTGAATATGATGAAGTTGTTTTAAGTGGCAAAGTAAAAGATAGAGAGATGAATCACTTCCGTGTAATAGCTGCTTATAAATTTTAAACATAAGCAACCTTGCTCAATACCTGCATGCAGTGCTATTGGGCAAATACAATTTTTAAAAGCATCTCTTAACCATTTAAAAGCTATCATTAGATAAATCAAAATAAGACATATAAATGGCACTCATAGACCTACAAGACATCTCAAAACACTATTCCGCTCAAAAGATACTTTCTCAAATAAACTTTCATATAGATGAGGGTGAACGCATTGTTATCATAGGCAAAAATGGGAGTGGAAAATCCACTTTAATGAAAATCGTTCATGGAACTTTAGAATATGACGCTGGAAGAAGAATAATAAAAAATAACTTAGAAATAAAAATGCTAGATCAACGACCAAACTTTAAAGAGGGTCATACGGTTAGAGAAGCTGTTGAAGATGGATTAAGAGAACTCAATACTGCTAAAACTAGGTACAACGAGCTTTCTTTACTTTTAGCGCAGGACTTTGAAAATAAAAAACTCATAGATGAACATGAAGACCTTTGTAAGTATATAGACCATCATAATGCTTGGAACTTAGACGATAAGATACAACGCATAATTGAGCATTTTAACCTTAAAGAATATGAAAATAAGCCCATCGTTTTACTTAGTGGAGGGGAGCAAAGGCGTGTTGCCTTGGCATCCTTACTTTTGCAAAAACCAGATGTTTTACTTCTTGATGAACCTACTAATCATCTTGATGTGTACATGGTCGAATTTTTAGAAGAGTTGATTTTAAGAGAAAAGTTTACACTTATTTTCATCTCTCACGATAGATATTTTATAGATAAAATTGCAACAAAATCTATAGAAATTGAGGACTGTGCATTAAGAGAATATACGGGTGGATACTCTAACTATCTTTTGCAAAAAGCTGAATGGATACGAACACTTCAAAAACAACATGACAATCTCTTAGGGGTTTTAAAGCGTGAAAATGAATGGTTTGCTCGTGGTGTTAGAGCAAGACTTAAACGCAATGAGGGAAGAAAAGATCGTCTTATGACTTTAAGAGAAGATGCTAAAAATAATCCTGCAAAAATTAGAAAAATGTCTGTAGAACTCCAAAGAGAAGCAAAACATTTTAACCGTGATAAAAGCATAAACAAACAAAAGATGCTTTTTGAGGTGGAAAATTTATCTCTTACTCTTGGAAATAAAGAGCTACTCAAGGAGTTTACAACAAGAATTTTACAAAAAGATGTTATCGCCATAGTAGGACCAAATGGAAGTGGAAAATCCACACTTCTAAAAGCCTTACTAGGACGACTTAAACCAACAAGTGGAACAATCAAACAAGGTGAATTTAAAATCGGCTACTTCGATCAACATCGTGAGATGTTAGATGATTCTAAAAACTTAATGGAAACATTTTGCCCTCATGGTGGAGATAGAGTAAGCGTACGGGGAAAAGATATGCATGTGTATGGATACTTAAAAAACTTTCTTTTTCCTCGTGAATTTTTAGAGAAAAAAATCGCCGTATTAAGCGGTGGCGAAAAAAATAGAATTGCCCTTGCCTTACTTTTTACCTTAGAAGTAGATATTTTGATTTTAGATGAGCCTACAAATGACTTAGATATACCAACTATAAATATTCTAGAAGAGCAACTAACAAACTTTTCTGGTGCTGTTATCATAGTAAGCCATGATAGATACTTTGTTGATAAAATTGCTAAAAAACTTTTTATATTTAAAGAAAACAAACATATAGAAGTCTCACATCAACAGTATTCGCAATATTTAGATTTAGAAAAAGAACTCAAAGAACTTGACGCAATGGAAGCTGATGCTAAGAAAACTGAAGTAGTTAAAGAAAGTCTAAGAGAAAAACCAAAAGTCCTCAAACTTAGCTTTAAAGAAAAAATAGCCTTAGAAAAACTTCCCAAAGAGATAGATGAACTTGAAGAAAAGATAGAAGAAAAAAATAATTGTTTGGCTAATCCCTCCTGTTATGAAGAGATAGGTTTAGCTATACTAGCTAAAGAACTTGAAAAACTTCAAGAGATTTATGAGCAAAAAGTTGAGGAACTTTTGAGTATCCAAGAGAAGGAAGAAGAGATAAATAGTTTATGATATAAAAAAAGTGTTTTTACCATTTGACTTAGCCTTATACATTGCAATATCTGCATGAATAATCAACTCATCTATTGAAGATGGCTCAGTATTAAATAGTTTAATCCCTATACTAGCACTAATGGAGAACTTATTTTTTAAGATAGGGTAGGGGTTTTCAATAGAAAAAAGAATTTTATTTATAACATTTATTAAGCTGTCTTCTATATATTTTCTTTCTTTTTCATGGGTGTCTATGAGTACAACAAATTCATCGCCGCCTAATCTTGCAACTATATCGTTATCACGAATACAAGATTTAATTCTCATAGCAACTTCATAGAGAACTTTATCTCCTATATGATGCCCTAATTTATCATTAATAATTTTAAAATCATCCAAGTCTATGAATAAAAGTGCGTGGTAATGAGTAGTTCTGATAGAATTATGTGCCGCTTGAAGTAAATACTCTTTAAAAAGTACTCTGTTTGCTAGTTTTGTTAAATCATCATAATAAGCTAGTTTCATGATTTTCTCTTGTGTATATTTATAGTGGGTAATGTCTATACAAATCCTTAGTTTAACTTCAATATTGTTTTCCCATAGTATGATACTTTCTTTAAAAATATAATGTTTGCTATTTATAAATTTTTTTTCTACAAGTTTAATGTCCATACCGTTGAAGTCCCCAAATTCCTCAATACATTTTGCATTACTATAAATAACTTTATTGTTTTGAGGGTTTAGTATATAAACCAATAATGAAGCATTATTAAGAATTGTATCTATTGAATTATAAATAGTATCACCTTTAATAGCCCATAAGTCAGTAACTCATAAGAGATTGCTTCATAGATTGTAACTACATATAATTTAAAAGATTATTAATTAACTTATAAATTAATAATAAGGAGCAATTTTGAGTGTATTTGAGAACTTATGTGTGGCTGAAGAAAAAGAGATTAAGGAGTTCATAAAACTCGTAGCAAGGAATATAAAAAAAGCTAGACAAGATAAAGGAGTAACTCAATTGGAGTTAGCTTTAATGATAGGACAAAAATCTTCTGCATTTTATGCTAATGCAGAAAATTATACAAAAAATAGGCGATTCAATTTAGAACATATATACAAAATAGCTAAGGCTTTAGATGTAAATGTATTAGATTTTTTTAAAAGTTAAAATAAAATTTTATGAAAAGTTTATAGTTTTTCTTTACAGGGGCTTAATGTGAAGTACAGTATTAAAAAAACTAAGATAAATAATCCTAAAATTAGACTATCATCTTTGATTTTAAAGCCAAGACCTATATAGCTAAGAAGTAATTGCATTAAACCTAAAATAATGACTGTTCTTGAAGTCTTATTTTTTTGTTGTCTATATACAATATGGTGAATGTGTGATTTATCTGCTACAAAAGGACTTTTACCTGAGCGTATTCTTTGTGTTATGACAAAAAAAGTATCTAGTATAGGAAAAGCTGCAAGCATCAAGATAGATATAGGAGTAATATACTGCATTTGAACACAATGGATAGCAATAATAGCTATAATCAAACCTAAGGGTAAACTCCCGTTATCGCCCATAAAAATTTTGGCTGGAGACCAGTTAAAATATAAATAGCCAAGGAGTGATGCTATATATAAAGATGTTATTGAAATTAAAAATTGATCAGAAACTTTGAGTCCTATATATAAAAATGAACTTAAAATAATTATACCAATTGTTGAGACTAAACCATCTAAACCATCTATGAGATTCATTCCATTAATAAAACCGACAATCACAAATACTAAAAATATGTAAGAAGCAAAACTTGATATTTGTATATCATATCCTAGATAAGTTCCTAAGTATTTTATCTCATAAGCATTAAAAAAAAGTATATTCGCAACTAAAAACAAAACTAAAAATTTTTCTCGAGTACTAGCAGTATATATATCATCATATAAACCAAATACAAAAACTATACTCATAGATAAAACTACTTCATAACCTACCTCTACATCTAAGAGGACTAAACCTATAATAAAAGCTATGAAGATTGCTATTCCACCTGAGTTAGGTACTGTAACAGTATGTAAAGAACGATGGTTGATGTGAGCTTGTATATTGATGACATTTTTATATTTTACTAGAAAATAAATGATACAAAATGATACTAAAAATACTACAATTAAGTAACTGATTTCCATCATCATAAATTTCCTTTTTCAAATATTAGATTATCTATTATTATTATTATTATTATCTGTAAATTCATATTTGATTGTTTTGAGTAAAGCATCTTCTATTTTTACTGGTGGAATAAAGCCTGTCTTTTGCATATTAGTATTATACATACTGTCCATACAAAATTTCTTTATTCTAATAGAACTAATCGTAAATTTTTTCCCTGTAATTTTTGAAAGAATATCAAAAATATTTCCGATAAGATAGGCAATCAGGTAAGGTACTCGTAACTTTATTTTATCTTTTTTACCAAAAGCTTTAAAAATATTTTCTATCAATACATTCATTGTTATATCGGGTTTATCAATATAGTTATAAATATGTACACCATTTTCAAAGCTTAAACTATATTCTATAAAAGCTGCTAAATTTTCTACATATGCCATTGATTTAGAGTTGTTTCCATTACCAATCATAATAAATTTACCCATAGAAATTTGTTTAAATAAATTATATACATTGCCTCTATTGTTTTCACCAAAAACTACAGTCGGTCTTATTATGACAAGTTTTCGTGCTTGAGGATCTTTAGCTTGCCATTTTTTATATACAAGTTCAGCCTCATATTTCGTACGCCCATAATCATTAAAATAATTAATCTTACCATTTTCATCCGTATTAATAGGTGCAAAACCATAAACTGCTACACTACTTGTAAATATAATTGTACTTATTTTTTTTTCTTCTGCTATCTCGCATATGTTTTTTGCCCCCTGAACATTAACATCGTCATACAAACTTTTTGGACTGACATCATCTCTATGTTCTGCTGCTAAATTTATAATAACTGCATCATTTGATAACTCTTTTCTTATAGAATCAATATCTCTTACATCAGCAACAGCACAAGTGATATTAAAAACTTTACTCATCTGTTTATCTATTATCTTAAATTTTTTTGAGTTATTGAATAATCTACTAGCTAATCTTGTCCCAATGAAACCTGAACCACCTATTAATGTTATCATCTCATAGTCACCCTTATGAAAATATTCCAAGTTAAATAATACACAGATTTTACAATAGAAAAATTTTCATACTTTCTAAACAGCATATAATTATATTTTAAAAGTTTCAGTTTGTTACTAGAGATAGAATTTAACATAATTCTGTATGTAGCCAAATTTTCATCTATAGCATATGCAAAATCTATTTTTTTTAATATTTTTAGCCATAAAGCATAGTCTTGTCTTTTTTTAATCAGAGGCATATAAACCTTTCCAATTATATTTGTATCATAAATTGCAGTTAAACAGCCTATATAGTTGGATTTTAAAAGTTTGTTATATGTTAATTTTAATGGTGGTCTTATTACTTTACTCAGCATCTCACCATTTTCATTTATCGTATTATAATTACTATAAGATAATGCACATTTGTTATCAATCATAAACTGTATCTGTCTTTCTAACTTTTGAGTAAGCCATAAATCATCAGAATCTAAAAAAGCTATATATCTACCTTTGGCTTCTTTTATAGCAATGTTTCTAGCGACTGCGGCACCGCTGTTTTCTTCTAACTTGATTAATATGATTCTTTTATCTAGCTCAATATATTTCTTAATAATATGATTTGCATTATCTGGCGATTTATCATCTACTATAATTAATTCCCAATACTTATATGTTTGATTAAGCACTGAGTCAATTGCATCTGAGATATGTTTCATAGAATTATATGATGGCATGATTACAGAAACCAATTTATTTATCATTTTTATCCAATACTATAGAAATTTCTTCAAAAACTTTTAAAGGTTCTAAATTATTTAGGCATTCAATATTTTTACAAAATACCGCTCTTTTACCATAGCAAGGCTGACAATCTAAACTTAGTTTAATGCTATAAGCATTCTTAGAAAATGGCTTCACTTTATACTCTTTAGCTGGACCAAAGATTGTAAAAATCTTCATATCAAAACAAGATGCTATATGTCCAAGACCAGAATCAGTATTAATCATCACATCACAATTTGACATAAAATAAGCTATTTCATGTAAAAACTTATCCTCAATGAGTTTAGTGCGAGTTTTTTCACTAATATACCGAGATACTTCAAGTTCATCTTTTCCTGAGATAATATATATATTACAGTTATATTTATTTAATAGTAATTTTATCAGTACAATAAAATATTCCTTTGCCCATCGTTTATTTTTAAATTTAAGATTAGAACCAGCATGAATACATATATTTAGCTTATCTGTATTTAAATCTAAAATATTTTTTACATTCTTGTTAATGCAAAAAAAAGGTTTTGCATTTTGTATAGAAGCATTCATTAAATTCAAATTATTTTCAACTCTATGAATGTTTTCTACATATTGTATTGTTTTGGTATAAAACGGTATCTTAATTTTCTTAAGTTCTCCGACTCTTTGCTTTGAAGCAATTAAATATGACAATATAGAAGCCTTATATACACTTGTTCCTGATGTAGAAATACTTAAATCATATTTTATACTTCTAAGAAATAAAATACTTTTTAAAATATCTTTGAACTTAAAGCTGCTGTAATATATATTATTTATTTTTTCACAATATTTAATGACCTCTCCTGAGAGTTTTTGAAAGAGAAGAAAGTCTATTTTAGCATTTGGATAGAGTTCATGAATTATTTGAAGTGTGGGGGTGAACATTATCATATCCCCAAGTCCAAAAGTATGTATAATAAGTATTTTTTTCACTTTCTTATACCAAAATTTCTTAAAGTACTTGAGATTATACTCTTAAGCACTCTATAAATTGACCTTGTAAAAAGATATAGAATATTTTTATTAAAATATAAATACTCTATAATTAAACCCTCCATCTCAAATCTAAACTTATTTTTCAATGTACTGGATATACCATCATTATCATATATAACTATTGTATTCTTAATTAATTTAGGCTTAACAATTTTAATGCTTCTAGCAAAAAACTCATAATCCATCCGTATTTTAAAAGCTAATGAATAGCCAGCATGTTGAGTATAAAAGTTTTTATGTACAAAAGTACCTTGATGGGGTACTCTAGCTAATCTTAAATCAGTTTCTTCTTTATAATGTGCTAAACCTACTTTTTTTCCTGCAATACTTAGCACCTCAAAAGAAATTATATCTCCAGTTAAATCTTTACTACACTCTTGTATAATGTTCTGAGATTTAAAGATGTCTCCAGCATTGAGCATTAATACATAGCCGTTTGATTGTTTTACACCTTTGTTAAAAGCATCGCTAATCCCCTCATCACTTTCACTAATCCAATAAGTTATTCTATCTTCATATTTCTTAATAATACCAAGAGTTCCATCCGTAGAACCACCATCAATTATAATATATTCTATATTTTCATAAGTTTGATTGAGTACACTTTTGATAGTTTCTTCAAGATGTGCTTCACCGTTAAAAACTACTGTGATGACTGATACTAAAGGTCGAGTATTCATAATATTTCTTTAAAGTTATATTTTTTAGAAATTATAACAAATATACTTTAAGTGTTAATTACTTCTTAACATCATAAGAGATATAATCGCAAATTAAATAAAAACATATCAAGGCGATTATATGTCACAAAACAGCTACGAAGCACAAAAAATAGAAAACAAATTTTATAAAATCTGGGAAGAGAGAAAGTACTTTGAAGTTGATGCAAACAAAGCACTTCAAAAAGAGGGAAAAAACTTCTCAATCATGATGCCACCACCAAATGTTACAGGTCGTTTACATATTGGTCATGCCCTTACCTTTACGCTTCAAGATATTATCACTCGTTATAAGCGTATGGATGGGTATAAAACTCTTTGGCAACCTGGGACGGATCACGCTGGTATCGCTACGCAAAATGTTGTAGAGAAACAACTCCTAGCTGAGGGTACTACAAAAGAAGAGTTGGGTCGTGAGAAATTTTTACAAAGAGTTTGGGCTTGGAAAGAAGAATCTGCTGGAATTATGACAGAGCAACTTCGTCACATAGGAGTCTCTCCTGCGTGGGAAAGAGAACGCTTCACTATGGATGAGGGACTTCAAACAGGCGTAAAAGAAGCCTTTGTAAAACTTTATAATGAGGGCTTGATTATTCGTGGAAACTACATGGTAAATTGGTGTACACACGATGGTGCATTAAGTGACATAGAAGTTGAACATGAAGAGACTAATGGAAATTTTTATCATATTAAGTACCCTTTTGCTGAAGGAAGTGGATTTGTAGAAGTTGCAACTACGAGACCTGAAACATACTTTGGCGATACTGCTGTTATGGTTCATCCTGATGATACGAGATACAAAAAGCTTATAGGTAAAAAAATCCGTCTTCCACTTTTAAGTCGTGAAGTAACTATCATCGCCGATACTCATGTAGATATGGAGTTTGGTACAGGTGTGGTTAAGGTAACTCCAGCACATGACCAAAACGATTATGAAGTAGGAAAACGCCATAACCTAGAGTTCATTACAGTTTTTGATGAAAAAGGGATTCTTAACGATTATGCAGAAGAGTTTAAAGGTTTAGATAGACTCAAAGCTCGTGAGCTAATCGTTAAACGCCTTGATGAAGAGGGTTTTATTGTAAAAATTGAAGATCATAAGCATCCTGTTGGACACTGCTATAGATGTAAAAATGTTGTAGAACCTTACATCTCTAAACAATGGTTTTTGCGTAAAGAAGTGGCTCGTAAGTCTATCGAGAAAACAAATGCTGGTGAAGCAACTTTTTTTCCTCCTCATTGGATAAACTCTTATAACTCGTGGATGGGAGAACTGCGTGATTGGTGTATATCCAGACAACTTTGGTGGGGACATCAGATACCAGTATTTTACTGTCTCTCTTGTGACCATGAGTTTGCATCTCAAGAGGAAGCCCCTGATGCTTGTCCTAAATGTGCTTCTAAAAATCTCAAACAAGATCCTGATGTGCTTGATACTTGGTTCTCTTCTGCTTTATGGCCATTTTCAACCTTAGGTTGGGGAAATGGAGATACGGAGATGGATAAGCTTTTTCAATCAAGTGATATGAAAGATTTTTATCCAAATACACTTCTTATCACAGGTTTTGATATTCTTTTCTTTTGGGTAGCTAGAATGATGATGATGGGTGAGTATTTTAATGGACAACTTCCATTTAATCATATCTACCTTCACGCCCTAGTTCGTGATGAAAAAGGGGATAAAATGTCCAAATCAAAGGCTAATGTTATAGACCCTCTTGATATGGTAAACCAATACTCAGCTGATATTTTACGCTTTACCCTTGCCGTATCTGCGGCTCAAGGGCGTGATATTCGCATGAGTACAGAAAAACTTGAACAAAACCGTAATTTTACAAACAAACTTTACAATGCCTCAAAATACTTGCAAATGAATGTAAGCACATTCTCTGACTTAGGTGGTTTTTGTCTAAAAACTGAGCTTGGTAAGTATATGGCATCAAGGCTGAACTTTGCAACAAAAGAGGTTCGTGCATACCTAGATGAGTACAAGTTTAATGATGCGGCACTTACTCTTTATAAATTTATTTGGAATGAATTTTGTGGTTGGGGGATTGAGCTTTCTAAGGCTGATAAAGACTCTATTTCAGAACTTGGATCTATATTTAAAGATGCTATGAAACTCCTTCATCCTTTTATGCCCTTTATTACCGAATACCTTTATCATGAGTTATCTGGAACTTCATTAGAGACGAGTGAGTCTATTATGCTTATGCCTTACCCTCATAAAACAAAAAAAAGAGAAAAAGAAGAGAAAAAATTTGAGATTATTATGGATGCGATTGTATCCATTAGACGAGCTAAAGTTCTTGTTGATTTAGCAAACCAAAAAATCGAGAAAGCTTTTGTAAAAATAGATAATATCAGCGGAGACGACAAAAAAATGATGCTTCCTTTTATTTTAAAACTTGCAAAAGTTGCTGTGGTAGAATTTACAGATTCTAAAATCGACAATGCTGTGAGTGATATATCTGACCTTTGTGAGACTTTTATTCCAACTGATTCTATTGATTTAAGTTCTATTATTAAAAAACTTACAAAACAAGATGAAAAATTGCAGCGAGAGATAGATAAATTAAACGCTATGTTAAACAATGAAAGATTTGTAGCCAATGCACCTGAAGATGTTTTAGTGAAAAATCGTGAGAGTTTAACCGATGCCAAAACAAAACAAGTAAAAGTTTTAGAGCAGTTACAATCACTTCAAGCATAGTCTAAGTCTGTGAAATTTTCAGAACTCAACTTATCCTCTAAACTTTTAAAAGCACTTCAAAAAAGTGCTTTTACACATGCCACTCCTATACAAGAAAAAGTCATTCCTCTTGTCTTAGAAAGCAAGGACATTATAGTAAAGGCTCAGACAGGAACAGGTAAAAGTGCTAGTTTTGTACTTCCTATTTTAGAACTACTCTCAAAACAAAAAGCAAAAGATAATTATAAAAAAGCAAAGATAAGAGTTCTAGTCTTAACCCCCACAAGAGAATTAACACTTCAAATAGCTCAAACTTTTGACACCTTTGGAGAGTTTTTAAGCAAAAAAGTGAAAACCGTAGCACTTATCGGTGGCGAGGGAATTGGCAATCAGCTTTATGATATACAGCAAGGTTGTGATATTGTAATTGCAACTTCTGGACGACTTTTAGATATTTTTTCAAAAAAACAGATGGATTTATCTCATTTAGAGTATTTCATTCTTGATGAAGCAGATAAAATGCTCAACCTCGGCTTTGAAAGTGAACTCAATGCAATTTTACAAGAGATTCCTAAAAAACGCCAAAATCTACTCTTCTCAGCAACTTATCCTCCAAAAATCTTAGATATTATAACTCGCATAACAAGCCAAGCCATACAGATAAGTTTAGAGGATGAAAAAGAAACCCTAGATACAATAGATCAACGAGTCATTGAAGTAAATCAAAAAAATCGTTCCCCTCTTTTAAGGCATATCATTAAAGAAAATAAACTAGGACAAGTCTTAGTTTTTATGGCAAACAAACGCGCTACTGACAACATCGCGATGAAATTTAAAAAGCACGGATTTAATGCTCAATCTTTTCATGGTGATTTAGATCAAGAAGAAAGAAATATAACACTTCAAGCATTCAAAAGAAAAGATATAAACATCCTTTTTACTACTGATTTGCTTTCTCGTGGTTTAGATATTGATGATATTTCTTGTGTTATAAATTTTGATTTACCACGCTGTGTAACTGACTATATACATAGAATTGGACGAACAGGAAGAGCTGGAAAGTCTGGTATTGCCATCTCTTTTATAGATTATGAGAATGAAGCACATTTTAGCTTGATAGAAAAACACTCAGGTATCAGACTCCAGCGTGAACAAATAGAGGGTTTTGAACTCAAAGGCGAAGCTCCAAAAAAAGAAAAAGGCTCAGCTCCAATAAAAGGCAAAAAAAAGAGTAAAAAAGATAAGTTACGAGAATTAGAAGCAAAGCATAATGCTTGATTTTTAGCTCGTTGGCATTCTATTATATTTTATCTATATAATTCAACTACAGAATTAACTTATGAAGAAATAGCAAACTTAGCAAACCAGAGAAAATAAGCAAAGAAAATTATATTTACAAATAAAATATAAATGGAGAATAATTGAAACAAAATAAATCTGAAAATGTACCAAAGATTATGGAAGATAAATATCTTGAAATTATAAACTTAACAGATACCTTTTGTAATGAAAAGTTAAATGAAGAATATGCACAATTTACTAGATACGCAATTGCTGCCTTATGTAGAAAAAGACCATCACCTTTGAGTAAAGGTAAAGCAAAAACATGGGCTTGTGGAGTAATACATGCCATTGGAACAGTTAATTTTTTATTTGATAAAAGTCAAGAAGTCCATATAGGTGTATCAGAATTATATGTAAATTTTGATATTGCAAAAAGTACAGGACAATCAAAATCTAAAATTATTCGTGGTTTATTAAAAATGCATCCAACGGATTCAGATTGGGTTTTACCAAGTAAATATGAAGATAATCCAATGATTTGGATGTTATCAGTAAATGGGCTTATAATGGACATACGAGACTTACCCATAGAAGTACAAGAAGAAGTGTTTGAGCGAGGTTTGATACCGTATGTCCCTGTATAGATTTATGATATTGGATATTAACACTATAAGTGTATAATCAATGTAATTTGATAAATAAAGGAATATTCATTGAGTAAAAAAGCGATTCTAATTATCACTGATGGGATTGGTTATAGCCCTAAAACTGAGCATAATGCTTTTTTTAATGCAAAGAAACCAGCATATGACAAATTATTTAAAGAAACTCCTCACTCGCTTATAGATACATCTGGGCTAAGTGTTGGACTTCCTGAGGGTCAGATGGGAAATTCTGAAGTGGGACACATGAGCATAGGGAGCGGAAGAGTTTTATACCAAGACTTAGTGAAAATATCTCTAGCTCTTAGTGAAAATACTTTAGAAGATAACAGCGAACTTATTACATTGATGTCTAAGTCTGATAGATTGCACCTTATAGGGCTTTTAAGTGATGGTGGTGTTCACTCTCATATAGAACATTTTATAGGTCTTGCAAAAATTGCCTCAAAAAATGGCAAAAAAGTTTTTCTTCATCTCATCACAGATGGACGAGATGTTTCCCCCACATCTGCTACAAAATATATAAAAATACTTGAATCTCATCTTGATGAGAATATGAGTATAGCTACAATTTCTGGGCGTTTTTATACGATGGATAGAGACAACAGATGGCAAAGAGTGCAACGAGGATATGAGGCTATAGTTGATGCTAGACCTATGACTCACTGGGATCCTCAAACTTACATAGGACATTCTTACTCCATTGGAGAGACTGATGAGTTTGTTGAACCTAGAGCATTTGAGGGCTATGAGGGAGTTAAAGAAGGAGACTCTATATTAACCGTGAACTTTAGAAGTGACCGAATGAGAGAGTTAGTAAGAGCATTGGGTGATGTAAGTTTTAGTGAGTTTCCAAGACGAGCCTTAGAGATAAATCTAGCGACAATAACAGAGTATGATAAAAGCTTTAAATATCCAGTACTTTTTAAAAAAGATACTCCAAAAAATACTTTAGCAGAGGTGATTGCATCTCATGGCTTAAGACAATTGCATACAGCGGAAACTGAAAAATATGCACATGTCACTTTTTTCTTAAATGGTGGAATAGATGAGCCGTACGAAAACGAAACAAGAGTCTTAATCCCATCACCAGATGTTAAAACTTATGATATAAAACCAGAGATGAGTGCAGATAAAGTTGGAGATGCAGTGTTAAAAGCTATAGATGCTTCTTATGATTTTATAGTAGTAAATTTTGCAAATGGTGATATGGTGGGTCATACAGGTGATATGGAGGCTGCAAAACTTGCGGTAAGTGCTGTTGATGCACAACTTGCTAAGATTATACAGAGTGCAAAAGATAATGATTACGCTTTAGTCCTTACATCAGACCATGGAAATTGCGAAGAGATGAAAGATGATGATGGTAATACTCTTACAAATCATACAGTAGGTAAAGTATGGTGTTTTGTCATAGCTGATGGAGTAGCAAAAGTAGAAGCTGGAGCTTTGAGTAATATCGCTCCAACAGTTTTAAAACTTATGGATATAGAGATACCCTCAGAGATGGATCATAGTTTAGTATAAAAGGTTCTACTTAACTTTTTTAGTAGAACAAGTTAGATATAATTCAAAGGCAATATAAATATTATAAATTGCTATCACTTATGAAAACACCAAATTTATTTTAGTTTACACAAAAAAATACAAGAGTAAAAATATGAATATGCAAATGTTAGAAAATAAAAAGGATACAATATCTGTAAGCCAGTAATCAAATGGGTTGGAGGAAAAAGACAACTAATAAAAGAGATTAAGTCACTTATGCCAAAAAAATATAATAGATATTTTGAGCCCTTTATTGGAGGGGGAGCTTTGTTTTTTGAATTAAAACCAAAAAATGCACTTATTAATGATTATAATAAAGAACTATCTAACTTATATACAATTGTTAAAGATATGCCTACAGAGCTAATTGATTCGGTTTGTAAGCACAAAAACGAGTCAGATTATTATTATGAAACTAGAGCTTTAGACAGAGATGAATCTAAATATAGTAAATTAACTAAACTTGATAAAGCAAGCAGATTTATTTATTTAAATAAAACTGGTTTTAACGGATTGTATAGAGTGAACTTAAAAGGTGAGTGTAATGTTCCCTTTGGTAGATATGTAAATCCAAAATACTGTGATCCTAAAAATATTAAAAACTGTAGTGAGTTACTAAAAAACACGGAAATAACAAATGGAGACTTTGAAAATATTAAAGATAAAATTAAAAAAGGAGATTTTATTTATTTTGATCCTCCCTATATCCCATTAAACGCAAGCTCTAACTTCACGGCTTATACAGAAAAAGGATTTGATGAAGATATGCAGTTGAGGTTAAGAGAATTGTGTGACTATATTGATAATATTGGTGCTTATTTTATGCTTTCTAACTCATATACTGATTATACATTAGAACTATATGATGTTAATGGATATACAGTTCATACAGTTCATGCAAACAGATCCATTAATTCTAAAGCTAATGGAAGAGGTAAGGTTAAAGAAGTCTTAGTAACAAATTATTAAAAAGAGACATTATGGCTAAAGTTACAAATAATCAAGCATGGGATAATATATTTAATGATTTAGATATTGTAAATATTATTATATCAAAAGGGTATTTTGATATAAGTGCTGATGAAATAAAAAGTAGAGATGGTAAAGAAGCTAGGCTTATGACAAAAATAGATCATAAAGAGCATCTACCTTTAGTGATGAAAAAAAATAGCTTATCTATATTGGCTATTGAAAATGGATTATATAGAATAGCAAAAAACAGTCCTTTTATTGACATAGAAGAAGAAATAAAATGTCCAATTCAAATTATAGAACAAGCTCGTGGAATCATCACTATAAATCCTTTAGATATAAAAAGTGAATCATCTGCCCTTGATATAGCAAAAATTTCTGGTATGTTAGACATTGTATTTAATGAAAAAACAGATTTAACAATCAGAGGAAGACTAAGAGGTGATTTGTCTTTTTCTATTGGAAGGGTAGATTATAATATTCAAGGCGTTCAAATAGAGGTAGATGGTGGTTATGAGGGTGCAAATACAGTAAATTTAATTGAATCTAAAATTGGATTTAGAGGAAATATGAATATTAGACAACTTCTTTACCCTGAATTAGTATGGAAAGAAAATGTGAAAAATAAAAAACAAATCAATAGTTTTATTTTTTATTACCATAATAGTATCTTTAGATTTATCCCTTTTAAATATATAAACAATCAATTTCTAGCTATACACAAAGATGAAAAAGCTTTTAGATTCAAAAATCTCGAAAGTTTTTCATTGGATAATATAAAAAGATCTAAACAAAGATTAGTTGATACTAGTGTTCCATTTCCTCAAGCAAACAGTTTTGATAGAATACATGCAATATTTCTCAACACCTTGAAAGAGGAATGTCCAACAAAAATGAGTATCATTATAGACTTTGATATTTCTCTAGATCCAAGGCAATATGATTATTATTTTAATGTTCTTAAGTGGATGAAATTATGTGAGTATAAGTCTGAATGTATATCTATAACTGATAAAGGCAGGTATTTATTATCATTAAAGGACTATGACAGAATGATTGAATTTGCAAGAATTATATTTTCTGAGCCGATATGCTTTAATTTATTACACGGTTTAAATATAGAAATAAATGATATTAAAAAATACCCAAAAATGGGTGATTCTACAATAAAAAGGAGATCAAATACAATTGAATCATGGATTAAATATTTCAATAATTTTTTTAATAGACACTAATATGGCGTTTGATTATTTGAGTATTTTATAAAAATGCTCAGATAATCAAATAAAAATCAATCTTATAGTATTTGGTTAATCAATGTATTACACAAGGATAAAAAATGAAATTTAGTGGAAATAATGTTTTAGTTACAGGTTCAAGTCGTGGTATTGGTGCAGAGATTGCGAAAACTTTAGCCGTTTATGGTTTAAAGGTATGGGTTCATTACAGAAGTGGTGCAGTTGAAGCTGACGCAGTTAAAGAGGCGATAGAAGCGGCTGGTGGAAAAGCTGCGGTGATTGGATTTGATGTAAGTGATGAAACGGCTTTTGTTGATGCTATCAAAACTATAGTAGATAGCGATGGTGAACTCTCATACCTTGTAAATAATGCAGGAATTACAAAAGATAAACTAGCACTTCGTATGAAAAATGAAGATTTCATGTCGGTAATTAATGCAAACTTAACATCTTGTTTTGTTGGTTGTAGAGAATCTATGAAGGTGATGAGAAAGAAAAAATTTGGTTCAGTTGTTAATATCGCTTCTATTATTGGTGAAACAGGTAATGCAGGGCAGACAAATTATGCAGCGTCAAAGGGTGGAGTAATTGCAATGACTAAAAGTTTCGCTTTAGAAGCTGCAACAAGTGGGATACGCTATAACACTGTAACTCCTGGTTTTATCGCTACGGAGATGACGGAGAGTTTAAATGATGAAATTAAAGATGGCATCAATGCTAAAATCCCGATGAAGAGAATGGGTAAAGCTAGTGAGATTGCAGATGCTACAGCATTTTTACTCTCAGACCATTCTAGTTACATAACAGGGGAAACTCTTAAAGTAAATGGCGGGATGAATATGGCTTAATTATCACGACTGTTTGATATAGCCTGTCATTCTGAACTTAATTCAGAATCTAGCACAAGACCCTGAATAAAGTTCAGGGTGACAAAAGAGGTAAATTAGTTTCTTTGTGCTAACATTGCACTAGTAGATCACTTTAAAGAGGTCTAATATAAAACAAACTAGGAAAATATAAATGGATACGCAAAATACTATGGAAAAACTTGATGAAAAGGTATCAGAGATACTAGAAAAATTTCATGAATTAAAAAGCGAAAATGAAATGGTTCGTAATGAGTTAATTACATTAAAAGCAGAAAAAGAGATTAAAGATCAAGAGATTGAAAGACTTTCTGAAGAAAATACAATGAAAGATTTAGAGATAGAAGAAATAGTCAGTAAAATAGAAAGTATTTTAGGCTAATAATTTATGATAAAGAAAATAGCTTTACATATAGGTGGTCGCCGTTTTGATGTTGATGCTGATGGAGATTTTTCAATATTTTTAGAACATCAAATGGCAGAAGATTTTAATATGGAAGGAAGCAATGACTTAAAATTATTGCTTCAAGCTTATGTAAGAAAAAATCATGAATTGTATATGCAAGAGATAAAATTAGAAAAAATGACTAAAAAACTAGATGATTTATAATTATTAAAGTTAAAAGTGCTATAATTTCATCCTCTCAAAATAGAGATGGTGTGCGCTCGTAGCTCAGCTGGATAGAGCATCGGTTTGCGGTACCGAAGGTCACAGGTTCGACTCCTGTCGGGCGCACCATTATTTACTAACAAATCCTTATGAAAATTATGAATTTATCTCATTTTTAATAGTTTTCGCTAACTCTGTACACTTTTTGATTTTTTGAGAATAATCAAGCTTATCTTGTAATAAAATATCAATAAATGCACTACCAACAATCACTCCATCCGCTCCTTGTACTTTTTCTTTAGCTGTTTTTGCATTCACCCCAAAACCTACATAAACTGGAGTTTTTGTATAGGCTTTGATTGAGGTGAGAAATTTTTGCAAATCTTCACTAGTCCCTGAACCTGTAATTCCTGTATATGCAACCATATAGATGAATTTTTGAGCGTTACTTACTATCTTTTTAATCCTTTCATCACTATCTGTTGGAGCTACAAAACTTATATTAGAAACATTATTATTAGAAAATAGATTTTCATAAGAAAGGGCTTCTTCATGTGGTAAATCAGGAATGATAAAGCCATTGACCCCTATTTTTTTTGCTAAGGGTATAAGTTTATCCATATCTTGTTGATAAAAACTATTGAAATAACCCATCCAAAGAGTATCTATCTTAGGTGAGATTACTTGAGAAATTTCAAGTAAATGCTCAAATTTAAATCCGAGATTTAATGCCTTATAGTTTGCTTGCTCTATTAAAGGACCATCTGCTACGGGATCTGAAAATGGGATGCCTAACTCAAGGGTATCAACCCCATTTTCACTAAGTGCTAAGGCTAAATCTATACTAAATGATTTTTCTGGGTAGGTAGAAGTTATAAAAGCTACTAGTTTTTTCAATTATTTATCCAAGTCTGGTATTTTTAGCAGAGAGTATTTTACTTTAGCTAATTTTTCATCTAGTTTGAAATTTTGATACCAAACCGCAAACATATCGCTTATTTCAAGCAACCAAGTTATAGTTTCTTCATTAACAGGTCGGGTACTTAATCTTAATTGTTCTAGTTCATCTTCAACAAGTGTGGCTAGTCGTGACATAGGGACTATATTCAAGTATCCTGATGCTGATTTTATGTTATGAAAGACACGAAAAAGTTCATCAATACTTCTTGCTTGTAGATTCAACTTTGATAAATCTAAAATCATTATCTCCATGCTATCTATCATCATAGAATAGTGATCTAAAAATTCATTAACGACTTCAAAATCAAAGTTAGCATCTAAATCACTTTTTATTCCCATAAAATAACTCTCCCATTAATGTTATTGTAGCACTTTTTAGTTAAAATTCATTTGACAAAATTTTGAATTAGAGTAAAAAGAGATTTATTATGAAAAAAAGTATGACTATATCTTCTATAAAAAAATCTAAAGGTTTAAAACCTTTAGTAATGATAACCGCCTATGATGCACTTTTTGCATCACTGTTTGAAGCTGAGAGTGACATGATATTAGTAGGTGACTCTTTAAATATGAGTTTTGCTGGAAAAAATGATACTTTAAGCGTAACAATGGATCAAATGATTTATCACACCAAAGCAGTTTGTAATGGTGCAAAAAACAGTTTCGTTATTAGTGATATGCCATTTGGAACTTATACAAACACTGAGGATGCTCTGCATAATTCTATACGAGTATTTCAAGAAACTAACGCCGATGGTGTTAAGATTGAAGGTGGTAAAGAAAAAGCAGATATTGTAGAACATCTAACTTCAAATGGTATCGCAGTTTGTGGTCATATAGGTCTTTTACCTCAGTCAGTAAGATGTGAGGGTGGATATAAAATAAAAGGCAAAACAAATGCACAATGTTTATCTCTTATTGCAGATGCAAGAGCGATTGAAGATGCTGGTGCTTTTTGCATGGTTATAGAAGGAGTTCGCTCTGATGTCGCTCAAGAGATAGCTAAGAGTGTAGATATACCTGTTATTGGAATAGGGGCTGGTTGCGATGTGGATGGACAAGTATTGGTTTTTTCTGATATGTTAGGCTTATTTGAAGCGTTTACACCTAAGTTTGTAAAAAAGTATCTTAATGGAGCTGATTTAGTGAGGGAATCTGTAAAAAATTATGCAGATGAAGTTAAAAATCGAAATTTCCCAAAAGATGAACACAGCTATTAGGATGCAGTTTAATGGATAGAGTTGTTGAGATAGAGAAGTTTGACGCAGAAGAAATAATAGTTGAAAATAAACTTCGCCCTGATGCTTGGAGTGAATACATAGGTCAGCAACGCATTAAAAAAAACCTTTCTGTTTTTATACAAGCAAGTAAAAAAAGAGAAGAAGCACTTGACCATGTTTTATTTTCTGGTCCTCCGGGACTTGGAAAGACAACATTAGCTTTAATAATTGCAAATGAAATGAATGCTAACATCAAAGTAACTGCTGCCCCAATGATAGAAAAAAGTGGTGATTTAGCTGCAATTTTGACAAATCTTCAAGAGGGTGACATCTTATTTATTGATGAAATCCATAGACTTACACCTGCCATAGAAGAGATTTTATACTCATCTATGGAAGATTTTAGAATTGACATTATTATTGGTAGTGGTCCTGCTGCACAAACAGTGAAGATTGATTTACCAAAATTTACTCTTATTGGTGCTACAACACGGGCTGGAATGCTTTCAAATCCATTAAGAGATAGGTTTGGTATGAGTTTTAGAATGCAATTTTATGACTCCCAAGAACTTTCTAAAATTATCACACAGGCCTCAATAAAACTAGATAAAGAGATAGTTTATGAAGCATCAATGGAGATCGCAAAACGAAGTAGGGGAACTCCTCGTATAGCCTTGCGTTTGCTTCGTCGTGTAAGAGATTTTGCCGATGTTGCAGATGAATTTACGATTGAACACTCTCGAACAAAATATGCTTTAGATGAACTGGGTATAAATTCACATGGTTTTGATGAGATGGACTTAAAACTTTTAAATCTTTTAGTCTCAGCAAATGGTAAAGCGATGGGGCTGAGTACTATTGCCGCATCATTAAGTGAGGATGAGGGAACAGTAGAAGATGTACTTGAGCCTTATTTACTTGCTAATGGCTACTTAGAGAGAACTGCAAAGGGAAGAAAAGCAACTCAAAATACCTATAAAATTTTAGAGAGACCTATGCCAAGAGAGACGAGAGGACTTTTTTAATGAAGCCACAATATTTTATATCTATACTTTTTGCTACAGCTTTGTACTGGATGTATCTTTTATACGCACCTTTTATTTTAAGTATTTTAATCGCAGCACTTTTGGCAGTTTCAACATCTAATATTCAATGTTATTTAGAAAAAATATTTCGTTCAAAATTTCTTGCTTCAATAGTTTCAAGCTTACTTTTAGCAGCTTTATTTTTTGCTCCCTTAGGTTATTTTTTAACCACGCTTACCATGGAGTTAAACACTATAAATCCCCAAGATATGGTTAAAATTGATTTGTACATTCAAGAGTTTCTAAAATCCCCTCCTGATTATTTAAAATTTTTAGTTCCCTTTGTAAATGATACTTTAGAAAATATTAATACAAACACAGTCGCTGCTAATGCAATATTTCTTACGGGTAAAATTGGTGCTTTTAGTGCTGGTTTTTTGAAAAATGCTTTTCTTGTGATTATATTTTATTTTTTCGCTCAGTATAATGGCTCTTTTGTTCTTACATTTTTAAAGCGTGTGATACAAATGTCTATAGAAGAAACAGAGCTTTTAGCAAAAGAACTTTCATCGGTTATGAGTGTTGTATTTTATTCTATTATAACAACAGCTATGTTTGAGGGTATTTTATTTGGACTTGCTGTATCTTACATAGGGTATAACGGTCTTTTATTTGGCATTATGTATGGGTTTGCATCACTTATTCCAGTTCTTGGAGGTGTTTTAATGTGGTTACCATTTATGGTATATGAATTTGCATTTGGAAATGATTCTAATGCAATTTTTATAGCAGTTTATTCCATCGTTGTTATCTCTATTGTTGCAGATACATTTATCAAACCTCTTATCATTAAAGCTATCAACAAGGGACTTCTCAAAGATGATGATGCAAAGATGAATGAACTCATCATCTTTTTTGCAATCATAGCTGGACTTGCAACTTATGGTTTTTGGGGGATGATTTTAGGACCTGCAATTACCGCATTTTTCTTCACTATTTTGAAACTTTTTGAAGCAAGAAGTCACGAACTCAAAGATAATCATCCCTTATAAATATCTCGATGATCATTTTTAAATCTTCTATGGAGCCAAAACCAAAACTTTGGTTCTTTTTTTATTAAATCACTTAGCCAATCAGCTTGGAGTTGCGTTGCTTGTAATATGTCAGCATCGGCATCATCCGTTTTTTGCACCTTTATCTCATCAAATAGCATAAGAGTATAGTTGTCTTCATCGTCAGTTCTCATAGTTACAGGTATTATTGCAGCATTAAATTTTCTTGCTAAATAAGCTGGTGTTGATGTTTGACGAAGAGGTTTTCCCATGAAGTTGATAATTACACCATCTTTTTGGCTAATGTTTGTGTCTATTAAAAGACCACAAGCAAGAGAATTTTTGAGATTTTTAACAAGTGGTTTTACAACATTTGTTTTCTCCATAGAGATATTGCCAAATTTATCCCTTGCTTCTAATAACCACTTCTCATATTGACGATTTTTCATCTTCTTATAAACAGCGATTAAAGGCTCTATAAATGCACCAATAGAAGCACCCCCTAGCTCCCAAGAACAGTAATGAGTTGTTACATAAATAACAGCTCTCCCCTCTGCATGTACTCTTTGAACAGCTTGGATATTTTGTATCGTGATTTTTTTTTGTAAATCTTCTTTGCTCATGTGGCGGAGTTCCATCGCATGCAAGAAGTTAAAAGATAAATTTTTAAAAGCATACTTTGTAATATCTTTTTTTTCTTGACTTGTAAGAGTCTCATCAAAGATAAAATCTAAATTTTGCCTAGATACTTTGTTATATCTACTTGAGAGATAGTATCCCAAAGTTGCAAGAAAAGAAAAAAATCCTTTTCTCCAAGAAGCGGGTAAAATCATTAAAAATTTCTCTAAGAGTAAAAATAGTTTAAATCCCATCGCGTAAAAGTTCCATCGCTTTGCTTGAAATATCTTGCACAAGTATCTCTTTTATTGAAAAATCATTTTTGTTTATTTTGAAAATATCAACTTCTGAGGGAGATTGTAGCCCTATATTTTTTTTTGTTTCATAAATCATACGTTCATTTGTAGGTCCAAATAATGTAATAGAAGGGATATTTTGAGCCCACGCCATATGCGTTGGACCTGTATCATTTCCAATAAGTAAGTCACAAGAACCAATGTAAGAAACTAAATCACTCAGTGATAATTTTGGAGCAAGAGTAGCATAAGTACTATTATCACTTATCCATTGTGCAACTTTTTTTTCTTCACCTGAACCCCAAATAATAAAACAGTTTTGCTTGAGTTGATTACAAACTTCTAAGATTTTTTCTTTTGGATACTTTTTAGATTGCCATGATGCACCAATAACAATGGCAATATTTTTTTTATTGTTTTTTGCAAAATTATAATCTATTTGAGGAAATATTTTTTCTTTATTTAAAATCATGGCATCACTTATCTCAAAGCCTAAAGCATCCGAAACAACAAAGGCATTTCTTTTTATTACATTTTCATCATAGGCAATATTTGAATCTGTTTTATAAAAAAAACTAGCTAAAGATTCTCTTGTTGAATTTTTATCAAATCCATGTGTATTTTTACCAATAATTCTTGCAACGATACTCGATTTTATGAGACCTTGCATATCAATAATAATGTCAAATGTACCAAGCGAGCGTAAATGCGTTATTGTTTCCTTTAGAAGGGAGAAACTTTTTTCTTTTTTAAGCTTTTTGATATTGATACAATGTACTGCATGAAGTAGAGGATGTATTTGTAACAGGGGGGCAAAAACCTCTTGGGTAATCCACTCTATTTGAGCATTTGGAAACTTTTGATGTATAAATTGTAAAACTACTACACCATTGACAATATCACCAAGAGCAGAGAGTCTAACAATTGCAATTTTACTTATATTTTCATTCATAGCTAGAATTATATCGAATTTATTTACTGTAAAGTATAGGTTTATATGATATAATCGACTAATAAACAGGGTTAATTAACAAAAGGAGATTGATATGGAGTTAAGTTATTTGGGTATTTTGCTAATTATTGCAAGTTTTGCTCTTGGTTGGTTTTTAAGCTATATAAAGTCTAGATTTGAAATCCGTGTCTATAAAAAAGAACTCCAAGAATTTCAAGAACATCTCAATCGACAGATGAAAATAACAGGGGAGGGACATAAAAATCTTGAATTGAGTTTAGAAAAACTTAAAAAAGAAAATGAAAACCTACGCATTTCAGTAAAAACACTTGGTCAAAAACCTGGTCGTGCTGAGGTGAGACTCTTAAATATTTATGATGGAGCATTACGCAAAATGATGCTCAATGCTCCTGGATTTTCTGGTGCATGGGAAGCCTCCCTTCAAGAAGCAGAACGAGAGTATGAGGAAAATGAAAATGGCTTTAAGTCTATTATCAAAAAAGTATTTAGTCCAAGTTTAGCTCATAATACAGAACCCTCAAAAAACTTAGAAAATAAAAAAGAGGGGTTTAGTAACTAATGGTAGCCAATGATATTCAACATTTTAATAAGGGAAGAACAAAAGCAAGAGCGTATTTTTGTTATCTTTTTTCAAATAATTTACCCAGTAATATACCAGAACTTTCTCAAAGTATGGTTGTCCCTCGTTTACTAAGTTTAAAAGCTGATTTACAAAACTGTGAGGGTGCATATCTTTTAGATCATCGCGGACATCAAGTTACACCCACTTACTTACCAGATTCCAAAGAAGATACAGATGGAATAGGACGAATACGCTCAGACAGGGCTTATTATTATAGAGCGGTGAAAGAAAAACGCTGTACGATGACTGATCCTTATCCGTCCTTAATTACGCATGAACTAACCGTTACTGCCTCTCATCCAATTTATGATGATAAGGGTAAATTAAAATTTGTTGCATGTTTAGATATGCCTCTTGAAGAAGTTCTAGCAATTTCAGAATTAAATACTTTAGATTCTACTTTTGCTAGTTTTTTTAAGTTTGCGTATTTATTTTTTGCTTTTGCTTTAACCGCTGTAGCCTTGTTATTGTTTTTTCATGCAATTCAGAGTTTTTTTGTTAAAGAAATTTCAGCGGAACATATATCTATAGATGCGATGTTTAAGGCAACAATTTTGCTCACCCTTTCTCTAGCCATATTTGATTTAGCTAAGACGCTTATAGAAGAGGAGGTCTTAGGTCAGCATAAAGATCATGATATATCAGGACCACATAAAACCATGGTAAAATTTTTAGGTTCTATCATTATTGCACTCTCGATTGAAGCCTTAATGCTAGTGTTTAAGTTTGCTATTACCGATCCCGAACACTTACTTAATTCTATGTATATAGTGGTAGGGGTTGCCTTGCTTATTGTCTCACTTGCGATATACATAAGGTTTACGAAACCATACGATAGTAGAAATACTTAATGATAGCCATCGTTGATTATAATATGGGAAACCTAGCAAGTGTACAAAATGCTTTTACAAAACTAGGTTCTGCCACAGTTATAGAAAATGATCCTAATAAATTTAAAGATTACGATAAACTTATTCTTCCCGGTGTTGGAGCTTTTGGTGATGCAATGGAGCATTTAAGACAAAGAGAGATGATTGACGCTCTTAAAGAGTACGCAAGCAGTGGAAACTATATGTTAGGTATTTGCCTTGGAATGCAGTTACTTTTTGATTCAAGTGAAGAGTTTGGTAGGCATCAAGGACTAGGACTTATAAAAGGAGATGTAAAAGCATTTGATAGAGATAATTTTTCAGAACCTTTAAAAGTGCCGCACATGGGATGGAACCGTATGTTTACTGCAAATCATCCCTTGTTTGATAATCTTGATGAAGAACATTATCTTTATTTTGTGCATACCTATCATGCGTATTGTGAAAATGAGAAAGATATAATAGGGCGAACAAACTACGGTTACGAATTTACATCAGCTGTTGGACATAATAATATATTTGGCATACAACCCCACCCTGAAAAGAGCCATGATAATGGACTCAAAATTTTAGAAAACTTTATAGGATTATAATGACACTTTACCCCGCAATAGATTTAAAAGACGCAAAAGCAGTTCGCCTTACAAAAGGTATGATGGATAGTGCAAAGATTTACTCAGATGAGCCTTGGCTGCTAGTCAAAAAGTTTGAAGAGATGGGTGCTGAGTGGGTACATTTAGTTGATCTCAATGGTGCTTTTGCAGGAGAGCCTAAGAATTTAGAACAGATTATTAAAATTCGTCAAAATTGTAATGTTAAGCTAGAACTAGGTGGTGGCATTCGTGATGAAAAAACAATTCAAAAGATGCTTGAAATTGGAATAGATAGAATTATCTTAGGCTCAATCGCAGTAAAAAATCCACAATTTGTAAGAGATATGGCTTCAAAATATCCCATAGTCGTGGGAATTGATGCGATTGATGGTTATGTAGCTGTTGAGGGTTGGGGTGAGCTTTCTTCTATGAGAGCTACAGACTTAGCAAAAGAGTTTGCAGATGCTGGGGTTGAAGCTATTATCTGTACAGATGTTGGCAAGGATGGAACACTAGGAGGTGTTAATGTTGAGTTTACACTTGATATTGCTAGGGCTAGTGGAGTGAGTACAATTGCTAGTGGTGGAGTGAAAGATGCATCAGACATAGAGGCTTTGATAGCTACGAACGAGATTGATGGTGTAATTATTGGTAAAGCATATTATGAGGGGACATTAGACCTTGCAAAAATGTTTTCGCTTTTAAATTAATAATATAATAAACAAATTTTTGCTATTATATTGGGATTAAATTATAAATATATTAAAGAAAAGGATTTCAATTGAAGTTACTTGTTGTTGATGATAGCTCTACTATGCGTCGTATTATAAAAAATACTTTAGCGAGATTAGGATATAAAGATATTTTAGAGGGTGCAGACGGTCTTGAGGGCTGGACTCAAATGGATGCTAACCCTGATATTGAGATGTTGATCACTGATTGGAACATGCCTGAAATGAATGGTCTTGAACTTGTTAAAAAAGTTCGTGCAGATGAAAGGTTTAAAGATACCCCTATTATCATGGTAACAACAGAAGGTGGTAAAGCTGAAGTTATTACTGCCTTAAAAGCAGGTGTAAATAACTATATTGTTAAACCATTTACCCCTCAGGTTCTCAAAGAAAAACTCGGTGCTGTAATGGGTGTTTCTGAGTAATGCAAGAATACTACTATGAATTAGTAGTTCAAGTTTCATCCCACCATTCTCTTTTTTCAGATTTCTTATCAGATACTGTTCCTGTAGGCTTTGAAGAAAAAGATGATGGATTTGTTATAAGAAGTGAAGATTCTTTAAAAACTATAGCTTGGGGAATAGAACAGTTTTGTGAAGCACTCCAAAAAGCTTTAAACGAAACTATTGAGATAGAGTGCGTTGAAATAAAGCTGAAAAATACTGATTGGGTTGAGCAATATCAAAAGTCAGTTGAACCTTTATCTATAGGTAAATTTTACATTCATCCAACATGGACACCAGCGAAAGTAAATTTTATAAATATAAAAATAGATCCAGCCTTAGCTTTTGGAACGGGACATCATCCAACAACGGCTTCATCTTTAAAAGCTCTCTTAGCGTATATTAAATCTGGAGATAGAGTTTTAGATGTTGGTTGTGGTAGTGGTATTTTGGGTATTGGAGCTATGAAGCTTGGAGCAATTGTTGATGCCTGTGATACTGACGCTATTTCAGTAGATAATTCTCTAGTAAACGCAGAGTTAAATAATGAAAAATTTCATAATATTTGGGAAGGTTCATGCAATGTAACTAAGAGTAAATATAACATAGTAGTGGCAAATATAGTAGCAGATGTACTTACTTTTATAGCTAAAGAGTTGAAAATGCACTAGAAGAGGGGGGTATTTTAATACTCTCTGGTATTTTAGATAAATACGAAGAAAAGGTATTAAACTTCTATAAAGATTGTGAAATACTTCAAAGGATCCATCAAGATGAATGGGTAACTTTGATAGTAAAATTAAAATAAAAGAGAAATAAATGTCTAATAAAGAACCAAATAATAATGACGAAAATAATTTTTTTAATAAAAATCCATTAATAACATTTGCTGTTTTTTCAGTAGTGATGATTTTAGTATTTAAAACACTCGTTGGTGATAGTACTATGAATGAGGAGATGACTACCCAATCAAGTAGAGCAAAGGCGATTAGTTATTCAGAGCTTAAATCTCTTATATCTACAAAAAGTCTCTCTAAAGTTGAGATTGGACAGACCTATATTAAAGCAAAATCTTCTGATGGACAAGTATATACAACTAGAATTGTTCGAGGGGATACAAAACTTACAGAGAGTTTAGAAGAACAAGGTATTGAGTATATTGGTTTTAATGAAACAAATTGGTTTACAGAGATGTTTGGTTGGATGTTGCCATTTTTGATGATTATCGGTATTTGGATGTTTTTTGCTGGACGGATGCAAAAAAGTATGGGTGGTGGCATTCTTGGCATGGGTAACTCTAAAAAAATGGTCAGTTCTGAGAAACCAGATACAAAGTTTGATGATGTGGCTGGTGTTGAAGAAGCAAAAGAAGAGGTTCAAGAGATTGTAGATTTTTTAAAATATCCTGGAAGATATGTAGAGATTGGTGCAAAAATTCCCAAAGGTGTTTTGCTTGTTGGTTCACCTGGTACTGGTAAAACTTTACTTGCTAAAGCTGTTGCGGGTGAAGCAGAAGTTCCATTTTTCTCAGTAAGTGGTTCTAGTTTTATTGAGATGTTTGTAGGAGTTGGTGCAGCTCGTGTTCGAGATCTATTTGAACAAGCAAAAAAAGATGCTCCTAGTATTATATTTATAGATGAGATTGATGCTATTGGTAAAAGTCGTGCTGCTGGTGGCATGATGGGTGGAAATGATGAGAGAGAACAAACACTCAATCAACTCCTTGCTGAGATGGACGGTTTTGGAACAAATACTCCTGTTATTATTTTAGCAGCTACAAACAGACCTGAGGTTCTAGATGCTGCACTTCTTCGTCCTGGGCGTTTTGATAGACAGGTTTTAGTGGATAAACCAGACTTTGAGGGGCGTGTTAAAATCCTCAAAGTTCATATGAAAAATGTCAAGATGGATACAGATGTTGAGATAGAAGAGATAGCTCGATTAACAGCTGGCCTAGCAGGGGCTGATTTAGCAAATATCATCAATGAAGCAGCACTTTTAGCTGGAAGAAAAAGTCAAAAAACTGTAAAACAAAAAGATTTATTTGAATCAGTTGAGAGAGCTATCGCTGGACTTGCTAAGAAATCTCGCCGTATTAATACAAAAGAGAAAAAGATAGTAGCGTATCATGAAAGTGGACATGCACTCTTAGCTGAGACTACAGTAGGTGCTAAAAAAGTATCTAAGGTTTCTATAGTTCCTCGTGGATTAGCAGCTCTTGGATATACTTTAAATAAACCAGAAGAAGATAGGTTTATGATGCAAAGACATGAGATGTGGGCAGAAGTTGATGTACTGCTTGGTGGTCGTGCAGCAGAACAAGTGTTCATCGGTGAAATTTCTACGGGTGCTGGAAATGACTTAGAAAGAGCTACTGATATTATTAAATCAATGGTGCAAACCTACGGTATGACAGATGTAGCTGGACTTATGGTACTAGAAAAAAGTAGGCAATCATTTTTAGGCTCTACTCAACAATCTACTCGTGAATACAGTGAACAGATGGCACAAAGTACAGATGAGTTTATTAAAACTTCATTAGACGAGCATTATAGCACTGTAATACAAAGATTAGAAGAGTATAAAGATGCTATTGAAGATATGGTAGCTCTTTTATATAAAAAAGAAAATATTACAGGTGATGAAGTTCGTGATATTATTATTGATTTTGAAGATAGAAATAATATAAAATCTAAAGTAGAAGTTGTTGCGGATGAAATAGCACAAGAGCTTAAAGAAGATGCAAAAATGGTTAAAGATGCGGATAAGTTAGATAAAGATGTCTAATAACTTATTTCCAATCGCAAAAGAAGCTTGGATTTATATAGCTTTTTCATTTCTTGCTTTTATATTGTTTAGTATCTTCGATTTGGAGGTGCTGAGTATTTTATCTCTCTTTGTAGGTATGTTTTTTGCCTTCTTATTTAGAAATCCTGAAAGGGAACTCCCTATATTTGAGATAAACAGTGTACTCTCTCCAGTAGATGGGAGACTTATTTCTATCGAAGAGTGTGATGACTTACAATACAGATATAAGCTTAGTATAGATAGTTCTTACTTAGATGTAGCTACACTTCGAGTTCCTATGAATGCAAGAGTTAAATCTTCTCTTATGAAACACGGAACAGCATTAAATATAGAGAGTGATTTAGCTAAGAAAATAAATGAAAATGTAAATATAGTTTTTGAAGATGCTCAAAAAAATACTTTAAAAATATCTCATATTCTTAAACAAAGTTTTTGTGGTATTAGATTAAATAATATAAAGACAAAGTCTTTTTTACAATCAGCTCGTTATGGGACTATGTTAAATGGTATTACATATATTTATATACCACAAAATTTTAGGCTTAATGTTGTAGTTGGTGATAAATTAGAAGCTTCTAAATCTTTGATAGGGTATTTTTCTTAGAACTACTAAGCAATACTTTGTTTAATTCTTTTTCGGAGAGTAGTTTTTCTATATCTATGTCAAAGTTAAAATATTGAGATACAAAACCATTACTAGGTACACTCGCTAATTGGATAGTAGCCCCCTCATTATTTTGAACTTCTAAATAGAGTAGTCCTAAAGCGTATCTACTCTCAATAAAAGTTTTATTTTTCATTTTTGATAACTCCAAAAGTGCTATAGCATTTTCATGATGTCCTGCTGCAATTGAAGAAACAGCACCTAAAAAAAGAGTATTAGCATCTCTGATTTTCAATTTGTCAATGAGTTCATTATAGAGTGTATATGATTCTTCGTAAGCATGATCTAGTAAGGAAGCGGAGGCAAGAGTGCTTGTTAATTCATATATTGGTTCTTTGGTTGAGGACATAATATTTTTTAATTGTTTTCTTAGGTAGTAAAGTTTTCCTGTTATAAGACTTTGCTGTGTGTATAAATATCTACTAATAAATGGTCCATAATAAAGATCTTGAAAATGAAAATTTTGTTTTTTAAGGTATGTAGATACTTCTGCTGCATACTTATTGTCGCTGTATTGACTATAGTGAGCATCTATATACATCATATGAGGTACAATATCCCTCTCTTGTAGCGTTGTGAGTATTTTTGCTGATTTTTTTGCATAATCTAATTTATTCAAATTTATTGAGATAATTATATCTAAGGCTAAGTATAATGGTCTAGGTTTATAATCATTATTTAACCAGTCGATACTCGAAATAATATCATTTTCGCTTATGCTAATAAGTGTTGTATATAAGGTTTTTAATTCACTTTCCTCTTCTTGAGAAATATCATCTTTTAAGATACTCTTTAGTTTGGTATTTTCTTTATCTATGAGTTGAGAACTAAGAACAGCATAAACACCAGATAAATAATTTTTCGCATCAAGATGGTAAGAGCGTAAAAAATGTTTATGGGCATCAATCATATTCCCCATCTGTGAATAAGTTAAAGCTAAATTGTAATGTAATATAGAATGTTTAGGCTGAACTTTAATAAGTTTTTTTAGTTCATTATTAGCTTTTCTTGTATGAAAAGAAAGGGCTTTTTTTATGGCTCTAGTAATTCCTCCATTTACTACAGATGAAGAAGAGCCTTTTGTTAGGTAATCTTTAGCAGATTCTATATTGTCAATATAAATATTTGAATTTCCCTTACGAATATAACTAATAGATTTGTTAGCATTAAATATTTTATAAGGGGAAAAATAAAATATTTTTTGATAGTTGAGTTGTTTTGATGATTTAATCTTTTCTCGGTAAACAACTTGAGTTTTTTTAGAATCAAAGAGAGAGTTTTTTAATGTTACTTTGATGGGATAGTATTTATAAACTTCATCAGGAAACATATCTGTAACATTTTGAATATCTTTTGCTCCTTCACTTACTTGTCCTGATTTTAACTTGATAAATCCTAAGGCTAATTGTGACCTAGAAGGTTCTATATTTTTCATAATAGAATCTTCTAGGTATTGTTGCGCTAATGTGATATCTCCAACCCTTGCATACAATAATGCTAGTGAAAAACTATCTTTATCTTCAATATTTTTTTCCATAGATTCTATAGCAGCGTAATTGTTGTCAAATAAGGCATTTATTTTAGTTCTTAAATTTTTTTGCACACTTGGATACTCATCAGAGCTAGTATTTTTAAGCGAGCTAAGAGCTTCTAGGTAATTTTTTTTATAATAGTTTACTAGGGTATAATAGTAGGAATATAGAGGGGATTGAAATTCATTAGGTAAGTAGGCATAGGCTAAATCTATATAATATTTGAAGTTATCCTCATCATTTAAATGAAGGGAACAAACAGCTGCATTAATAGCACTTACACACCTCTTTTCATGATTGTTAATCGCTTTTTGAAATGTTTGAAGTGCAAGTGCATATTGTTTATCTTTTAGTTGAGCTACACCTAGATTGTATTGTGATATTGCTTCACTATAAAGAGCGATTTTTTCATATAAATTCAGTGCTTCATTTTTAGAGCCATTTGAGTACAAGTAATTGGCTTTGGCAATCATATTCTCCAGTTTACTTGGTTCGATTGGTCTTTGTTTATTTTCTAAAAGTTTATTTTCTATTATGTCCATAGAGATGATCTTTTCTTTATCCCCTGATTCCATAAAGACAAAAAATATGATTATGAGCAAGAAAGTAAAAATACCTCCAATGATAAGAATTATATTTTTGTTAGAATCTTTTTGAGTATTGATAGATTCTTTGTTACTAAAACTAGCAGCATCATCTTCTGCTATTATAATTATCTCTTCTTTTGAGTCAGCCATTATTTCCCTTAAATATTTTTATTTATAATAAATATAATACCATAAACTTAAGAGAGTTCATGTAAAATTTCCTAATGGCTTAGTATTTCAACATAAATAGGATATAATTTTGTATGGATAAAACATTACTCCTTCAAAGCTATGATTTAAAGGCAACACCTCAAAGGCTTGAAATTGTAGGTGCATTATATGTTCAAGGTCATTTAAATATTGATACTTTGTATTCTGAGTTGAAAAATAAATTTCCATCAATCTCACTTTCAACTATATATAAAAATATTAATACAATGATTGATAAAGGTTTTTTGTCAGAGCTAAAAATACCTTCTGAAAAAAACTTGTATGAACTTATTAAAGAGGAACATTCTCATGTTATTTGTACTCAATGCAAAAAAGTAACGGATATTCATCTTAATATTTCTAGCTTATTACAAGAAGCTAGAAATATTAGTAAGTATAAATTTCAAAAAAGTTCAATTATATTAAATGGAACCTGTCCTGAGTGTTTTTAATCTTACCCTAACTGATTGTTCATGAGCAGTTAAACCTTCGGTCTTTGCGATTAAAGCACAGGCTTCTCCAATTTCGTTAATGCCCTTTTTTGAAAAAGAGATGATTGAAGTTTTTTTCATAAAATTTTCAACTCCAAGTGGTGAATAGAATTTTGCAGTTCCACCAGTTGGTAAGGTATGATTTGGTCCAGCAACATAATCACCAATTGCCTCAGGAGTATTATGACCTAGAAAAATTGCACCTGCATGTTTGATAAGTGGCAATAATTCAAATGGAGAATCAGTCGCAATTTCTAAATGTTCAGGGGCTATCTCGTTCATTAAGTCAATCGCTTCTTCCATAGTATCTGTTACTATGATCGCCCCTCGCTCTTGTATAGACTTACGAGCCATCTCTTGACGAGGTAGCTTGACTAGCCAGTTTTTTATCTCTACTTTTACTGCGTCAGCTAAGGCTTGTGATGGAGTTATTAAAATAGAACTTGCCATCTCATCATGCTCAGCTTGAGAGAGTAAATCTATTGCTAAATGCGAAGCATCAGCAGAATCATCAGCTAAGATACCAATTTCACTAGGTCCTGCAATCATATCTATATTTACATCTCCAAAAACCAATTTTTTAGCAGTTGCAACAAAAATATTTCCAGGACCCGTAATTACATCTACTTTAGGAATAGTCTGTGTTCCATAAGCCATAGCCGCAATAGCTGATGCACCACCAACCTTATACACTTGGTTTACTCCACATAAATGACAGGCTGCTAGTAAAAGTTCATTTGGTTCATTATCTGGTGTTGGTGTACATATTACTATATTTTTAACTCCTGCAACTTGAGCTGGAATAACATTCATCAAAAGAGATGATGGATAGGCGGCTTTTCCACCTGGAATATACAAACCTGCACTATCAACCGCTGTTACTCTTTGCCCTAAAATCGTTCCATTAGACTCATCATCAAACCATGATTTTGGTTTTTGTTTTTCATGATATATTTTAATTCTATCATATGCTAAATGAAGAGCATCCTTGAGTTGATTATCAATATTGCTATATGCTTTTTCCATTGATATAGTGCAAATTTTCAAGTCATCATTTGTATTAGGTGTCCAGTTATCAAATTTTGAAATATGTTTTTTTAAAGCCTTGTTTTTATCAGTTTTTATCTCTTGTATAATATTTTGTACAACAGAACTCACTTGAGCCATATCCATTTTTCCACGATTTAAAAGTACCTGAAAATCACTTTTAAAATTACTATCTTTACTCTTAATAAAAATCATTTATTTTCCTGAAATCAAATCAAATTCTTTTTTTACAATAGCGAGAGATTGCAAAAAATTTGGAGCATCAATCGCACCATTAATTGGCTGAAACAAAGGCTTGCCATTTGGATTTAAAAACCATAAAGTAGGCGTACCTGGTCTCCATAATTCTCTTGGAGTATAATCATTTTCATCTGAATAAGAGATGATAGATACAAAGTCTTTATTTAATGCTCTTATTACTTTTTTATCTTTAAATGTTGTTGAGTCTAAGACTCTACAATAATGACACGAGTGACGAGAAAATACAAATAATACAGGTTTATTGACTTTTCTAGCCTTTACAATACCACTATCAAAATCTTTTGCCCAATTTATTTGGGATGAAAATAATGATGAAGTCAAAATCAATAATGCAAGTATAGTTTTTTTTAGTTTCATTTTTTTACCTTTTTAAGAATCTCTTTTGTACAATTGAGTGCTGTTTTATCACTCACATCTATAACTATATCCGCTAATTTTAAATATTCGGGACGTCTTTTCTTATAAAGTTCCTTAGCGGCTTTTAGGTCACTCAGTAAGGGTCTTTTTTTAAATTTTGCTTTTGCGTTTGGATGCTCTTTGATGCGTTTAATAATTTTATCAAAAGGAGAATCAAGAAAAACAACTGTGGCAATTTTTTTTAAATTTTTAACCTTATAAAAACCACCTCCAGTTGAAATAAGCGTACTTTTAACACTTTTTTCAAGCCATAAGGAAACATTTTTTTCTAATTGGCGAAAATAAACCTCGCCATCTTCTTTAAAGATTTGTTTAATTTTTTTGTTTTGCATACTTTCAATTAAGTCATCAGTGTCAATCGCCATATAAGAAGAGTTTTTCACTATTTCTCTAGCGATACTCCCTTTACCTACACCCATGAAACCAATAAGTATAATATTTTTCATAAGATTTCAAGTGCTACTTTAAAGGTGAAAAAGGAATAAGTGCTGAACCCCAAGTAAGACCGCCACCAAAAGCATCAAAAAGCATTAAATCACCTAACTTTAGTTTTCCTTGCTCATAGATATCATTGACTGCCATAGGAATTGATGCTCCAGAGGTATTACCATATTTTGCAACCGTTAGTACAACCTGTTCTTCTTTCATCTTTAAGGCATCTCCAACAGCTTTAATGATTCTATAATTTGCTTGATGTGGAATAAAATGTTTTACATCATCACTTTTTATATCATTGGCTTGGAGAATCTCTTTGACATCTTTTGTGAGTGTACGAACAGCAACTTTGAAAGTCTCGTTCCCTTTCATCTGCATAAAACAAGTGCCAGCTTCTGCTTCAAGGTTGTCATGAGGAGAACCTGTACCACCATTTGGTGTCATAAGTAAATCAGCATAAGTACCATCTGCACCAGTATGCACATCTATAATCGCTTCATCTTTATTTTGTGTTGCTGAAATAATAGCAGCCCCAGCTCCATCACCAAATAATATACAAGTTCCACGATCAGTATAATCTGTAATAGCTGATAATTTCTCAGCTCCGATTATAAGTACATTTTTTTTCATCCCTGATTCAATAAATGCTTTTGCGATACCTAAAATATATACAAAACCAGTACAAGCAGCTGAAATATCAAATGCCATTACGGGATTAAGTTCAAGTTTTTTAGAGATAATAGTTGCAGTAGAAGGCATACAAAAATAATCAGGTGAAATAGTCGCACAAATCACAAGGTCAATCTCACTTTTATCAATTCCGCTTCGCTGTATTGCTAATTTTGCTGCCTCAACTCCGAGGTCGCTTGTAGTCTCATTTTCTTCTGCGATATGTCTCTCTTTAATACCCGTTCTTTTACTAATCCATTCATCAGTAGTATCAACCATTTTCGAGAGATCGTCATTTGTTAAGATTTTACTTGGGACATAAGCACCAATAGAGCGAAATGCAGCATAAGCCATTATAGTTCCTTAATCGTTTGAGTATATTCTTCTAGCCTTTCTAAAATATGATCATTAACATGATTATCAACATACGAAATTGCTTGATAAATTGCATTTTCCATAGCTTTTGCATTGCTCTTGCCATGACTCACAATCGCACAACCTTTTATACCAATAAGGGGTGCTCCACCAACTTCAGCATAATCAATCTCTTTTTTGAGAAGTCTAAATACTTTTCTCATTAAAAGTGCCCCAGTAATGGCAATAGGTGATTTTCGTATATAATCTTTTATCAAATAACTTATCGTTGATGCCACACCCTCACTAGTTTTAAGAATTAAGTTTCCTATAAATCCATCGCATGTAATAACATCACAAGAGCCATTGAAAATATCTCCACCTTCAACATTCCCTATAAAACCGTCATAGTTTTTGAGTAGCTTATGAGCTACCTTTGTTACTTCATTTCCTTTAGTTTCCTCTTCACCGTTTGCTAAGAGACCAATTTTAGGATTGTCATAACCCATAACATCACGAGCATAACAAGCACCCATAATTGCAAACTGTACAAGATGCTCAGGTTTAGAATCAACATTAGCTCCAACATCTAAAACAACAGTTCTGCGACCCTTCACGGTTGGCATAAAGGTAATTAAAGCTGGACGAGATACTCCCTTTAGACGACCAAGACGAAGAGTAGCAAGAGTCATAGTTGCACCACTATGTCCAGCGGAAACGACACCGTCAGCTTCCCCATTTTTTACCATCTCTATAGCTTTGTAAATAGTACTTTGTTTTCTTTTGATTGCATCCGTAGCAGCATCACTCATAGAAATCACATCATCTGTTTCTATAATAGAAATCTTATCTCTATAACGTCGAGGTAACAGAGGTAAAATTTCGGATTTTTTCCCTATAAGAATAGGTATGAAGTTTTTTTTCTTTAAGGCAGCAACACAACCTTTAACAATTGGCTCAGGACCAAAGTCCCCGCCCATTGCATCAATAGCAATTTTTACCATTGTTTATTTGTACTCACCAGTAGTTGGGTTGATGTGGTGAGGTAATCTATATGTTCCATCTGCATCTTTAACTGGTTTAGCTAAAGTAATCTTGTAGTGAGTTCTTCTTTTTGCTGAACGAGAATGGGAAACTCGTCTTTTAGGTACTGCCATTTTTTTTCCTTTATTTAATTTATGAGACCAATGAGGTCACTCTGTTTAACCTTTTATAAGGCAAGATTTTAAATTAGCCTCTTTCACAATCTTTACAACTATGATAGTCGCTTTTAATGAGTTCAATTTCAGAGATTAAAAGTTCATCAAGGTTTGTAGTAGAGTTAAATGATTCAACAACATCTATATCAATGCTATCTCCATCATAAAGACCATCCGAGATAAAAAATTCAACTTTTTCATCCACATTCAGACTAAAATCCTCCGCACATGTACTACACTCGGCATTTATTAAACCTTCTAAACCGGCTTTGAGTAAGATTAGTTTACCAGCATGATACTCTAAATAACCTTTAAAAGTTATTTTGTCAGATTCTATTTTAAAATCTAAGGGTGTTTTTGTTATTTTTCTAAGAGTTACTGTCATAATTTATATTATGAAATGTCTCTCTCTGAAAAGAAAAATGCTATCTCAATAGCAGCATTTTCAACTGAATCGCTTCCATGGACTGCATTCGCATCTATATTTTCAGCAAAATCTGCACGGATAGTTCCAACTTCTGCTTCTTTAGGATTAGTTGCACCCATCAAATCACGGTTAATCTGCATAGCATTTTTACCCTCAAGAACAGTTACTACAACTGGACCAGAAATCATAAAATCAACTAAATCACCAAAAAATGGTCTCTCAGCATGAACAGCATAAAATGCTTCAGCATTAGTACGAGAAAGTTGCATCTTTCTTGTTGCAACTATTTTAAGACCATTACTCTCAAATCTGTCTAAAATTTTTCCGATAACACCTTTAGCAACTGCATCTGGTTTAATTATTGATAGTGTTCTTTCCATTAAATCTCCTGTATAAATATAAAATTAGAATGAAATTATATCTTAATAAGTATTTTTTTATGTTTAAAGTGAAAAGAAAGAATTTATTTTTGGAAAATTGAGAGAATATGTAGGGACTTCAAGTCCCTACTACTAGAATAGTACGACTATTCTACAACATTTGCTAGATTGTCTCTTTGCTCTTGTGTAATATCGTCACGATGTTCTGGACTCTCACCTATTGAACTCCATGTGATACACCCCTCAGTAGGACATGCAGTAGCACATGCTGGTTCATCATGATGACCTACACATTCTACACATTTATCAGCATATACGAAATAAATATCCTCATCTTCTGGATTATCATCCTCATCTACAATTGCTTCTACTGGACATTCATCTATACAAGCACCACAGTTAATACATGTGTCGTTAATTATTACTGACATATTTTCTCCTAAATATTTTGTAAACAAACTATACAGTCTGTACTTTTAAATGTAGCTAAAATGAAGTTTATTTATTCATTAAATTATGAATTTTGCTACTAATTCCCCATTTATTTATAAAACTACAAAGCCAAATAATTTTTAATATCTTCTACTCTATCTATTCTTTCCCAGTTAAAACCATCTTCTTCTCTACCAAAGTGTCCATAGGTAGCTGTTTTTCTATATATTGGACGCAATAAGTCAAGAGAATTAATAATACCCTTAGGCGAAAGATCAAATAACTCTTTTACGCAATCTTCTATCTTGGCTTCATCTACTTTTCCTGTTCCATGAGTATCTACCATGATAGATACAGGTTGCACAACACCTATAGCATAAGCAACTTGAATAGTTATCTTATCGCAAGCTCCTGCTGCTACAAGATTTTTGGCAACATGACGAGCAGCATAGGCAGCACTTCTATCTACTTTAGTAGGATCTTTACCAGAAAATGCTCCTCCACCATGAGGACATGAACCACCATAAGAATCTACTATGATTTTTCTCCCAGTGAGTCCTGCATCTCCTTGAGGACCACCTATTACAAATTTTCCAGTTGGGTTTATGTGAAAGATTGTATTTTCATCTATCATATCGGATGGGATAACTTCTCGTATTACCTCGGCAATCATATCTTTTCGAATTTGCTCTTGTGAAACATCTGGAGCATGTTGTGTAGAAATCACTACAGTATCAATAGAAACTGGTTTATCTCCAACATACTTCACAGATATTTGTGCTTTACCATCAGGACGTAAATAAGGAACTATCCCCTCTTTTCTTACCTCAGCAAGTCTTTGTGTTAAACGATGTGCTAAGTGTATAGGCAAAGGCATCAAAACATCTGTTTCACGACAAGCATAACCAAACATTAAACCTTGATCACCAGCACCTATCTCGCCATTTTCTTGATCAACACCTTGATTAATATCAGGTGATTGTTCTCCTATACCGTTTAAAACAGCAGCAGAGCGGTAATCAAAACCATAGGTTGCATCAGTATAACCTATCTCTTGAATAACCTTTCTTGCTATCTCTTGCATAGGGGCATACGCCGTTGTCTTTAATTCGCCTGCAATTACACAAAAACCATTTGACACTAATGTCTCACAAGCAACTCGTGCTTGTGGGTCTTTTTCAATAATATAATCCAAAATTGCATCACTGATTTGATCTGCCATCTTATCAGGGTGTCCCTCTGTTACAGACTCTGAAGTAAATATATACTCTTTTGTCATCGATTTTCCTTATTGAGATATAGAGTCTAGCTCCATAAATCAAGCGAATTATAGCGAGTTTTAAATAATAAAAATTATCTTTTAATAAGTTTTACTTTAAATTAAACATTACTTTTGTCAATCCAAAATTTAATTAAGGATTTTTTGTTAATATTCCATTAACGAAACAAAAAAGGAAATTATATGTTAGTAACAAATCAAGCTCCAGACTTTACAGCAACAACAGTTTTAGGTGACGGTTCAATCGTTGATGACTTCAAATTATCAGAAAATATGGGTGAAAAAGGTACAGTTTTATTTTTTTATCCACTAGACTTTACTTTTGTATGTCCCTCAGAACTTATCGCTTTTGATCACAGACTTAAAGACTTTAAAGATCGTGGTGTAAATGTTATCGGTGTATCTGTAGATAGCCAATTTTCTCACTTTGCGTGGAGAGAAACTGCAATTGATAATGGTGGCATAGGAAGAGTAGGGTATCCTCTAGTAGCTGACCTTACAAAACAAATTTCTAAAGATTATGATGTTCTTTTTGGCGGAGCTGTAGCTTTGCGTGGTTCATTTTTAATTGATGCTAAAGGAGTTGTTCGTCATGCAGTAGTAAATGACTTACCGCTTGGAAGAAATATCGACGAGATGTTAAGAATGGTAGATACTATGCAGTTTACTGATGAACACGGTGAAGTTTGTCCTGCTGGTTGGGTAAAAGGTGATGAGGGTATGAAAGCAACAACTGAGGGTGTAGCTGAATACCTTGGCAAACACGAAGCTAAGTTATAGTTTTTAAATAATACTAAGTAATAGGGCATAAATAACTTCATAGCTAACATCATTTAAAAGGTTTAGATTCAAGGCGAATTTGACTTGGCGATACTAGTATCGTTAAGTTAAGTTCAACGAAGAAGATAATCCTTTTAAATGATGCCCGTAGGGTGAAAAGATACACTACAATCTACTGCGTTAAAAGTTCTTAAAGCTACTAGTAGCTCCTGCGAACTTTCGCCTTGTACCTTGCAGTGTATCTTTTCATTAGCTATGAAGTTATTTATGCCCTATTACTTAACTAAAGGAATTTTCCCCTTTAGTTACTTCTTTTAAGTTAGCCTTGGTGTATTTGGATTTTCCCCAACAACCTCTCTTACAAGCTCATTTTCATCTTTATTTAAGATAGCTAAAATTTCTACTGGCGTATTTGGATTTTTCGCAACAGCTGCACGGACATTTTCATCTTCATCTTTGCTTAACTTGTCTAATATTTCATCTGATATATTTGGATTAACGGAAACAGATATGCGAACAAACTCATCTCTATCATCACTCAGTTTTTTTAATAGTTCTAAAGGTGTATTTGGATTTCCAGCAACCCATGATACTATCTGTCTATCTTCACTTAAAGTCACTAAAGTCTTCACTGATGTATTTAAATGCTCTGCTACAAACTCTCGAACAAATCCGCTCTCATCTTTGGCTAATTTATCTAATGTTTGTGCTGATGTGTTTATGTGAGCAGCTACTCTTACTCGAACAAATTGACTCTCATCTTCACTTAATTTATCTAAAGTTTCAATAGATATATTTGGATGATCTACAAGTTTTTTTCTAATATCTTCTTTAGCACTTCCCGCTAATGCATGTAAAACATCCACTGCTGTGTTCTCATCTTTTGCTAATTCTAACTCATTTACATCTGTCATATTTATTGCCTTTTGATTAATTAATTGAATGAATTATATCTTTTATTCTCTTTAAATTTTATATAGCTGAGCTACTTGTAAATTTAATTAAAGAAAGAAGTTAGTATTTCTTAACAGTCATCTTATACTAGATGATTTGACTTTTTTAGAAATTAAAAAATAAATTAGCTGCTTTTGTGGGAATATGCAAGTGGCTCTAGTATATAAGTTATTTATGTCCTCTTACTTAAGTTATGCAGTTTGATAGATTAATATGACTGGTTTGAAAATTAGATTTTAAATCATTGACTATTCCCTCAAACCCTCAACTCTCTCATAAGCTTTCTCTTTATCCAAACTAACTTCATTATCTAAATCTAGTAAATAATAAAAAAGATTTTTGTATACTTTTTTACGAAGGCTATTTATAAGTGTAGCACTTTCATCTATGAGGATAGAGTCATCAAGGAGTATCTTAAAAATGATCCTTTTTCATCTTCTCCAAATGACTCTTTTAAATGAAGCCCTTTAGACTTCACTAAAGTAAGTGCCATATCTTTATAGTCTATCTTAAGACTAGAAGCAGAATTAAATGTTGTATAAAAATGTAAAAATATTTTTTGTATAAAAAGTTCAAATACTTCACCATTAGCTTGATATACCGTCACTCTCAGCTTGACTGGGAGTCTAGTCACACAATCAAACACAATAAGATTCCGTGTCAAGCACTCAATGACTAGAAAAATAAATTCATAAAACTAAGCTATAATAAAAGAAAACAAATCAAGGCAAACAATGAAATTTGTAGATCCTAAAAATGACTTAGCCTTTAAAAAAATATTTGGAAATGAAAATAAAAAAGAGATATTAATATCGTTTTTAAATAGTGTTTTAGATTTTAAAGATGGAAAAACTATAGTAGCAGTAACTTTAGATAATCCTTATCAACTCCCAGACATAAAAGAACTCAAAGAAACTATACTAGATATTAAAGCTACTAATCAAAATGGTGATAAATTTATAGTTGAGATGCAAAAAAAAGATTTGAGTGATTTTGATAAAAGAAGTTTGTACTACACTTCTAAAGCGTATGTATCTCAAATACAAAAAGGTGAAGAACTAAAAAACCTTAAAAAAGTTTATTATATAGCTATACTTAACTTTAATATGTTTGAAAACAAAAGCTATATATCAAGACACCTCATCATTAACCAAGAAACAACGACGCAAGATCTAAAAGATTTTGAGTTTACTTTTGTAGAACTCAAAAAGTTCGATACAAAACTAGAAGACTTAAACTCCACTATAGACAAATGGATATACTTCATAAACAACGCCTCAAACTTTGACCTAATCCCAAAAGAGTATGAAAATATAAAAGAATTTAAACAAGCCTTTGAAATAGCAAATAAGTATTCATGGAATAAAAAAGAGTTAGATTATTATGATTCCATGGATTTAAAACAAGCAGATGATAAAAACGCTCTTGATACAGCAACCGAAAAAGGGATGAAGCAGGGGATGAAGCAGGGTCTTGAACAAGGAAAACTTAAAGAAAAGTTAAATATAGCTAAAAACTTATTAGATATTCTTGATAACGAAACTATATCTACTAAAATAGGATTATCAATACAAGAAATCAAAGATTTAAGAAAATAGATTTTTATATATCCATTTAGTCACATAGTTTTACCATAACAAAAACATAAGCACTTTTTGGATAAAATCATTAAAAATATATTTAGGATTTTTATGATTGATTTTAAAAAATTAGTAAGTGAGTATAAAACACCGCTTTATATATATGATTTAGATTATATGTCCTCTCAATACACAGAGTTAAAAGATGCCTTTAAAGCTAGAAAATCAATCCTTTGTTATGCAGTAAAAGCAAATTCAAATCTTAGTGTGATTAGACATTTTGCAAAACTTGGAAGTGGTGCTGATTGTGTTTCCATAGGTGAAGTTCACCGTGCATTTTTAGCAGGGATTCCAGCATATAAAATTATTTTTTCAGGTGTTGGGAAAACAGATGATGAGATTCGCCAAGCGATAGAAAAAGATATTCTTTATATCAATGTCGAGAGTGAAGCTGAACTAAGTCGTGTAGAGATAATCGCAAAAGACTTAGATACAACTTGTCGTATTAGCATTAGAGTAAATCCAAACATTGACCCACAAACACATCCATATATCTCTACAGGATTACACGATAACAAGTTTGGAGTTGATTTAGGTACTGCAAAAAGAATGTATATCAAAGCAAATAACTCTCAAAACTTAAATCCAGTTGGTATTCATTTTCATATAGGGTCTCAACTAACAGAATTAAAACCCATTTATGAGTCCGCTGAGATAGTAGCTGATTTAGTTCGTTCATTGCAAAATCTTAAGATACAACTGAAGTTTTTTGATGTCGGTGGTGGGCTTGGCATCAAATATAAGGATGAAAACCTTATAGATACTTATGAGTACGCACAGGCAATTTTGGCTACTTTAAAAGGTTTAGACTTAACAGTTATTTGTGAACCAGGCAGATTTTTAACGGCAAATGCTGGATATTTTGTGTCAAAAGTTTTATATGAAAAACAAAATGGCGAAAAGAAATTTTTAGTCATTGATGGGGCTATGAATGATCTACTCCGTCCAGCCTTGTATAGTGCTTATCACAAGATAGAAGCGGTGACAGACTCTAAATCTGATGTTCGTGCTGTTGATATTGTTGGACCAGTGTGTGAGAGTGGTGATTTTTTTGCAAAAGATTATCCTCTGCCTGAACTCTCTCATAATGATTTAGTAGTAGTTCATAGTGCTGGTGCGTATGGTTTTGGTATGGGAAGTAACTATAATACACGAGGAAGAAGTGCAGAAGTAGCACTTGAAAATGGCGAGGCAAGACTTATCAGAAAACGAGAAACATTTGATGATTTAATCGCCCTCGAAAAAGAATTTTTGGATTAAAATGTATTTTATAGATGTTCAAGGTACTCTTATTAGCGATATTGATAAAACACCAATTTGCGGTGCGATAGAGTTTATTGATAACTTAAATACAAAAAAAATTCCCTATATGATTGTGACAAACAACACAAAAAAGGAGAGTAGAAAATTTTATCAATTTTTACAAAATCAAGGTTTTAACTTTTCTTATAAAAATTATCTTGATCCTTTAATGTTATTAGAATATAAAGTTGCAAAAAACTCAGTGGCTGCTTATGGTTCAAAAGAATTTTTAGATACATTGCTTCAAATGGGCTATACTTTAGATTATGAAAAACCTCAAAGCGTTTTAGTAGCGATAAAAGAAGATTTTTTAGCGGATGAATATGCTAAAATGATAGACTTTTTGCTAGGGGGTGCATCATTGGTTGGTATGCACGAAACATCTATTTATGCTAAAAATAACAAAAGATACCCAGGTCTTGGAGCAGTTTTAAAGCTTTTAGAATTTGCCACAAGTGTGAATTATACGGTTGTTGGCAAGCCTAGTGATGCCTTTTATAAAGAAGCTTTAGAGATGATACAAGAAGAAAACAAAAGAGTAAAATTTACAGATATTACGATGATAAGTGATGATGTAAAGGGTGACTTAGGCGGAGCAAAAGAGCTTGGAATGAAAACAGTTTTTGTTAGAAGCGGCAAGTATAAAACACAAGAAGAGATAGTACCTTTTTTACAAGAGAGATTAAAACCAGATTTTGTATATGCTGATATACAAGAGATGATGGAGCAGATATGAAAACATTAGATGATTGTCGAGTAGCGATAGATGCCGTTGATAACGAAATATTAGAACTTTTAAACAAAAGAATGAAAGTGGTTCAAAGAGTGGGCGAGATAAAGAGTGATACAGGTGGAGCTATTTACAGACCTGAAAGAGAAAAAGCAATTATTGAGCGTTTATCAAAACAAAGTAAAAGTGTTCATGGACTTTTACAAGATAAGGCGATTGAAGCTATATTTTTAGAAGTATTTGCAGTGTCTCGTAATTTAGAACTACCAGAAAAGATAGCATACCTTGGACCTGAGGGAACATTTACCCATCAAGCAGCAGAAAATCGTTTTGGAGCGATGAGTGATTATATTTCACTAAGTTCTATTCATTCTGTTTTTAAAACAGTAGAGTCTGGTCGTGCAAAATTTGGTGTAGTACCAATTGAAAACTCGAAGGATGGAGTAGTTGGAGAAACCCTTGATTTACTCTCTAAGTCTAGCGTAAAAATAGTAGCTGAATTATATATGCCAATTCATGCTTCTTTTGCTACAAAGGCTAAAAGGCTTGAAGATATTACAAAGATATATTCAAAAGATAAGGGTTTTGGACAGTGTAGAGAGTTTTTACAAGAACATGGGTTTATAAATATTGAGCAGATTCCTGTGGATTCAACTGCAAAGGCGGCAATTCTTGCAGCAGAAGATCCTAGTGCAGCAGCCATATGTTCTCATATAGCAGCAAAGCTTTACGGTCTTCCAACTATGTTTGAAAATATCGAAGATGATCATGATAGTTTAACTCGTTTTATCATACTAAGTGATTTTAAGAATGAACAAAGCGAAGATGATAAAACATCCATTTTAGTAAAACTCCATGATGCAAGAGAAGCTGGTTCTTTGGTTCATTTCTTACAAGACTTTGATGAAGAAAATATTAATCTCTCAAAGATTGAATCTCGTCCTTCAAAAGATAAAAGTGGCTTTGGTTACTGGTTTTATATAGACTTTTATGGTCATATAGATGATATGGCAATACAAAGAGTTTTAGCAAAACATGAGGGTGAAGTTACTTGGCTTGGAAGTTATGTAAAGGGTAAGGACTAAAATTGAACTTTAATAAAAAACTAGAAAATGTAAAAACTTATGAAGCAGGTAAGCCTATCGAACTTGTTGTAAGGGAGTTTGGCATAGAAGCTAAAGATATTATCAAATTAGCCTCAAATGAAAATCCTTATGGCTGTTCAAAAAAGGTTCAAAATGCAGTTGTAGATATTGTTACAAATATGGCTATGTATCCTGATGACTCAATGACAAAACTAAAAACAGGTTTGAGTAAAAGATTTGAAGTTAAAGATGAAAATATTATCATAGGTTCGGGAAGTGATCAAGTGATAGAGTTTTTGATGCACGCAAAAGCAAATTGTAATTCTAAGATTTTGATTAATAGTGTAACTTTTGCAATGTATGAAATTTATGCAAAGCATGTTGGAGCTGAGATTGTTAGAACATCTTCACAACATCATGATTTAGAAGAATTTTATACACTTTATAAAAAAGAAAAGCCAGATGTGATTTTTCTTTGTACACCAAACAATCCAACGGGTGATGCCATAGACACTCAAGATATGTTTGAATTTTTAGAAAAGATAGATAAGGATACTTTAGTGGTTGTCGATGGTGCTTACATGGAATATTGCCAAGCTAAAGATACTCGTAAAAAAATTGAGCCTAAAAAAATTCTTGAAAAATATGAAAATGTTATTTATTTAGGGACATTTTCAAAAGCCTATGGACTTGGTGGTATGAGAGTAGGCTACGGAATAGCGGACTCAAAAATCATCAAAGAGTTATATAAACTACGCCCTCCATTTAATGTAACAACTCTCTCTCTTGAAGCTGCAAGTGTAGCCTTAGCAGATGAAGAGTTTGTAAACGATAGTGTTTCTCGAAATTTCAAAGAGATGAAACGATATGTAGAGATGACAAAAAAAGAAAATATAAGTATAATTAATAGTTATACAAATTTTGTAACATTGTGTTTAAAAGAAAATCAAAATTCAACAAAAATCAGTAAAGAACTTTTGCAAAGAGGGATGATAGTAAGAGACTTGAGTGGCTATAACATGAATGCTATTAGAGTGACAGTAGGAACAACTGAGCAAAATACTAAATTTTTTGAATTATTTTTAAAGTTACTATAAAACGAGAATTGAATGGATTTTAAAGCACTTTTTTCACAACTATCTGTTCTTTATACAAACCTAAGTAAGCAACAACGGGTTATTGTTGCTGCTGCGATTATGGGAATTATTGCATTTTTAGTTTTATTAGTTGTTTTTACGGCTAATAAAAATACAAAAGAAAAATATGAAGTACTCTTTGATTCGCTAAGTGCTTCTGATGCTGCTAAGGTAGTAGAGCAGTTAGAAAAAGATGAAATTCCTTATGAACTCTTAGCAAACAATGTCATAAAAGTTCCAAAAGATGTAGTTTATAAGCAAAGAATAGTTATATCTTCTTTGGGCATTCCAAAAAATGGTGGTGTAGGTTTTGAACTGTTTGATAATCAAGAATTTGGAGCAACTAGTTTTGATCAAAAGATTAAGCATCTTCGTGCTTTAGAAGGAGAACTTTCTCGCACTATAAATGCTCTTATTCCAATAGAAAAGGCATCGGTTAGTTTAGCCCTTCCAAAAGAGACTTTATTTGTTTCAAAAGAGACTCCTCCTACGGCATCTATTATGGTGAGTATTGTTGAGGGAAAAAAGTTATCTGCCAAACAGATTAGAGGAATTAAAAACCTTGTAGCAGCATCAGTACCAAAGCTAACACCAGATAATGTTATGTTGATTGACTCCGATGGTGTAACGCTCGGTGACGAAGAGGAGATGGCTCAAATGGGTGAACTCTCAATAGTGCAACAAAGATACAAAACAAAAGAAGAGAAAAAAAGACAAAAAAAAATCATTAAAATAATTTCTCCTTTTGTTGGTGGTAAGGAAAAGGTTATTGCTCAGGTAACAATTGAATATGACTTTTCTATCAAAAATTCAACTTCTGAGACTTTTGATCCAGAAAATGTAGTTAGAAGTGAGCAAATAAGTGAAGAAAAACGAGAAGGTGGTTCTTCTGAGGTAGTTGGTGGAGTTCCTGGGGCTGTAAGCAATATTGGACCAGTTCAAGGTTTAAAAGATAATATCCCAAATGAAAAATATGAAAAAAATATGGGAACAACTAATTATGAAATTGGTAAAACAGTTTCTACTAAGAAATCACAATTTGCTCGTATTAAGAGAATTACTGCAGCAGTAATTGTAGATGGAAAATATAATATTAGGTTAAATGATGAGGGTGCATCAACAGATAAACTAGAGTATGAGGCACTAGTGGATACTGATTTAGCTGCCTTATCCTCATTAGCTAGTCAATCTATCGGTATTGATATAGCTAGAGGCGATATAATTAGCGTAAAAAATCTTCAATTTAAAAGAGATAATAGAGAATCTACTAGAGATGGGATGACCCAGGCAGTAACATTTTTTGAAACTTATTTAACACCTTTTTCTGGATTATTTAAATATTTATTTGTAATTGTACTTCTTCTTATTGTATATAAAAAAGTTATTTTACCTTTTTCAGCTAGAATGCTTGAAGTATCAAAAGATGCAGAAGACCTTGAAGCTCCTAAGCTTGATTTAGGTGATGATGAAGACGATGATTTAATAGAAAAAGTTCAAGAAATGCGTAAAAAAGTTGAAGCACAACTTAATATTGAGGGTGATTTTAATGAAGATGAACTCAAACACGATGTACTCTTAGAAAAAGTTAGAACTATGGCTGAAGATGCACCAGAAGAAATTTCAGCACTACTTCAAGCATTATTAACCGAAGAAGCTACCGCAATGGATAAAGGATAATAGATGGCTCTCTCAACAACACAACAGGCAACCTTTGATGAGATGAGTATGGCTGAAAAAATTGCTATATTATTATTACAATTAGGTGAAGAGGTGACAGCCGATATTTTTTCAAATATGAATATTGAATCAATCACAGAAGTATCTAAATATATTGTAGCAAATAGAACCATAGATAAGGCGGTAGCAACTGCAATACTTGAAGAATTTCATGCTATTTTTCAATCGGGACAATTTATCACTTCAGGTGGTATGGAGTATGCAAGAGAGCTTTTATACAGAACGCTAGGTCCAGAAGAGGCAAAGAAGATTTTAGATAAACTTTCTAAAAGCATGCAAAATATACAAAACTTTGCATACCTCTCTAAGATTAAACCCCAGCAATTATCAGATTTCATTACTCATGAACATCCCCAAACGATAGCTCTTATCTTAGCACATATGGATGCTACAGAAGCTGCTGATACCTTACAGTTCTTTCCTGATGAACTGCGAAGTGAAGTAGCTATGAGAATGGCAAGACTTGGTGATATTTCACCCTCAGTTATTAAAAGAGTATCTGCTGTATTAGAATCGAAACTGGAATCACTTGCCTCTTATAAGGTTGAGGTTGGTGGGACTCGTGCAGTTGCAGATATTTTCAACCGTCTTGGTGCAAAATCATCTAAGGCAACTCTTGCCACGATAGAACAGGTTGATGAGGGTTTAGCTACACAGATTAAAGAGATGATGTTTACATTTGATGACATGGTATGGCTGGATAAAGCTGCAATTACTGAAACACTAAAGGCTGTTGATAAAGGGGAATTGATGCTCGCACTTAAATCTTCTCCAGCAGAATTAAAAGAGAAATTTTTCTCGGCAATGAGTGAGAGGGCGAGAGAAGCATTTGAAGAAGAGATGCAGTTCCTTGGTGCGGTTAAAATGAAAGATGTTGAAACTGCTCAAAGAAAAATTGTTGAAACTGTAAATGGACTTGCAGAAGCTGGTACAATACAAATGGGCTCAACAGAAGAGATGATTGATTAATTATGGCTACATTGATAAGTACTCAAAAGATTAATGAACATTCGATTACAAAATATAATTTTAGAGTTTTACCAAATAATTTCGATGATGAAGTAACATCTTCTTTGATAAGTGATGAGTCATCTTTAGAAAAAGAAAGTTTTATAGCAGAAGAAAATCAAAATCCTAGTGATGATAATGAAATAGACTCTTCTTCAATGAGTAGAAATTCTAAAGAGGCTCTCATTGAATCACTTATGAAAAAAACAGATGAGATGAGTTCAAATTTTATTAAATTACAAATGAAATTAGAATCTCGTGAGCAAGAGTATTTATTAGACTTAGAAAAAACAAAAGAAGACTCTTTTTCCCAAGGCCTTGAGGCTGGTATTTTAAAAGTGACTGAAGATTCTAAAGGTGATTTATTAAAAGGAATTGAACAATTTTCAATTTCAGTAAGTACATTAGAAAATGCTGCAAAAGATTATGAAACTGCTTTAGAAAATATAAAAAGTGAATTAGTATCTGCTGCTGTTGATATATCCCAAGAAGTTATAAACATTGAACTTTCACAAAATTCGAATGATATTGCTAAAAAGTTAGGCGATTCTCTTATTTTAGAACTACAAAGTGCATCAAAGATAGTACTTAAAGTGAACCCTAAAGATCATGGAGCAATATCTGAACATGTTGGATTGTTAAGTCATATAGATGTAGTTTCAGACAAGGCAGTAAGTGAGGGTGGGGTAATAGCCATTAGTGATGCAGGAAATATTGACTCACAAATATCAAAAAGATTTCAAAGAGTAAAGAGAGCAGCCCTAAGTGAATAAAATAAATATAAAAGAAAAGAATAGAAAAGAACTAGAAATAGTATGTAGTGATATTAGAGAAGAAATCTTAAGAGTGGTAAGTAAAAATGGTGGACATTTAAGCTCAACTCTTGGTGCTACAGAACTTATAGTAGCTATGCACAAAGTATTTGATTCTCAAAAAGATCCCTTTATTTTTGATGTATCGCATCAGTCCTACGCCCATAAACTCCTTACTGGTAGATGGGAAGAGTTTGATACTTTACGCCAGTTTAATGGTCTTTGTGGATATACAAAACCAAGTGAGAGTACTGATGATTATTTTGTGGCAGGGCATAGTTCTACTTCTATATCTTTAGGAGTAGGAGCTGCTAAAGCTATAGCACTTAAAAAGGAAGAAAACTCAAGAATACCTGTCGTTATGATTGGTGATGGTTCTATGACTGCTGGTATGGTTTATGAGGCGCTAAATGAATTAGGCGATAGAAAGTATCCTATGATAATTATACTTAATGACAACGAGATGAGTATAGCAAAACCCATAGGTGCAATAAGTCGAGTTTTAAGCTCGGTGATGGCTGGACCATTTTATCAAAAGTTTAAAAAACATACTGAAAATTTTGTAGATAACTTTGGCGAGGGTGCACACTATTTAGCAAAAAGATTTGAAGAGGGATTGAAATTAATCACTCCTGGACTTTTATTTGAAGAGATGGGGATTGATTATATTGGACCCATAGATGGACACAATCTAAAATTTTTGATAGATACCTTAGAACTCGCTCGAGGGATGGGTAAGCCTGTTATCGTGCATTGTCAAACTCTCAAAGGTAAAGGCTACGAAATTGCTGAGGGTAAAGAGGAAAAATGGCATGGAGTTAGCCCTTTTGATTTAGAAAGTGGAACAAGTTCTAAAAAATCTTCTTCAAAAACTGCAACACAAATTTATACAGAAGCCTTAATACACCTAGCTCAAAAAAATGAAAAAATTGTGGGGGCTACGGCCGCCATGCCAAGTGGGACAGGTTTAAGTGATTTGATAGAATTATATCCTGATAGATTTTGGGATGTAGCAATCGCTGAACAGCATGCAGTGACTTCTATGTCAGCCTTAGCTAAAGAGGGTTTTAAACCATTTTGTACGATATATTCAACATTCCTACAACGTGGCTATGATCAAGTAATACATGACACTTGTTTAATGGATTTAGCAGTTGTATTTGCCCTCGATCGTGCAGGGATAGTTGGAGAAGATGGAGAAACACATCAGGGTGTTTTTGATATCTCTTTTTTAAGAGCGATACCAAATATGACACTTTTCGCTCCAAGGGATGAAAAATCATTTCATCAGGCTATGGCTTTTGCCTCGGAGTATCAACATCCATGTTCTTTGCGTTATCCAAGAGGATCATTTACGGCTACAAGCTTACCCGAATCAATAGGATTTAAACTAGGTAAATCCCAATTATTACGCTCTAATAATAGCGATATTCTTTTTATAGGTTACGGTAATGGAGTAGGGCGTGCTTATGAAACAGCGAAACTATTAGATAAAGATGTAAGTATTTTGGATTTAAGGTTTGTTAAACCCTTAGATAAAGAGATGCTTTTACAAATGAGTAAAAAACACAAAAAGTGGTATATATTTTCTGATAGTGCTAAGATGGGTGGCGTTGGATCAGCAATCTTAGAATTTTTGGCAGAAAATGAAATAATAAAAATTTCAGTAATTAGTTTTGAATATGAGGATGAATTTATCACACATGGCAATACTCAATTAGTAGAAGAATCTTTAAACCTTTTACCAAAGCAATTAGCATCAAAAATTATATTTTAATGTCTAAGTCTAATAGGCTTCTACTCTAACAAGCTCGTCTAAATTTTCAAAAATTCTTTTTACTCTGTCTTGCCATAAAACACCGAACTCTTTAACTTCATCATCATTAGCACTTCCTTGTGCTATTTTTTGCATTAAAATTTGAGTATCAGGATTTGCTGCTACGCTTGATGGATTGTAAGTCACTTCTACGCATTTTTTTGTATCTAGTCTTGTAAATCTTACTGATGACTTTGTGTCGCTGTTAAAATACATCAAAGAATGTCTAGCAAACTTACCCTGTAAACCTTTAAATCCACTTCTATCTGTTGCCCCAGTAATTTGCGAGATAACATTTGCAATCACCCCAGCAACCCCATCTTCTAAAGAATCTCCAAACTCTACTTTAACATCTCCTCGAATGACTCTCTCGTTTGGATACAAGGCTTTTAACCCCTCTAAAGTACTGATATATGCTCCTGCAACAGTAGGACAACTATGCCCAGCAGATTTCACTATATCTATATATTTAAACTCATACTCTCCATTGTCAAATGTGCCTAATGCCTTTGAAAGTGGGTCTTTTACTTTGATAGTTTCAATGCTATCATAAAATTTTGGATAACTCATATTTCTTCCCTTTTTGTAACTTTTGCGGATATATAGACTTTATCACTTTGAAGCATAAAATTATCATCAAGATTTAAGTCTTTGAGATCCATTACTTTATTATCTTGTGATATTTGAGCAAAGCCACTTTTTGATTTTAACTTTGGATTGTTTGATTCTAGCATTTTTAGAGTGTTATTGAGTTTATTTTGTTTGTTTGAAAAAATAGTTTGCCCCACATACGGATACCTAGCTTTAATGTTGCAGAGTTCATTACTTGATGTTTTTATCTTCAAAGAGATGTTTTGAGAAAATTGTTCTTGCAATTGCTTTACTTGTATGAATTTTTGTGTTAATTGTTTTTGGATTGAATGTTGAGAGTAGGACTTATGTAAGTGTTCTAGTTCTTGTTTTTTCGTAAATACTTTTTGCGAAACTATATGACTCATCTGTTGTTCTATTACATCAAGATATTGATACAGCTCATGCGTATCAGGTAAACAAATCTCCATTGCATTACTTGGCGTTGCAGCTCTCACATCTGCAACAAAATCACTTATTAAGTAATCTATTTCATGTCCAACAGCTGAGATTATGGGAATTTTTGCCCTAAAGATAGCATCTGCTACTATCTCCTCATTAAAAGCCCATAAGTCCTCTTTACTTCCACCACCACGAGTAATTATCGCAATATCATAGCCCCTTGAATCAGCCATATCAATAGCATTAGCAATAGCTCCAGATGCTCTGTCACCTTGAACCAAAACATCATAAATATCTATCTCCAAGGCTCTATAACGAGAATTTGCAACTCTTAGCATATCTTGAAGTGCTGCCCCAGTAGCAGAAGTTATGAGGGCTATACGAGATGGAAATTTTGGAAGTTCTTTTTTTCTGCTTTGCTCAAAGTAGCCTTTAGAGGAGAGTTTATCTTTTAGTTGTTCGTAGGCTAAAGCCAAAGTACCTTGCCCTGATGGTTCGATACTAAAACAATTTATCTGATACTCTCCACGAGGTTTATAAAGAGTTATCGCCCCATCTAAAATGACTTTTTGACCTTCTGCAAGTTGAAACTTTAATTTTGAAGCATTGCCTCGAAACATTACTGCTTTGAGTGTTGAAGAATTGTCTTTAAGGCTAAAATATATATGTCCACTGTTGTGAAAAGTGATGCGAGAGAGTTCCCCCTCAACTAAGACTCGACTAAAAGTAGTTTCTAGTAAACCTTTTATTTGTTCATTTAATGTTGATACGCTTATTGTACTCATATATTGTGTGAAATTCCCCAAGAAAAAAATGGTATGGCTGATTTTATTATGGTGAAAACTTGTTTCATAGCATTTTCATCTAAACGTGAAGTCACTTCAGAATTTTTTGAATGAAACTGCACTATACTCATTTTTGTTTCTCTATTGTAAGAAAATTTTACTTCTATCAAAAGTTCATCCTCTTGCTTGTAAAGTTCTAAGTTTGTCCCATCAGTCCTAGAAGTGCTATTTGTATCTTTTATGATTTTTTCAACATTATTGTTTGTGTGAGTTTTTGTTGGAACTACTAAATTAAGATTATAAAATTCAAGCATATAATCACCTACTGTAGGAAAAAGTCTTATTACAAAAGCTCTCGTCATCATAAAATCTATTCTATTATGAAGATCATCATAATTTATCGAAATTCTTACTCTATCTTCTAGCTCATCATATTTAGGTGTAAAACTAATCGCATTAATTTTTCTTTTCAAGGATTATCCATCTATTTTTAAATTATTCAACTTTCGCACATAGATTCCAATAAATACAGGGACTAAAGATTATTTATGAAATTCGCAAATTATATCAATTATGCCATGAAAAGTATATTAAAGAACTCTATCCCCGAAGTATAATTAGGTTAATCCCATATTATACTACCCCAAAAGAATCAAACAACATTTTCTAAATCATTATTCTAAAAAAGCTAAAATAACAATAGAAAATGAGAGGGTTATAATGGACTAAAAAAGCAAGACTATTAAAACAACTTATTTATTTCCCCATTTAGCTGTTACTTTATGCTACATTTTCAACATAATTCAAATATACA
>JADGEZ010000058.1 GCA_016744115.1 Sulfurimonas sp. | reverse complement strand
GAAGCATCTATAGATGTACCTTGTACAGTTTCTTTATAGCTCATATCTCTTCTTGTTTTACTTCTTCCAAAACTCTTTTTAGTGTATGTTTGTATATCTCTATAATCTACATCATTTACTGCTGTCATATCTATATCATTTACTGCATTTAAAGATACTGTATTCTTTGCTTTAAGTAGGGCTGCTTCAAGTTCGATACCTCCTGCACTTTGCATGATGATACTTCCATCAAGTGCACTTATTTCACTTTTTAAGTGTGTCACAAGTTGTTTTTTATCAAAGTTTCTAGCACTTTTAAAGTTATGACCTTCTTGTATTTTAAGAGCTTTAACTGTTATATTTCCCTCTTGTGTAATGAGTCCAATATTTCCATTGTTAGCTACAATCTGTGCACCAGTGTTAAGTATGTCTTGATTTGCGTTTAGTATTGTATTGCCATCTCTTGAATCTATATAGGCTGTTTTTTCGACAATGGTGTAGTGACCTGTCCCTGATTCGCTAGTTACATCTACTTTGCGGGATACAGTTTCATTTATTATACTTCCATTAGTACTTGTTAAACCTACAGAGCCACCTTCTATAGTTCCTGAGAGGTTTACTATATCTCCCATTGTTGCAAGTTCCATGGTAGTTCCTGAGCTTATAGTTCCTTGTGCGTTTATTATCTTTTGTGCTTTTACACGCATGGTTTCATTTGCTAGGATTTTTCCTGAGTTTCCAAATGTACCATCTACGATTAGGTCTACACTATTAGCTGAAATAGTAGCTCCCTGGCTTGAGGCTAGTTTGGTACCTTTTGCAAAGTATACTTTTGGAACAAGAACCTTTTCTCCATTTACTTGTGTTTGAACCAACCATACTATATCTTTATTGAGAGCATTAAGTTGATTTTTAGTTGGAGCAATCCCTATACGAAGTCCTATACTTTTTGCAAAGTTTAGCCCATTTTTCATAAGTATTTGGTACTGTTGGAAGTCACTTTGTACTCCATTTATGAAGCGTTTTCCAGTTCTTGTTATAACTGCATCTCTGACTAGTTTTGTTTCATATGCTCCATCTCCTAAAAGTCTTATCCCATTTTCTCGATTGTAGCCAATGCTTTTAAGTATACTTTTTGAAGATGCATACTTTGTTTGTAGATTTGCTAGTACATTGATCTCTATCACACTGAAATCTCCATTAGTAAACAGCTCATAAGAGACATCTTCTTTTTTGTTTTTTATATTTTGCTGTTCTTGAAATGCTGATGGATTTCGTTCTTGAGCTCTTTTTATTATAGACTGAGCAAGAGGACTTAACTCTTTTGCTTTAAACTTAGCGCTATCTCCAAATTCAAAAAGTGCTTTTATATTTCTCCCCAGCTGTATATCTGGCTCTATATTTTTTAAATCACTATTTCCTTTTAAGTTTGCTAAATCCTGGTTTTGTTTTTGAACCTCCGTAGTGGAGACAGTAACACTTATTTTTTCTATTTCGAGGAATGTATCATCAGTAGTAGTAGTATCACTTTGAACTCTACTTATACCAGTGGCATTAGTATAGTTTCCTCCTTTAAACTCAAAGTTGTTCTCTTTTGTATAGTTAGCATTAATTAGATTACCACCTATATTCCCAGAAATATGATCACCTGCGACAATAAATGAATTAGCACTCACTATTTTAATGTCTTCTTTTTGGTTAAAACCCTTGTATCTCGCTCTATACCTCTCTCTATGCCCACTTTTCATATCTTTTATACCTCTTAGATAATAGCTGATATATCCTAAATTTACTTTCTCGTAAGAGGTGTCATTTTTCAATTCCTTTGCATTTATTTCCATATTTCCCCTTGCTAAGATTTTCGCATTTTCATTTAATATATTATCCACATTAAGAGTAAGATTCGAACCTGATATAGTTGCAAAATTAGTTGTACTATTGTTTTTTGCTTCTAATTTTACTATGTCAAATTCTAAGTTATAATTATCAATCTCTTGATGATTTTCATCATATATAGATTGTGACAATTTTTTTAAGTGATATTTAACGCTAGATCTATAATTATATGCTGCACGACCTGAACTGGAATTAGAACCTGCTGTCGAATCAAGCTTAAAATCACCAAGGGCTGAAATACCTTCAGCCTTAGTATCAGTATTTGATGTTGCTTTTACAGAAGTTAACCTACCTGTAGCTAAATTAGTATATTGTATAAAATAATCCAGCTTTGCAGTACCCACATTTCTAAGAGATTGTGCTGAGATTGACATATCTCCAAGTGACTCTATAGAAGCTAACTCTTTATTTAGAATTTCTTTAGTTTTAGCATTTTGTTTATCTCCTGCTATTACTAGTGAACCTCCTGAGTATATATTTGAACCTGCTTCATTTATGAGAGAATTACTAGTGTATAGATACATGTCTTTAGCACTATAAAGAGTTTTATAGTTTATTAAATCTGATGAAGTTATTGTGAGTGCCTTGTCTGCACCTATCCATCCAGAATTTTCTAGCTCTGTTGCTTGAAGTATTAAGTCTTTTGTAGAAGTGATTTTTCCTTCATTGTTGAATGAGTTTGAGATAGTATAGTTAGCATCACTCTTACTCATTATCCCAGCACCTGCACTATTAGAAAAGTTTGTTGCACTAATTTCCAAAGTAGAATTTACGGAGATTGTTCCTGTATTGTTTAAATCTTTGCTAGTTTTAATAAGACCTTTTCCTATAGCTAAAATCAGTCCCTCATTAGCGATACTTTTCTTAGAATCTATCAATAAAGAGCCTAAAGATAAAATTTGAGTATCGACATCTATATTTCCAATTCCTCCCTCAAGACGCAAATCTTTAACTGCTAAAAAATTTGAATTATCAAAGAACATTTCATCAGCTTTTACACTTAAGGTTTCTCCACTTGTAAAAGTTCCATAACTATTATCTAAAATACCTGCTATAAGAGTAAGGTCTCCATCTATAAATATCTCTCCATCTGTATTATCTAAAAGATTTTCTACATTGATGTATATATTTTCCGATAGGCTTGTAAAAGAACCTCCAACATTATCAAAGTCTATTACATCCATACGCAAAGTAGATCCTGCGTTTATCTGTCCACCATAAGATCTTAGTACATCACTTGATACTGTTGAATTTATTTTTGCTGCTATTGATGAGTTATTCATTTCATGTACATTGCTATGGATCTTTAAAGTGTTTTCACTCAGTAATCGTGATTCACCTTCTTGATGCAGTTTACTTGTCACATCCATATTTAAAAATTTATCCGCCAAAATAGAAGAGGTATCACTCTGGTTTAAGTTTTTAGATTTAATCACCATCTTCTCTGACTTAAGAATTCCCCCTTGAAAATTTGATGTATTTTGAATCTCTAGGTTTATATTTTTTGCTAAAATTTGACCCTCTTTTTGAGTTAAGTCATCAGCCTTCATATTGATAGTTTGCGATGATAATAAATTACTCTCATTCACCAATACATTTTTATTATCAAAATTTATGTCCGTTGATTTAAGGACAGTCTGATTAAAAGTAAAGTTACCGCCTTGAATATTTATATCTTTGGCTGATTCAATATAGCCATTTTGTGATTCAAATTTTCCTACATCCAAGTTAATGTTTAAGCGTTTACTCGTCATTACGCTATCGTCAAATTTTACCTTCTTAGCATTAAGATTTAAATCATTGTTGGCAATCAAATTACTATCTCTTAAAGTTGTGCTTTCTTGTACCCTTATATTTAACTCTGTATCAGAAGATATTTTTGTATTTTGTGCGTTTAGCGTCCCTGTAGTTATATCTACACTTCCAGCATCTACTGTACTTGAATCACTACTAAAATTAAATAGATTCATAACTAGATCTTTCATAGCACTTATTAAACTTGTCCCTTTGTTTTGAAGACTCCCAGCTTTTATACTTAGAAGTTCATTGCCGTGAATAAGAGCAGAATTTTCATTTACGATATTAGTACTTTCCATGATTAGACTTCCATCTGCTTGGATAACACCAGCCTTATTTCTAAGAGATTGGGTCTTTATTATTTGCTTTGTTTTTGCATGAATACCAGCATTGTCATTTACAAGATTGTGACTATCTATATGGATATTATTACTTGAAATTTGACTATCTTTATTTAGAAATTCTTCACCTGAGATATTTACTTGATTTAAAGAATGGGTTAAAGAATTGTTATTTTGGGAAAAGAGTTTGGCATCTATTGTAATACCAGAAGTACCTAGAAGCTGAGAGTTGTTTTGAATATAACTCTCAACTGCAGAGATAAACATCTCTTGTTTTGAACTTAGAATACTTTTAGATACCTTTACTCTTGTACTGTTGAGTGTAAATACACTTTGTGCCTGTAGTTGGCTCTCCTCAATATCTAAATCTACACTTCTAATATTCATCGTATTAGACTGAAGATAACTTTGAAATATTCCAAAATCTACAAGTCTTATATTTAATTCTTTTCCTGCTAATATCTCTCCATGAGTACTAGTAAAGTCAGCTCCAACTAAATTTAAATCTTTATAACTCCATAACTTAGCATAATAATTATGTCCTTCATTTTTTACATCCATGTTTAATAAGTTATGTGCGACTATTTGACTATAGCTATTGAGCAGATTATTTACATAAAGGTTAACATTGTTTTCACCGTATAATAAAGAGCCATTAATATTGTTAAGATTATCTGTTTGAATTACTATGTTTCCTCCACTAGAGAGTTTTTTTGCTATAAGATTTGTTTTATCCATTACTATTATGCTGTTTTGCGTTATTAACTTAATATCGTTTGCTCTTAGGTTTGATGTAATATAATTTTGATGGATTCGTGTATTAACTGATATTACCTTATTAGCTTCTAGCTTGCTTGTATTTGCATTAATATTATGAAGATTTAATCTAAGGCTATCTTCAGTAGAAGATATAAGTGTTCTTATCAAGTTTAATTTATTTGCTTTCATATGCAAAAGTTTATTAGCTACTATTTGAGAATTTTCAAAGTTCACATCGCCACTAGCATTAATCTCTAAATATTTTGTTGAACTTATGTTTACATTAGTACCACTAATCGTTTGTGCTTGGATATTAAGACCATGTGCATTAATATTTGAGTTATCTCCATTTAGGGTTTTTACTTTAATTTGTAGAGTATCATTAGAATTGATATTCCCTTCAATATTGTTAAGTGTGCTTGCGTCTATATACATCCTAGAATATGAAATGATATCACTATCTATATTGTCTAAAAGTTCACTTCGTATTTTAAGGCTATTAGCACTGATATGACTCTCATCAGTATTTTTAAGTGTTTTTTTAACTTCAATATCTACATCACCTTGTGCTGTAATCTTACTTGCTATATTGTCTAAAAACTCACTTCGTATTTTAAGATTATTAGCACTGATATGGCTCTCATCAGTATTTTTAAGTGTTTTTTTAACTTCTATATCTACATCACCTTGTGCTGTAATCTTACTTGCTATATTGTCTAAAAACTCACTTCGTATTTTAAGATTATTAGCACTGATATGGCTCTCATCAGTATTTTTAAGTGTTTTTTTAACTTCTATATCTACATCACCTTGTGCTGTAATCTTACTTGCTATATTGTCTAAAAACTCACTTCGTATTTTAAGATTATTAGCACTGATATGACTCTC
>JADGEZ010000021.1 GCA_016744115.1 Sulfurimonas sp. | reverse complement strand
GTATTGAGCCTGTATATATTGTTACAAATGGTTGTTCCATTATAAATAAAAATATTTTATTAAAGAATAAAAATTTAATTACAGTAAACACAAACTTTTTTGAAGTTGATTCTTTTGTTGCTACTGAAATAAAGGAACCAAATGATTATCTGATTGCTAAAGATATGATTTCAATTTATTTTAGAAAGGAATTAAATGTATAATATTCTTATTACAGGAGGAGCTGGATTTATAGGTACAGCTTTAGCAAAAAAGCTATTGACTTTAAACCATAAAATAACAATTATTGATTTAAAAAATAAATTTTCTTCTATTCACAATGAATTTGATAAATATATTTTAGATATTATTGATTATAAAAATTTCAGTATATTAAAAGGTAGGAGTTATGATTTTATATTTCATCTCGCCGCTCAAACATCAAGTGTTATATCTCAAGTAGAACCAACACTGGATGTTGATACAAATGTCAAAGGGACATTAAATATTTGCAATTTTGCTAGAGAATGTAATGCAAAGAAAATAATATTTACTTCCTCGATGGCAACATATGGTAATGTCAAAGGTAAAGTTACTGAAAATAATAAACAAATACCTTTGTCTAATTATGGTGTTTCAAAGGTTTCAGGAGAATATTATATAAATATGTACAATCAATTTGGCATTAAAAATACAATTTTTAGATTGTTTAATGTGTATGGTCCTGGTCAAGATATGTTAAATCTCAGACAAGGTATGGCAAGTATTTTTATGGCTCAATCTATTGTGTCAAATGAAATAAAAGTCACAGGGTCTTTTTCTAGATATCGAGATTTTATATATATTGATGATGTTGTTAATGCATTAATCCTTGGTATAGATGAAAAAACAGATTTATCAATTTACAATGTTGGTTCACAAGAAGCTACGACAGTCGCTCAATTGATAGATTTAATATTAGAGATAAATGATAAACCAAAAGATGATTTTAAAGTTATAAATATTGGCTCTCATGATGGAGATCAATTTGGGTCTATTTCTGATTCAGGTAAGTTAGTAAAACTAGGTTGGAAAGTAAAAGTACCTCTATTAGTAGGAATGAAAAATATGTATATTTATGCAAAAAAAGTGCTACTATGAATATAGTAGCTTTGTTAACAGGTAGGGGAAATAACACCTTAGAAAATAAAAATATTTTGCCAGTTTTAGGAAAACCTCTTATTAGTTATCCTGCAAATGCAGCAAAAAAAATAGATATAATCAATTATTTCTATATAAGCAGTGATGATGATCAAATTTTAAATGTTGCGGCTAATCTAGGTTATAAAAAAATATTGAGGCCTAAATCACTTGCTTCATCTACTGCAAAACATATTGATGCAATCTTACATGCCGTAGAGTATATGAAAATAAATGACAATATTATACCAGATATTCTAATAGTATTTTTAGCAAATTCTGCTACAGTAAAAAGTGAATGGATAGAAAAAGGAATTAATGATATTTTAAAAGACAATTCTATATCTGCAGTAGTTCCTGTTTATCAAGAACAAGATCATCATCCTTATCGTGCTAAACGATTAAATGAAAATGGAAGTTTAGATACATTTTTTGATTTTAAAGACATTGAGGTATCTACAAATAGACAAGAGCTTGAACCTTGCTATTTTTTAGGACATAACTTTTGGGTATTAAATATGAAAAATTCGCTTTATTCAGAAAATGGACAAAAACCATGGACTTTTTTAGGAAATAATATAAAGCCAATTATTGTAAATGAATGTTTTGATGTGCACACATTGGATGATATTAAAAGAAGCGAAAGATGGTTGAGAAATATATCAATATAAAGATTGATACATTGTATGTTATAAATCAAAATATAAGTTTATTTAATTTATGTAGTAATATTAATTCTAATATAAAAAGAAATGTTTTGATTTTATCTACAAATCTATTATTTCATAATGAAATTAAATATATAAATAGCAATACGACTGATAAGAATTTATATTTTAAAATATTTTCGGACTATTTAAATGACGAAGAGATGGAGCAATGTGATATTAAAGCTAGTGCTACTTTCCTTGAAAACAATTTCAACAACTCAATTTTTATGATTACAAGCACATTATATAAAAATATGATTGTCAAAGAAAAAATATTAAAAGAATATGATATTTCTAATATATTTCATATTAGCGGATTAGGGATATCGAATAAAATATGGGGAGTAGAATTATCTAGTTTATTAAATATAAATATTCAAGAGATTAATTACAAATTTAGATTTCAAATAGTAAAAAATATTTTCCTTAAAATAAAGAAAAATATTCAAATAAGATATATTATACAAGATGATAAAAAATACTTATTTCTAGGAGATATTAATCGCTTAAATTTCGAAAAAAATATTATAATTTCAGAAACAAATTATAACTATATTTTGTTTGTTTTTTTACTTAAAATTGGTCTAATAAAAGCAGATTATTTTATAAGTACAATTCATAATTATAATGATCAGTTAGCTAATATTATATTAAATGATAATACTAATAAGTATTGTATTTGTATTGATGGCTACAATCCAAGTAATATGCCTAAAACATATTTAGATATGTTCCGTCAAAATAGTATATTTATAGTAAGAGACTTTATAGATAAAAAATGGTTTGATAAATTTGCTAAAAGCTCATTAAAACCATTTTCATTTTTTAAAAAAGAACTATTTCTTAAAACATCAACTACCCAAATAAAAAAAATTTTATTAATGCTGAATCATTCAGGTGACTGGAGTGCCCTTATCAACAGAAGTGATACTGATATTTTGATTGAGAGTTTTATCACATTATCAAATAAATTTCCTAATTTGAAATTTGTAATTAGAATTCATCCGATAATGTCTCATCCACATCATGAAGGTGTAAATTCAATAAAAAGAATTAAAAAATATATTAAAAGTATAAATTCCAAAAATTTAACTGTTTCAAAAAATACATTAGATAAAGATATTAGGGAAAATGACTTATTTTTAAGTGAATATTCTAATGCTTTTATTGATTGTTTAAAACAAGGAAAATTAGGATTGATATTAAATTTTACAAATCGCAGAAGTTTTATGAGTGATTATGAAAAGTTGGGATTTTCTAATTTAGATAGTTCTGATTTTTTATCAAATAAAATTAGTGATTACATACAAAATATTCAAAAATATGTATTAAATCAAAATAAGGCCGTGTCAAATTATAATAAAAACCAAATTAAACTTTTTGAAGGAATATAATAATGAAACAATTTATAAAACCACTAATACCACCAATTATATTAAGTACTCTAAGAAGTATAAAAAGAAATAAGTACGGTTGGAAGGGTGACTATAAAACTTGGCAAGAAGCACAAAATGACTCCACAGGTTACGATACAGATAAGATTTTACAAACTGTAAAAAACTCACTTTTAAAGGTTAAAAATGGTGAAGCTGTTTATGAAAGAGATAGTGTATTATTTGATGAAACACAGTATTCATGGGAGCTTTTAAGTGCTTTATTATTATCTTCTTTCAAAAAAGGCAAATTAAGTGTGCTCGATTTTGGGGGTAGTTTAGGAAGTAGTTATTATCAAAATAAAAAGTTTTTAGATAAAATACAGAGTGTTTCTTGGAATGTAGTAGAGCAAAAGCATTTTGTAGATATTGGTAAAAAAGAGTTTGAAGATGACAGGTTGAAGTTTTTTTATGATGTAGATGCGTGTTTAAAAGAAGAAAATCCAAACTTATTATTGTTGTCTAGTGTACTTCAATATATAGAAGAACCTTATACATTACTAGATGATATTTTAAAAAATGATTTTGAATATATACTGATTGATAGAACACCCTTTAGCAAAAAAGATGAAAAAATAACACTTCAAATCGTCCCTCCTAGTATATATGAAGCTAGTTATCCTTGTAGATTTTTTAATGAAACTATATTTATTGAGTATTTTAAAAATAAAAATTATCGAGTATTGGAAGATTTTGATGCTCTTGATGGTCAAAATAATGAGTATAAATTTAAAGGGATGATTATGGAGAAAATAAGTGTTTAAAAAATTAAAACAACTCTATATCAAAGAACAATTTAATCCAAAAATTATTGGACTATTTATAAACCCTTTTTACTTTGCTAGAAAAGGTTTATATAAAAATGTATCAGAGTTAATCTCTCATTTAAATGGAAAACTATTGGATATTGGATGCGGAACAAAACCTTATGAAAGTATATCAAATGTGGATGAGTATATCGGATTAGAGATTGATGATGGAGCCAAGCGACAAGATAAATTTGCTGATATATTGTATGATGGTAAAGCGATACCTTGTAGGGATAAAGAATTTGATAGTATTTTATCAAATCAGGTATTTGAACATGTATTTAATCCAAATGAGTTTTTAAAAGAGATAAATAGAGTTACTAAAATGGGCGGAAAATTTCTTATAAGTGTGCCATTTGTATGGGATGAACATGAGCAACCTTATGATTATGCTAGATATTCTTCATTTGGATTAAAGTATATTTTGAGTGAAAATGGATTTGAGGTACTTGAACATAGAAGAAGTAACAATGGCTTAGAAGTGGTATTTCAACTTCTTAATGCTTATATATATAAAGTTACTCTAACTAAATATGTATATATAAATTTGATGATTAACTTACTCTTAATCGCACCTATGAATATCGTTGGTCTTCTCTTATCAAAAATACTCCCTAAAAACAATGATTTATATCTTGACAACATAGTCTTAGCTACAAAGGTAAGAGATGTATAAATATGGCAGAGCTAGGTATTTCTGTACTATAGTATGAAGTCTTTTGTCTTGGTATATTTACCTCAAACATGAAATCAAGTATAATAAGTGAAAAGGAATAAAAATGCATACTGTAAAATTAAAAATAGAAGATAATATTTATCAAAACATTATGTTTTTACTGAATAATTTAAATTTAAAAGGTTTGGTTATAAAAGAAGAAAAACAAGTATCTAAAAATACAAAGCAAAGTATTAAGCAATTATTTAAATCAAAAGATATAGAAATATTTAAAAGTATAGATAATCCTATGTCATGGCAAAATAAACAAAGAGATGAATGGTAATGATATTTTTAGATTCTAACACAATAATATATTTATCAAAAGAATTATTGTGTCTTGATGATATTTTTGATGATGATAAAGAATATGCTATTTCTGTTATAACTTATATGGAAGTATTGGGGTATAACTTTGAGTCAGAAAGAGAGAAGAAATTTATTGAAGATTTTTGTTCATTTTTGAATATAATATATATTGATGAAAAAATATCAAAAAAGGTTATTGAATTAAAATCGACTCATAAAATAAAATTGCCAGATGCAATTATTTGTGCAACAACAATGTTAAATAATGCTACATTAGTAACAAATGATATAAGACTTAAGAATATTGATAAACTAAAAATAAAATTGTTGAAACTATAATAAGATGAAATCATATAACTACTGCACCTTATTTGACAGCAATTACCTTACTCGTGGTCTAGCTATGTATGAATCTCTTAACAAATATAGTGAGGAGTTTCATCTTTATATTTTCGCTTTTGATGATAAAAGTTATGAGTTACTTAATAAGTTGAGTTTAGAGTTTGTAACAATAATATCTTTAGAAGAGTTTGAAGATGAAGAGTTATTAAAGCTTAAAAGTAGTAGAAGTGCAGGGGAATATTGCTGGACTTGTACACCATCTATTATAAAATATTGTATAGAAACCTATAGTTTATTTTCTTGTACTTATCTTGATGCAGATTTGTATTTTTTCTCTAATCCCTCCGTATTAATAGATGAAATGAAAGAAAAATCTGTTTTGATAACAGAGCATAGATATACTCCTATGTATGATCAAAGTGCTACAAGTGGGATATACTGTGTACAGTTTATGACATTTAAAAATGATAAAAACGGTATGAAAGCATTAGATTGGTGGAGAGATGCTTGTAATGACTGGTGCTATGCACGAAATGAAGATGGCAAATTTGGTGATCAAAAATATCTTGATGATTGGACTACTAGATTTGAGGGTGTTCATGTACTAGAAAACTTAGGAGGAGGTGTTGCCCCTTGGAATGTTCAACAGTATGATTTAGGTGATGCTAATTTTAAGCTAATTTTTTATCATTTTCATAACTATAAAATACTCCAAAACTCTAAAATAGAACTCGGTACATATAAGTTAAATAAAAATGATATTGAGATATTATACATTCCCTATACGAAACACCTGCAAAATATGACCCAAGAACTTAAAAAATTTGATAAGATAAATGATTATAATGGAATTGTAAAAAACAAGTCATTTTATTGGAAAGAACCTTTGCGAAAAATAAAAAGATATATGAGTGGCACATATAATATTTTTCAAAAAAAAGAACTGTTAGGAAGATAGATGGCATATATGATAGATGTACCAACATATAAAGATGAGAGAGGGGTTTTAAGTGTGCTTGAAAAGCTACTGCCTTTTGATATAAAAAGAGTTTATTATATCTATGGTGTAAAGAATCAAAGAGGTGGACATAGACATAAAAAAACTATTCAAGCACTTATATCTTTAGGTGGAACTTGTGAGGTGTATGTAAATGATGGAGTGCAAGAAGATGTTTTTTTATTAGATAATCCAAATAAATGTTTAATAGTAGAAGCAAAAGATTGGCATACCATGGATAAGTTTTCAAAAGATTCAACGCTTTTAGTTTTTGCATCTGAATTTTATGATAAAAATGACTATATTGATGAGAGATACTGATGATAGAGTATGAGAACTTACAAAAAGTAAATGAGAAACTTTTTGATCGGTATAAGGATAGTTTTGATACATTTTTAAAGAGTGGTTGGTATATATTAGGAGAGAGAGTTTCTAAGTTTGAAGATGAATTTGCTCACTTTTGTGGTGCAAACTATTGTGTAGGTGTAGCATCAGGATTGGATGCCTTGATACTTGCAATTGATGCTTTTAAGTTTGCAAAAGATAGCGAGATAATAGTACCATCAAATACATATATCGCTACAATCTTAGCCATAATTAGAAATGGATTTAAGCCAGTGTTAGTAGAGCCAAATATAAATACTTATAATATTGATGTTACGCAAATTGAGAAAACGATCACAAAAAAGACAAAAGCTATCTTAGTTGTGCATTTGTATGGTAAAGCTTGTGAGATGGATAAAATACTCACTATCGCAGATAGATACAATTTAGAGATTATAGAAGATTGTGCCCAAGCCCATGGAGCAAAATTTAAAGATAAAAAAGTCGGTAGTTTTGGTATAGGATGTTTTAGTTTTTATCCTACTAAAAATCTTGGTGCATTAGGCGACGGAGGAGCTATTACATGTGATAGTGTTAAGTACAAAGATAAGATTAAGTCACTTAGAAACTATGGCAGTAATAAAAAATATTATAATGATGAGATAGGATATAATTCAAGACTTGATGAGATACAGGCTGGATTTTTATCTCTAAAGTTAAAAATATTAAAGGATATAACAAATCATAAAAGAGAACTAGCAAGTATATACCTCAAACACCTTGATAAGGAGTTCATAATGCCAGTAGTTGATGCTGATTATTTTGATGTATATCATATATTTAACATACGCCATCGCAAAAGAGATGCTTTAAAAAAATACTTATTTGACAAGGGTATAAAAACTGAAATTCATTATCCTCTTGCTCCAAATAAACAAAAATCTATGCAAAAATTTATAAGTGGAGAGTATCCAATAAGTCAAGAGATACATGACACAACTTTAAGTTTACCAATATCTTATTTTCATACAAAACAAGAGATAATACAAGTCGTTAAAACAATAAATGGATGGTTAAAATGAAAGGAATAATATTAGCAGGGGGAAGCGGAACAAGGCTTTATCCTATAACGAAGTCTATAAGTAAACAGTTGTTACCTATATATGATAAGCCTATGATTCATTATCCATTATCAGTTTTACTCTTAGCAGGTATAAAAGAAATACTAATAATATCAACGCCACGAGATATAGAAAAATTTAAAGAATTACTAGGTGATGGGAGTGACTGGGGAATAGAATTACAATACAAGATTCAGCCATCACCTGATGGACTTGCTCAAGCGTTTATATTAGCTGAGGAGTTTATTGGAAATGATAATGTATGCTTAATCCTTGGAGATAATATATTTTACGGAGATGGATTTATAGCCTTACTTAAAAATGCTACAAGACTTAAAGAGGGTGCAATGGTATTTGGATATGGGGTTAAAGATGCTCATAGATTTGGAGTAGTTGAGTTTGATAAACAAATGAATGCTATATCTATAGAAGAAAAGCCTCAGTATCCAAAATCAAACTTTGCAGTAACGGGGCTATATTTTTATGATAATGATGTGATAAGTATTGCAAAGAAAGTAAAACCCTCAGATAGAGGGGAACTTGAAATCACATCCATAAATCAAGAGTATTTAAAAAGAGAAAAATTAAAAGTTGAACTTTTAGGTCGTGGATACGCATGGTTAGATACAGGAACACATGACAGCCTCATAGAAGCAGGGCAGTTTGTACAAACCATAGAACATAGACAAGGCTATAAAATAGCTTGTCTTGAAGAGATAGCTTACAGCAATGGATGGATAGATAAGGCTAAAGTATTAGAGATAGCCAAGCCACTTAGTAAAAATGGATATGGTAAGTATTTGGAAGACTTAGTACAAAATGACTGATAAATTTAATACTTGGAATGAATTAAAACAAAAAATAGAAAATAAAAATTTAATACCGTATAAACAAGGTGAAATCTATTTTATGTCTGTTGGTAAGAATATTGGGCATGAAGTATATGGCAAAGATGAACTATTTTTAAGACCAGTATTAGTTTTTAGAAAGTTATCAAAACAAACTTTTATCGGTATTCCCCTTAGTTCTAAAGAAAAAACTGGAAGTTATTTTTTTAATTTTAGATATACAGAAAAAACTCAAAGTACAGCTTTACTAAATCAGATAAGAGTTTTTGATATTAAAAGAGCAGAATATTATCATGGGTATATAAAAAATCATGATTTTGGAAATCTAAAAAGTAAGCTAATTGATTTAATAGATGTTACCCCAAACCAAAAAAAGAAAGGGAGCGGGCATTCTTCAAAGAAGTTGCCGAAATGTAAAGGAATTATACTATTTAAAAATACTTTTGTCAATAAAAATAATAAAAGCATATTAGTCACAGGATGTGCGGGATTCATTGGTAGTAACTTTGTACCCTATTTTTTAGATAAGTATAAAGAATATAATATTGTCAATTTAGACCTTTTAACTTATGCTGGAGATTTAAAAAATCTCCAAGAATGCGAAAATAATCCTAGATATAAATTTATCAAAGGAGATATTTGTGATAGGGAATTAGTAGAATATATCTTTAACGAATATAACATAAAGGGTGTCATACATTTTGCAGCAGAATCACATGTAGATAATAGCATTGAAAATCCAAGTGTTTTTATACAAACAAATGTAAATGGTACTTTTACTCTTATAGATGTTGCAAAAAACTATTGGATGGATAAACCATTTAGCTATAAAGAGGATTATATAAACTGTAGGTTTCATCATATATCTACAGATGAAGTCTATGGCACATTAAATGAAACTGATTTGTTTACAGAAGAGACCCCTTATGCTCCAAACTCTCCCTATAGTGCATCAAAAGCTAGTTCTGATATGATAGTGAGAAGTTATCAAAAGACTTACGGCTTAAACACAGTAATAACTAATTGCTCAAATAACTATGGACCAAAACAACATGAAGAAAAGCTCATCCCAAGCATTATCAAAAAAGCACTCAAAAATGAAAATATTCCTATTTATGGTGATGGAAAAAATATACGAGATTGGTTATATGTACTTGATCATTGTAAAGCTATAGATCTAGTCTATCATAAAGCAATTGAAGATAATACATATAATATTGGCGGAAACAATGAGAGAACTAATTTACAGATTGTTGAAAAAATATGTACTATTCTTGATGAAAAAATCCCCAAAGAAAAATCCTATAAAGATTTAATCACATTTGTAAAAGATAGAGCAGGACATGATAAGCGATATGCAATTGATGCAAGTAAACTAGAAATCTCACTTGGCTACAAAGCAGATGAAAACTTTGATTCTGGAATTGTTAAAACTATTGAGTGGTATCTTAAAAGATTAAATCATCCCACTTGATTGTGTTCCCCAAGTAGTTCTCCATCTTTTTTTACAAAACCTTCTCAATATCCGCCAAACTTCTCTTGTGAATAAGCTAAGGTTTGGATAAGAGCTGTTTGACCAAGACCACCAGCACATCCAACGAGACCAGTCATAATTCCTATATATTTAGCAAATCTTTGCGCTACAAGTTGAAAACAGCACCATTTGCCATGCTAAGATTAGCCATGATTAAAAAAGTATAAAGCCATAAACAAGGTTGCTGAATGATTTTGATCTTTTAATGCTCTAATTATGATGATATTTATGAAACTAAATTTATATTTTTACTTAAAATTTATTCAAGTATTTCACTAAATATTAAACAGACTCTCCTTTCTAAACTACATTTAACCACATACTTGGTAGAATATTTTCTTATTTTAAACAAATGGATTTTAATGAAACTATTTTTATTTTTCACACTTACCCTGCTCACAATTTCTGCACATGCAATGACAATTAAATCTATTAAATACGAAGGACTTGTACATATATCTGAGTCGGTTGCATTAAGAATGTTGGATTTTGAAGTTGATAGTGATATTGATGATGGGATGCTTAATGATGCCTTAGGGATGTATTTTAAACAGGGATATTTTAAAGATGCTTGGATTGATTATGATGATGGAATTTTAACTTTTCATTTTGTAGAAAAAGCTATTATTTCAAAAATTGCCTTAGAGGGTTGGAAAGAAACGGAAGAAGAGGAGATACTTACTAGTATTATTCAGATAAAAAAAGGTTCTTTGTATAATGAAAAAAAACTTGAAGCCGCAAAAAAAAGAATTATCGCTGCAATATCACAAGATGGAAAAATAGACAGTGTTGTAGAAATAGAAAAAGAAATTTTAGATAATGGAAGTATAAAAATCACTTTTGTTGTAAATGAGGGTGAAGAGATTATCATCAAAAATTTACAATATGATGGTGTTCATGGCTTAGATAGTGATGATTTTGATGAGGTTATAGCAAACAAAGAGCATGAGTTTATGGGTTGGCTTTTTGGTCGAAATGATGGAGAGATGCAGTTAGCTGATTTAGAATATGACAATTTAAGAATCCGTGATTATTATATGCAGTATGGTTATTTAGACGCTAAAGTTAAGCAAGCTTTTGTAAGAGTAAATTTTGATGATTATACGGCAGATATGAGTTATCAGGTTGAAGAAGGTGTTGTCTATACTATCAACAGTATATCCATAGATCAGGCAGACTATGTGATAGAAGAGAACAAAATAATGGAAGTTATGAGCCTAAAAGAGGGAGAAGTTTTTAATATAAAAGCTTTTCGTAAGAATGCTAAAATTATTAAAACTTTAATAGCAGATATGAGTTATGCTTACACTCAAGTTATTCCAGATTTAAGAAAAAATAAAGAAAATAATACTGTGGATGTAGTTTTTAAAATTATTGCAGGTGAGAAGGTACGCATTAGAAATGTTATTATTTCTGGAAATACTAGGACTTTAGATAGGATTATAAGAAGAGAACTTTTCTTAGGGGCAGGGGATATGTACTCTTTAACTGACTTAAAGGATTCTCGTGCTTCACTTGGTAGACTTGGTTTTTTTGATGCAAATGCTATAGAAGAAAGAAGAGTAGGTGCTAATAGTATGGATCTTGTAGTTAAGGTTAAAGAAGCTGCAACGGGAAATATTCAAGTTGGTGGTGGATACGGAAGCTATGGAGGTATTTTAGTAACCTTGGGGGTAAGTGATAAAAATGTTTGGGGTTCGGGTATATCTGTTGGATTGCAAGTAGAAAAGTCTGAAGTACAAAAAACGGCTTCATTTAATGTAAGTAATTCTAGGTTAAATGATAGTGACTTTTCTGGTAATTTTTCTATTCACAACTCTGATATTGATTATAATGATTATAGAGTTCTCTCAAAGGGTATAACGCTTGGAACTGGTCATAGGTTTACGCGACATATCTCAGGCTATCTAAGTTATAATTATTCTAACAATAGTTATGAGATAGATAATAACGCATCGGAATTTCTTGATAGGAGGTATCTGGAGAGTTATTCTAAAAGTTCTATAACAGCAAGTTTGAAATTTGACAATACTGATGATTATTATCTTCCAAGAGAGGGATTTACACTCTCACAAAGTCTTGAAGATGCTGGAATGGGTTTTGGAGATGTTAAGTTTATTAAATCAAGAACAAATTTTGGAATTTTTGCAGGCTTGGATGATTTAGTGGGTTTTGATGCTATTATTAGGTACAAAGCAAGATATAACTTTTTAACAAGTAAGCAGGGTTACATACCTTTAGCGGAAAAATTTTATATGGGTGGAATAGGGAGTGTTAGGGGATATGAGTCTTATTCAATCTCACCAACGACAGTTGATAGTGGTTCTTTAAGAGTTGTTAGAATTGGGGGAGTAAAAACTTTTTCAAATAGTATAGAACTGAGCTTTCCTTTAATTCCAAAGGCAAAAATGAGACTTGTCACCTTTGTTGATTATGGGATGATAGGTGATATTAACATAGATGAATATGTTCGTGCTGGTTATGGTTTTGGGATAGAATGGTTTTCACCTGTTGGACCAGTTCAAATAGTATTTGCACGACCAATAGGAAATGAAAAAGGAGATCTCTTAGCTCCCTTTGAGTTTACGATGGGACAAAGATTCTAAAAAACTACTTTAAGAGAATCGTGTTGGTTTATTTTCTTGACAGATTCTTTACAAAGGTAAAGTTTGTTTTTTGAATTGACATTAAAGACACCCTCTTTAAAAGTGATACTAAAGTCTAAGTTTCTTGGTTTATGAGAGAGTAGGGCTATACTCAAAGAGATGATATAAGAGAGTGAGTTAATAATTGCTTGTTTAGGTAGCAAAGACTCATATTTTTTTATATGTCTCTTAGATGGTAATTTATTTTTTGCATACCGTGTAAGTGTAGCTATAAGCATAATTTGAGAATGGGTAAATCCATACTCCAAAGCACTTTTAATAAGATAATAAGTATGCCTATTTTGAGAAAAAAAGTGTATATTACTTCCAGATGGATAGAGTTTAGAAGCTATTGCTAACTCATATCTATAAGCTTTGTTTATCCCTAGATACTCATAGCTTAAATCAAAGAGTTCTTTGCTGAGTTTACTTAAATTATTTGAGAAGTTAGCGTTGTTTATATTTGAGTCTATTATATAGCGTAAGGATGTATTATAATTATGTGGTAGTTTATCTTTAGAGTGTCTTAGTAAATCTCCAAGATAAACACCCTCTCTTACTCCAACTCCACTTGTAATGATTTTCTTAAAAGAGATTTTTTTGAGAAGCCTTTGCAGGATTAAAACACCTGGTTTAATTAGATCAACTCTATTTTTTTTGATACCAATTACTTCTAAATTTTTCTCATCAGATTTTAAAATCAAGTCTATGTAATGGACAAACTCTTGAGGTGAGCATTCAAAAGCATGTGTCTTGTTTAAAGGATATTCTAGGCTCTTCATAATAGCATTGCTGAGGGCTCTAAATGTCCCACCTATACCGATGAGTGTATCAGGATTTAGGTGATTTAAACACTCTAATTTTAAGTCTATATACTCAACAGCACCTTGTATATTGTCATGTTGAAAATATAATTCTTTTAACCTTAGTGTGCCGAGTTCTAAAGAAAAAGTATTTGATACATTGTTTGTATCTATGAGGCTAAATTCACTAGAACCTCCACCAATATCAATACTTAAGGCATTCTTTTGTACAGGGAGTAGATTGGCACAGGCAATTGCTCCAAGGTAGGCTTCTCTTTGTCCATCTATTACTTTAATATTTAGCTTTAGTGTTGAGCGTACTTGGGATATAAAATCTTGCTTGTTAGGAGCTTCACGAAGAGCTGAGGTTGCTACACATAAAGTTTTGCGAGCATTAAAAGATTTTGAAATAGACAAAAAATCTCTCAAAGTACTAATAGCTCTTTGCATTGGTTCTTCTTGAAGGTAGGAGTTATTTGTATAAGTATCCTGAGATAGTTTTACCTTACTCTTAGTTTCGTAAAGAATATGAAAAGCAAATCTAGAAGTTCTCTCATAAATCGCCATTCTTATCGAATTAGAACCAATATCTATGACAGATACTCTTTTTGCCATGACTAACTACTTAATCTTCTATTTCTAAATTTTTGAGTTTAAATTGGAGTTCAGCGATCGATTCTACATTGTCTTTATCAGGAACTATACAATCAACAGGACATACCGAGATACAAGCAGGTTCATCGTAAATACTAACACACTCTGTACATCTATCTGGATCAATATAGTAAATCGGATCACCTTCTTCTATCGCAATAGTTGGACATTCTTCACGACATGCATCGCAAGCGATACATGTATCATTTATTATCAGAGCCATTAAAAAACCTTATATTATTTTATCTATGCGATTTATATCAAAATAAAGCTTTAGTATTTTTTAAACGAGCTTATTTTCTTGGTAGTGTGCATGATAATTTAGCGTTTAACTGCAAAGTAGCAATTGTCCCATCTACTCCATCCACTCTATTTTTGATACTAATTTTTGCACCCAATGCGTCGGAGGCACTTTTTGCCAAAAATAAACCAAGACCAACGCCAGATTTATTTCCTTGACGCTTAAACGGAGCAAATAAATCTTGACTTTCATCAACGCCACAACCCTCATCAACAACTTCTATAAGTAAGCCATCCTTAGTATGTAAACTTTTTATAGTTACACTCCCATCTTTTGATGTAAACTTAAGAGCATTTTGTAGAAAATTTTGAATGATTTGGTTTAAAAGTGAGACTTGTAAATATGCCATAAAACTGCTAGGTTGAAAATCAATATAAAATTTTTTCCCTTCATTTTCTGCAAGAAGTATAAAGTTATTTGCTTTTTCTTCTAAAAATACGATAACATCAACTAGAACTGGTTTTTCCAGTTGTGCACCCTCTTGGCGACCGATATTTAGGATATTTGACACAATGATATTCATTTCATCAATGGTTTTATTTGTAACATTAAGGGCATCTATATAATCTTCAGATGAGCGTTTTTTTATAAGGGTAACTTGATTTTTTAATTTTATCACAGCAAGTGGAGTTTTGAGTTCATGTGCTGTACCTATAAAGAGTTCTTTTTGATACTTTACGAAAGTTTGGATTCTGCTTATTAGATGGTTAATTGTTTCTCCAAGCGGCTCAAATTCTGTAGGTAGAGATTGGATTTTTATAGCTTGCATGAGATGCTCATCCATATTTGAAAGCTTTGAATTGAGTGTTTTAAGAGGGTTTGTAAGCATTTTAGAAAGAGCTATCGCATACAAAATCACCAGTATAAAACCAGCGATATTGATAGTAAATATATAGTTTAATATCTTATCTAGGATGCGTTTTGTTTGAGATATTTCTTTTGTGATTTTAAGATAACTATGCTTATAAAGTGAAAAAGGATATATCAAAGTCATATATGTACGGGTTTTTTTTGTGCTTTGATAGATATTAACCTCTCTATGTGTTTTTTTGAGGTGTATTACTTCAATTGTTAAACCAAAAATGGCATCAGCATTGTTGGAAAAAACTTCTTGATCATTAGATATATTTTGTGCATATATAATAAGTTCTTGATGTTTTTCTTCATAGATTGATTGTTCGATAAAGAAGTATAAAATAGATGAAAAAATAACGATAAGAGTAGCAGAAGCGATAAGGAGTTGAATAAGAAAATCTCTTCTTATACTTCTTTTTGAAAACAAGTGTTTCCTTTAGTTGAGAAAGATTACAACCAAAAAAGGTTGTAAAATAGTTTAATGATTAGTCAAGCTCTTTTGGAAAACAAAATCTATATCCACGACGACGAACAGTTTCAATCGTTGTAATCCCTAAGGGTTTATCCATTTTTTGACGAATCTGATTAATGGCAACTTCAATTACATTTGGAGTTACAAGTTCAGGTTCTTCCCAAATAGCGTCAAGGAGTTGTTCTTTAGAAACGATTTGATCACGGTGACGAGCAAGGTGTGTTAAAACTTCAAAAGGTTTCCCTTTGAGTTCAATATCTGTTTCTTTATAAGTTATTTTTTCCTCTTCAGGATTGATAGTTAAGTCTTCAATTTCGATGATATTACTTCCACCAAATCTTAAACGAGCCTCAATTCTAGCGATAAGAACATCAAAATCAAATGGTTTTCTGATGTAATCATCAGCACCAGCACGAAGTGCTTCTATCTCACTTTCATTATCGTCTCTAGCTGAAATCACTACTACAACAGTTTTTGGAGTGTTTGACTTAATATCACCAATAATATCTATAGAGTTACCATCTGGAAGCATCCAGTCCATAAGCACTAAGTCATAGTTACGAATATCTAAATAATATTCTCCGTCTTTAAGATTCTCAACTACATCACTTTGGTAGCCGTATTCTTTGAGCCCCTCTGCAAGCATTTTGTTTAATGTTACTTCATCTTCAATGATAAGAATGCGCATTAATATTTTCCTATTTTGTATTTATTTTATGCTGGAATGATAGCATAATTTTAGTTTAGTTTAAAGTTTTTTTCAATTTTCTTTAAAAAAACTTTAATTTTAGATTAAGAATTAAAAGAAACTGAATGACTTACGCTCACATCACAGTCATTGAGTATGGAGGGTTTTGTTATTTTTATTTTTAGATTATCTATAAGTGAAAATTTTTCTTTAAGTTTTATAAAAAGATGATTTAAAGCATCTTCTATGAGCAAAAACTTTTCATTTTGGATCTCTGACTTGATTAAGTCACGCACAAGAGCATAGTCTATGAACTTTTGAGTGTAGATATATTGTATTTCAAGGTTTACTATAAGATCTTGGGGAGTAGTCCTCTCAAAATCCAAAAGACCAATGATACATTGAAATTTTAAATCTTGGATTGTTATAAGCATTAGACAACTCTTGTTTCTTCACCTTTAAGTAAGCGGATAACATTAGGTATATGCTTATAATAAAGTATAAAGACTATAAGTACAACAGGAGCATGAGGCATAGCAGGATGGATATAAAAACTAGCTATTAAAAGCGTAGTAACTCCGAGTAATGAAGAGATTGAAGAGATGCGTATAGTTTTTACTGCAATAGCCCAGACTACAAGAGCTATAAAAGTCTCTTGAGGTAGCATAAACATCATTACACCCATACCCGTAGCGATACCCTTACCACCCTCAAAATTTAAGTATGGTGAAAAACAATGTCCAACGACGGCTAAAACAGCTATCCCCCATAAGGTAGCCTCACTCATCCCTGCAAAGTAAGCTATACCTAGTATAAGTACGCCTTTAAAAGCATCCAGTACTAAGGTTGCAATGCTGAGTTTATTTGCAAGTTGAGGTTTGCTCTCTTTGACAACTCTTAAAACATTTGTAGCCCCAATACTGCCACTACCATTCGCTTTTATATCTATACCAGCAAACTTTTTTGTTAAAAGTAATCCAAATGGTATTCCCCCGACTAAATAAGCTAATATAAAAAATTGAACATTAGTATTATAAAAAAATTCCATCATAAAAGTACCTTAAATTTTGTTTTGCGAAATTTTACTATTTATATGATTATAGTCATATAAATTTAGATTTAAATTTCTTCTTTTTTGGAAATAAGTGCGATAATTAGAGAATTTTTAAGTGATTCATAAGAAGCTTGATTTGTAGTTAAAATTTTATAATGGGCTTTTGTATTGTGTTTATTTGCTTCTATCTTATTTAGGAGTTCATCATATTGTAAAAGTTTTATTTGTTTTACTTTGAGTTGAAGAAGTTTAGACTTAGTCTCTCGAAGTGTCAATCTTTTTTCTTCAGATAAAGTAAGTTCTCCTATTAAATTTAAAGTAACTTCTTCATTTTTTTCGATATTTATTGAATCTCGAAGTATATTTATTTGCTTTGAGTTTGTAAGAATTTCCTTTTCTAGTAGGCTATATCTTAGAGTAATTTTATCATTATGTTCTTTTGGTGTTATTCCATTTACATGAAATTCTTCTAAATTTTTTTGGATTTTCAGTATCTCTTTTTCAGCATTTTTTAGATAATCTTGAGTCTTAATATAAGTTTTTAAAATCCCCATCATTGCCGTGACATTCCATCTTGGCCCATCTTTTTCTTTGAGTTGAGGTACTTTGTATTTGATACCTTGTATTACGATAGTATCCAGAGAATAGTATTTTAAAAAGTTGATTATATCTTGATTTGAGTAAGCGACCTCTTTTAATAATAGTTGAGCTATTAAACTAAAAAGCTGTTTAAAATATTTTTTAAATAAGTATAGCGATAACTCTTGACAAAATCCTTCTGTTTGTTTGGAAATATCTAAAAGTTTTTTTGCCATTATTTTTTTGAGAATACGAAAAACATTTTTTTCATACAATAAATTGCTAAGTGTAGTTTTTAAAAAATATTTTTGAATAAATATAAAAGCTACGCTATATAAGATTTTATCCATCTCTTTATCTGTGTAATTTTCTTCACAATACAAAACTATTTTTTTGTCCAAGCTATTCTCCAAATTTAAATCAATTGATTATATCAACAATGCTATGAAGACTCAATTAATTTAGTCTTCTTCATTGCCTATGTCTAGGTTATACATAAATTGTGCGGCTAGTATCTCACTTTTTTTGTAAAACTTATCAGCTATTTTTGGAATAAAAAACTGATTTAATGCTTCTTTAAATAGCTCTAACCAACGCTCAAATGTTTCAATGTACATCTCACCTAAAAATGCATGAGGAGGAAAAGGGTGTCCACCATAAGCCCCTTTTCCTGTCATCATTTTAAGCCAAAAGTTATCTAAAGTTGTTAGATGATCTTTCCACCTTTCATTTTCTAAATTGTCGCCTAATGAATTTATAAAGTAATGACCCACAAGCTTATCCTCAAGGAGTTTTGCATAAAAATGATGAATCATTTTATGTACGGTTTGTCTATCGACTGTTTGTGCAAGCATATTTTTTCCTTTAAGAAAGATTTAGATTGCGTATGAAATTACCTGCAATATTTTTACTTCTAGCAAGAAATTGTTGAGCAATTTGGGGTTCATAAATAGAGTTGAGAGTTTGAAAAAAAAGCTTTAACCATTGCTCAAAAGCTTTAATACTTAAGCTGTCTTGTAGTTTAATATGGGGTGCAAAAGGATTACCAGCATAAGTAGAGTCCCCTAATGCAATAGATGCCCAAAAATCAGTTAATAATTTGATATGTGTTTTCCAAATATCACTTTTTAAGTCCTTTCCTAATACATCTATAAAGATCGGTCCAATAAGATCATCTTTGATAACTTTAGCGTAAAACTTAAGCACTAATTTATTTATATTTTCTTTTGTTACTTCATTTTCTATCATACTATTTCTTTAGCCTTTAAATATTTAATATAATGCAAGTATATCGTATTTGAAAGCACGGCGGTTTGAGATTAACAGTCATTGTGAACTTGATTGAGAATCTAGTATAAAAGATCAGACCCTGAATCAAGTTCAGGGTGACAAAAGAATATACTACCCCAAGAAAATCATACAACATTGAAGTAACTTCAAGTCCATTAATAGCTTGAAGATACGCTAATCTTGAGTAACATTTTTATCAACAGAACATTTAGTGACAAGTTTTAATTTGTTAGATAAGACTAGATTGGAAACATTTAAATCAAAATTCTTTTGTATCAAAGCGTTGTTATCTTTGCTTAAAGATTTGACTTTAATGTCAAGTTCTTTTTTCGTTTCTTGGAGTGTCTTATTTCCTTTTTGTAATGCTTCTAGTTCCCATTTGTTGTGGAGTACAGAAGCATTTGTTTCTGCAAGGATTATCTCTTTAGAATTTTGCATAATGTCGTTAAACATAACTTTAAACCTTGTTGCTTTAGCACTTGTATTTAAATCACCATTTCTAAACGCTTGGCAAAGATTATAATGTTGAACCTGAGAAAAACGCAGTCCTTGTGATGAGCTAAAGAGTTGATCTGCCATTTTTGATATAGATCTAACTACATCTACTGTAGCATTTACATCTTTGGTTGTAGCGGAGAGTGCTGTGTAAAAGAGTGATTTTAGATTGCTAGCGGTAGTAGGTTCAGGTTCAGAACAAAAAGTAGAATCTGCTAACTTAGTTACAATCTTACTCCTATGAGATGTTGAGGACAAGATACCATTTCCACCCCTATACTCACCAACAAACCACTCTCTATCCGCTCCTACTGAGTCTTCTATAACTGGATAGTTTCCATTACAAGCCGTAAAAACTAAGGCTAGAACTGATGCTAAACTTATGTGTAAGATTTTATTTTGAGATTTCATGATTTTTCCTTTTATATATTGAGCAAATGTTTAAATTTACTAGTGTTTACAAAGATTTATAATTTTCACAAAAGCTAATTTAAACAGATTTTTTAAGCTTTAGATTATGAGAACTATTTATGCCCTATTACTTATATTCGATTATTAGAAACTACTATTCCCTCCAAAAGTGATAGCTAAGAGACTTACTCTTATTAGACTTCTTGCAAAACTCCTATATGTCTCAGCACTTTATAGAGAGTTTTAATCAAGGCAAATATTCTCAAGCGTAGCCAAAGCTACGGTTGGGGTTATTTACGCTCAAGTAAAGCTCTCTATAAAGTGTCCTACGGAAGTGATAAGAAGTGCCAAGCTTGCATAAAAAAATATTTTATCCTTAGCTTAGGCTAGGCATAAAAATTTGTTTTACACAATCTTAGCACTTCTTATCACTCTGAGGCATATAGGAGTTTTGCAAGAAGTCTATTGACATTACAATCGTTTTATATTTAGTTTGCTTTAACATAACTTTATCCTATAAAATAATATTTCAAAGTATAAGACATTCTTGTGACGATTCTTGTGACGATTTTTTTTAAAATAAGTTTATGCCCAAATGTGGGGATGGTTTGGAGGTTTTAAGCGTATAATTTTCTATAATATCCTCCATTGTCAAGACCACTTAACTAAGTTTTTTTATTCCATCAACTTGCTATAATTACAATAGTCAAAGGAATTTATAAATGAAAATTGAACAATTAAAAATGCCAGAGCTAAAAAGCTATTGCGAAACTTTAAATATAAATATTAAAAAAAAGAAAAAAAATGATTTAATTCAAGCGATATATGATTATCAAAGAAAAGAAATTGATGATGCTATAGCAGATGGAAGTTGCCTTAGCCTTTTAAAATCAAAAATACAAAATATTGCAGATGAGTACACAAGAAATTTAGATTTGAAAATCACTTCAAGAAAAAAGGAAATGAAAAAAGATGACAACTCTCACTATTTAATCTATAGAGTACTTGGTATGTCAGATACAGAAGGTATGTTAATAGATGAGTATCAAAATACTGGACGATTTTTATATAAATATGCAGGTTCTTTTTTAGAAGAAGCTGCATCATTATGTATTTTCTTTTCAAATAGCAACGGAGGGAAAAAGATTGTTGAGAATACAGAGGGTAAAAAACCAAAAACTTTTGAAATTGACTTTTTAAATGCTAATGATGCAGTTGAATTAAAATGGAGAGATGCTACAACAGATGGAGACCACATCACAAAAGAGCATACAAGAGTAAAAGTTATAAAAGCTCATGGATATAATCCAGTTCGTGTAATGTTTTACTATCCACAAAGAGAACAAACTATTAAAATTCAAGAGACACTTAAAACCTTATATAAAGGTGTTCAAGGAGAATATTATGCTGGAGATGATGCATGGGACTACTTGACAAAAATAAGTGGCTATGATTTAAAAGTAATATTAACTGAAATAGCGGATAATAGAGAACTTTCTTGATGAAAAATATAGCTAATTATTTTCTTGCAGGAGATTGTATTGATAAAATGGAAGAAATTGAAAAAAACTTTATTAACTTAATATATTTAGACCCTCCATTTTTCACAGAAAAAAAACATACTCTAAAAAGTAAAGATAGAAAAAAAGAGTTTAGTTTTGAGGATACATGGGGAAGTAGTGAGGGCTATGCTCACTTTTTATATGAACGCATAAAATTAATGCATCAGCTTTTAAGAGATGATGGTTCAATATTTGTGCATTGTGATAAAAGTGGAGAACATATTATTAGAGCTGTCCTAGATAAAGTATTTGGAGAGAAGAATTTTCAGTCTGAAATTATTTGGAGCTATAAACGCTGGTCAAATTCAAAAAAGGGATTACTCCCTAGCCATCAAAATATATATTTTTACTCAAAAACTAAAAACTTTAAATTTAATACAGTGTTCACTCCTTATTCAGAGACTACGAATGTTGATCAAATATTACAACGAAGAACGAGAGATGCTGATAATAAATCAATTTATGACACAGATAAAGAAGGAAATGTTTTACTTGGAGATAAAAAGAAAGGTGTTCCCCTGAATGATGTTTGGGATATACCATATTTGAATCCAAAAGCAAAAGAGAGAGTTGGTTATCCAACACAAAAACCATTGCTGCTATTAGAGAGAATTATTGAACTTACTACTGATAAAAATGATATTGTTTTAGACCCATTTTGTGGTAGTGGTACAACATGTGTAGCTGCCAAACTATTAAATAGAAATTATATTGGAATAGATAAATCAAGTGAAGCTATTGAATTGTCAAAAAGTAGAATACAAAACCCTATAAAAACTGAATCAAAGCTATTAAAAAAAGGTAGAGACTCCTATTTAAGTGCTGATAAGAAAGCATTAGAATTACTTGATGGCTTAAAATTTAATGCAGTGCAAAGAAATAAAGGTATTGATGCAATACTTATGGAATTATATGAAGGTACTCCTATTCTAGTGAGAGTGCAAAAAGAAAAAGAAACTTTAAGGGAATCTGCTTCTCTTTTAGCTAAAGCAATGAAAATCAAAAAATCAAAAAAATCTATTCTTATACAAACAAATCACAGTGGATTATTTGAAACAGATATTAATCATGCAGGTATGAATATTTTAAAAACACCATCCGTAGAAATATTTAATATGTTCAAAGGATAATAATAAGTAAGTAATAGGGCATACAATATTTATGAGCTTTTAAAAAATAAGTTTATATCCAAAAGAAGGGATGGTTTGTATGAGGTCAAATTTTAATTTTGCTCTTAATCTATACACCAAAGCTCTTAAAGTGTCGCCATTTACTATGCAGTCTGTCCAAATATTGCATTCTATATCAGCGTAGGAAAGTGGATTTCCTTTTGCTTCTAAAAGAAGGTTTAAAAGAATTTTTTCATTTTTGGATAGTCTTATTGGACTCCCTTTAAAGAAAAGTGCATTTTTTTGTATGTCGTAGTAATAATCTTTGTTTAACTCTATAATTATTTCTTCATCCTTATACTCGCGATTACTTTGCTTTACTTTAAAAGTCATTAATTTTAAGACGGCTTTGAGCTCATCATCGTTAAATGGTTTTATCAAATACGCTAAAGGGTTTGTCTCTATCGCACTATCAATTGTTTTGTCATCTGTATAAGCTGTTAAATAGATCACTTTAAGATCTTGTTCTTTTTTGATGATTTTATAACACTCTATCCCATTTATAGAACTCCCAAGATTAATATCCATAAAAACAAGATGGGGTTTAAACTCTTTAGCATAGCGTATAGCCTCTTGTGGATTAGATGCAATATCACATACTGAATGTCCAAAAGATTCGATAGTGTATTTTAGATCTAAGGCAATGATAGTTTCATCTTCAACAATCAAGATATTTAATTTATCCATTTTCTAACCATGACATCTCTATATGCGTTCCTTTTTCTGATTTGATGATAATATCCCCTTTTAGCTGATTTTTCACTAAAGTATTTACTAGAGTTAAACCTAAGGTTTTGTTTTGTTTGCTTTGAGTAAAACCTACACCATTATCTTTGATTATAAACATACATAATTTGTTTTGCTTTTTTAAGATTATGTCTATTTGTGCATGAGAATTTTCTACATTACTAAAGGCATATTTTATAGAGTTTAACACAAGCTCATTTAAAATTAAACCACAATAGATAATATTTTCTAGTTTTATATCGCAAGTTATATTTGTTCTTATTATAGCTTTTGTGCCATAAGTTTTAATCATTTCATCAATGAGTTTTATAAAATACTCTTTTGTGCTTATAGAAGTTATATTATGTTGTTTATACAAAAGCTCATGTAAAAAACTAATCGCTTTTATACGATTTTGTGCTTGTGTAAATATCTCTTTTGTTTCATCATTTACAATTTCTAAACTTTGCAATCTTAGTAAAGAATTTACCATTTGTAGATTGTTTTTTACTCTATGGTGAAGCTCTTGCATTAGAAGCACTTTTTCTTCTAAGGCTAAGTTGAGATGTTTTGTTTTGTCTTTTACTTGCTCATGTAAGTTGATTTCTCTGTTTTGTTGTTCATATATAAGTTGTGTATTAAGTTTTTCTTTTGTTTGTTGTAGTAACTTAATTCGATATGCTAAAGCAATAGAAAATGTTATAGCTTCAAAAAGATGAACAAATTGTAAAATATATGGAAAAATTTCATAAGCTTCATTAAAAATATTTTTTGATGTTGAAAAATAAATCCATCCTACAAATATAAAAAAAATCGGAAACCATGCAATTAGATATATATACGAAATATCTTCTTTTTTTACAAATGCTAAATAAGAAGCTTTATACAAAAGCAATACAATAGGGATAAAAAATAATATCAAGAGATTGAAGTTTATAAGACTAAAGAAAATGAGCATTATTGAGCAAACATATATAAAGCTATGAAATTTTTTAAATCTCTTAAGGTTTAAAAGACTAACAGTAAACTCCACTATAAAGTACATAACCAATGAGACGATTAAAAATTTCTGCTCCATGACAAAGTCAATCTGATTTTGATCAAATAGGTATAAACTCGCATAGCCCACATAAATAGATAAATGTAAAGATACAAAGGCAATATAGAATATATAGTATAAGTAAACCTTATCTTTTGTAAAAATATAAATAAATAAGTTATAAACAAATAAAATAAATATTGCCCCGAAAAAAAGGCTTGTTATATTGTTTTGATAAATAAAATGTTTTGTAAACTTTTCTTCTTCCCAAAGATTGAGTTTTGTAGATAAAGAAGCTCCATTTGACTGTGCTTTGATATAATAAACTTGCTTTTTATTTGGAGTTAGGTTTATAATAAAACTTGGTTTAAGTGAGTGTCTATTTTTGTTTATTTGTGAGAGACCATCTATGTATACAGCATCGTTCTCATAGAGTTCAATCTTTCTTGTTATAGAACTTACATATTCTAGTATAACTCTCTTGTCTAATAAACTCTTATTTTCTAAGGTAAATTTTATCCATACGGCTTTATTTTTATTTATACCAAAATTTATTATTGTTTTATCATTTTTCTTAAAAGATTGTTTTTTTATTTTCTCAAAATTTTGTTCTTTTATGTTATTGTCAATATAAAGGTAACTTTTTGGCAATAAATCTATTTTTTTTGATATTTTACTTATATCTATTGTTTTGGATAGAACAGAAGAGTTTAAGAGTATTAAAAGAAAAAGGTACTTCATAAATTTCATCACTATACCTCAATATATAAATTATATCTATTTAATAATGAAAAGTTGATTAAAATTTTAAGCCATATCTTTGATAGGCTAGGTATAATTTTCTACTATAAAATGATATATAAATTACATGATTTAAAGGACATTATTATATTATGAAAAAAATATTTTTACTCTTCATCATCAGCCTTAGCTTATTTTCTTCTACCTTAGTACAAAAAGTTAAATACCAAAGCGGTATTTCGATATATGGAAAAATCGGTTTTGTGGATTTAAAACTTAAAGAAGATAGAAAAAATAAAACATACTTTTTTAAAGCAACAACCACAAGTCAAGGTTTGGTGCAGTACTTATCAAGTAATAGAATAGATGTTTTTATAAGTGAGGGTATTATTTCTAAGGGAGTTTATAAACCTCTAAAGTTTACAAAAAAAACATCTAAAACTGATTATAATAAAACTACTGTATATATCTTTGATTATGAAAAACACACAGTTCTTAAAACTAAAACAATTCAAGAATATAAAATAATAAGTACTTTTAACCACATTGATTTCTCTTTTGATGATGAAAGAAAATTATTTGTTGAAGAAAATACTGAAAATATTGACTTAGAAGGTAATGATTATTTAAGTCTTTACTTGAACCTTAAAAAAGGAAATATTTCAAGAGGGAAAGTTCCTTATGTTGATAAAAAAGATAAAGATACCCTTCTATTTTTAGGCAATAATCTTTTTGAAGTACAAAAAAACTTTGGAGAGGATAACTATAAAATAAGTATGATAGATGATAATAAAAGTATTTTTTTTCATAAAGTTCAATCAATAGGCGTCTCTTTTTATGGAGATGCTTATATAACAAAACTCTCAGAAGAAAAATATTTTTTAGACTAATACAGTTCGATTAAATCTCTTAACTCTGAATATAAGTTATTTATGCCCTATTACTTAATGTCCCTAGAAAAAAGTATAAATACTGTCTCCTCATTATATGAAATATTTGATTATTTCTCTAGTAAAAACGAACAAATTGATGCAAAAATTCAAATATTAAAATTACAACTCTCTCACTGTGAAGAAGATTGATCCTTTTCGTATATAACAGCAGTAGATGCAAGAAGATCATGAAGCCCTCGTTTATCTTTTCTAAATGCCACCATGATAAAACCCATAAGAAAAGAAAAGATTGATGCTATGTAGCCAAAAGAACGAGTTATTGCTTGTTTGTTATTTATATCTTCAAAGGTCTTAGCATCAACTATTTTGATATGCACAAGTCTTTTCCCAGGAGTAGCTCCACGCCACCTTCTCCAAAAAATCATAGTAACTATCAAAACCGATACTTCAAAAAGCAGTTCCCATTTAATAGACATTTGAGGTTGAGTTGAGAAAGCTTTACTTGCATTTCCACTCATAGCGTATTGCATATTTTGTTGGTACTGTGCAAAATCAAACCAGTTTCCATCACTTAAGTAGTATATAACAATAGCTATAGGCAAGGCTAGAAAAAGGGTGTCCAAAAATGAAGCAGTAAAACGAATCCAAAATCCAGCATATCTTACTTCATCCATTTTCAAAACTTAAACATGATAATTTGGTGCTTCTTGAGTGATGATAACATCATGAACATGACTCTCTTTAAGTCCAGCAGATGTTATCTCAACAAACTCCGCTTTTTTCCAATACATCTCAATATCCTCACTTCCACAATAGCCCATAGAAGCACGAAGTCCACCCATCATTTGATGTACTATTCCAGCGATGCTCCCACGAAATGGTACACGCCCTTCTATCCCCTCTGGAACAAGTTTATCAGCAGCCGTTCCTTCTTGAAAATATCTATCATTTGAGCCTTTTTGCATCGCTCCAATACTTCCCATACCACGGTAAGATTTGTATTGACGACCTTGAAACATGATAGTATCACCAGGTGCTTCTTCCGTTCCAGCTAAAAGTGAACCTGCCATAACACAGGATGCTCCAACAGCTAAAGCTTTAGAGATGTCTCCAGAGTATTTAATCCCACCATCTGCGATAACAGGAATACCGTGAGGTTTCGCCGCTTTTGCACACTCATCTATAGCGGAGATTTGTGGAACACCTACACCTGCTATGATTCTTGTTGTACAGATTGAACCCGGTCCTATGCCGACCTTAACAGCGTCAGCTCCTGCTTCAATAAGTGCAAGTGTTGCCTCTGCTGTTGCAATATTTCCAGCGATAATATCTACTTCCATAGTCTCTTTAATCTTTTTAACAGTATCGAGAATACCTTTTGAATGACCATGAGCCGAATCAAGAACTAAAACATCAACACCAGCATCTACTAAAGCTCTGGCTCTATCGTATTGTCCAACACCGATAGCCCCTCCAACTACAAGTCTTCCAAAAGAGTCCTTATTTGAGCTTGGATATTCTATGCGTTTTTTAATATCTTTGATAGTAACAAGACCTTTTAAAAATCCATCTTTATCAATAATTGGTAGTTTTTCAATCTTATTTTTATGCATAATTTCCCCAGCTTCATCAAGTGAGATACCTTTTGAAGCGGTAATCAAAGGCATGTGAGTCATCGCCTCTGATGCTAGTTTTCGCATATCTTTTTCAAATCTCATGTCACGGTTTGTTAAAATTCCTAAGAGTTTGTTATGTCCATCAACAACTGGTACTCCTGAAATTCTAAACTCACTCATAAGCTTTTCTGCATCAGCTAAAGTCGCATCAGGATGGACAAAAATAGGGTCTATGATAATGCCACTTTCAGATTTTTTAACTTTAGTAATTTGTTTACACTGAGTTTCTATATCCATATTTTTATGGATGATACCGATACCACCAAGTCTAGCCATTGCAATAGCTGCACGGTGTTCAGTTACTGTATCCATAGCAGCAGAAACCATGGGAATTTTTAATTTTATATTACGGGTAAGTTTACTTTCTAATGATACTTCTTTTGGTAATACTTCAGAATATTGTGGTACTAAAAGTACATCTTCAAATGTGAGGGCTCTTTTACGAATTTTCATTGGTTTCCTTATCTCAAGTCAGCTTTTTTAAATTCGTTGGATTATATCTTTTTAGATGTTAAAAGGAGTTAAAAGGAGGTAAATAAGTTTGGTCGTGGTGGAGAATGAGAGATTCGAACTCTCGGTAGGATTACTCCTACGCATCCTTAGCAGGGATGTGGTTTCAACCGCTCACCCAATTCTCCAAAAGTCTCAATATTACATTTGAGAACGAGATTATATTCATAAATTAATAATTTTAAGCTTAAAAATACTCTTAAAGTGAAACTATTTTTTATAAAGTTTTCCAAAATACATATCTATAGAGAAATAGATTGAATAATTTGCTTTGTATCTATGCTTTTTATGAAAATTTACTCCAGGAGTTAGTTCATAATAAAACCACTTTTTCCAAATATTTTTTCTTAAGTTGAACTGAGTTTCATAATCATGAACACCGCTAAAAGTTTTATGCTTTATATTTAAATCATGATTGCTTGTTATATGCTGGTATTTAGTATTGGCAAAAAATGATTGTTTTAAACTAATAGCTGTTGTTTTATTTAGAGTAAAAAAGTATTTTAATGAAGTTCCATAATCCATTCCGTTTTCATTTTCTTGTGTGCCTCTAAATATTAGAAAACGAAATAATTCAGAACTAGAGAGTAACTTATCAAAGTAGATAGTGCTTTTTTCTTCAAATTTCTTGTCTGAGGAGTATTTAAATTGTTGTATTAGCTCTATAATCCAGTTTTTCGTTTGAAAATTTAAGTTATATCTAGCACGGAGAAAAGGTTTAATTCCTGATGTTCCTACTGAGTATTTTGATTTTATACCATAAGTTTCAGCTGCGAAATAGTTTAAACCTATGGATGGACTAGAAGTTTCTAGGTTGTCTTTTAAAGTAGTTTTTACATTATCTTGCGTAATATCTTCAAAAAATAAATTATAATGTTTTTTTGTTCTACTAAGTGGGATATGAGCTCTAACCTTAACTTTGAAATCCTCTTTTTCTTTTGAATAAAAAAATGACTTCAAATTTATTCGTACGAATGTTTCATCTGTTTGATTAATGAATTTATTAGTTTGAAAAAATGAATCTAAAGAGGCACTTTTAGCACGAACCTTATCTATTTTGCTACTATAAGGTTTTTCAAAATTACTACTTAAAGTTGTGTCAATAGATTTTGATAAATGCTCAAACTGATCGGAAATCATAGCATGTGTAATATCTATATAGCTATATTGCGTACTTGTATTAGAGTCTATGTCACCATAGAGTGAAGTTAAAGAACAAAGTAAAAAAATACTCCATTTATAAACCATATCATAACCCCTCTAGTAAAATATCCCAAAGTCTATTGATCTCTTTATCATCTAAAAATATTGATGAATAATTTCTAAGGAGTTCATCTAAAGATTTAGCATCAAAGGATAAACTATATACGCACTCCTTATGTACTGGAAGGTAGGCTCTTATGAGAGAAATATCTTTCTCTATTTTATTTGAACATAAAAAACATATTTTTTCTATATGAAGTCTTCCTTCATGTTGAAGTATTTTAACATAACTCTCTATAGCTATTCTTTTTGGATTTTGATTTGCCCAATTTTTTGAAGCATTATCAATTAAATCATAATAAAAATTTCCTATATCTTCTGCATCTCGCAGATGTTTATGAAATAATGATAGATATTCTTGCCATAATCCTAATGCTTTATAATTGTTGATCCAAGGATAGCCAATATGAACTACATCTTTTAATCTATTTAGAGTGGATTTAGTAGATTCCTCAATCTCATAATCAATTTTAAAACCAATATTAATAGTTCCATGACGAGCACCATAAAATCTATAAAGAGTTTCTAAGCAACCCTGAGATATTATCGTGACAATCAAGTCCTCTTCTTTGACTTTGTTAAGATTAATAATAAAACCTTGCATTTACTCACTTTTATATGCTTCTTTATTACACAAAATTAAAATTTCTTTAAAATATTCTACTAAAATTATGCTTTTTTAAACCTTTATCTACTATAATTAATCCACTTTGTCTAAATAGACTAAGTTAGATTAAATTTTGCTTAAATAAGTAAAATTTAAAAAAGAATTTGAGTAAATAATAATATTTGGAGTAGAAATGGTTAAACATCATGATTTATTAAGATCATTTAAAGATAACTGTGGTTTTGGTCTTGTTGCCAATATTAAGAACAAAGCATCACGGAAAGTTTTAGATGACGCTGTTACCGCCTTAGAGAGAATGATGCACCGTGGTGCGGTTGCAGCAGATGGCAAGACTGGTGATGGAAGTGGTTTATTACTCTCTATGCCAGAAGAGTTTATCAGAAAGGTTACATCGCAAAATGGTGTTGAATTGCCAAAACAATTTGCAGTGGCATCTGTATTTACTAAAGATAAAACTCATTTAGAAATTATGGAAGCTATTTGTGTGAACAATGACCTTAAAGTAGTGATGCAAAGAGATGTACCTATTGATATTAATGCACTTGGCGATCAAGCCATAGAGACTTTGCCAAATATAGTGCAACTTATTATTACTCCAAACTCTATTATGGCAACAAACCGTTTTGATGCACTTTTATATCTCTCTCGTAAAGAAACGGAGCATAGATTAATTGGGGAGAGAGATTTTTATATCTCTTCTATGAGTTCAAGTGTTCTTTCTTATAAAGGGCTTGTAATGCCTACTCATATTAAAGAGTTTTATAAGGATTTTAATGATGAGTCTTTTAAAATTTCTTTTTCTCTTTTTCACCAAAGATTTTCAACAAACACACTTCCTGAATGGAGACTAGCACAACCTTTTCGTACAGTTGCACATAATGGAGAAATTAACTCAGTTGAGGGAAATCGTTTAAATGTAGAGATTAAGTCTGAATCAATTAAATCAGAGGTCTTTACTCCAGAAGAGATAGATAGAATACTTCCGATACTTCAGCTCAATTCTTCAGATTCTGCCTCAGCTGATAACTTTTTTGAATTTCTTATTGTCAATGGTATGGACTTTTTTAAAGCAGTCCGTGCAATTGTCCCCTCAGCATGGCAAAATGCTCCACACATGGATCCTGAACTTCGTGCTTTTTATGAGTATCACTCAACAGTTTTTGAAGCGTGGGATGGTCCAGCAGCACTGTCTGTAACTGATGGTCGCTATATTGGGTGTGTCCTCGATCGTAATGGTCTTCGTCCATCAAAGTATATAATTACCAATGATGATAATCTTTTAATCGCCTCAGAGTATGGTGTTGTAGATATTGCAGAAGAAGATATTAAAGAGCGTGGTCGCTTACAATCTGGCGAGATGTTAGGACTTGATCTAAAATTTGGTAAAATTCTTAAAAATGAACAAATCAATGATTATCTCAAATCATCCAATCCTTATATGAAATGGTTAAATGAGCATATGATTTATCTTCAAGAACATGTAGAAGTTCAATATGCTGCAAACTGTGAGTTTTCTCGTGAAAATTTCATTAAAAGACAAAGATATTTTAATATCACGCAAGAAGTAGTTGAACAAGTGATTGAGCCTATGATTATTGACTCAAAAGAAGCAGTTGGTTCTATGGGAGATGATACTCCTCTAGCTGCTTTTTCAAATAAACAAAGATCTTTTACAGACTACTTTAAACAAAAATTTGCTCAGGTAACAAATCCACCTATTGACCCCATCCGTGAAAAAGTTGTTATGAGTTTAAATACTGGTTTTGGAGAAGTACACAATATCTTAGATGAGATTCCAACTCACGCACATAGACTAAAATCAATTTCGCCTATTATAACGAGTGAAAAACTAGAGGTTTTAAAATCTTTTGGTGACAAAAAATCACCACGATATCAAGCTTTTTATCATAACACCACATTTTCAACTGCATATACAGAGTCTTTAAAAGATGCACTTGATGCTTTAGTTATAACAGTAATAAATTCTGTAAAAAATAAAGGCACAAGAATTATCATTTTAGATGATTATGAATTTTCACTAAAAAACAAAATAATTCCAATGGCTATGGTTGTTGGGCGTTTAAATATTGCCTTGTTAAAAGAAAAAATTAGACATCTCACTTCTATGATATGTATCACAGGTGAAGTGGTAGATTCTCACAGTGCAGCTGTACTTATAGGATATGGGGCAAGTGCCATTTATCCTAACTTACTTTTCGCAACAGTTATAGATAAGGTTGAAAACTCCAATGTTATTAACATAGAGTGTAGAGAAGGTATCAAAGCTGTTCATACAGCTTTAAACGGTGGACTTCTCAAAATCATGTCAAAAATGGGAATCGCTACAATTGCATCGTATAGAAATTCGGCATTATTTGATATTTTAGGTTTACATGATGAGATTGTAAGAGATTGTTTTGAACATTCAAATTCAGAACTTGGTGGTTTAACTTATGAAGATATTGAGAAAAAAATATCTTCATACCATGGGGATGCTTTTGTTGAAGATGGTTTTAAAAAGATTTTTCCACTTAATATTGGTGGATTTTATAAGTTTTATTCAGGTCAAGAGCATCATGACTTTGGACCTGCCGTTATCCATGCTATCCATGAAGTTGCAAGTTCAGGAAAAAAAGAAGATTTTGATACACTCAAAGGACTCATAAATAATCGTGGACTTAAATATATTCGTGATTTCTTTGACTTAAAATCAAAGAGAGAAGCTATAGATATTTCTGAGGTTGAACCTAAAGAAAAAATCTTTAAACGCTTCGCATCCGCTGCTATGAGTTTGGGTTCAATCTCCCCAGAAGCACATGAAACAATCGCAATGGCGATGAACACTATCGGTGGTCAGTCAAACTCAGGTGAGGGTGGAGAAGATAAAGATAGATTTGGCACAAATAGAGTTTCAAAAATAAAACAAATTGCATCAGGTAGATTTGGTGTAACTCCAGCGTATCTGCGTTCTGCTGATGAGATTCAGATTAAAGTAGCTCAGGGTGCAAAACCAGGAGAAGGTGGGCAATTACCTGGACATAAGGTAAGTGCTTTAATCGGTAAACTTCGTCATACTGTTCCAGGTGTTACACTTATCTCGCCTCCTCCACATCATGATATTTACTCTATTGAAGATTTAGCACAGCTTATTTTTGACTGTAAACAAGTAAATCCAAAGGCTAGAGTAGCGGTTAAGCTTGTTTCAACTATCGGTGTTGGAACAATTGCAGCGGGTGTTGCAAAGGCTTATGCAGATAAAATCATCATATCAGGTGGTGATGGTGGTACTGGTGCTGCTCCTCTTACTTCTATCAAGTTTGCTGGTAATCCATGGGAGATAGGTTTAAGTGAAGCTCACAATGCTCTTAAAGCAAATAAGTTGCGTTCTCTTGTAGAACTACAAACAGATGGTGGTTTAAAATCTGGTCTTGATGTTATTAAAGCAGCACTTTTAGGTGCTGAGTCTTTTGCATTTGGTACAGGTGTTCTTACAATTGTTGGTTGTAAAATGCTCCGAATTTGCCATGTTAATAAATGCTCAGTTGGTATCGCAACACAAAATGACAAGCTTCGTGAAGAATTTTTCAAAGGACATGTTGATCAAATCATCAATTTTTTCACTCTTTTAGCTGAAGATATTCGCTCTATTATGGCTACACTTGGATATAGAACTATGGAAGAGATGATAGGTCAAGTAAGTATTTTAAAAGTAAAAAAAGAACCTTTCGCACAAAAATTTGACTTTTCTTCTATCTTACATGAAGAAGCAGGTGTAAACACTCATCAGCAAAAATTTAACCACCCTTTTGATGATAATACTTTTGAAAGAAGTGTTTTAAAAGAGGCAATGACTGCTATTAAACACCCCGAACATCCTATTCGTATAAACCGTGAGATTAAAAATATTCACAGAAGTTTTGGTGCTTTGGTTTCGGGCGAAATTGCTCAGTACTATGGTGATGTGGGGCTTAATGCTGATACTATAAAAATAAACCTTACAGGCATAGCAGGTCAAGCACTTGGAGCATTTTTAATTCATGGTGTTTCAATTTATCTTGATGGTGTTGCAAATGATTATCTTGGTAAAGGTATGCATGGTGGTAAGATTATCATAGCTTCTAAAAATGAAGGTGAAGAGTTTGCAGCTGGTGGGAACACTTGTCTTTATGGTGCTACTGGTGGAAAACTTTACATCTCAGGTTCTGTAGGTGAAAGGTTTGCTGTTCGTAACTCTGGTGCTTTAGCCATTGTTGAGGGAACAGGAGATAACGCTTGTGAGTATATGACAGGTGGTATAGTAGCCATTTTAGGACGCACAGGTATTAACTTTGGTGCAGGTATGACAGGGGGTATTGCCTTTGTATATGACGAAGATCATAGTTTTGTTGAAAATGTAAATCATGAACTAGTTGAGGCTGTAAGAATTGATACAGATGAGGGTTCAGATGCGAGACATCTTCTGAAAAAATTACTCAAAGATTATGTAGTTGAGACGGAAAGTAAAAAAGCTCATGAGTTACTTGATAACTTTAGAGTAGAAGTCAGAAACTTTTGGTTGATTAAACCTAAAAATTTAACAAAACTACCGCTAAATATAGAGAAGGGAAATTAATATGAAAGAATTTTTAACAACAGAGAGAATTAACCCTGAAAAAAGATTAGTAGTTGAGAGAACAAAAGATTTTGGTGAAATTTATGATATATTTAATATAGCTGATGCCTCAAGTCAAAGTGAGAGATGTATTCAATGTGGAGATCCATTTTGTTTAAATAAGTGTCCACTACATAACTATATCCCTCAATGGTTAAAGTCTATTGCTGAGAAAGATTTAGAATTTGCATTTAAGCTCTCAAACGAGCCTTCACCTTTTCCTGAAGTCATGGGAAGAGTATGCCCTCATGATAGACTTTGTGAGGGTGATTGTACTCTTAATGATGGTCATGGTGCTATTACCATTGGTTCAATTGAAACACATATTACAGAAGCTGGATTTAAAGCTGGATATAAACCAGAATTTCCAGGAATTACAAGAGACAAAAAAGTAGCTGTTATAGGAAGTGGTCCTGCTGGTCTTTCTGCGGCAACCTATCTTCTTCGTTCAGGTATTGCTGTCACTATGTATGAAAGTGCTGATCGTGCTGGGGGACTTTTAACCTATGGTATCCCTAATTTTAAGTTAGATAAAAAAATAGTTAATAGGCGTGTATCTTTACTACAAGAGGCAGGTCTTAAGTTGGTACTTGATACAAAAGTTGGTGGAAATATTACCTTTGAAGAGATTGCTGATTCCCATGACGCAATGTTTATCGCTGTTGGTGCAACAAAAGGTAAAAACGCAGGTTTAGCAGGTGAAAAAGCTTCTAATGTTTATGCTGCTATGGATTATTTAACAGCCATTCAAAAAAAGAACTTTAAATTAAACTACGATAAAAAGTTTGATTTTAAAGATTTAAATGTTGTGGTTATTGGTGGGGGTGATACTGCTATGGATTGTCTTAGAACTGCAAAGCGTGAGGGTGCTAAATCTGTAACATGTCTTTATAGACGAGATGAAAAAAATATGCCTGGAAGTAGAAAAGAGTATAAAAACGCTATGGAAGAGGGTGTTGATTTTGTTTTCCTTGCATCTCCTAAAGAGATTATCTTAAATGAAAGTGCAAAAGCTATCTCCGTTGAAGTTATTAAAACAAATCTTGGTGCAAAAGATGAATCCGGTCGTCAAAAAATGGAAGAGATAAAAGGGAGTGAGTTTAGAGTCAATGCAGATGTAGTCATAATGTCTTTAGGGTTTAACCCTCTTGTACCATTATTTTTAGCTGAAAACGGAATTGAAACAAATTCTTGGGGAGGGATAATCATAAACGAAGAAACTTATGAGACAACGACCGCTGGTATTTATGCTGGAGGTGATTGTTTTAGAGGGGCTGACTTAGTTGTAACAGCAGCACTTGATGGACGAGAAGCAGCTAGAAATATTTCTAAGTCTTTGCTTAAATAACAATCTCTAAGCTATTACTTAGCTTAGAAGTCTCAAATAACTTCAAGGAAGATAATACACTATTTTAAAAGGTTACTATGATAAACTATACAAGTGATGGCAAAAAATTAATCAATGTTGAATATGATGCAATTCCTAAGATAAATGATACAGTAGATGGAATGAGAGTTATCTCAACAGACAAAAGAGCAGATGATGAATATGCAGTATTTTTACAAGAACTCAATGGAAGAATCTCTTGTTATGTCTTAGATGAAGTCTTTATTGTAGGAAGTATAAGTGGGTTTGAAAACCTTATAAAAGCTGTTGAAGCTTGGAATAATGATGAGATATAAGGCTAAAATATGAGTATCAAAGTAAGGCCTATGGGCGTTTATGAAACAAACTGTTACATAATTACAGTAGAGGGAAAAGACTTTATCATCGATCCAGGTGTAAATGCTACTCCGTGGGTTATTGCTAATGTTGAAAATCCAGTAGCGATTTTAAATACGCATGGACATTTTGATCATGTATGGTCAAACAGTGAGCTTCAAAGAAAGTTAAAGATTCCTCTTTATACGCCTAAAGGTGATGTGATGCTTTTAACTTCGAGTGATTGGATGCCAGACCTACCTCCATCTGTGCCAGATATAGAAGTTGAGCCAAATCAAGAGTTTGATTTCGAGGGTGTTAAAGTAAAATTTCGTCATTTTCCAGGTCATTGTCCAGGATGTTCAACTATAGAAATAGATGATGCTATGTTTAGCGGTGATTTTATATTTGAACGCTCTATCGGTAGAACAGATTTTCCTTACTCATCACCTGATGATATGAAAGACTCACTGGCTAGATTTAAAGAAATATCTTATGACAAAACAATGTATCCAGGTCACGGAGGAACAACAACTATAAAACAAGAACAACAGTATTCAGACTACTGGATAGAAAACTTATCTTAGTTATAAGAACAGTATCAAATAGATGATTTTAAAAATTAAACAAGAATTATATGAGAATAAAATTTTTATATTTAAAAGTTTACTATTAGTAGTACTTACAATAACTCCACAGTTACTAACTTCTCCATCTTTACAACATGGTGCTTTGCTTATTGTCTTGTTTATTTTTTTAATATTATTATCAAAATTAAGTAAAACACTATTTGCAATATTTATAATTTATTTAAATTTAATCAATATTTTTTTACTAAATATTGTAATACATTGGGGAAATTATACAGGTGATTTATCATCTCGGATAAATGTATCCCTACAATCTCCTGATTATGAAATTTTTGAATATTTAAGTACCTATGTTGATTATAGAGATTATTTTTTTATATTATATTTTTTTTTAATACTTTTATTTTTATTTAAATTTATTTTAAAATCTAACTATAATCACAAAGTTTTAAAAAAATTCAGTGTATCTATTGTGATTTTATTTATAATA
>JADGEZ010000020.1 GCA_016744115.1 Sulfurimonas sp. | reverse complement strand
CAAACCTTTAAAAACTTCTTTGTCACCCTCGAAAATAGTCCTTAAAGTATCCAAAAACAAAGACTTACCAAACCTTCTAGGACGAGAGAGGAAGAAGTACTCACCATCTCCGTTTATAAGGTCAAGAGCTACCTTAGTTTTATCTATGTATAAGTAATCATTTTGGATAATCTTTCTAAGAGTAGATATTCCAATAGGTAGTTTTTTTAACTTCATTGTTTTTCCTAAGCTCAATACTAGTAATTGTTTTTATTATAGCAAAAACTCTATCATCTCAATTAATAAGCTCGTCATTCCCAACTCAACACACCGTCATTTTGAACTTGATGTACCGTCACTCTCAGCTTGACTGGGAGTCTAGTAACACAAACAAAGCACAATGAAGAGGATGTCAAAGACAGCATGCTAGAAATAACTAATGTAAATTATGTATGCTCTCTTGCTTATAAGAAGTCTATAGTAAAATACATCTTATGAAAATAAATCTAAACAAAGGTGTACAGTATATGCTGATTGCATCTTTTACCTTTGCTATTATGGGTGCATTTGCCAAGCTTTCAAGCGAGTACATGAGTTCTCTTGAAGTTGTGTTTTTTAGAAACATCGCAGGAGTGATTTTAATTGGAATTGCGATTATAAAAAAGCCCTTGCTTAACAAAGGTGGTAAGCCCTTACTCTTGTTTTTTCGTGGATTTATGGGATTTATAGCACTCCTTGCTTTTTTTTATAATATCGCACATATACCACTTGGCGATGCTATGACATTTTCTAAAACATCACCTATTTTTACGGCTATTTTTGCCTGGATTTTTTTGTCAGAAAAGTTGTCTTTAAAAGCTTGGGGAGCAATTGGAGTTGGCTTTATTGGGATATTGTTTATTACACAGCCAAGCATGATAGGCTTTACAAAATATGACCTTTTAGGTATATTTTCTGGAGTAGGAGCCGCTTTAGCATATACCTCTATACGAGAACTTAGAAACTATTATGATACTCGTGCGATAGTACTTTCATTTATGAGTGTTGGGACAATTGGACCTATAGTATTATTTATACTTTCGCCCTATATAGATGAGCCAGAATTAGATTTTTTATTTGGAGAGTTTGTGATGCCTAGTGGGATAGTTTGGTTTTATGTTTTAGCGATGGGAGTTTTTGCGACAATTTCACAACTCTTAATGACAAAGGCTTATGGTGAAACTAAGGCAGGAATTGTAGGAGCTGTAAGTTATACAAATATCGTTTTTTCTATTGCAGTTGGGATGATGTTAGGAGATGCTAGTCCAGACTTAGTAACAATATTTGGAATCTTACTTATAGTTTTTGCAGGAATAATGGTTGCAAAATCTAAGTAGCACGCTAAACCAAAATGACTGTTATTCTCAGCTTGACCGTCATTCTCAGCTTGACTGGGAATCTAACCCACAATTTCTTGTCTAAGTAGAGCTTAATTGCTTTATGATATAATCGTTCACTATTTTTAAAGAGGGTAATTTATGACATTATTAAGTGGACCATGTGTTATTGAGAGTGAAGAAAACATTTTTAAAATTGCTAAATCTTTAGAGAAATATCATCAGGATAAGACAATAGATTTTTATTTTAAAGCGAGTTTTGATAAGGCAAATCGAACTTCACTAGAGAGTTTTCGTGGTTTGGGAATGGATGAGGGTCTTAGAATTTTACAAAAAGTTAAGGATGATTTTGGATATAAAATCGTCACTGATGTACATGAATCAACTCAAGTATCTCAAGTAGCAGAGGTTGTTGATATGCTTCAAATTCCTGCATTTTTATGTAGGCAAACTGACTTACTTGTAGCATGTGCAAAGACTGATAAAATTATAAACATTAAAAAAGGACAATTTCTTAGCGGCGAAGCTATGGAATATCCAGTTTTAAAAGTTCTTCAAACTCGTGCTTGTGATGAGGCTACTTATGAGAACTCACTCAAACACGGTGTGTTTTTGTGTGAGAGAGGAAACTCTTTTGGTTATGGCAATATGGTTGTAGATATGAGAAACCTCGTAACTATGAGAAATTTCGCACCTGTAATCTTTGATGCAACGCACTCAGTTCAGATGCCAACTGCGCAAAATGGAAAAACAGGAGGAGATTCTTCTATGGTTCCCTTTCTTGCAAGTGGAGCAGCGGCAGTTGGAGTAGATGGTTTTTTTATGGAAACACACTTTGATCCAAGTATAGCACTTAGCGATGGTCCAAATATGATAACGATAGAGAAGCTTGAGGCTTTGATACAAAAAATAAAAAAAATACAGGAGATATAAAAAATGAATTTAGTAGAGGGTAAATTAAAAGTTGTTAATGGCAAAAAAATTGCAATCGTAAGTACAAGATGGAACCATTTTATCGTAGATAGATTAGTTGAAGGTGCTCAAGATGCTTTTTCTCGTCACGGTGGGAATCAAGAAGATTTAACACATGTTTTAGTTCCAGGTGCTTATGAGTTACCAATGGTAATTGATCAGCTTTTAGCATCAGGAAAATATGACGCTGTTTGTGCCTTAGGTGCTGTTATCCGTGGAGCTACACCGCATTTTGATTATGTATCGGCTGAGGCGACTAAGGGTATAGCATCTGTTTCATTAGCCCATAGAAAACCTGTTTCTTTTGGTCTTTTAACAACTGATACAATCGAGCAAGCAATAGAGCGAGCTGGGACAAAGGCTGGAAACAAAGGTTTTGAATCTATGACGGTTATTATCGAACTGCTTGACCTTTACGAGACTCTTTAATGGCAACAAGACACCATGCAAGAATGGCAGTAGTTTCACTTCTTTATGCTTATGATTTAGGAAATGGAAATATTGCCGAGCATACAGCAGAGATATTAGAAGAAAAAAAGATTCGCAACAAACAAAAAGATTTTGCACTTGCTCTTTATGAGGGTGTAATGCAAAACCTTGAAGCTTGTGATAGCTCAATTATAAAACATTTAAAAGAGTGGGATTTTCAAAGATTAGGTGCGATTGAGAGGGCTACCCTTAGACTTGCAAGTTATGAAATTCTTTTTGGTGATTTAGATTCAGCTGTTGTTATCAATGAGGCAGTAGAAATTACAAAAGCTTTTGGAACAGAACAATCTCCTAAGTTTATAAATGCTGTTCTTGATGCCATATCTAAAGACCTTGACGCAATCAATAGCTTAAAAGCAGAGTAAACTATGAAAATAGCTTTATTTTATTTCCTTCTAAGTTCTTATCTTTTTTCAGCAAATCAATGTATAGTTTGTCATAAAGGGATAGAACATATTCGCCATGGAAGCTCAGGAATGATGCAGGCTATTATGAAAGTTGCCGAGGATGCTGGACATAAAGGCAATGACTGTATCGTTTGTCATGGAGGTAATCCAAAACAAAAAAGTAAAGAGTATGCTCACAAGGGAACAGTACCGTACTTTAAAGAAAATAAAGGTCCAAAAGAGTATTACCCTGCACCTGGAAGTACATGGATTAATCAAAATACCTGTGGGATGTGTCATCAAGAGCAAGTAGATGCTCAAATGAATTCTCTTATGATGACGGAGCAGGGAAAAATCCAAGGAGCATTATGGAGCTTTGGCGGTAAAAATGGCTACAATCATGATGTAGGAAACTATAAAACTTCAAATCCAGATGATCCACACAAACGATTAGGCACAAAAAAATACCAAAAATATATGTCAAAACTTGCATTACTAGAACCTCAAGCATTTCCAAGTGAGATGAAAGAACTCCCCCAAGCACCAACAGCAGATGAGGTACAAAAAGACCCATCATTAGCAGTTTACACTTACCTTCGCCAAGAGTGTTTGCGTTGTCATACAGGTTCTAAAGGTCGTCAAAAGCGTGGTGATTTTAGAGGAATAGGCTGTGCATCTTGTCATATTCCTTACTCAAATGAGGGTTATTACGAGGGTGATGATAAGGCGATTAATAAAAAAGAAAGAGGTCATCTTTTAGTGCATTCTATCCAGTCTTCTAGGGATGTAAAAGTTAAGGTTCATGATGTTGAGTACTCAGGTATTCCTGTTGAGACCTGTTCAACTTGTCATAACCGTGGAAAACGCATAGGTGTTTCGTATCAAGGTTTAATGGAAAAAGCATATAGTTCTCCTTATGATGATGAGGGAAATGCACAACCAAAACTTCACACAAAACGATATATGCACATGCAAGAAGATATTCACTTTAAAAAGGGGATGTTGTGTCAAGATTGTCACACCTCTAATGATATGCACGGTGATAGTTTCTTAGGGGGTGCAAATGCTGCCGCCGTTGAGGTAGAGTGTCAAGATTGCCATGGAACTACTAAAATGTATCCCTGGGAATTGCCTTTAGGTTTTGGAGATGAGTTTAACACTACTCAAGCTACAGGTGAAGCACGAGGTCTAGCATCAAGCGTGGCTGAATACCTTAAAAAGGGGAGTGTGAGTAAGCCTCGTGATGGTTATCTTATCACGGCTCGTGGAAATCCTTATACGCATGTAGTCAAAGATGGGACAGATGTTATTGTGCATCTCGCATCAGGAAAAGATATAACATTAACGCCTCTAAAAAAACTAAAAGAAACAAAAAAACTCTCCGCTAAAGGTCTTTTGGCGATGGATAGCATTAGCACTCATACTGAAAAATTAGAGTGTTATACCTGCCATGCTTCATGGGCTCCTCAATGTTATGGTTGTCATGTCAAAATTGATTATTCAAAGGGAAAACAAAATCCAGATTACTTAAAAGCTTCTCATGATCATGATATTCATGGTCGTACAGGTGGGATGAAAGATATGCGTAAGTACCTCGTAGATGGGGCTGTAACGGAAACAAGAAGTTTTATGCGTTGGGAAGACCCACCTCTTGCGCAAAATGGCGAGGGTAGAATCTCTCCAACTGTTCCAGGTTGTCAAACAACTATTACGGTTATCGGTAAGGATGGAAAAGCACTTTTAAAAAACCATATTTATAAAATCCCTAATGTAGAGGGAGCAGGCCAAGAGGGTCAAAATGCTATAGATATGGCACCTATCCAGCCCCATACTATTAGCAAAGAGGGAAGAAGTTGTGAGTCTTGTCATGTAAGCCTTAAAGCGATGGGTATGGGGATAGGTGGAAGTAAAAGCACTCAAGCCCCATCTCAAACTACTATCATAGATATTATGACCGCTAGTGGGAAAGTATTACCAACTATCGTAGATGAACAGATGCCAGCAATTGCTAACTTGCATTATGATTATTCTAAATTTTTGGATGAAAATGGAACACAACTGCAAACAGTGGGACATCATTGGAAACTCTCAGCTCCACTCTCTAAAGAGCAAAGAGATAAGCTTGATCGTAGTGGTGTATGTTTTTCTTGTCATAAAGATATTCCAAAAGGAAATCTTGCAATATCCGCTTTGACACACATCGCAGATATGGCTGAGGTAAACATAGATAACAAAACACATAAAAAAATACTCAATAAATCACTTAACATTAGTGCATGGATTCAAGTTATAATAGGGATACTTTTTGCATTACTTTTTATATATGTTATTTATCTGAAATTTTTCAAAAAACGAACTATAAATCCGAGAAATGAAGGCTGGAAATGAGTCTAAGTAAATTAAAAAAAGTTAAAAAATGCACAAAAGATTAAGCAAAGAAGAAGCACTTGATTTAATCAAAAATGCTGACTTAAACACTCTTGGAAAAATGGCAAGTGCAAGAAAAAAAGAGTTACATCCTAAGGGTATCACTACTTTTGTAATTGATAGAAATATAAACTATACAAACATTTGTTGGGTTGATTGTAAGTTTTGTGCATTTTATAGACATGAAAAAGATGCAGATGCTTATGTTCTTACATTTGATGAGATTGATGCAAAGATAGATGAACTTTTAGAGATAGGTGGAACTCAAATCCTCTTTCAAGGTGGGGTACATCCAAAACTAAAAATAGCATGGTATGAAGATTTAGTAGAGCATATTCACACTCAATATCCTACTATTACTATCCATGGTTTCTCTTCCATAGAGTTAGATTTTATCGCCAAGGTATCTCGTATTAGCATTGTCGAAGTGCTTACTCGGCTTAAAGCTAAAGGTCTAGCATCTATCCCTGGAGCTGGTGCTGAAATATTATCAGATAAGGTTCGTGATATTATCGCTCCTAAAAAGATTGATGCAAAGGTTTGGGTAGATGTGCATAGACAAGCACATAAACTTGATATCATGTCCACAGCAACGATGATGTATGGAACTGTTGAGAGTGATGAAGATATAGTTGATCACTTCGAGATGGTGCGAAACCTTCAAGATGAAACAGCTGGTTTTCGTGCCTTTATCATGTGGAGTTTTCAGGGTAAAAATACACAACTATTAGCCCAAATTCCAGATATGGACAAACCATCTTCAAACCGTTACCTAAGACTTTTAGCAGTAGCAAGACTCTATCTTGATAATGTGCCAAATATTCAAAGTTCATGGGTAACGCAAGGTCCATACATTGGTCAAATGGCACTCCGATTTGGAGCGAATGACTTAGGCTCAACAATGATGGAAGAAAATGTAGTAAGTTCAGCAGGAGCAGCCTATAGCATGGCAAAAGAGGAGATGATACATCTCATACAAGATATAGGCGAGATTCCAGCAAGAAGAAATACAGCTTATGAAACTTTAGAATTTTTTAAATAGAAAATAGGTAGGTTTAAATGAAAAAGTTTATAATAACGATATTAATATTAGGACAAATAATTATGGCAACAAGTATAGAATACATTGAGGTAAATGGTTTGAAAATCCCTTTAATTTATGAAGAAGATAAAAGACTCCCCCTAGCAACAATGCAGTTTGTGTTTACAGATGCTGGGAGTATAAGAGATGTAGATAAGGCAGGCTTGGCAAAAATGAGTGCTAGAGTGATGAATGAGGGTACGAAAAAACTAGGTTCATCAGCTTTTGCAGAGTTACTAGAATCTCAAGCTATTCATATCTCTTCATCCACAGGACAAGAGACTTTTGTTGTGGAAGTCGGTTCTTTAAAAGAAAACTTCTCTAAAGCCTTAGATTATTTTGACACTCTTTTAAAAGATCCAAATTTTACAAAAGAAGCATTAGATAAGGCAAAAACTACAAGCATAGGTTCTCTTAGTAGAAAAGAGAATGATTTTGATTATATAGCGTCAAATGAATTAAAAGCAGTTCTTTTTAAGGGAAGTGTCTTAGCAAATCCATCTTCTGGAACTCTTGAGAGCGTAAAAAATATAAAGCTTTTAGATGTAGAAGAGTTTATTAAAGAAAATATAGTGAGTGCAAAACTGATAGTTGTTTTAGGTGGAGACATCGACTATAAAGCTACAAAAGAAAAAATCATACATATAATCAGTTCAATGACGCAGGGTAAAAAAACTGAAACTAAAAACTACTCAGTTGTTAAAAAACCTCATACGAGCATCTTAAAAAGAGAGACTGAACAAGCCTATGTTTATTTTGGTTCACCGTATAATATGAAAGTCGGTGATGAGGATTATTATAAGGCTAGAGTTGCTACTTTTATTTTAGGGACTGGTGGTTTTGGATCTCGTTTGATGGAAGAGATTAGAGTTAAGAGAGGACTTGCTTATTCTGCTTATGCTAGAGTGAGTGTGAGTAAGGCTAGTTCTTATATGACAGGTTATTTACAAACAAAATTAGAGTCTATGGAAGAAGCAAAAAAAACAGTGAGTGAGGTGTTTAAAAAGTTTGTAAAAAAAGGTGTAAGCCAAGCAGAATTAGAGCAAACGAAAAAGTTTTTATTAGGCAGTGAACCACTTAGAGTTGAGACTATGAGTCAAAGACTAAATCGTACTTTTATGGAGTACTACAAAGGTCAGGAAATAGGTCATTCTTTAGAAGAGTTAGAAAAAATCAAAAAACTAAAACTCAAAGATTTAAATAAGTTCATCAAAGAACATGCAGAGATTTTAGATATGAGTTTTGCAATCGTAACTAAATAGTTATCTTATTTTATAGTATAATTACTCAAAAAACTAGGAAGTAATATTATGAGTGGAAAATTTCGTTTAGTTACAAGAAGTGATATGGATGGTTTAGTGTGTGCTGTGATTTTAAAACACTTAGAGTTAATTGATGAAATCAAGTTTGTACATCCAAAAGATATGCAAGATGGTACGATAGAAATTACTAATAATGACATCATCACGAATCTTCCTTATGTGGCAAATGCACACCTAGTATTTGACCATCATGAGAGTGAGTCTATTCGTAATGCTAAAGCTGATAACCATATTATCATTGCAGATGCTCCCTCTGCTGCTCGTGTTATATATGATTATTATGTCAAAGATAATGATCTTTCTATGATTAAAGATGATATGATGGTAGCTGTTGACAAGGCAGATGCCGCACAGTTTTCAAAAGAAGATATTTTAAACCCAAAAGGCTGGGATTTACTTTCATTTTTAATGGATTCTCGTACAGGTCTTGGGCGTTTTCGTGAGTTTAGAATTGCTAACTATGAACTTATGATGAACTTAATTGATTATTGTCATGATCATGGTATCGAAGATATTATGAAACTCCCAGATGTAAAAGAGAGAATTGATTTATTTAACAAGTATTCTGGAGAATTTAAAGACCAACTCAAACGATGCTCAACAGTTGATAAGAATTTGATCGTTCTTGACTTACGAGAAGAGGAGATTATTTATCCTGGAAATCGCTTTATGATTTATGCAATGTTCCCTCAAACAAATATTTCTATCCATGTACTATGGGGTTTTAAAAAGCAAAATACTGTTTTTGCAACAGGTAAGTCTATCATTGATAGAAGTTCAAAAACAAATGTAGGTGAACTGATGCTAAAATACAATGGTGGTGGACATAATGCAGCAGGAACATGCCAAATAGGTAATGATAAATGTGAGGATGTTTTAAAAGAACTAATAACAGCAATCACAAAAGATGGATAAAAATATGTCAAATTGCCAAGTTTTTGAAGAGTTTTCTAGTTTTTTAATATAATTCTCTTGTCACCACCAAAAGGTGGGACAATTTAACACGAGGAGGTTAAGATGAGATATCTTAACTTAATCCTCAAGGTTTTAACAATTATTTACATAATCATTAAAATCTTTAAGGATATAAACTAGAGGGTAAAGAGCCCTCTAATTCTTCGTGTTAATTATAGCACAAAAGGGAAACAATGACAAAAATTGAAGAGATAGTGCTTTCACTTATAATAGTTCTTTTAGTCTTAATAGTAGGAAATCTCTTTAAAAGAGTTCAAAAACTAGAAGATAAAATAAACAAATAATCATGAAACTTACAAAAGAGATACAAACGAAGTTTTCTAAACTTGGGATTAGTTCTTGGAGTGAGTTAGCACTCATTATCCCTCACTCCTTTGAAGACTTTCGCTTACATACCACCTTGCAAACACATAAATCACAACTCATAGATGCTACAGTAGAATCAGTATTTCGCTCTGCTAATTCAATCCAAATCACTTTTTTTGCTCATAACTTTGGACACAGTGTTATAGGAGTATTATTTCGTCCAAAACCTTATATGATGCACCAGTTTAAAGTAGGGGATAGGGATTACTATTTTGGGATGATAGAGTGCAATCAAGGTTCTTGTAGTATGTCCATGCCTAGAAAAATTACGGCAGTTGGGGCGATAACTCCAAAGTATAAATCAGCCCTACGAAATGATGTTATGCTGAGGTTCATTACAAATAACTTAAGTCATAAAAACCTTGCCTCTGAAGGTTTAACAGATAAGGTAATTTTTGAAGTACTTAAACTACACTTTCCAAGCGAAGAACAATTAGTAAGTTCGGAGTTAAATGAAGAGACTCTTAATGCCTTAAAATACATAGAACTTCACTCCTTCATGAAAATATTAGCAGGTAAAAGAAGATATTTTAAAGCAAGTAAATCGAAAGTAGCATCCTATACAAAATGGCTTCAAACACTCCCCTTTGCACTAACAGACGAGCAGCTAAAAGCAATAGAAGATATTAAAGATGATTTTAAAAAGGATATGAGTGCTAAGAGAATGATAGTCGGAGATGTAGGGAGTGGTAAGACTATGGTAATAATAGCGAGTGCTTTAATGATGATGCCATCAAAATCCATCTTAATGGCACCTACAACTATCTTAGCAAAACAACTTTTTGAAGAGGCTGAAAAGTTCTTACCTGTAGCTAAGTCGGTATTAGTTACAAGTAAGACTAAAAAAAATGATTTAGAGAAGTATAACTTTATCATTGGTACTCACGCTCTTTTATATAGAGAATTACCTCAAGCTGATTTGGTGATGGTAGATGAACAACATCGTTTTGGAACACAGCAACGAAATATGTTGGAGAAGTTAGTAAGTGATGGTGAAAATAAACCTCATTTTTTACAGTTTTCAGCAACTCCAATTCCTAGAACACTTGCTATGATTGAGACTGCTAACATAGATGTGTCTTTGATAACTACAACACCTTTTATAAAAGATATTACAAGCTGCGTAATACATAAAAAAGATTTTTCTACCCTGCTCATACAGATAAAAAATGAGATAGCCTTAGGTAATCAAGTCTTACTCGTTTATCCCCTAGTTGAACAAAGTGATACTATAGAATATCAAAGTATAGAAGAAGCTAAATTTTACTGGCAAAAAAACTTTAATAATGTATATGTGACACACGGTAAAGACAAAGAAAAAGAGCAGGTCTTACTTGACTTTAGAGAAAAGGGAGATATTTTAATAGCAACAACAGTGGTAGAAGTTGGAATATCTTTGCCTAGACTAAGTACTGTAGTGATAGTAGGAGCGGAAAGACTTGGACTCTCAACTCTCCATCAACTCCGTGGTAGAGTAAGTCGAACAGGATTAAAAGGCTACTGCTATCTTTTTACAAATAAAAAAAACTCCAATAGACTAGATGAGTTTGTAAAAATAACAAGTGGCTTTGATATAGCAAACTTAGATTTAAAATACAGAAAATCAGGAGACTTACTCCGAGGATCAACACAAAGCGGAAGTCAGTTCAAGTGGATAAGTTTAGTTGATGATGAAAAGATAGTACAAGAGGTTAAGAGAGATTTAGGAATTTAGTGTAAAATTACTAAAAAATTATAAAAGGTTATGTAAGTTTTGAAGTTAAAAGTATCCGCAATTCAGATGAGTATGAGTGAAGATAAAAATTCAAATATTTTAAAAGCTATCTCTTTAGTGAGAATATCAGCTCAAAATGGAGCAAAAATTATACTTTTGCCAGAACTTTTTGAGTCACTTTACTTTTGTAAAGATATGAATATAAAATATTTTTCATGGGCAAAACCTCTTAAAGACAATGCACTTATAAAGCAGTTTTCTGATTTAGCTAAAGAGTTAAAAATTGTTTTATTAGTGAGTTATTTTGAGAAATCTCGTGATGATTATTTTAACTCCTTAGTCGTTGTTGATACAAATGGTAGCGTTATGGATAACTATCGTAAATCACATATTCCTGATGGTGCGGGGTATGAAGAGAAGTTTTATTTTAAAGAGGGTGACACAGGTTTTAAAGTTTATAACACAGCCTATGCAAAGATAGGGGTAGGGATTTGTTGGGATCAATGGTTTTGTGAGACGGCAAGAATTTTAGCCCTTAAAGGTGCAGAGATTATCTTTTATCCTACTGCAATTGGAAGTGAACCTGATATAAAACTAGATTCTAAAGAACACTGGCAAAGAGTACAGATGGGTCATGCTGCTGCAAATACTGTTCCTATTGTTGTCGCAAACCGAGTAGGAAAAGAAAAGGGAGAGAGTTGTGAACTTAACTTTTATGGTTCTTCTTTTATAACCGACTACACAGGTGCAAAAATAGTAGAAGCTTCACGAGAAAACGAGGAAATTATCTACGCTGAGTATGACTTGATAGAAAATGCAAAACAAAGAGAATACTGGAGTTTACTCCGTGATAGAAGACCTAGTACTTATGAAGACTTAATAAAATAATTTCTTCTAGTTCTTCTAATGGAGCTGAAATAACATCCTCAAACTGAGTACGATTAAAAGTTTCTTGTCTTTTTGCAAGTTGAGATGTATGAGTTGAGATGTTTTGTAGCATGACCTCCTTTGTGACTTTGCCATCAAGATACTCTAAAACTTCCACTATACCTATCGCACCCATAGAATTTCGAAGCCTTGTGTATTTCTTCTCTAAATAACACACTTCATCTATTAGCCCTGCATCTAACATTTTTTGAGTTCTTTTTAAAATTCTTTGTCTTAAAATATCCCGACTTACTTCAATCTTAAAAATTGATAAATCTTTGATAATTGCATTTGGCGAATTATTCCTAAACCACTCACTTGGTGTGAGCTTAGAAGCTCTATAAATAAGAAGAGCTTTTTCAATTCTATAGTTATCATTATCGGCGATTTTTTGCATATATATAGGGTCTATATCGCTTAGGAGAGTATGACATTTTTTAAGATTTATAAGTTCTGTTTTTACATTTTGAGATGTAGTATTTGTGATATTTGGAAGTTCTGAGAGACCTTGAAGTAAAGACTTAAGATAAAAAGAAGTTCCACCAACGATGACAAGATTTTTAGAATCTTTTTTACATTTTTTTAAAACTTTTTTATAAAGTGATATGAAAATATCAACACTAAAATGCTCATCAGGATTTATCTCATTTATACCAAAATGTCGAACACTTTGTAGCTCTTGTTTTGAGGGTTTTGCAGAAACTATATCTATCTCTTTGTAAATACTCAAAGAGTCTATAGAAAGGATATAAGCATCTATTTTTTTAGCAATTAAAATAGCTAAATCACTTTTTCCAGAGGCAGTAGAACCAATAATTGCAAGTTGTTTTATCTTTTTTCCCATGGCATATTATAGCATTATATATTTGTTTATGAAGAAGTTATTTTGTTACATGGCTGATTCATAAAAACTTATTTACCTCTTTTGTTAGCCTGTGTGAAATTTCCTTACTTGCATAGGTAAGAGACTTAATTGTGTAAAAAGATAAAGCTTAGAATTGAAAAGGTGTTTATAAAGAATTAGAAGTAAAACAAGCCCGAAGGCTTATCTTATAGGCGTGATTCGTAGCGTCTCATCATATAAAGACGCTTTAGCATTTTCTTACGAGAAGCTATTTTGAATTTCTTACGCTTTTCAGTTTCAGTTTCATGGAAACGTCTAGCACGAGCTTCAGTAACGATTAAGTTACGGTCAGTTTGCTTTTTAAAACGGCGGTAAGAAGCATCAAAATTATCATCACTTCGTAGTACTATACCTGGCATATCACATCACCCACTTTCTTGGTAAATTTTGTCGAGTTAGTATTTTATCTAACTTTTGCTTTTTTAAAACTTGTATCATCTTGGGCTAAGTAATAGGGCATAAATAACTTCATTGCTAACATCATTTAAAAGGTTTAGATTCAAGGCGAATTTGACTTGGCGATACTAGTATCGTTAAGTTAAGTTCAAGTAAGAAGATAATCATTTTAAATGATGCCCGTAGGGTGAAAAGATACACTACAATCTACTGCGTTAAAAGTTCTTAAAGCTACTAGTAGCTCCTGCGAACTTTCGCCTTGTACCTTCAGTGTATCTTTTCATTAGCTATGAAGTTATTTATACCCTATTACTTATAAAACTATATTCGCTTCTAATATATTTTACATTTTTTATTGAGGCTATTAGTTTTCGTTGTTTACCTTGAAGTTGTTCTATCATAATATACACATTTATAAAGTGTAGTATAATAGACTTAAAAGTTAAAGTACACTTTAGTTATTTTTTAAGAGATGGCTTTATTAGTACTAAGCATTGAGGATTGTATTTTAATCAAAATATTTTGTATTTTTTTATGTTTGTTTCATTGACTTCACACCACTATACGAGCTATAATTCCAATAATATTTAATTATCATATATATAAGGTTTCTTATGAAAAAAATTGCCATTATCGGTCGTCCTAATGTTGGAAAATCTTCACTTTTTAATCGTATTGTTAAAAAAAGAGATGCTATTACATCTCAACAAGCGGGAACAACAAGAGATGTGAAAAGAAGAACTGCTGTTATAATAAACAAAGAGGTACAACTTCTCGATACAGGTGGACTAGACAAAGGCTGTGAACTTTTTGACAAGATAAAAGAGATGTCACTCAAAGCTGCTTATAAAGCGGATATCGTCCTTTATATGGTTGATGGAAAAGGTTTACCAGAAGAAGAAGATAAAAAACTTTTTTATGAACTTCAAGCTATGGGTAAAGATATGGCTTTAGTTGTAAATAAAATCGACAATGATAAAATGAAAGAAAAATTATGGGATTATTATGAATTTGGCACGGATGCTATCTTTGGCATCTCCGTGGCACATAACCGCAATACCGTAGAACTTCTTGAATGGATAGCATCTAAAGTTCCAGATAGCGATATTGTGGAAGAAGAGGGTGAGAGTGAAGAAGAGGATGATGGCATCAGTATCATAGAGCCAGAGACTAATGATGAAGATTTCTTTAGTAATATTACTCCCCATGAAGAAGAAGATGATGGTTTTACATACTGGGATGATAATGAGATGGATGGTGTCATTATAGACGACACTATTTTTGGACAAAATGATAAGATTAAAGAGTTTGATGAAGAAGATATAAACCATATAAAAATTGCGATTATTGGTCGTACAAATGTTGGAAAATCTTCACTCTTAAATGCTCTTCTTGGAGAAGAACGCTCGGTTGTAAGTTCGGTAGCTGGTACAACAATAGACCCCATTGATGAGACTATAGATTATAAAGACAAACAACTTACCTTTGTAGATACAGCTGGACTCCGTCGTCGTGGTAAAATTTTAGGTATTGAAAAGTATGCTTTGATGCGTACTACAGAGATGCTAGAAAACTCTAACATGGCTTTAGTGGTTCTTGACGCAAGTGAGCCTTTTTTGGATTTAGATGAAAAGATTGCTGGACTTGTGGATAGTAACCGTCTTGGATGTATCATCGTTTTAAACAAATGGGACATCTCAAAAAGAGAAGAACATGATAAAATCATAACAGATATTCGTGATAGATTTAAGTTTTTAGCTTATGCTCCTATTATTACCCTCTCAGCATTAACGCATCAAAGAGTTGATAAGTTACATGATTTGATTTTAGAGATAAATGAAAACTATTCTCAAAGAATCTCTACCTCAGCGCTTAATGAAGTGATGGAAAAAGCAATGAGAAGGCATCAACTCCCATCTATGCGTGGTCAAGTTATCCGTATCTATTACGCAACTCAGTATGAAACGAGACCACCAAAAATTGCGATTGTTATGAATAAGCCAAGGGGTTTACATTTTACATACAGAAGATACCTAACAAACAAGCTTCGTGAAGCGTTTAACTTTACTGGAACACCTTTATTGTTTAAGGCGAAAAAGAGAGGAGAGAAGTAATTACTTCTTTCTTAGAATGGTTTAAAAACAACCATACCAACGATAACTAAAAGTAAAAGAGTGGGTACTTCATTATATACTCTAAAAAATTTCCCACTTTTTTTGCATCTATCTTCTAAAAATTGTATTCTATATCTTCGAAGTGAAAAAAAGTAAACCATGAGAAATAGTACAAAAAGTATTTTTGTATGTAACCAGCCATTTCCTGAAAATCCCATCTCAAAGCTCATATAAAATCCACTCAAAACTGTAGCCCACATAGCCGGAATACCGATATACTTATATATCTTCATCTCCATCACTTTTACGACTTTAACAAAACCTTCATTTTGAATATTTTCAGCGTGATAAACAAAAAGTCTTGGTAAGTAAAAAAGTACGGCAAACCAAGATATGAGAGAAAGTATATGAAACCAGAGTACCCAAGAGTACATCTGCTAAGCGTCTAAAGTTTCTAAGTCTTTTACGGAACCTGTATGCTTGTCGATCACTTTTGTATGAAGACGGCGAAGTGCTTTAGTAGCTCTATCTATCGCTAAATCAATAGCAGCGTCAAGGTCATCATCGCTTTGCTTAATAACAACGGGTTGAGCATGTGCAATGTGAATATCAAACTCGATAGAAACACCTTTTTTCTCCGCTTTTATATCAATGTTCACAGTAGTAATATCTAACTGATATTTTGTAAAAGCATCGACTGCTGCTTCAATATGTGCTTTAGTTTGTGCGTTAAGGTTTAAATCTTTTGCTCTAATTTGTACATTCATAATAACTCCTTTTATCTTAGTAGTTTGGGCTACTAAATATTTTAAATGATAACGAAAAAAAGTTTACATTTAGATATAATTTGAAAATTTTTATTTAGGATAGATTATTATGAGAGTATTAACAGGCATTCAGCCATCTGGAGACTTACATATAGGAAACTATTTCGGTTCTATTAAGCAGATGCTTGAAGCGCAAAAGAGAAGTGAAACCTTTATCTTTGTTGCGAACTATCATGCCATGAGTAGTGGCAATGGTGGAGAAAAACTAGCAAAACTAACGATACAAACGGCTACAGACTTTTTAGCACTTGGCATAAATCCTCAAAAATCAACATTTTGGATACAGTCGGATGTTAAAGAGGTTCTTGAACTTTACTGGGTTTTATCTTCTTTTACACCTATGGGACTACTTGAACGAGCTCATAGTTATAAAGATAAAACAGCCAAAGGGATTAATGCAAATCATTCACTCTTTTCTTACCCTGTTTTAATGGCAGCAGATATTTTACTCTTTTCTCCAGACATAGTGCCTGTTGGAAAAGACCAAATCCAACATGTAGAAATAGCACGAGATATTGCTATAAGATTTAACAATGAATATGGCGATATTTTAAAAATACCAGAATTTAAAATTCAAGAAGATCTAGCTACAGTTCCAGGAACTGATGGGCAAAAAATGTCTAAATCTTATGGAAATACCGTTGATATATTTTCCGATGAGAAAAAACAACTCAAAATTATCAAAAAAATTGTAACCCAAAATGTAAGCCTAGAAGAGCCTAAAGAGTTTTTAAATTGTAATGTATATAATATGGCAAAACTATTTTTAGAGAAGAGTGAATTAGTAGCACTTCAAAACAGATATAAGGCTGGTGGAGAAGGGCATGGACATTTTAAGCTCTATTTAGCGGAGGTTATTTGGGATTATTTTAAAGAGTTTAGACTCAAACGAGAATATTATATGGCAAATCAGGGGGAAGTGAGAGAAATACTTCTCCAAGGGGCAAGAAAAGCATCCACTCTCTCAGGCGAGATGATTGAAAAAATTAGAACTGCTACAGGGATTAGATACTAAGAGATTTATAAATCTCTTACTTGTCTCTTTGTTTATCTAACCAAACCATTAAGCCTTTTTGAACATGAAGTCTGTTTTCGGCTTCATCAAAAACTATATCTGCGTGCGCTTCTAAAACAGACTCAGTTACCTCTTGTTCTCTATATGCAGGGAGACAATGCAAAAATTTAGCTTTTTTCTTCGCTAAACACATCATCAAATCATCTACCATAAAACCTTTAAACACTTGCTTTCGCTTTTCTTTTTCTTCCTCTTGTCCCATGGAAGCCCAAGTATCAGTTGTGACGATTGAAGCATTATGGATCGCTTCTTTTGGGTCATTCATAACCTTGATTTTAGCACCACTCTCTTTTGCCATTTTAAGTGCATCTTCAAGAATTTGGGAATCTACTTCATAACCTTTAGGAGTAGCAATTTTGAGATTAAACCCCATCTTAGCACAGAGCATCAACCATGAATGTGTCATATTATTTCCATCACCGACATAAGCAACTGTTGCTTTTTCATGGATACCGTACTCCATCATCGTCATATAATCAGCTAAAAGCTGTACAGGGTGGTAAGTATCTGTAAGTCCATTAATTACAGGAACTTTTGAGTACTTTGCAAATTCTTCTATCATTGAGTGAGCAAATGTTCTTATCATTAGCATGTCACACATAGAGCTTATCACTCTTGCGGTATCTTTTACAGGTTCACCACGACCTAAGTGAATATCACGGTTTGAGAGAAAGAGAGCATGACCTCCGAGCTGATACATCCCCGTTTCAAAACTCACTCTCGTGCGTGTTGAACTTTTTTCAAAAATCATTCCCAAGGTTTGCATATCAAGTTCTTTTTTATAAACTTTGTTTTTTAAATTCTTTTTTATCTCAAGAGCAATATCAATAATCTCTAATATTTCTTCTTTTGTATAATCTTTTAATGTTAAAAAGTGTCTCATGTATTTTCCAAGTTTTTTAGTAGGAGACAATTATACTCTTTTTTTTATTTAAGTTCAATCCATTTTATTTTATTTTAAGAGCCTATTATATATGATGTAGTCTCAGAAATAAGATAAGGCAAGTTAAATGTCAAAAAGTATAGAAATTAAACTTAACAAAAAAGATTTTTTAATTTCAGAAACAGATTCAAAAGGAGTTGTTAGGTTTGCTAATGATGATTTTTGTAAGTATGCTGGATTTACTCTAGAAGAACTTGTTGGACAAAATCATAATATAGTGAGAGACCCAGAGATGCCAAAAGCAGCTTTTGCAGATTTATGGCAAACTATAAAAAGTGGAAATATATGGAAAGGTTTTGTTAAAAACAGTACAAAAAATGGAAATTTTTACTGGGTTTATGCGACAGTCTATCCTTTTACATCATCTGATGGTTCACAGGGCTATATCTCGTGTAGAAGACAAGCTTCAGACCAAGAAATAAAAACATACACTGCTCTTTATAAAGAGATGAAAGCAAAGGAACAATAATGAACTTTTTGAAATTAATTTCAATAAAAAATAAACTACTCATAAACATTACAACACCGATACTAGCAATTACTATTATTGCCTTTATCCTCTTAGGAGAACATTATACAAAGCATAATGATTATGCTACATTTCATGCAATTATTGAGCTTGATACGAAAGTGTCTCTACTTCTTCATGAAACCCAAAAGGAGAGAGGAATAACCGCTGCATACCTAGGTTCAAATGGTAAAAAATTTGTACAAAAACTTCCCTCTCAAAGAAAAAGTACAGATATTAAAATTGCTCAACTTCAAAAATTTATAAGAGAGTTTAAGTTAGATAGTTTAATGTTAGAGAATGTTAAAAATTCACTTGACCAATCATTAGTGGAGCTTAATAAGATCCAAACTATGAGAGAAAAAATTTCTTCATTTTCTATTTCATCAAAAGATGCTATTGAGTATTATACTCATATGAATAAATTATTTTTATCATTCATTTCACAAACTTCTCAACAAGCAGCAGATAATGAACTTACATACTTAACCCTTGCATTTTATAATTTTTTACAATCAAAAGAGAGAGCAGGTATAGAAAGAGCTATAGCCACGGCTACTTTTTCAAATGATAAGTTTTTAAAAGGGGGCAAGGCAAAATTAGAATCACTTATTGCTGAGCAAAATTTATTTATGGATAGTTTTGAAACACTTACAAATGAAGAAAGTATAAAGTTTAAAAACTCAGTTATGAAAGGTAAATCTATAGACGAAGTCAATAGAATGAGAAAAATTATCTCAAATGCTAAAGAAATAGGAGGTTTTAATATAAATCCTACTTACTGGTTTGAAACAATCAGTACTAAAATAGATCTTCTTAAGAAAACCGAAGATTATATTGGGGAAAATTTAAAATCATCTTCATCAGAAGCACAAGCTGCAATAGAAATTTCAAAGTCCATTGCTAATTTATTGCATGAGACACAAAAGGAACGCGGAGCAACAGCAGGTTTTTTAGGCTCAAATGGCACAAAATTTTTGCAAAAATTACGCAAGCAAAGAAAACAAACAAATGCAAATATATATACACTAAAATCCAAGTTGAAAACTTTTAATTATAATCTTTACCCATTAGAATTTAGAACGAATATAGAAGCTTCTTTACAACTGATAAAAGAGATTAATACAGTACGCCAAGAGGTTGATAGTTTAAATTTAAAAACATCCTTGGCGATACAGTTTTACACAGGAATGAACGGAGTATTTTTAGATGCAATTGCTGTTACTACAGCAGTAATTAAAGGCAATGATGAGACAAGAGCAATAACTTCTTACTATAACTTTTTAATGGCAAAAGAGAGAGCTGGCATAGAAAGAGCCGTTTTAGCTAATACCTTCGCAAGAAATAGGTTTGCTACAGGGATGAAAACAAAACTTAACACACTTATAGTTGAGCAAAAAAGTTTTACAACTTCGTTTTTAGCGACTGCAAGCGATGACTTTAGACAATATTATGAAAATATTATAAAGCATAAAAGTTTTACTGAAGTAAAGAGAATGAGAAATCTAGCACAAAATTTTACAGAGATTGGTGGATTTGATGTTGAGGGTACCTATTGGTTTGAACAAATTACTAACAAGATAGATTTACTTAAAAAAGTGGATGATTTTATATCTCAAAACTTGCTTGAAAAAGCATCAAAAAAACTTAGTGATGAAAAAACTGGTTTAATCTTCTTTTCTATTCTTTTATTGTTTATAGTTATCTTAACATCTTTGTTTTCCTATTTGATTACTCAAAATATTTCAAATTCAATAAGCAAGATTTCTCAAGGAATACAACGATTTTTAGAATTTTTAAATTATGAGCATAATATTATTGAGCCTATAGACTTAGATGGTAATGATGAAATTGCTAAAGTTGCAATAATGGTAAATGACAATGTTATACAACTTAAAGAGAATTTAGAAGTTGATATGCTCTGTGTTGGAGAAGCTATTTTAACTTTAAATAAAATGGAGCAGGGGCATTTTAATACTCGAGTAAATTCAGAGGCTTCAAATCCACAAATACAAACATTAGCCAAAACTATAAATAAGATGCTTCATTCTCAATCTAATATTATGAGTGATATTCTTGGTGTGCTTAATAACTATACGAGTTATAATTATGATGAGTGTATAAAGCTAGATGAAACAATAAGTGGCGAAAGTAAAGAATTGATTTCAGGAATTAATGCACTTGGAGATTCAATAACGCTAATGCTAAATGATTCTTATAGTTCTTCTACACAGCTGCTTGAAAAATCTAACTTTTTACAAGAAAAAATGACAGATTTAAGCACTTCAACGATGCAACAGTCCGCCTCTTTAGAAAAAACAGCAGAGTCAATGACTCAGATTACATATTCAAGTGAAGATACAGCGAAAAAAACAAAAGATGTCGTTATACAATCAAATGATATTAAAAATGTCATAGAAATAATTGGTGATATTGCCGATCAAACAAATCTACTTGCACTTAATGCGGCTATTGAAGCAGCACGAGCAGGGGAACACGGACGAGGATTCGCTGTTGTTGCGGACGAGGTAAGAAAATTAGCTGAGAGAACACAAAAATCTTTAGTTGAGATAAACACAAGTATTAGCGTACTAACTCAGTCTATTTCAGATATTGGTGAAAGTATTGAAGAACAAAGTACAACTATTACTCAAGTTAATAGTGCAATTTCTGAAATAGATCAAAGTACACAAGAAAATGTTCAAACTGCTGATGAAGTGAGAAATGTAGCTAATACCGTAAAAGATATGTCTTCTAATATTTTATCTGGTGTACAAAAAAATAAATTTCAAAAGAAGTAGCTAAACTTGTAAAAGTTTAGCTACTTCTTTTGCGTGATAGGAGATGATAATATCAGCTCCTGCACGCTTAAAAGAGATCATAGTCTCCATCACAACTCTATCATAATCAATTAAGTTATTCATTCCTGCAAACTTTAACATTGCATACTCTCCACTTACATTATAAACAGCCATAGGAAGTGACGAGGCATCTTTAATCTCACGCACTATATCTAAGTAAGCAAGGGCTGGTTTTACCATCAATATATCAGCTCCTTGAGCCTCATCTGATAGAGATTCAGCTATTGCTTCACGGCGATTAGCAGGATCCATCTGGTATGAAGTACGGTCGCCAAAACTAGGGCTAGACTCTGCTACATCTCTAAAGGGACCATAATACCCAGAAGAAAACTTTGTTGAATACGCCATAATAGGTAGATTTTCAAACCCCTCAGCATCAAGAGCCTCTCTTAAAGTCTCAATAATCCCATCCATCATTCCAGAGGGTGCAATCATATCAACTCCAGCCTTTGCATGAATAAGGGCTTGTTGCTTTGATATTTGAAGTGTGGCATCATTATCTACAGTCTTGTTTACTTCATCAATAATTCCACAATGTCCATGATCGGTATATTCACAAAAACAAAGGTCAGTCACTATAAACATATCAGGATGAGCCTTTTTAATAGTACGAATGGATGAGGTAATAATCCCATACTCACATAAACTATCACTTCCAATAGAATCTTTTACCTCAGGGATACCAAACAAAAGAATAGAAAATATTCCAAGTTTTTTTAACTCTTCACACTCTTTTAAAATTTCATCTATGCTCATTTGAAAGACACCAGGCATTGAAGAGACTTCTGTTTTAATTCCCTTCCCCTCACGAATAAAAAGAGGGTAAATAAAATCATTTACACTCACATTAGTTTCCCTTACTAAGGCACGCAAGTGCTTATTTAAACGAGTTCTACGAAATCTTTGAAACATTATAAACCTTTTTTTGATATAATCTTGCAAAATTTTACCATTTTAAAGATTAAATTAATGAACATAGAAATATCTCAAGTCGCAAACCTGCCATCTCGTTTTGGTAACTTTAAAGTCAAAGCTTTCAAAGAAGCATGTAAAGATGGTTGCAAAGAACACCTTGCCATTTATAAAGAAAATCTTCCAGAGATACCCATAGTTAGGATTCATTCAGAATGTCTAACAGGTGATGCTATAGGAAGCTTAAAATGTGATTGCCGTGATCAACTAGAATACGCTCTTGCTTTGGCTGAACAAACAAATGGAATGGTAATTTACCTCAGACAAGAGGGCAGAAATATAGGTCTTTTAAATAAAATCAATGCTTATGCTTTGCAGGATAAGGGTTTAAACACTATAGAAGCAAACCATCAATTAGGCTTTGAAGCAGATGAGCGAACATACGAGGTAGTTCCTTTTATACTCCATCACTTCAATATTCATAAAATAAAATTACTTACAAATAACCCACATAAGATTAACTCACTTGATGATATTGAAGTTGTTCAAAGAGTTCCTATTATCATGGACTCTAATAAACATAATGTAGATTACCTAGATGTTAAAAAAGATGAGATGGGACACCTGCTCTAAACTAAATAGACAAATAAGACCCTTAAATGCTAGCTTTACTAAAAAATTAAAACTCTTTGATACTTTTTGAATAGTTCCTTAGTAAATTAACATGGTCTTGACAATGGAGAATATATACTATCAAGGAGCAGACAAAGTAGCTTGTGTTTTAGCATTTGGAATGTTATTAGTCTGTATTCATGAGAGTTTAAAACCAGTAACATAAACTCTTAAAAATCAGAAAAAAATAGTTCCCTTAAAAGAAAGAAATATAAAGCACGGAGTCAAATAATGGTTTTTTATTTAGTAAACTGTTCTGTTATTACTTCTTGTTGATGAACTACAGCATTTAACATTTTTTATGTTGCTCAGCTTGTTCAAATAACTGCATCTGTTCTTCGATATATTCTTTTGAACCTTTAACTTTATCAGCCTTTTAGATTGTATCATTAGCAACAGCCCATTTAAAAGTTTTACTGATTGTATGAAATAATTTTCTTGCACTTTCTTTTATATTTCTATCTACCGTTATATGTAGTATCACTAAAATATCTTTGGCTTCATTATCATCAATAGGGATAGAAAGTAGTATACTTTTAGGGAAAATTATTGCTTATCCCTAAAAAGTTTAGATTACTATAGCATGATTTAGATTAAAAGAGAGTGATTTTTGTAGTGAAAGCTCGTATTTATAGGGTTTATTAGAATAGTTTAGATTAAGTGATGGTGGACCCTCAGAGATTCGAACTCTGGGAGGTGTGACCCTCGCCGGTTTTCAAGACCGGTGCATTCGACCAACTCTGCCAAAGATCCACAATTGTTGTACTTAATAAGTTTTAAAATTATAAAACTGGAGGTGCCACCCAGATTTGAACTGGGGATAGCAGCTTTGCAGGCTGCGGCCTTACCACTTGGCGATGGCACCAGTTATCTTTTCATTCCAATGGTGCCCGGAGCCGGACTTGAACCGGCACAGTATTGCTACCGGGGGATTTTAAGTCCCCTGCGTCTACCAATTTCGCCATCCGGGCATATGTGAATGAAAATCACAGTTATAATAATAATTTAAATGGAGCGGGAGACGAGGTTCGAACTCGCGACCCCAACCTTGGCAAGGTTATGCTCTACCGCTGAGCTACTCCCGCAACTCTTACTAACTTAGTAAGTGAGACGGAATTATAGCCTATAGTTTTTTATTTGTAAAGAGTATTTACGACAAATTTAAAAAAAAGTGCTATAATCGCTTTTGTATATGATTCTGAATCAAGTTCAGAATGACAAAGTTAAGGATATTTATGAGAAGTGATATAATAAAAAAAGGGTTTGACAAAGCTCCCCACCGCTCACTGCTTCGTGCAACAGGTTTAAAAGATGAAGACTTTGATAAGCCTTTTATTGGGATAGCAAATAGCTATATTGACATTATTCCAGGGCATTTCTTTTTACATGAATATGGCGAAATTGTAAAAAAAGCCATTCGTGAAGCTGGTGGTGTTCCATTTGTATTTAACACTATTGGTGTTGATGATGGGATCGCTATGGGGCATGAGGGTATGCTTTACTCTTTGCCTTCTCGTGAGCTTATTGCAGATTCGATTGAAACTGTTATGAACGCACACCAACTTGACGCTATGATTTGTATTCCTAACTGCGATAAGATTGTTCCAGGTATGATTATGGGGGCTTTGCGTGTAAATGTGCCTACTATTTTTGTTTCAGGTGGACCTATGGCTGCTGGGCATAAAAAAGATGGTACACCTATCGACCTTGCTACTGCTTTTGAGGCTGTTGGACAACACGCTGAGGGTAAAATGACGGATGAAGAACTTTATGAGATTGAGTGTGAGGCTTGTCCATCAGGTGGTTCTTGTTCTGGTATGTTTACTGCAAACTCTATGAACACTTTATGTGAAGCGATGGGAATTGCACTTCCTGGAAATGGAACAGTTTTAGCCATGACACCAGAGCGTATAGAGATTGTTAAAAAAGCTGCTGTAAGAGTTGTTGAGATGGCAAAAGCAGAGGATCCAAGATTTAAAATGAAAAATATTTTAAATGAAAAAGCTATCCATAATGCTTTTGCAATAGATATGGCAATGGGTGGAAGTTCAAATACAGTTCTTCACTTACTTGCAATCGCAAAAGAAGCGGATGTTGATTTTGACATCAGAAAAATCAATGAAATAGCAGACAAAGTTGCTCATATTACTAAAATATCTCCATCAAAAAGTGATGTTCATATGGACGATGTAAATCGTGCAGGCGGTGTAAATGCAGTAATGTGTGAAGTCTCAAAGCGTACAGGAATTTTAGATTTAGATGCTTTAATGGTTACGGGAGAAACATTAGCCCAGCGTATAAAGGGTTGTGAAATTTTAGATGAAGATATTATCCATACAAATGAAAATGCTTATTCTAAAGTCGGTGGTCTCTCTATCCTTTTTGGAAATCTTGCAAGCGAGGGTGCGGTTGTAAAAACCGCTGGAATTACAGGAAATATGAAACAGTTCAAAGGTAAGGCAGTTTGTTTTAACTCCCAAACTGCGGCTTTAGCAGGTATCATGGCTCATAAGGTACAATCAGGTGATGTGGTGGTTATCCGTTATGAGGGTCCAAAAGGTGGCCCTGGTATGCAAGAGATGTTAGCTCCCACTTCACTTATCATGGGTATGGGACTAGGCGAAAGTGTTGCACTTATAACAGATGGACGCTTTTCGGGTGCTACTCGTGGTGCATCTATCGGTCATGTTTCCCCTGAAGCTGCTGAGGGTGGTTTAATCGCACTAATCGAAGATGGAGACGAGATAGAGCTCGATACAGATGCTCATCTTTTACAACTTAATGTTGATGAGGCAGTTATAGAGAAAAGAAGAGTTACATGGAAACCTCATAAAAACGAGGTAAAATCAAAATGGTTAAAACGCTATTCACTTCTCGTATCAAACGCATCAAACGGTGCTGTACTTAAAACAGAACTTTAGTTAAGGAAACAAATAGTGAACGCAATAGCAATAAAATATAATGATGAAATACTAGACTTAGTTTCAGCACAAGAAAGAGGAGTTGAGGGCCAAGAGATAGTTTTAGATAACTCGCCTGATTCTTTAGACATTCTCCGTCACTCAACAGCACATCTTATGGCACAGGCTGTAAAGTCACTTTATCCTGATGCGAAATTTTATGTTGGTCCAACTGTAAAAGAGGGTTTTTATTATGATTTTAAGACTCAATCAGTCATTGGCGAGGGTGATCTCAAAAAGATAGAAAAACAGATGCTTTCTTTTGCAAAGAAAAAGTTAAACATAGAAAAATATTTTATCTCAAAGCAAGAAGCACAAGAAAAATTTAAAGACGATCATTTAAAACTAGCGGTGATGGAAAGTATTCCTGATGACACAGTTTCTATCTACAAGCAAGGCGAGTTTGAAGACCTTTGCAAAGGACCTCATTTACCAAATATCGGCTTAATCCGCTACTTCAAACTTAGCAAAATAGCAGGTGCTTATCTTCGAGGAGACTCTAAAAATGAGATGCTAACTCGTATTTACGGTATAGCATTTGCAGATAAAGAATCACTTAAAGCTCACATGGAGATGCTAGTTCAAGCTGCAAAACGAGATCATCGTAAACTTGGTAACGAGATGAAGCTTTTTACTTTTCGTGAAGAAGTGGGTGCTGGTTTTCCTATCTGGCTTCCAGCTGGTGGTCGCTTGAGAGCAAGGTTAGAATCACTTTTGTTTAAAGCACATAGAAAGCGTGGTTATGAGCCAGTTCGTGGTCCAGAGATGTTAAGAAGTGATTTATGGAAAACATCAGGGCATTACCAAAACTACGGCGAAAATATGTATTTTACTAACATTGACGAGATAGAGTTCGGTGTAAAACCGATGAACTGTGTGGGTCATATCAAAGTATATGAAGATGAACTTCACTCTTATCGTGATTTACCAATCAAGTATTTTGAGTATGGTGTAGTGCATCGCCATGAGATGACAGGTGCTTTACATGGTTTGTTTCGTGTTCGTGAATTTACACAAGATGATGCGCATATTTTTTGTACTGTAGAACAAATAGAAGAGCAGATTATCGAAGTTATTGATTTTGTAGATAAGCTAATGACTACTTTTGAATTTAAATACAAAATGATGATTTCCACAAAACCTGAAAAAGCAGTAGGTGATGCAGAAGTTTGGGAAAAATCAGAAGCAGCCCTTATCGCTGCAATGAAGGCAAATAATCTCGACTATGAGATAGACGAGGGTGGAGGAGCTTTTTACGGTCCAAAAATCGACATCAAAATCCTCGACGCTATAGGGCGTGAATGGCAATGTGGAACGATTCAACTCGATAATAATCTTCCCGAGCGTTTTGGGCTTGAATATAACGGCGAAAATAACGAAAAAATTCAGCCAGTTATGATTCATCGTGCAATTCTTGGTTCATTTGAGAGATTTATTGGGATTTTAACGGAGCATTTTGCAGGTGAGTTTCCTATGTTTATCGCACCAACTCAAGTAGCAATAGTGCCAGTTGCAGAAGTGCATAAAGATTATGCTAAGCAATTATCAGATAAACTTATCGACATTAATGCCGATAGTGAGATATATGCAAAGAATGATTCTCTAAACAAACGCATAAGAGTTGCAGAAAAAACTCGCGTTCCGATGATTGTCGTTATCGGTGATGAAGAGATAAAAAACAAAACTGTAGCGATTCGTGATAGAAGGACTAGAGAACAATACAAGCTAAGTGAAGAGCAGTTTCTCTCGCTTATACAAACTAAACTAAATGAGGTAAATTTTTGAGTCCAAAGAAAAACCGTGTCATAATGAATGACGATATTCGTGCAACAGAGTTAAGATGTAACATAGATGGCGGAGAGTCTTTAGGGATTATCTCTTTTGATGACGCAATGGAAAAAGCTAATGAACTAGGGCAAGACTTAGTTCTTATAGCTCCTGATGCTAAGCCACCTGTTGCCAAGATTATGGACTACGGTAAGTACAGATATCAAGAAGAGAAAAAGCTCAAAGAGCAAAGAAAAAACCAAGTTAAGATAGTTGTAAAAGAGATTAAACTTTCGGTTAAAATCGCCGAAAATGATGTAAGTTATAAAGTAAAACATGCAAGAGAGTTTTTGGAAAAAGGTTTTCATGTAAAGTTTAGAGTATTTTTACGAGGTCGTGAAATGGCTCACCCAGAAGCTGGAAAAGAAGTATTACTCCGTGTTTGGCCAATGGTTGAAGATATAGGAGTGATGGAAAAACCACCTAAATTTGAAGGTCGTTACTTCAATATGTATGTAACTCCCCAAAAATGAATCTAAAATCAAGATAGCAATGCATTTTTTGCCTTGCTTCTCTCCTTGAAATTACATCACTCTTTTTATTTACGATAATTATTTTCTTATCTTTGAAATTTGGAGTGTTTATTGCGCTTAAATTACTTATGATATAATCCTTTACATGAAATAGATGAGAGGTGAAAGAGTGATATTAGCATTTGGAGATAGTATTACTTATGGTTTTGGAGCAGAAAATAAACTTTCTTATCCAAGACAGATAGCAAATAAAACAGGTTTAAAAGTTATCAATGCTGGAGTAAATGGTGAACTAAGTTCAGAGGGTTTGCTTCGTTTACCTTTATTTTTAAAAGACAAACCAAGCTTAGTTATTCTTTGCCATGGTGCTAATGATATATATAACAGACGCAATACTACAGAAATAAAAGACAATTTACTCGCTATGATAAAGCTTATAGAGCAAAGTGCTTCAAATATTCTACTTGTTGGTATTCCTGATTTTTCTATTCTTAGTAAAGATACGCACTTTATATATAACGAGATAGCTAAAGAAAAAAATCTCTTGTTTGAGGAAAATATTTTAAGGAATATTTTATCTAATAATCTTACTAAAACTGACTATATACATCCAAATGCAGATGGCTATGAGATGATGGCTGATGCTTTTATAGAGATTCTAAATGTCCGTAAAGAGGCTTTTTAAGTAATAGGGCACGCTAGCTTAAACTTAAAAACACTACTCAATTTATCACCCTAAGCTTGATTCCTAATCAAGCTGAGAATGACTTTAATTTTTATTTTGCAGTATAATTAGTCCCTAACACTTTTCCATATACATCTATAAATATATAGATTTTTTGCTTTAACTTGACTTTTATGTTTGGATTATTAAAAATAATTTTCCAGTCACTAGAGTTAGATTTATCTATTTTAAAAATTTTCATACCCCTCCAAGATGAGGGAATTTTTTTCTTTAATAATAACCTTTTTATCTCCGCTTTAGCTATCTTGCTAATAGCACTTTTATTAAGCTTAGTATAATTAGCTCCACCATTTCCATAATAGTAATAGTCATAAGCATTTTGTGCATATACTGGATTAAAGCTAAATAATATTAATAATATTATGAGAGTTATTTTCATTTTTTGTTTTATCCTATGTAAATATTATTTAGCATTTTTATTTCCAATACTTCGTAAGTGCCTTTGTAAAATAATCATAGCTGATATAGAATCTATTCTCCCATCTCTTATGTGCTTAATTTCTCCCTTGATTAAGGCTTGGGCTTCTCTAGAGCTTCCTGCTTCATCTTGGTAAAATACTTTACCCTCAAAACCAACAAGATTCATAAAATGCTCTATGCGTCTTCGCATCTCATCTTCACTACTTCCCCCTAAAGGTATGCCAATAACAATACAATCTATCTCCCACTCTTCAAGGGTTTTTATCACTTCATCGGATGCCTGATTGCGATTTTTTCTTATGATTGCTTTGAGAGGTGTTACTAGATTCTTGTGTGCTGAGTAAGCAAGGCCTATCCTTTTGAGTCCTAAATCTATGGCTAAATATTTATTTGCCAAGACAGAAACTTCCAAACATTTTATCTAACATCTCATCATTTTCAAATGGTCTCGTGATACTTGCCATCTCTTTAACAGCCTCATTTAAATGAAAAGAAAAAATCTCTAACTCTTGATCTTCTAAGGGGTAAAATGATTCTTCTATGTTACTCAAAGTGTTCTCTACTGCTGAAATTTGTCTTTGAGAGATAAGCATCATCTCATCTGATGAATTTGTAGTATTCATTATATTTTCAAGTGATGTTATTAAAGCTTCAACATTCTTTTTTGAATTTAATTCTAAATCAAATTTTACATTTTCATGTTTAAATCTTTCTTCTAAATCTATTTTATTTTTTATCAGGATTATCTTTTTATTTTGAGTATATTTATTGATAAGAGAGATAATCTCTTCATCTTCTGTATCTACTTCACGAGATGCGTCAAAGAGAACTATCACGATATCACTCTCCTCTATCGCTTCTAAACTTTTTTGTATCCCTATACGCTCAATTTCATCATTTGCTTGGCGTATTCCTGCTGTATCTACTATGCGTATCAAATGTGTACCGATTTTCACTTGTGCTTCTATGGTGTCTCTTGTTGTTCCTGCGATATCACTTACTATAGCTCGATTAAAATTTAGTAAACGGTTTAGAAGTGAGCTTTTTCCAACATTTGGTTTTCCAATTATGGAGACTTTGAAGCCTTGCATTAAACCTTCTCTTTGTTTTGAAGCTAAGAGAGTTGAGCTCAGAGATTTTTTTAACTCTTGGAGTTTTTCTTTTATTTGCCTTACTAAGTCCTCGGGTAAATCTTCTTCCGCATAATCAATACTCACTTCAGAATAAGCTAATATATGAATAATTTCATCACGAATTTTTTCTATATAAACTTTCAATGAACCTTTCATTTGAGAAGCTAATATCTTTGCAGCATCTTCGCTTTTTGACTCAATAAGTTGTGCTATAGCTTCTGCCTCACTCAAATCTATTCGACCATTAAAAAAAGCTCGTTTTGAAAACTCTCCCGCATTAGCAAGTCTTGCACCTGCTTGAATTGTAGCTTTTAAAATACTTTGAGCCACTATAAAACCACCATGACATTGAATTTCAACGACATCCTCAGCAGTAAAAGAGTGTGGATTTTTAAAATATATCACTATGACTTCATCAATTAGTAAATTTTCTTTGTCATATATATTTGTAAGACTTGCGTAACGAGGAGAAAAACTCTCTTTATGAGAGAGTTTTTTTATTATTGAAAGGGCATCATCCCCACTAAGACGAATGATAGCAATAGAGCTTATACCATTCGCCGTAGCAATAGCTGATATAGTATCACTATCCATATTATTTTGAGTGGTAATCGTTTACGATAATGTATTTAAGCCCATCTCGAGTTGAACGGATTACTATATATTTATTTGGGTACTTCTCACGAAGTTCATTTAAGGCAATTTGGATTAATACTCCATCCAAAATTTTTGTTTGTGCTCGTCCATCTTTATCTATATTTTCACAAACACTTTTTAGGTATTTAGAGATAACTTCTTCTTGATTTTTCAAAAATTCTGCGATTTCTAAACGGAGTTGTACCTGGTATTTTGTATTTATCCAATTAAAAATCATATAAGAAAGGGCCTTATATCTATAGCCTTCTTTTCCTATGAGTAAGGCTGCATCATCACCCTTAAACTCAATGAGCAAAGTATCTTCATTGTACGCACTTACTTCTATGGTTTTAATTTTAAAGCAAGTTAAGTTAAAAAGTTCATTTATCTCTATTCTTACATTATCCACAATATCACAAATACTTTTCCCAACAGGATTTTCTTCGCAATAATCACTCTCTTCCTCATAATCAGCTAGGTAATCACTCAGCTCTCCATATTCATCTTCATCATCTTGAGTACTTACAAATGAAGCAGGCATTATCGTGTCATTGATAATTGAATGTGTTTGTTTTGGCAGCGTTGATTCTTTTTTTATTTTTTCTTTTGCTTTAGATTTTTTAGCCTCTTGGGATCTTTTGCTTGATCCTTTTGACTTTACTGTTTGTTTTTTTGCACTTTCTTGATTGGAAGGTTCATTTTTATCTTTTATTTTAGTTTTCTTACTTATATTTGGATTTTTAATTTCCCTAATCGCGACTATAATTGCTCTTTTTTTAAAAAATCCGAACAAACCTTTTGTAGGAACTTGAGCAATTTCTATTTTAAGTTCAGTAACAGAACACTCCAAAGAATCAGCAGCATTTTTATATGCTTCTTCAAGTGTAGCCGCCTCAATTTTAATCATTTTTATCCTCCGTGTCTTTTTTTTCTAATTTTTTATTCGCTTTTTTTGTATGAGCAAGAGCTTCCTCTGCATCATTAGCATTTTTAAACTGTGCATTTACAATAAACTGTTGTCCAATAGAAAAAAGATTGTTTACAAACCAGTAAAGAACTAAACCTGAAGGAAAAGTTATAAAGAAAAATGTAAAAATAATCGGTAAAAATTTAAATACTTTTTCTTGCATAGGATCAGTAAAGTTATTCGGAGTAAGTCTTTGTTGATAATACATTGATGCACCCATCAAAATTGGAAGTACATAAAAACTATCCATACGAGATAAGTCATCAATCCATAAAATCCACTCAGCCCCTTGGAGTTCAACTGCATTTAAAAGTACACGATAAATTGCAAAGAAAACAGGGATTTGCATAAGCATCGGTAAACACCCACCTAAAGGATTTGCATTATGTTTTTTATACATATCCATAACCGCTTTATTCATACGCTGAGGATCACCCTTATATTTTGCTTGAAGTTCTTTTATTTGAGGTGATATTTTTTTAATTTTTTGCATTGACATCATCCCTTTGTATGTCAATGGGTATAAAATAAATCTAATGATAAAAGTTAAAGCAACAATAGACCAACCCCAGTTTCCAAATATATCATGCAACCATGTTAAAAATTGAAACAAAGGTTTAGATGCAAATGTAAACCAACCATATTCGATTGCATTTGTAAGTACTGGCTTAATATTTTTAAGTACTTTGTACTCTTTTTGACCTACATAACCATGAAAACTCATCGTTTGTAGTGCATCAAAATATACTACAGGATTATCCTCTCTATCTCTTTCTATTATGATATTTGTCTCTTTTGAAAAACCATACATAATGGTTGCAGCATATTGATCAAAGGCAGAGATAAGCTCAACACCAGAAAAAACTTTTCGTCCCTCAGCATCTCCATCTTCTATGATAGTAACAAGTTCATCATCAGTATATACCATAGCACCTGATACTGTCATCATCTGTTCTGTGATTTCTGGGCGTTGTCCTAGATATATAAAATACCTTTTGTTTTGCGAGAGTGATACCACTGCGTCATAATGACCATCAGCATAAAATGTCAATTCTTTTGTAACTGTTAGCTTTGATAACTTTTGCGTCAAAGTAACTTTTTGAGCTTGCCCATTTAAAACAATCTCTTTTTTAGATGTTGTATATGCTACTGAACTCGCTTCTTTATTTAAATCTGGATCTGCAAACCTAATAAAAAGTGGTTTTGTTGCAAAAGCAGGGATAAGTTGGGCATGTTTTCCATCTAAATCATTAAACTTTTCTTGCAATAACTCTTTAGAAGAGATACGCCCTAGAGTGTCTATCTTTAAAATAAAATCTTTGTTTGTAATTCTTACAATATCATTTGAAAGACTTGCTGGTAGTTGTTCTTCTTCTTGAGATATATCATGACCAACTACAGCCTCAACTACTCTGTCTTCAAAACTTGTTTGAGCATTGTTTTGTTTTAATGCTGTATTTTGAGAAGTCTCTTTAGTCTCTAGTTGAGCTGGTGGGAATATTGCTGTATATCCTGCAAAAAATATTACGGATAATGCTACTGCTACAAGTAACCTTTGATTTGGTGACATCTTTTCTAACACGGTTAGCCTTCCTTCTTAAATGAAAAATTTTTTATAATGTAAAAACGGTTTTTTTTGTTTGGAACCAACCAATGTTTTATATCATCAATCTTTAATTTTTTTGGCTTAATCTTTAGCTTATCTAAGAGTGGATATTCAATTCCACCTATATAAAATTGATTGCAACGCAGTATTCTAGTAAAAGAGTGGTAAAAAGCACTTGAAAGTGAGTTATTTTCAAAATTTAATCTTGCAAATTCGCTACATGAGGGATAATACCTACAAGAACCAAAGCCAATAAGGGTAAAAAACCTTTGATATAGCCATAATAGCTTTAGTAAAATGGAACGAATCATTATTTATTTTCCCTAAACGCAGATGAACGAAAAATAACTTTTTTAAAATCTTTTTGAAGTGATTCATGAGAAATATCTATGATTGATTGTTTAGCAACAAATATATATGTGCCATCATGAAGATTTGAAGCATGTTCACAAAAAAGAGCACGAAGTCTTCTTTTTGCTCTGTTTCTTTTTACAGCATTTCCAATTTTTTTAGTAGCTGTAAAACCAATTTTGTGAATTGATTTTTGAGGAAGAAAGAAAAGTACAACACTACTCGAATGCTGATTTTTTCCTTTTCTGTAAATAGACTGAAACTCTTTGTGGAGTTTGAGTGTATTAAATCCGCCTATACTGTCAATTTTTTACGACCTTTTGCTCGTCTTGCGTTTAAAACTCTACGACCATTTTTAGTAGCCATTCTTGCACGAAATCCGTGAGTTCTTTTTCTAGGTGTGTTATGGGGCTGGTATGTTCTTTTCATTTGACATATCCTTATATCATTTTATTTAAGTATGAAAAAGGAGGAAATCCCCTTAATCTACGCTAACGCTATGCTTTTTTTGTAAAAACTTAGGCGTAATGCTTACTTTTAGGTTTGGAATTTTACAAAAAATTTACTTAAAATGCGTTTAAGATACCTGTAATGTTATTTTAAATTTAGGTAAATTCAATGACTTTAAAGTGAGTCTACTAAAATATTTATCAATACTTAGATATATGCTATCTTCTATCGCTTACTTCCTGTGTATTTAACATAAATTTCCATCTTAAATTAACTTCTAAAAATAATACACCTAAATTCTTCTTTGTCTATATCATTTATAAATTCAATATTTGGATTTATGCTTAAGACTCGTTTTATCCCGCTTCCATATCCACTATATGGTAAAATATTTTCACAGATAGAATCTAATATTGGATTTCTACAAATAGACCTACCATTTTTTATATTTTCTATAGTGAGTGAGTTAGTTAATTTTCCAGGACTTATTATCTCCAGTCTATTATGAAATATAAATATTTTAATGGAGCTGTTTATATAATAATCTCTATGGATTAAGGCATTAACAAGCAATTCTCCAATAATTTCATGAGATATTTCAGGAACTCCATTTGAATTAAAATTTTCTTCTACCTGTTTGTTTCGTAAATTGCTTGTAATAAAACCAATACTATCATTATATAACTTTTCAAAAGTTCCTTTTATTCTTTGTTTTGAAACAAATCTATTCGTAGAGGTATCATCCCCATCAAAATAACAACAATTTATATAAAAAGATGGATTAGATTTTTGTGGGTTTATACCAAAAATTAAATTTCCTGCCAGTGTTAATTGATTATTTTTCATAATCATTTGATTTTCTAAAATTATTGCAAGATTTAACTCGTCTTTTTTTAGTTTATTAAAAATATCTTTATTAGCTTTTGCTAAATAAATATCAAAAAGTTGTTGGTTTAAATCTGTGATGTCAGTTCCATTTACAATATCTTCATCCGCATATAAATTTTTTGATTCAGCAAAGAGTCTTCTTAATTCTTGTGGAGATATTTTTCTTTTATCACTACCTACTTTTGTAAGGTATATCCCTTTATTTGTAGAATATGGTTTATTCATTCCACTATCTATTTTAAGCAATAAAATTTTTCTACCGTCAATACTTTTTATTTCACTGATTGGGTAAATGGGTGGATTTACATTAGAATTGACTGCATTACCAATAAGCTGATTTAATCTTTTAATATCATTATCACTAAGTCCTACTATATCGTTACTATCAGTTACTCCGATAATCAACAATCCACCTAATGAATTTGAAAATGCTACAAGCTCTTCAGCTAATTTATCATTATTAGTTATATTTTCCTTAAACTGCGTATAACTATCTTCCCCATTTGAAATTCGTTCAAGTAATTCTAATGTTTCCATAAATTATATATATCCCTTCTTTTATCAAAGGCTTCTTCTCCACCTTCCATTATATTTATTATCTGTTCTTGTATATCATGATTATCTATACTTCCAATTTGTATGTTGATTCTATTTTTTTCATAATCACATACTACTATTTGTTCACAATCTCCTAATATAGGTATATTTGCATTATGCGTTGCAAATATAAATTGTGTTTTATTTTTAAGTTTTATTAACTCTTTTATAACTTCTTTATATATTGTTTGATTATCTAAATCATCTTCTGGCTGGTCAATTATAATTATATCATTATCTCTTTGTGTCAAAATAAATATAATTAAGGCTGATGCTCTTTGACCTATTGAATGATTTACTAATGATTTTCCATTATAAAGTATTTCTATTTTATTTGATACTTGAAAGGTAAGAAGTGATGAAAGTGAGTTTATAAATTTTTCTTTAAATACTAATAACTTATTGCCGCCAAATGATATATTAGCTAAGTTTTTATATATTTCAATACCATCTTCATATTGCATAAGTTTTTCATAATCAGCTTTTGTTAATCCACTTCCACTAAAAATATTTCTTAAATATTGAAGAAAAGAGTCTTTATCCCCTTTAAATTCTGCTTTTAATTCAATAGATGATTTATTTTGATTTATCGAATCTATTTCTTTTTTAATTAAGTCAAATTCTTCTGAATATAACTTATTTAATCCAGATATTAATTTTGTTAAATTATTTGTTAAATTATTTTTTGTATGTGATAATTTTTCAATTTCTTTTAACATTAACTCTTGTGAGTTCAATATTCTTGTGTAATTTATAAAATCATCTGCTCTTAAATTATCAGGAAGATTAATATCCCTTTGGATTTGTAAAAAAGTATCATTAAATTCTTTATATTTATCTTTGAAAGAAGAATGTAAAGAATTTATATCTTTAAAACTAGAGGTTAAAGTATTTAACTGTGTAGAAATATTTAAAAATGTATCTCTACTTGTATCAATAATTGTATAAAGACTATTAAATATATCTTGATTTTCTTTAGATTTATAGTGCTTCAAATTCTCAAAAAAATTATTTTCTTCATAAGTTTTGACAAAACCATTTACATCATTTCTAAACTCTTGTAAGTCTTTAATGATCTTTGAAAAATTTGAATCATCTTTATTAAACTCCATCTGTTTTTTTAACTTTTCTTCAATATTATGTTTTTTAAATTCATCTATCTTTATCTTTAATTCTTCTATCTTTTTTTTAACTTCTTCTTTTTTATCATTTAAATTATCATATTTCTTTATATTTTCTAATAATGATTTTATCTCTTGTTTTTTTATATCAATTTTAGATTTATTATCTTTAGTTTTATCTCCAATAAATTTATTAATTAAATCCTTTTCATATCCATCTTTAAAATTACTTGATAAATCTTTTTGTCCAAAATATAATGGTTTGTTAAGAAGTAAAAATATATCAAGGTTTTTTATTTCTCCATCTTTTTTAATCTCTACACTATGTCCATAAACTCGTTCAATAGTATATTCATTATTACGGTTATCATAAGCTTTTATAGTTATTTTTCCCGCACTCCCTAATAACTTTTCTATTAAATTATTTTTATATTTATAATCTGCATTTTTATCTGAAATTTCTAAACCTAATCCATATCTAATTGCTTCAATAATAGAAGACTTCCCACTGCCTCTTACTCCTACAAAATTATTCATTGATGATGATAATTCTATAGTTTGTCCATCTAATTTGCCGCCATTAAAGGAGATTGATTTTATGTATGAGTTTTGAGTTTCAGGGAGTTCTTCTTTTACTCTAAATTCTTTATCTTGTAAGGCAAATTTAACGGCTTCAAAATTATAATCACCAATTTTGATATATGATTTTTTACCTTTTCCTATCTCTCCAATAGTCTTAGGGTCTGAACCTTCTACAAAGGCAGGTAAATCATTATCTAACCATTGATTCCATTTTATGATATCATCTCGTGTTCTAACTTTTTGAAAACCTATTACATTGTTTCTAAATAGTTTCTTGTTAGAAAATTCTGAAATTCTGCCGCCATCTAATGCTGTGAAAAATCCACTTTTATCTTCAACATGAGCCAATATGATAAAATAAGCTCTTTGATATTTAT
>JADGEZ010000073.1 GCA_016744115.1 Sulfurimonas sp. | reverse complement strand
AAATGAAGCAAACCTAAGTAAAGATGAACTAGAAGCCCAACATAAAAGAAAAGAGTTTATCTCTATCCAAAAACTAGCGATACTAAAAGCTAAAAATGATGGAAGAGAAGAGGGAAGAGAAGAAGGAATTGAACAAGGAATCGAACAAGGAATTGAGCAAGGAAGAGAAGAAGGAATTGAAAAGGGAATAAAAAAAGAGAAAATGAACATAGCCAAAAACCTATTAGATATTTTAGATAATGAAACTATATCTATCAAAACAGGGTTATCAATTGCTAACATAGAAAAGTTAAGAGATTAAGTATACTCTCCTCAGAATTTACGCTAAAATAAAAAAAATACAAAGGAAGAGCATGACAAAATTATTATTAGGTGCATTATTAGTTTCAACACTACTTAGTGCAAAAGATTTTACAAACTCGATAGATATGAAGTTTAAGAGTATTCCAAGTGGTTCCTTTATGATGGGGATAACAGCAGCAAAATGTCCAAAAGATGATCCCTTTACTTCTAAAATGAAAGAAAAGATTGTGTAAGTAGTGATGAGTTACCTTATCACAAAGTAAGTATAAAGTCATTTTACATGGCAAGTACGGAAGTAACACAGCTGCAGTACTACAAAGTGATGGGAGAAAATCCAGCAAAATTTAAAACAGAAAAGCTTGGATATGACAGTAGAAATAACCCTATAGAAAATGTAAGTTGGAATGATGCAAAAAGATTTGTAAAAAAACTAAATAAAATGGAAAACACAAATAAATATAGACTTCCAACAGAATCAGAATGGGAATACAGTGCAAGAGCAGATTCAAAAACAAAATGGCATTTTGGAAATAGTGAATCACAACTTAAAAACTATGCTTGGTACGCTAAAAACAGTGGAGATAAACACATCCAGTGGCAAAGAAAAAGCCAAACAAGTTTGGACTTTACGATATGCACGGAAATGTAGATGAGTGGTGTGAAGATTGGTATGCAAAAAATTATAATAATACCCCAAGAAATGGAAAAGCAAATAATTCAGGTGAACAAAGAAGTAAAATCCTTCGTGGTGGCTGTTGGTACGACTACGCTAGCTATACTCGTAGTGCCAACCGTAACGACAACTCTGCCGACTATCGTAGCGGTGACTACGGTTTTCGTATAGTCAGAACAAAGTAACACTTGATAAGTAATAGACCTTAAATAATTTTAAAATTAAAATCATTATTTGATTAGTATCGTTAAGTTCAAGCTAGAATATAATCTTCTCGTTAGCTATGAACTTATATCTGTCTTATCACTTATTTGGAGGTATTACACTTGTGTTTATAAGACTTTTATTTACAAAGGAGTATTTATGACAAATCATCGTTTTACTTTGGGACAAACTATTTAGCTATACTATAAAAAAAACAAGGGATACTATGCAATTTTTAGATGTAAAAACGGACTATGCTTTTAAAAAAGTATTTGGAAGTGATACCAGTAAAGATATACTTATAAGCTTTTTAAATGCTCTTGTCTATGAGAATAAAACAGTAAAAATAAAAGATTTAACCATAGTAGACCCTTATAATATCCCTATGATAAAAGGGGTAAAAGATACCTTTGTAGATGTAAAATGTGTATTAGATGATGATACAAAAGTTATCATAGAGATGCAAGTACTC
>JADGEZ010000057.1 GCA_016744115.1 Sulfurimonas sp. | reverse complement strand
AACTTTTTCTTTTTACACTCATTTTCTTATCCCTATTTTTTCTATTTCAATTTTAACATTTTAGAAATAAGAAAACAATTTTTACTGGTTTAGTTTTAGTGGTTCATTATAGTTTAGTGTAAAGCTCTTTTGTTAAACCAATTACTTTTAGGTATAATATTACCATAGAATTAACTATTGAATTATATGGAGAATTAGATGGTACAGTATTCACAAAATGAACTCTTTTCAATAACAGAGTTTGCAAAACGGTTAGGCAGTGTTGTTAAAGATATAAAGAGTGAAACAATTGAAAAGATTGGAATTCTTAAAAATAATAAATTAGAAGCAGTTTTAATCTCAACTACTGAATATGAAAGATTAAAACAATATGAAGAAATAATGGAAGAATTAGAAAATGCAGAACTCCTTAAAATTGTAGAGGAGAGAACATCCAAACCATATGAAACTATATCCCATATTGAGATGATGAAAAAATTAAACATTACAGATAAAGATTTAAAGTAATGTATTCTATTGAGTATCATAAATTATTAGAAGAAGATTTTAAAAAATTAGGACATAGTGTAACTATAAAAGTTTTAAAGAAAATAGAGAAAATAGCTCAAAACCCTACTATGGGAAATGAGTTAGGTAATAAAGCAAACCTCAATTTAGTGGGTTGTCGTAAAGTATATGTTGATAATAAAAGAGTAAGAATAGTATATAAAATAATTGAAGATAAAATCAAAATATTTGTAGTTACTGTGGGGAAAAGAGATGATATGGAAGTTTATAAAAAAGCATCTAAGAGAATATGATTAAAAAGTAGAAATGGTTAGTGTGATATGTACTAAGACACTTTGTCTTAGTATAAGTTTTTTTGATTTTGTTACAGTAACAAACTAAATTGTCGTTTATATGTCAATACACCTTATAATCGGCAGTTAAGAGGGTTGAAATTGTTACTTGAAAAACCTCTCTAAAACCCCTTTAGATACCGTATATAGGGAGTTGTAGAGTTTGGGTAGGTAACTTTCAAGTCCTCTCATCCGCACCACTCACTTTAAGCCCTATTTTTAGGCATTTACAGCACTTTTAAATCTCAATATAAATTCTTAATATTTCTACTAATAAAGTAAAAACTTGCCATTATGAGTATAAAACGAGAAGTTAATTGCACAGTTTACTGCACAAAATATTTTTATTTTTCATCAGCTTTATACCAATATTTAATAGACTCATCAGAATCTAAATCACTAAATTCTATATCACTGGCATTTTGCTCATCATAAAGTGCTTTTGCTTTTGTATAAAGCTTTAAATCTTTGAGAAAACTTATCATTACAAGTGCTACAAAAGCACCCATAATCGTTAAAGTAAGTTCTAACATCTTTTATCCTTTATTTGTATTTACTTCTATTTATACCATCGCTAATGCGATTAACATCACTTCGCCAACTTAAAACTGTAAAGAATGCCATCACAAAGCCAAGTACAAAGTAACCACTGCTAAAATTCATTTCTCCCACACCACGGAATAACCAAATTACCGCTGCAAAAAAGAAACTAAAATATATAGTCATAAATGTTTTTTCATCCTTATCAATATCTTCTAAATAATCCCCACCTGCGGACATAAAAAATGGTACGATGACATAATAGAACGGTATTAAATTTACGGTAAAATTTGCAAATACCTGACTTATTTTATCACTCATAAAGATTTTAAAAAAGCTTATAAGTGGACTAATGTAGTATGTGTTTAGTAGTTCGTAAATTGTTTCCATTATTTTTAATCTCCTTGTGGCTTATTAAGCCACTTGCTGTATTTGTTTATCTTGTAAACTCAAAAGATAGTTAAATATTTTCTGAGACTCACTTGCCAATTTCCAAAGTAATTTTGGTTCTGCTTTTAAGCTATCCACTAACCAGTTTTTGATATAGGCTTCACTCTGATTAGCTTCATTTTTGATATTTAGATGATTACATAAAAACATATTTGATAGTTCTACGATACACTCCTCCCTCGAATAAGATTTACTTCCAAATTTACCGCTTAAATCTCTATCTAACCTATCTTTATGCCCTGTACTGTGACTAAGTTCGTGCAAAATCGTACTTGCATAAGCTTCTACACTAGTAAACATATTTATAGATGGGATTCCTATATAATCATCTGTAAGGCTATAGTAAGCTTCTGTTTTTGTTCTAACATCTACATCACAATTATTTACAAAGTCATTTAAATCGCTATTCTCTTGCTTCTGTGAGCCTATTTCGATTCCCTCCACTTGGTCTAAATTAAATACATAATAAAACTTTAGTAATGAGATTTTTACTATCTTTTCAACTCCGTTTTTTTCTTCTTTTTTCTCTAAGATTTTGAAGAAAAATACTGGTGTGCTTTTACTATCTTTTTTTAGTTTTGCTCCTTTGATTTTTTTGATTTGATTGAATGTCAGATACTGGGATGTAGTCCAATTCATTTCATCTTGCATTAAAAGTAAACTTAATATGTTAAATCCACTATAAGTAGTTTTAGAAGCATAATTTAATGGTAGCCCTCCTTGACCTATCCAGCTTTTAGTCCAAATACCTGTGGTATCGTTTTCTATACTTTCGATTATCTTTTCAACTATCTCATTCATCTTGTCTTGTGCTTTAATTATTTTTGTATTAGATTCAGAGTGAGTTTTTTTCTTTTTGAGTTCTTTAAAAAGCTCAAAAATAATTTAACTATCTCTTTGTCTAATCATTTTCGCATTGAGTTCATCGTTCGTTTTCTGCTGTAGATTTTTTAATAAGCTTGGATAAATATTAGCCACTGGTAATAATTTATGTAAGCTTTCTTAAAATAAAATGGGAAGCAAAAATGTTAGATGAATGATTGTGAATTTATTAGATAATTGATAGTTGGATTATTTTTGAAAATGTCGTTTAAAGAAGTCAAAAAGATGTCAGGATGACATAGGCTCTTGGTCTCTTCCGCTCTTGTAGAACTCGTTAGAGTGTTTTTAATATAGAATAAAGTATATAAAGAAAATGTGCTAAAAGATTATTTACTCTTCAACTTTAAAAAATTCTTCTATTGGTACATTAAAAGCTTTTGAAAACTTATATAAATGTTCTAAGCTAAAATGCTTTTTATTTTTACAAGCCTCTGCACTACCTAAAAATGAGCCTGAACGAAATCCTAAGTCTAAACTCAAATCCATAAGACTTTGATTATTTTTAAGTCGTAATCTCTTTACATTTTTAGCAACTAATATATGAAATGTTTCCATTTCTTCCTCTGTAATATTACTAAAGTAATTTGCCATTTGGTGTTCCACCTATAGGTTTAATTTAACTTTAATGATAATTAATATACACTCTCAAATATAAACACCTATAGGTGCAATACCGTAAGGTGCTAAGGAAAATATATGAATAAAATAATTATATCTATAGCAACAATCTCAATATTAGCAACTGCTTCTAATGCAAGTTGGATAGGAGCTTTAAAAGCTGATAAGAAAGTGGGTAATGTGAAGTTATCAGTAGGTCAAGCTTCATTTGAAGATATAAGCTCTAACCTATACACATTGGAAATAGGAGGAAACTATTACTATGACAATGGAATCTTCTGGGGAGCACAATTTGGGTTTGGATATACTGAAAATCCTGATGAAAGTGTATCTACTACAGAGATGGGCGAGATAAATGGACAGTTTAAATTAGGTTACTCTTTTGGGAAAACTGGAAAAGGTTTAGGACTTTATGGATTATATGATATGTCTTATCTTATGTATAACTATAACAATCTTAACCGTATGACTGGAGAATTTGAGGATGAAATAAATTTTGCTACTGGTATGGGTTTTGGTGGTGGTGCTGAATATATCTTTGATAGTGGATGGATAGTTACAGCTTCTTACTCAACTATGACAATGTCGCCAGATATTGGAAGTGAATATGATTATAGTAAAGCTCTTGTTGCTGTTGGTTACACTTGGTAAAGTTTTAAAAAAGATAAAGGATAATTATGAAAAAAAATTTACTAGTAGGTGTATTAGTAGCAGTAACAATGTTTGTAGGTTGTGGAGAGGAAGAAACAAAAAGTTCTGATATTCTTAATGGAGTGGATAATCATATATCAAGTTCTTTTAGTGTTGCCTATGGAAACAATGAAGAGATGACTTTAACTTGGACTAAAAATACTGCTCACGAATCTGAGTTATTATTAACTGGATTTAATGCTGGAGAAGACCCTATTTTAGAAGTAGAATATGGGAGTCCTCATTTTCATTATTCCATAGATAAAGTTAGTGTAAAAGGTACATATATAATTAACTGCGAACCTGCTATTCGTACTGGTAACTGGACTAAGTATTCTTGCTTAAGAAAAGGAATGTTTAAAAATCAACAAGATACTTCTATAGATAATAGTTTTGTAATTTCAACAAGTGGAAAGCCAAATCGAGTTTTTGATGTGAAAATCAATACTAGTAGCGATACAATAGGGGAAATTTTTCATCCATAAATAATGTATCATCATTTTAAAAATATATGCTCTTTATCGAGTTTAAAATTAACAAAGGATAATTATGAAAAAAAGTTTAGTTACTGTTGCACTTGCAAGTGTATTAATGTTAGGTTTAGTAGGATGTGGTGGTAATACACCAAAAGTACCAATATCTTATTATAAACCTTTAAAAGATTCCACTGTCGTTAAAAATAACAATTTAGCTAGTGTTGAAAATGGTGCTGTTATTTTAGATAATGGCAATAAAATCTATGATGAAGATGGAGATGTATCTGCTGTTTTTACAATTGATGAAAAAGTATTCTATCTTTTAAAAGTTCAAGATAAAAATTTATTTGTTTTAAAGGATAAGAATAAAAAAATCATTAAAACCTTGGAAGCTACATCTATTCATTGGTTCACTGATATTAATAAAGTTGTACTGGCTGTAAAGCTTCCAGGTAACAGAAGTAATGTTTATGACAATATATATGATTTTGATGGTAATAAGCTAAATTTAATTAATAAAAATATTTCTTTATCAAGAGGGTATAAAACAGGGTTTTATTATATAAATGTTTTATATTCTAAAGATTCTTATAGACCCTTTAAAGGATATCAAACTGTAAATATTTTGGATGGCAAAAAAATTATTATAAACCCAAAATACAAAAAATATAACTTTGATGGTTATTATTTAATTGGTGCAGTTGGTCAAAAATTAATTTATGTCTATAACGATGTTAATCGAAATAAGATAATAGAAGTTTATGATATGAGTACTAATAAGAAAGAAGTGATTTTGGATGAAGGGAGTGAGTTCCAAATATTAAAATCTGGGAATCAATATGTATTTAAAATATTTGATAACAAGAAACTTGATACGGAATCTAAAATGCACGGACATTATCAAACAATAAAGTCTAAGTACGATAAAGAATCTGCAAGATATTTATCTTTAAACACTTTAAAAGAAGTACAAATTTCTAATGATTTCAAACCTGTTTTAGTATATACAGGATTTGGTAATTTAGGCGGTGGATATACAAGAGAAACATATATTACACTAAATGCTTATCGATTGTTTATGATTTTCAACAAAGACAATGATGTAAAAAGAGTTAAACCGATTTTTTAAGTTTAAATGTTGGTCTCTCTACAATTGAAAAATTGGAGAGAGACCAACGAAGTCATAAATCAATAAAATTTTCAAGAAATTACTTTATAAACAACAAATAAACCCCTAAATACGATAATCCGTACTACCGCTTCTTAAGTCTCAGTAATGTATATATCTGTCAAGTTTCACCACGTTGTACCATTTCAAAAGCAATATCTTGAAACTCACTTGGTAAAATCTTAAATATTTCAGGCTTCGTTTGAAACCAACTTTAA
>JADGEZ010000072.1 GCA_016744115.1 Sulfurimonas sp. | reverse complement strand
CAAAAACTTTAACGACAAATCAAAAGACACCCTAGACGAATGGATAAACTTCCTAAAAAATGAAGAGATACCAGAAAACCCAAAAGCTAAAGGTCTTCTCAAAGCAAAAGAAACCTTAGACTACTTAAAAATGCAAGAGGATGAAAGACTAGATTATAACAAGTATCAAAAATCTCTACATGATCAAGCTAGTGCTTATGAATCTACTTATGTGATTGGTAGGATTGAGGGGAAGAAAGAGGGGAAAATTGAAGGGAAGATTGAAGGAAAAAAAGAAGGAAAAATTGAAGGTGAAAAAGCTAAAGCTTACGAGATAGCACAAAATTTATTAAACGCAAAAGTAGATTTACAAACAATAAAACTAAGTACAGGATTAACTGACAAAGAGTTGGCAAAGCTGACAAATCAGTGGAACTAAGAAGTAAAATATCAGCTCATAAATAGGTAAATCCGATGAAAAATAAAAGGAAGGTATATTTATTTCTTTAATTCCAAATATCTCTTTGAGTACCTCGTTGTTTTCATTATACATCATCCAAGAAAAGATATCTTTAAATGTTGGATTCCCTTTTATAAGTGCAAATAATGTCATAAATAATATTTGGCTATATTCGCATCAAGGGTTGAAAAATTAAATTTCAAAGTGCTATAATTATTACTAAGACCTATAATAGGGGGATGAGAAGATGAAAATCAATTTATTTCAAAAACTATTATAAGAGTTAGAAAACCTTACATAAGTAGCTACCCAAATATAATTTTAAAATCAACACCATATCCCATAATAACTTTTTCAACATAGTTTTTCATATTTTGAATAGACTTAAGTAATAGGACAGAAATAAATTCATAGCTGATAAGAAGATTATATTCTCATTAAACTTAAGCATATTTAATCTAGTCAAGTTCACATGAAATCTAAATTTTTCAATGATTTTAATTTTTAAATTATTTAAGGTCTATTACTTATAAGCATCAAGTTCTATCCAATAATACTTCATAAATTTACCCTGAGTTTGCGAGGAAATGCCCTTGGGGTACCATACCATTTCAATTGGATTTAATTGAGGAGAATAAGGTGGTAAATAGAAAATACTCAATCCTTTTTCTCCCATTTTGGTATCATCTCTTGAAACTTTTTACTAGTGTGAATTGAGGCATTATCAACAACAGCAACAGTAGGCTTTGAAATCTCATCTAAGTAATAGGGCATAAATAACTTCATAGCTATCTATTACTCTTACAGAACTGTCTTCATCTAAATATTCATCTAAACTTGGAGGAAATAAAAGTTGTTGTTTGCGGTTGAGACCTTGCTTGTAGTTATCACTCACATAAGCCCTATATTACGAAGTTTCATGATTGAATTATAGCATTTAGGGCTTAAAAGAAGCCTTTATTTAAGGATTCTTTTAGTAAGTTCTTTCACAGTCTCTCTAGATTGGAATGTTCTGTCATTCTCAACTTGATATGCCGTCATTCTGAACTTGATTCAGAATCTAGCCTAACAACAAGATTCCGTATCAAGTACGGAATGACAGTTCTCTGGACACAATGACAATTCTTTCACAGTCTCAAACGGTGGAAACGAGTAAAACAAAATACCAATGATATATAATAACTTTAGCTATACTATCATAGACTAAACAGATGGAAAAAATCATGCAATTTTTAGAT
>JADGEZ010000056.1 GCA_016744115.1 Sulfurimonas sp. | reverse complement strand
TTGAGTTATTTGATAGCGAGAATGTTCTTTTGGTTTCTAGGTTTTCTTATTCTCAAACAGATGTAAACTTAGTAAGTGTAAATGAGAGTTTTTCTGATTTAGCTACTGGTTCTTATAGTTTTAAAGTTACGGCTACGGGTGTAGTTGGTGGGGAGGGTCAAAGGAGTGTTTACCAAGAGGTTTTTGCTTTTGAGGTTCACGAGGATTCTCCTACTTCTATAGATGTGCCGACTTTAGTGAGTAAGTCTGATTCTAATGTTCGTTTTAGACTGGGTGCTAGTGATAGTGACGGTTTACAAAGTTTGACGGCTTATATTTACTCCGATAGTGCTTTAAAAACTTAGTGGATTCTGTTAGTTCTGATGATTCTGTTTTTACTGGGGAGTTTGATTCTTTGTCTTATGATACTCAATATTTTCTTATAGCTAGTGTCGAGGGTTTAAATGTTGTTTCAGGAGAGTTTGAGAAAAAGTTCTCAGAGGTTTTGAGTTTTACAACGGATAAAGTGAGTGACACAACTGCTCCAGTTTTAAGCTCTACTTCACAGAGTTTTACGACTACGGTCGGAACTGCTTTAGCTTTTAAGAATGTAACTGCAAATGATGCTGTTGATGGTGTTGTGAGTGTTGTTATTACTAGCAATGTAAATTTTAACGCTGTTGGGACTTACACTCGCACATACACAGCAACCGACAATGCGGGAAACAGTTCAAGTGTCACACATACTTATGTCGTAAACGCTGCTCCTGTTACTCCCCCACCTGCGGTAAATTCTGCTCCTACTTGGACTGCAAGCTCTTATAATACTGGACTTACAGTTAGAGATTTGGACAATAATTCTATAACTATCAAAAATTTAACTGCTCTAAGTAGTGATAATGAAAGTGATACTATTACATATAGTATAGTAAGTATTTCAGTACCAAGTTCATTTGACCAAAATGATTGGGATAATGCGACTTTTATAGAAAGTGGAGTTTTAAAAGTTAAAAATCTCATGGCAGTTAATCCGCATTGGGATGGTACAGTAACAGTAACTGTAAAAGCTACTGCTACTAGAGGTTCAAATAATACTAATATTAGTTTTGAATATAATGATTTTCAATAATTGATATAGTAAAAAATAAATACCTAGATTCATATCTAGGTATTTTTCTTATTTTATAATTTGTATAGAATTTATCCCATCTACTTCAACAGGTGGATGTAAAGAAGCACCATTATAAGTATAAAATATTTTAATATATTTTATTGTTCAATTTGCAAGGGTTCATATATTTGTAATTTGATGTACATTATTATACTCCTTCTTTCAAACAAAAACTGTTACATTGTTGAATTTTTTAGAATCATCTTGCTTAGGAATTTCATCAGTGAGAATAAAATTTAATTTACATTTTTTCCAACTTCAATTTAGAAATTTTTTTCTTCAAACTAAAGAAGTTCAAATTTTACAATCTTTAGGTAACTTATTTGAATTATTTGCTGTATCATCTCATGATTCAAAAACTAGTGGTTCTCCTGGTTTAGCAACATTCTCCCTCTCCGCAATCTCCTTATAAATCATAGCCATAGTCTCAGAATCCCTAATATCATCCTTTACAATAAACACATCTTCTATTTTCTCAAAATCAGATTTATCCAATTTAGAATTTCCCTCTCTTTCTCACTCCACAACCCTAACACTCCCATCTTTTTCCAAATCTACAATATTTGTCTTCTCCTCATCATTCACATAAACTTCAACCCCTCATTCTACTACAAAAACATCCGTAGGAGCAGTTTTAGAAACCTTGCTCACTCAAAAAACAGTCCCCCTAACCGCAGCCGTACTATCTGTAGTGTAAACCTTAAACTCACTCCCCTCGTCTAAATGCGTAACCCTAGTCCAAAGAGTTCAAGCCACAAGTGAAAGCTTTATTAGCGTGCTTAAGTTGTCCTCCTCTGCAAAAGCAAACCTTGTCAATTCCAACTCTCATCACTTCTCCAAAACACTAACAAAACCATCAGACATATAAATCTCCAAATCTCAATCAGTTGCTTTTATAATGTCACCCTCCCTATAAACCACCCCATTAGCAGTAGCTAACAAAACCAATTCATCAGGGTTGTAAGGTAAGTTCTGCTTTGACTTATCATAAACAAAACTACTCCCGTTGTACTCCCTTATAAGATTATAAGGTCAAGCATCAGCCGTATAGTTTCAAGAAACATGAGCCTGATAAACTCAGTCTATGCTTTGAACCGAAGCCAACTCAAACTGGTTTGCCACGAGTTTATCAGTAGTAGATTTTGTTTTTCAGTAAGCGTAGTAAGAAGAAGACCTAGGGTCAAGAGGGAGAATATCAAGATATTTTTTAGGCAAAGTACCCTCAGTAACACTCCCATAAACTCAAAAAGTCTCAGGGTCTGCGTAAGAGTGAGAGTAGCTAGTGTCTATCGTGAAAAAGTTAGTATTTCACGAGGGCATAGGAAGCCTAGAGTTTTCTTGTGAGTAGGCTTCTAGTGCGTTGCTAATAGTCTTGATGTCAGAGATAATTCTCGTATTGTCAATGTTGTCCTTGTAACCTTGGTTAGCTGTGATTCATATAACAGCAAGAAGTGCTATGATGGAGATGGTAATGATGATTTCTACTAATGAAAAGGCTTTTTTTGTGTTGAGCATAGAATGGGTTTTATGGGGTAAATAGTTTATGTGTTTAGTTTAATGTTTTTTTTGGAAATGGGAAGTTTTTTGCTTATTTTTTGTTTTTTGATATACTAGAGGATATTATAATTTAATAGGGATGGTTATGACTACATTACAGATTAATGATATTGAAGAACAAAAAATCTTGCAAGAGTTAGAGGCACAAGAGAGAGAGTATGAGGCTGTAAAATATGTTGCAGTTCCTAATCAAGAGCAAGCAAAAGCAAATTTTAAAGCTATTGTAGAGACTAATGTAAAACAAAAAATGGTTATTAATATTAGACCTTTAGAGTCTGATATACTTAAAATAAAAAGTAAGGCATTATCAAAGGGTATCCCTTATCAAACTTTGATTAATTCTATTATTCATCAATTTGCTAATGATAAATTGCTTGAGGCTTATTAATGGGGATAATATTTACCGCATTTTTCATTATAACAAAAATGTATGAAAAATCAAATTTCAAAAAATGAATATAAATTCTAGAATTAATATTATGGGAAGTTTTTTGCTTGTGAGAGTGGGTTTTAGTTGGTATGTGCTTAAAGTTCATTTTTTATAATAGATTTGATAGTTTCTATAGATATATTTTCAATAGTATTTTTTTCATATATATTAACTAGATATACAGTTTTATCTTCATCTACAAAGTATGTTATCACTCTAAAACCACCTCTTTTACCGATATTTTTACTTGAATTTGCTACTCTTATTTTGTAAATATTATCAGATAAAAAAGTACCTGTAGTTGGATTTTTTAATAACTCTTTCTCTAAGTTTTGTAAATAATCTACAATATTACGATTTTTTTTATGTAACTTTTTAAATTCTTTACGAAAGTTTTGAAATAACTCGATTTTAATCATTTGCTAATTCTTTATAAAAATCCTCTATTGGTATTGCATTTTTTACACCTTCTCCACTTTTTATATCTCTGCATGATTGTCTAATACTTGCTAAAACTTCTTCTTGATTACAATCATTTGAGATTTTGTAAGAAACATCTTTAAAACTAGAAACGATTACTTCAAAAGCTTCTACTATATCTGGTCTGCTGTCATCAATCTGTATAGTCATTGTAGTCATAAAGTTGTCCTTATTTTATATAATATTTTCATTATAACAAAAATGTATGAAAAATCAAATTTCAAAAAAATCAAAGCTTTGTTAAGGTAAGTTCTGCTTTGACTTATCATAAACAAAACTACTCCCGTTGTACTCCCTAATAAGATTATAAGGTCAAGCATCAGCCGTATAGTTTCAAGAAACATGAGCCTGATAAACTCCGTTAATGCTTTTGCTTTTTTCGTGTTTTTTGATATACTATAGCAATATTATAATTTAATAGAATGGATGGAATATTTACACCAGATATAGTTGGACATATAAATACTTCTCGTAAAGAAGCTAGAGATAATTTTATAGCTAATATTTAATTTATGCCAATAACTTACTTACTAGACACCAATATAATTTCATATCTAACAGACCCAAATTCTCCATATAAAGATAAAATTAAAAAGAAACTTTTAGCACTATCAGAAGATGATATTGTAAGTGTTTCTATAGTCACTTTATATGAGTTGTCTTATGGATTAAATACATTTGATAGTACAAATAAAAATAAGTTTATTTTTGAGGATGCCTTAAGATTTATTAGAGAGTACTTAGAGATATATCCTTTAGATATTCAAAATATTGCTTTTGAAATGGTACAATTTGGTGAAACTTGACAAATACTTTTGTTTAGATACTTCTTGTGATTGTGTACTGACTCTACAGTAGCCATAATATTTAATTTTTTGCATGATATTTTCCTCGTTTTAATTTAATATCTTAATTAGAACATTTAATCCTATTTTACTTTACCCTCTTCTTTATACGTTCTATACGAACTTTGACGTTCGTCTAAATTAACTCACAGGATTTTTTTAATTTATATATTAAACTTTTCTTAAATTAAAATTAAATTAAGGTTGAAAAAATGACTGAGTTAAACAAGTGGGATAGTATAAACTACGAAATTTGTTGGTGATTTAGTAACACTAAAGAATCAGGTTTTTATTTGGGAACACAATTCTAAATAAAACTATATTCACAAAAGCTACACAGTTTTAGTATATACTTGTTCTAGTTTAATTCTAAAGGAAACAAAGATGAAAAAATCTATGTTATTGTTAATAAGTGTAATCTTATTGAGTATGATGAGTGTAGTATCGCTAAGTGCTTCAGATATGAAGTGTGGGGCGTCAATGAAACAAGGAGTTGTGCAAAAACCAGCTTGTTGTGAATATGAAAAGAAAATGGGTAAACCTGCTTGTTGTAAAGATAAAACAAGTAAAATGAAGGAGGCTTGTTGTGAGGCAAAAACTCCCTCAAATTCTTCAATGAAATGTGGAGCAGCAAAGTGTGGTAAATCTATGGATAAACCAGAAAAGAAAGTTCCAAAACAAACAATGAAATGTGGCACAGGAAAATGTGCATAATTTTGAATTAGGAACTTTTATAGTTCCTAATTAGATATAAATTCATCTAAGTACTAAGCCAAATACAATTTCAAAATAGTATACTCCAAGTACTTGTTAGACTTTTAATATACTTCTTTTCTGTGAGCAATTCTGATAAGCGTTATTACCAAAATATCATCTTCTTTTAAATAAACTATTCTATAATTCCCAGCTCTTTTTCTAAACTTACCTTTGTATTTCCCTTTTAAGGCTTTATCTGATGTGAAAACACCAGATTCTAAGTCTTTAATTTTGGAGAATACAAGTTGTTGATTTTGGGAATCTATTTTTTCTAATTCTTTAAAAGTAGTTTTTGGAATGATTACCTTGAACATTAACTAAGACCTAGTCGCTTAGCTACCTCTTGGAGAGAATAAACTTCAGTTTTGCCTGCTTTTAGTTCATCTATTCTTTTGTCTGAAACCATTTCATCTAAAGTGTCAAAGTATGTACTAACTGCTTTTTCAATAATAAAAGTTCTTGAACGCTCCAACTCATGAGCATAAGAATCTAAATCAGTTAATAATGACTCATCCATACGAATATTAATCGCTTTTTTCATAATGTATCCTTTTGTATCTACATTATACTACAATAGTTTATATATTTCAATAGGAGTTTAAGTAATAGGGCATAAATAACTTCATAGCTAATAGACTTCTTTCAAAAGTAGGAGCAGAAATTGCTTAGTGTAAAGTATGAGCAAATATAAAAAAATAGAAAATAGAAAACCAGAGCAATTTAAACGA
>JADGEZ010000019.1 GCA_016744115.1 Sulfurimonas sp. | reverse complement strand
TTAGTATTCTCTTTATTGCCCAATCAAAGCTTATTAGTTTTCTTTGCATTGCGTTTGTCCTTTGAGGTATTGATGTGTGGGGTAGTTTATCTTAATGTTGATAAAATTAAATTGTTTAGCTTAAACAAATTATAAAATTACTGACTAATGGCACAGTCTAAAAAAGCCTTACATTGTCGTACAAAAACTATAATCCAAATTTATTGAGTCAGTTTTAGAAATTAGCAATTAACTAATAGGGCATAAATAACTTCATAGCTAACATCATTTAAAAGGTTTAAGTTCAACGAAGAATATAATCCTTTTAAATGATGTCCGTAGGGTGAAAAGATACACTACAATCTACTGCGTTAAAAGTTCTTAAAGCTACTTAGAGATTCCAAAAAAAAACTAATTTAATTTTAAAAACTTCTGCAGAGGTTTCATTAAGCCCTGTTATCCAAACTCTATGGGATCCATGTCTATTTCAGCTAAAGCACCTTTTGTTGCCTTTATCGCTTTAATCAAGTCTGTACTTTTATCTGAACGAAGTAGTATCTCAAAACGAAATTTGTTTGCAACTCTCTCAATGGCACATTTTCCAAACCCTACTATCTCTATGTTAGGCATTTTGAGTAAAGCATAATACATTGTATCCATCTCTTGCCTTGCTTTTTGAGCATTTTTGTGTGAAAACAAAACTCGACATAGTTTTTTATACGGTGGATACAATCCTTGTCTAAAGATTTTTTCCTCTTCTAAAAAAGCGTCATAATCATCTAAAAACTTACTAAAAAATTCTTCATTAAAACTTTGTACTATAACTTTTGCATCTTGTTTTCTTCCACTTCTCCCTGCTACTTGTATCAAAGAAGAGAGTGCTTTTTCTCGTGAGCGATAATCACTCATGTTGAGCATATTGTCCATACCTAAAACAACTCCAAGTGTTACTCCGTGATAATCATGCCCCTTACTAAGCATCTGAGTTCCTACTAGTATATCTGTTTGTTTATCATTGAACCTCTTGAGTGCTTTTTTTAATTTTGCCTGTGTTGTTATCACATCTCTATCAAATTGCTCGACTTTAGCATCTTTAAATTTTTGTGCTAACTCTTTAACCGCCTGAGCAGTTCCTAGTCTCTCACTTGTTAAGTTTGCACTCAAACACTGAGAACAAATCTGGGGAATGGACTGAGTAAAATTACAATAATGACATTTTAAAGCCTTTGATTTAAGATGAATACTCATCCCAATACTACAAAACTTACACTGGTATTTATGCCCACAATCCCCACATTGCAAATACTTAAAATTTGCACGAGTTGGAAGAAAGATTATAGACTGCTCCTTTGCTTTTAAAGTCGTCTTTATCGCATCCATAATTAAAGGAGATAATCTTTGGGGACTTTTTTCATAGATGAACTCTTTATTTGCATGAAAATGTCCCCCTTTTAATCTTGCATGGGGGAACTTCGTAAAGGAGTTTAAACTAGGAGTAGCACTTCCCAGAACTACTGTAATATCATATATTTTACCCATATAAATAGCAATATCTCTAGCATTGTATCGAGGTCTTGAAGATGATTTATAACTATCATCATGCTCTTCATCTACTACTATTAGCCCTAAATCTTGTATAGGTAAAAACAAAGCTGAACGAGGTCCTGCAATGATAGATGCAGTTCCATCATAGATTTTTTGCATAGATTTTTTCTTTTGCAGGGGGCTAAGTTTTGAATGCCACATAAGAACCCCATCGCCAAAATGATGTTCTAGGCGAATGCTCATTTGAGGAGTTAAAGAGATTTCAGGCATCAAAAAGATACTTCGTTTTCCTGATTTTAAAACTTGCGAGAAAAGTTTCATATACACTTCTGTTTTACCGCTTCCTGTATCACCAAAAAGAAGAGAAGTTTGATATTTTTTTAAAAAATAAAAGGCTTTTTCTTGTTTTGTTGATAAACTAATCTCACTCTTTTGCTGAGTTATTAAAGAAGGTGAGGAAGATGTGGAATAAGCGGACATTAAAGCAAAGGCATCTCCTAAAGAACAGATATAATAAGTGGAGATAAAACCTGCTAACTTTATTTGAAGGGGAGAAAAATAAAATTCATATATTTTCAAAATATCTAGTGTGTCAAACTTAGGTTTTTCGCATAGCTCTAAAACAAGCCCATCTTTGATAGTATTGTTAAAACTTATTTGAACTTTTGTACCAATGTTTATAGATCTTAAAGAGTGATAGGTAAAAGGCTCAAGAGGTGAGCCTATGATCGAGATTTTATAATAAAACAAGGCTATTTATTTAATTCAAATGTTTGTATTGTATAGATAATAAATACTAGTAAACTTAAACCAGTCATAATAGATAGTATTAAAGGGATCATTACTGTACATCCTCCAAGCTTGTAATTTTTCTAAAATTATTAAAAATAATTTGGCTATTGCTAATGACAAAACAATTATTAAAAATAAGACTACATACAATTTCCAGTTTTGCACTTCTAAATAATTTTTAAATTCCCAAGCGATAAGGGATGTATCAATTATAATTAAAGTAATAAAAATTGCTTTTAAAATCCAATTAGCTCTTTTATTTTATCTATCTTTACCATAAGAGATTATAACATAATTCTCAAAAGCTAAAATGAGAGAGCGTTTCTAAGACTCCAAAAATATCATTGAACTAGTTTTTTACATAAATCAACAGTTATAGTACAGTCAAATGTTCCATCGTCATCATCATATTCAAAAACTGCACTCTTACTACTAGTAAGATAAAATGTGTATTTTTCTTCCCCTTGAGTTTGAACCCACCCACCAGCATTAGAACTCCCCTCTGCAATGCCATACATTAACAAGGTCTTATTCGCATCCTCTCCTGTAAAGAGATTCCCATCACCATTACTTAAATTATCAATCCAATCATTATCACCCCTTATAAGTCTAGACTGTCTTTCACTTACTATTGCGGAGCGTATAGAAGCTATATCTGCACGAGCCTTTGAGATTTTTGCATCATCTCTTGTAGCAGCAAGTTTTGGGATAGCAACGGCGGCTAAAATGCCTAATACAACTATAATAAAAATGAGTTCTATCATTGTAAAAGCATGTTTTGATTTTTTCATGGGGAAAATCCTTGTATATAAAAAATAATTATTTTAAATGATTTTAGCATTATTTTGATTTATTTTAGCTTTTATATTTTTTTTCGTAGGGAGGGGAGATATTCTATTATACTAAACTTATATGCGTTCCCAAAATCTAGAACTTGAGAACACCTTTATACTTTCTAAGTTTTGCTTAAAAAGCTATATTCCTAAAGAAAGTTCATTAGGAATGAAGCTAAAAATTTACTTACCACTTAATAGCACTACCACCAAATTGATGTACTTTGATTGCATCTTTAAGAGCACCAGCCATACCTTTACACTCTGTAGTAGCACCACTTAAATCTGCAACAGTTAAGTTACCATCAGTAGCAGAACCTGCAAATGAAATACATGCTGTTCCAATAGAGTCTTTAAAGTAAACTGTGCCACTAGTAAGATCGGTTGTTATTGCATCTGAAGAATTTTTAGCTTGAGCAGTTTCAAACTTAACATTAGTCATATCCCCCATATTGCCAAATACACCCTGTGCTGTATAGTAAGAACCTATATCCGTAATAGCTGTGGATATAGCTGAAGCACTTTTTGCAATCTGTGCATCATTACGAGTTGCTGCTAATTTTGGTACTGCAACTGCAGCCAAAATACCTAAAATAACGATAACAAAGATCAATTCAATCATTGTAAAACCAGTTCTTTTCATAAGAACTCCTTAAAATTAAAAAATTTGAACTACACTAGTAGTCTTAAACTCATTATAAAATCATTTTTATTAATTTTTGCTTAATAATTTTTATGTACAAGATATACCCATACTAAAATTAAGGCATGTAAATCATAGTTAATCTCAATCTCAATCTCAATCTCAATCTCAATCTCAATCTCAACTTGACTTGACTGGGAATCTAGTCCATTATTTCGTGTAAACTAGACCCTGAACCAAGTTCAGGGTGACAAATTAAGCAATTTTCTTAACTTTTATTTATCGTGAAATTATTATATTTTACTAATCCACTACCAAATTTTAGAAAAATCAAAACTAAAACTAGCCTCACACTCTTTTATCTTAAAATCTACACGCTCATCACTAGCATCACAAACTTTTATATATCTTCCCTCTTTTAACTCATATACCTTTGCTATCTCTTCTTTTGGATCGACTATGATGTAGTACGACACTCCCTCTTGCTGATAAAGTTTATATTTTAATTCTTTGTCTTTTTTTGCTGTACTTTTTGAAAGAATTTCAAAAATTATCTTAGGGGCTTTTGTTATATAGGCTTCATTTGTAGGTTCATGGCATATCACGGAGTTATCAGGTTGGACTACAGTATCATCTGCTATCTTCCAATCTACTGGCATCAAAACTTGACATATTTTACAAGAATCAAATAAATTTTTTAATTGCCAGCCAACATTATTGCTAATCCTTTGATGTTTAATCATAGGAGCAGGACTCATACAGTAGGCTTGACCGTAAATAATTTCCCAGTCATTGCTCTCCCAGTTTTTATATTCTTCATAAGTATAGTGTGGTAAGTCTTCTAATTGTAATGCACCCATAATAAAACCCTTTTAATTGTTTTCTTCATAAACTAGATTCCAAATAAAGTTTTGGAATGACGGGAAGTTGGAGATTTCGTCACCCTAAACTTGATTTAGGGTCTAGGTTTTGTAAGAATTTTAATGTTAATTGGAGTATTATATCATAAATAATATTTTAGTTTGGAACTATATTTGCTTGTAGTAGATTAAAGAACTAAAAAGGGAAAAATATGGCACTTTCGATATCTCGTACTCATGGCCTAATCAAAGAAGCACTTGATTATAGAGCTGCTCGTCAAGATATGATATCTTCTAACATCGCAAATACTGATACCCCTTTTTATAGACCAAGAGATATACGCTTTGAAGATGCACTTGCAAGAAAAGCTGATGACTTACAAAAAAGAGGTACAAATACTTTAAAACTTGCACAAACAGATGCAGGTCATATAGCATTTCAAAGTGAAAAAACTTCTCATAAGCCTATTACATTTTTTAGAGATGGACATATGGCGAGAAATGATGGAAATAGTGTAGATTTAGATGTAGAAACAACGGAGATGAGTAAAAACTCCATAATGTTTAATGCACTCATTCAAGCAAATAAAGCAGAGGGACGAATATACTCAGGTGTAATCGAAGCCTCACAAAAGGTTAATTAATGTCTAATTTTTTAAATAGTTTTGATATAAGCGGTTATGGCTTATCCGCACAAAGAGTTCGGGTAAATACTATCTCTAGTAATATCGCTAATGCACAAACAACACGAACTGACGAGGGTGGACCTTATCGAAGAAAAGAGGTTATATTTAAAGCGATAAACTTTAATGATTACTACAACAAAGCCTTAGGAGAGAGTACAAAGAGTGCAAAATATCAAGACCCTTTAGATGAGGGTGATTTTGGTAAAATTGTAAATCCTGCTATAATGAGCGTCATTGTTGATAAAATATCACGCGATGATAAAGCACCTAAGATGAAGTATGATCCTCAACATCCTGATGCCAACACAAACGGTTATGTTGCATATCCAAATATCAATCCTGTTATCGAAATGGCGGACTTAGTGGAAGCTACGCGTTCGTATCAAGCAAATGTTTCAGCGTTTCAAAGTGCAAAAGATATGGCAAATTCTGCTATATTATTATTACAAAGATAAAAAGTTTAAAAAGGGCTTTAGATGAATAATATTACTGGACTAACAGGCACATCAACTGCCGACTTACTCAAACAAAAAACTGCGACACAACTAACTGGTGGTGACGCTTTTGCTAAACATTTGAAATCTGCTATAAATGAAGTGAATGAACTCAACATCAAAAGTGAATCTGCCGTAGCTGATTTAGCAAGTGGGCAGGTAAAAGATCTTCATCAAGCAGCAATGGCTATAGGAAAAGCAGAAATTAATATGAAACTTATGCTTGAAATCAGAAATAAAGCATTAAGTGCTTACAAAGAGCTAGGTCGTACACAGTTATAATAAGTTCATGATCAACGAAAACAAAAGCAAAAAGATATTCCTACTTTATACTCTCATTAGCTTGGGATTTTTTATATTTTTGAGTGCAATGCTCTCAACTACCCTAAGTCCTCGGCATACTCCGTCCCTCTATGCAAAAAAAAGTTCAAGAGCCGAGAGGGGAAGTATAATCTCACAAGATGGTTTTCATATCGCCACAACCAAAAAACTTTACAAAGCCGTAGTAAATACAAAATACATAGACCCTCAAAAAAAAGAACTCTTTATCCAGCTCTTTAGTATATACTCAGGCATTGATGAAAAAGAGGTACGAAGGAAACTTCAAAAGCGTAAAGGTTTAGTTGTACTTTCTTATCTGATACAAAAAAAACAAGCACAGTATTTAAAAAACCTTACCTATGAACTTAGAAGTTATAAGGTTTTTATGGATTTGAAAAATCCAAAAACTGGTATAAGATCTATACATGGCTTAAATATTTTAGAAAGTGGAGAAACAAGAGTCTATCCTTATGGAAATATTTTAACCCCCCTTATTGGTTACCCACAAAAAACTGAGGAGGATGGATATACTAAAATAAAAGGCATCAAAGGGATTGAAAAAAGATTTGATTATGAACTCTCAGCTAAACAAAATGGCTCTAGCCATGGTAAACGAGATGTTAATCATTATATTATTTTAAATAAAGACAGTTTCACAAAACCTAGTATCAATGGTTTAAATATAAAACTAAGTATTCCAATATCTCTGCAGGTTAAAGTAGAAAAGATGATTGATGAGATGAAAAAAGAGATGCGTGCAAAGCAGATCATAGTGGTTGTGATGGATTCAAAAAATGGAAAGGTTTTAACTGCTGCTAGTTCAAGTAGGTACTTACCAAAACATATAAAAAGAGCTGATTATCCTTCACTTAACAGTGCTATTATAGAATATAGTTTTGAACCTGGAAGTGTTATTAAACCTATTACCTTTGCTCTGCTTTTAGATAAAAAACTCATCAATCCTTATGATTTAGTTAATACTCATAATGGAAGATTTAAGATAGGAAATAAGGTAATTACCGATGAGCATAGATTTGCTTGGCTCTCTGCTGAGAATATTATAGTACATTCATCAAATGTCGGTATTGCTCAATTAGCTCAGAAATTATCAGGTCGTGAATTTCATGATGGGCTTAGAAGTTTTGGTTTTTCAACGCTCTCTACACCTGATCTTATATATGAAAAAAAAGGTTCTATCCCTAGTGCTAATCGCTTAGATAAAGAGATTTATAAGGCAACCTCTTCTTATGGCTACTCCATGAGAGTGAACCTTATGCAACTTTTGCGTGCCTATAGTGCTTTTAGTAACCATGGAAAGATAATAAAACCTCAAATAGTAGAGAGTTTAATAGATGAATATAAGCATGAGACTAAAATAGAAAATGAACAAAGCATCCAAATAATAAAAAGTGCCACCGCTGCAAAATTAAAACAAATACTCATAAAAACAGTCAATAAAGGCACTGGTATGAAAACACGAGTAAAAGGTTTAGTTGTTGGTGGCAAAACAGGTACTGCACACATTGTAGAAAAGGGGAAGTATGTTAATAAGTACAATACTTCTTTTATCGGTTTTGTAAATGATACAAAAACTAATCTAACGATGGGTGTTGTCGTAATTCAACCAAAAAAAAGCCAGTTTGCTTCTCAAACGGCTGTGCCAGTTTTTAAAAAAACTATAGATATTTTGATAGAAGAGGGTTATCTTACTCCCTCACAAGTAGATATTGTCAAGTAACCTTGTAGTTCCTACCTTTACTTCAACTAGTATAATACTATTTCCAATTATAATGCTAGTTAAAGGCTTAAAATCTCTACTAAGTGCTTCAATATAAAAAATTTCTAAAGAGTTTAACTTTTCTCTCATTTTCTTCACAATCTTTTTTGTATCCAAAATACCGCTATTTACCATACCAAAAGCAACTTGCAAGGATGAAGATATTTTTAAAGCCTCAACTCTTTGATCTTGACTTAAATAAATATTTCTACTACTCAGTGCTAAACCATCACTCTCTCTCATGGTGTCCATCTCTACAATATTTACACTCATAAAAAGTTGTTTTACCATTAAAGAGATGAGATGTAACTGCTGAGCATCTTTTTTCCCAAAATAAGCATTTGTAGGATTGATAATATTAAAAAGCTTATTGACAACCGTTAAAACACCATTAAAATGTCCTGGTCTTGAATAACCCTCTAAAATATAGCCTCGTTGAGATGGAGCTTGAAGACTTATCTCATCGTCTGTATATATATCTTGGGCATGAGGAAAAAATAAAATATCTACTCCACTAAGAGAACATATTTTTTTATCTGCTTCCTCTTTTTTAGGATACTTATCTAAGTCTTCTCCATGTAAAAATTGTGTAGGATTGACAAATATTGAAACAATAAGCAGTTCATTATTTTGACGAGCTTCTTTAAAAAGAGAGATATGTCCCTCATGTAAAGCTCCCATTGTTGGAACAAAACCTATAATTTTTGAATTAGATTTTAAATACTTTTTTAACTCTAGTGGATTAGAGATAATCTTCATTTTAAGCCTTAATTTAATATAATAAACTTCTTGTAAAATCTTGACTCTAAATCAAGCTTAGGGTGACGAAAATACCCGTTTTGAGTCATTCCAAACTTGATTTGGAATCTAGTTGTTAATTTATGCAAGAAGTCTAATCTCATTATACTACAATGGAATGAAAATATGGATAATTACGAATATACAGAACTTTTAAAAAATATGAATCTTAAGATGAAAAATATTACAGGTGTTGTTGAACCAAAAAAAATAGATACGCGCTTAAAAGAGATAGAAACATTAGAAGAAAATCAAGACTTTTGGAATGATGCAGACAATGCAGCAAAAATTCAAAAAGAAAAAACACAACTTCAAAGAAAACTAGATAAATATACCATTGCAAATGAGGCGGTAGCTGACGCGATAGAACTCTACGAGATGGCTAAAGAGGAAAATGACGAGGAATCAATCACTTCCCTTTATGATGATGCCACTCACTTAGAAAATCAAATCCGTAGTATGGAGATAGCAGTACTTTTAAGTGGAGAGAGTGATGCTAATAATGCTATCCTTTCCATCCACCCTGGAGCTGGGGGAACAGAATCTCAGGACTGGGCAGAGATGCTTCTTAGAATGTATAAAAGATGGGCTGAGAGGCGTGATTTCAAGGTAGAGATACTTGATTATCAAAAAGGAGATGAAGCAGGGATTAAAGATGTATCTATCATCATCAAAGGTGAAAATGCTTATGGATATTTAAAAGTAGAAAATGGTATTCACCGACTTGTACGAATCTCGCCCTTTGACTCTAATGCAAAAAGACACACATCCTTTTCTTCTGTAATGGTTTCGCCTGAGGTTGATGATGATATAAATATTATCATTGAAGATAAAGATATTCGTGTTGATACCTATAGAGCCAGTGGTGCAGGGGGACAACATGTAAATAAAACTGAATCCGCTATCCGTTTAACGCATATAGAAACTGGTGTAGTAGTACAATGCCAAAATGATAGAAGCCAGCATAAAAACAAGGCTACTGCTATGAAAATGTTGAAATCCAGACTTTACGAACTTGAACTCGAAGCTCAAAAAGCCCAACAAGATGGAACACCTAAAAGTGAAATCGGTTGGGGACATCAAATACGATCTTATGTCATGCAACCTTATCAGCAAGTAAAAGACACGAGAAGTAAGGAAGCACTCTCAAATATTTCTGGAATTTTAGATGGCGATATAGATGCCATGATAGAGGGAGTCTTAATCTCAATAAATAAATCCTAAACTTTTTAAGAATTTTCTTCTTTTTTAGGTATAAAACTATAGCCTAAAAACCCAAGTCCAAATAGCATAGCTAAAACAGTCATATACTTCATTTGCTGTGCCTGTGTGCTTTTTATTTTATCTACAAATTTTGAAGTATCTTTTTCTTGTGATTTTTGAGCTATTGAACTAGTACCTTCGGTTTTAGCCTCCATTCTAGCAACTCTCGCAGCTGCTTTATCATTTTCACTCAAAATCTTTTTAGGAGTTTCCCAAAAATGAATCACAAATCCAATGATAAGCATAACTGCCCCTAAAGTCCTTAAAATAACTTTATAAGATATCATTATTTATTGCCAAAAATATACTTAGGTTTAAACCACCAAATCATTAAAGGTAAAATTGTTAAAGAGGTAAAAACATCAATAAGAATCGCTTCACTTATATACATTGACAATCCCCATGTATTGCCTAAGTCTGTCATAACAAGAGGGATAAAGCTCCCTAACAAGACTACAACTGAGATAAGTACAGATGAGCCTGTTGTAGATATAGTATTTTCAAGTGCCTCGCTCCATTGTAATCCAGACTGCATCTCTTCACGCAATTTTGAAATCATATATATCGAATAATCCACCCCTAATCCCATGGCAATACTTAAAGTCACTAAATTTCCAAAGTGTAAATTTCCTGACCAGTTTCCAACTGAAGTAAAATAACCAGCTAATCCATATTGAGCAAATAAAGTCGTAAGTAATATAACCATTAAAAAACCAGAAATAATAAATGATCTAAAGATAATACTCACGATAATAAAAATCGCTAAAGCCGTTCCTAGTGGATTAACTATCCAGTTAGCGTAGGTAATTTCTCTCGTAGCTTCCACTGCACCCAAGAAACCGCCAATACCTGGTTCTACATAAGAACTCTCTCCCTCATTTGCCAAAGCACTCGTATCGCCATTCACTCCGTCATTTCTATACCCAAAGTAAACATTTCTAAAGCCTACATCATCTTTATGTTGTTCAATATACTTTTGAATAAAGCGTAATGTATCATGAGTCTCTACAGGATCCATAGTATTTATAAAACCCATAATTACGCCATTGTTATAATCTTGCAAGACCATAGAGCCTAAATCACCAGGGCTTGATGCTAACTCTAAGAGACCATTGTACATAGATACTATTTCTGTAGGATTGCGATCATCATCTGCGTCCATAGCTTTTAAATAAGCAACTGAAGGTACCTTAAAGTCGGAGAGTTTTGGTTTATCCCCTGGTTCTGTCATAAGTAACATATTGGCAATTTTAACATACTGTGCATAAGATGCTGTAAAACCGATGAAAGGATGTGCTCTTAAATCATCATCCATTTTTTCCATCGCTAAAACAACATCAGAATTATTGATAATACCTTGTGGTTCATCCTCTTCTGGATCATAACAATTCTTTATAGGTGCATCTCGCCCCTCTTCTTCTGCGAGCTCAAGTGCATCAAAATAATCATCATCACACTCTGGAAGTAAGGGTTTTTTAGCTCGAATTGGAATATTAAAAGTAATCACACCTGGCATCAATTCACTGAGTCTAAAGATGTCTTGAACTGCTGGTGAGCTTGATTTAAAAGCGGCTTGTGCATAGTCTATTCCTTTTTCAACACCTGGCATCAAGTCATATTTATCACTTTTAATCACATCATGGAGGGATACATCCTCTTTAGCATTGATAATATTACTAATACCATCTCCAATTTTTGTGTAGTGGATTGATGTCATAATGATAACTGCGACAAGACCAATAGGGATAAACTTACCCTTACCTAGAAGCATTGAGCTAATACCACGACCCATAGCTTTTTCCCATGCGTAAGAATCACAAGATTGAGTAACTTTTTTGGATGGAAACATTGTAAGAAGTATAGGGATAAATGTCGTAGTAGTTAAAAGTAAGGTAAACATACCAAACATGCCAAAATACGCATAGGCTTTGTAAAATGATATATCTACAGTTGCAAGCGTAGCAAAACCAACAGCATCGGTAACAATAGATAAGGTAGCAGGAACTATAGTAAAACTCAAAGAGTTACAGCAAGCCATCTGATTATCTTCACCTTTTCTTTGAGAAAGCATATAACGCCTCGTCACCTGAATAGCATGACCCATACCAACGGCTAGAAGTAGCATAGGAGTTAAGACCATCATGGTTGTGAGTTTAAACTCTGTAAAGCCCATAAGACCTAAGGTCCATATAATACTTATCCCAACACCAATCAATGGAAATAAAGCCCCTTTGATTGTTTTTGTTTCCATATAAAGAATCAAAAAAGCGATAAAAATAGAAGCAACAAAAAGATACCAATGATCAAGTAACTGCACCATCATCCAAGCAAGAAAATAAGGCTCTCCTGCTATAGAGATACGAACTCTGTCATCATCTGCGTATTTGTCTGTTATCGCTACAGCTGAACGAACCCAATCAACATAAGTAGCTTTAATTTTATCATTATAATCGGCAATAACAAAGGTAGCCTTTGCTACACATCCTTTCTCATTGTTATGACATTTTTTACCACTTTTTGGATCAATTTCATGCACAATAAAAGGTTTTAAAACAGGATTATTGTCTATCCCCTCTTTCATAAAGCTAAGTTGCGAAGATGCAAGTTTATCATCATCGGTACTAATTCCAGAATTTGGAATTAGGCGTTTAAATAATAAACTTCCATCTTCCGTAACTCCCATATTTTTAACTTTAGGAGCTGCTATACTAATAAAGTTCGCCTTATTTGCATTATCCATATTCATCAAGTTATCGTTAATATCTTTAACAATATTAACAAACCAATCTTGATAAATATCTCCCTCACCAGTCACTTCAACACCAACAACAAAAATATTTCCCATTCCAAATTTTTGCTCAATATATCCATTGGTAGATACATAACGGTTCGTTTGAGGAAGCAGTGTATCTGGATCATTTCTAATGTCTATATTTGGTATCTGACTTGCAGCAAAAACCGTCACTAAAAATATCAAAGTTAAAATAAGTTTTCGATATTGCATAGCCATCATAGCATAGCGGTAGGAGAGTTTTTCTTTATTCATGTGAATTTCCTTCAAGGCTAGTTTTTAAAAAATGTATTTAAACCCTAATTGAGCATTTGACTGTTCAACAAACTGCCCAAATACAGCATTATCATCGCCACCATAATAATTATATTCCGCAGTAAGAATTATTTCATCACTCCAACTGTATTCTAAATCAAAGCGATTCCACATTCCGCCATCTTCATTTTCATAAAGGAAAATATTATTAACACGCAAGGCATCATTTTCTAAGAATGGTTTAGATAAAAACAATGTATATCCAATCTGATGTTCCTCTGCTGCTTTAAAACCATTTGTTATGTGCATAGTTGCTGGATTTGCTGAGTATTTTTTAAATGCACCAGAATTTCCATACGCTGAACTTTCTTCAACATAATTTAGGTTTGTTAATTGCATATACTGAAAACTCACAAATAAATTTCGCATAACTGTTACATCTAAACCTATAACAAACTTCACCATATCTGCATCTTTTGATACAATCGCCCCTGCAAGATCCCCAATATCTAAGAGACCTTTATCCATTACTACCTGTTTAGCTCCCTTGTCATATACTAGCTCTCCACGGACTACAATCGGGGCAAAGCTTGTGTCTATTGCAGTATCAAAAGAGGCACCAATAGAATGCACCCTATGCATATTTTCTTCAAAAACTAAAGTTGCCGAGGATGTAACTGCTCCCATTGCTGATACAGTTGGATTAAAATCAGTTGCATCTGAGTTCATCAATTTAACAGATTTATACCCTGCTGGATTTTGAGCTGATTGAGCATATATATCTGCTGTTAATTTTTTTCCGTTTTCATCTTCCCAGTGCATATCAACCGTTGGATTATTATCCCAATGGTAATAATAATTAAAGGAGTAGTTTGTACCATTTTTTGTACTATCTTTATAACGAAAACCTAAGTTATGATTTTTAACAGTTTCAGATACATGATTTTTACGATACTTTGTTTTCATACCTTGAAAATCATTAAATGTAGCGAAAGTTGTACCTTGCAAAAAATCAAAAATATCATTTTGATTTGAAGTTGATAATTTCCCATCAAATAGATTGGTTTTAGCTTCTATTCCACCAGTTGAAGCGGGACCATTTACAACTCCACTTAACATCTGTTCACCCGTAGGACCATCTTGTGTTCCTGGAGTTGTTATTTGACCAAATTTATTTGTGGTGTGATCGGCAGATGAAGCAGGGAGACCTGCTTTTGTGGGGTCACCACCAGCATTACTTAAAAAATCTGAAACATCAGGAATTTGAGTAAAATCTTTCACGGTCATATTACCAAATCCAGCTAAGATTGGATTGCTCATAGGTGCACCAAATGCACCGTTGAATGCACCATTAAAAGCACTAGATACCTTACCAAACTCTTTACCAATATTTAAAAATCCATTATATTTACCAGTGATAGAATCAACACCAAGACTTATAAATTTTTGATCCTTATCGCCAGTTTGAGTATTATGGAGTCCTGGAATTTGATTTAATTCTAAATCTGGTACCCATAGTAACTGAATTGACCCATCACCATCTCCAACATCTGTTTCAGCGACCATCATCCATAATGGAATACGACTATCTTCCATAGTGTTTTGACCCCATTCTCTAAAGTCAGTAGGGTTTATAATATCTAAAAATTTAACCCCATCAGCAGTACCCCATACTACTTGCTGTTTCCCTATTCGTAAATCCCAATCTTTTATGCTTGTATCAATATAAAATTCACGCAAATAGTCATTTTGTGTATTGAGACGATGATGCTCGTATCCTTTTACCTCTTTAGAATCATTGATAAAATTAAGTTGCATATGAGCACTCGTTTCATCCGTTAATTGGGCATTGATAAATAAATTTAAGGAGTTTTCAAATTTCATCATATCTCCAGAATCATGTTCGTGACCCAACACATTAGCATTATTGAAAGGATTTTTTATATAATTAGTAGTATCCTTAGTGTAAAAACCCGTTTCGTTTTTAAATACACCTGCTATATCTAACTCTATAGAGTCTTCTTCAACTTCAGGAGTAGCATCTTGTGCAAATACCGTAGATGGAAGGATTAAGCTTGATATTAATACACTTGATAATAGTATTTTATTTAATTTCATTGAAACAACCTTATCTTTTGATTTTAGTTAATGTTTTTTTAGACCAAAGTTTTTTAGGTGTATATTTCTTACCACCTACTTTAAAACTCTTATCATTAAAATTTGTGACCGAGGCAGGAATAAAAGCAAGTGAATCATGATTTGTTTTTAAATCATTAGCATACCATGTGTACCAACGCAAAGCTCTTGGATCTGCTTGACCTTTGATAGTTTGCCAGTTTTTATCTAAATATTTTACTAACTCTTTTCCTTTATAATACTCAGTTCTATAATCAGCAAATGTATTGGTGTCTATATAAGTAATTCTATAATCGTACCACCAATCAGCAAATTTAGTTGTACTTTTTAGCTTATAAACTTGAGCATTTTTAAACTCATCCGTTGATTTTGGTAATTTTTTAGTTCTACGAGTTTGAACATCTTTAGTAACAACCATAGACTCAATTGTACGTCCAAATGTTTGAGTACCTAAAAGTTCATGTGTTTCATGTATAGGTTTACGCAATGTTACATCACCAAATGTAAAATCAGTCCCACCCCAAGCATCATCATGTGCAGGTTGTGCAAAGCGTCTTATCTTACGAAGTGCTGGTAACCATAATAAATACTCTTGAGATTTTCCATCATCAACATAATCAGTAATGAGCATCCCTGTACCTTTCATCTTACCAGCACGAAAAATTGCTAAATCTCTTGAATTTATAGTGCCATCATTATAATCATTATTTAAATACCGCTCTACAGTTTCTGTAAGTGGCTTTTTACCTTCACTTCGTTTAACTATTACAGTGATTGTTTTTTTCTTTTTCTGGATTGAATAGTTTGTAAATCCAAAAAAATGATTGACATAATACACATGCTTCATAATCTCTTTAGCATCATCAATTTTACTTTTAGGATGGATCAAAGACTTACTAACACCTGCATGCAAAAGTGTACTAGATACCATTACAAATACACCTACAACTAAACTTTTAGATATTTTACACATTTTATCTCCTTTATATTACATCATAAGATTAGATATTATTATAATATTTTAGATTGTATTATAAGTTTTTTTAAATATAACTAAATGTTGTGTTATTTATGTCACAATTACTCTATGAATATATTAAACGAATTTTTGCACAATAGCGAATGCTCCTATTTAGAGGATAAAACACAAACTATGGATTACAAAATTATTAATGATTGCTCAGCTGACATTACTCAAAATTATATTGAGAGAGGGTATAGAAGATTTGGAAAAATGTATTTTAGACCTGTTTGTGAAAACTGTAATGAATGTCAAAGCATTAAAATAGATATAAATAACTATAAGTTTTCCAAGTCTGAAAAAAGGGTAATCAAAAAAGCTGCTGAGATTGAAATATATAGACAAAAACCAAGTCTTTCCCAAGAGCATCTTGATCTTTTTAATTCTTACCATCTTTTCATGCACTCAAAAAAAGGCTGGGATTATCAAGTAACTACTGCTCAGCATTACTTTGGTTCTTTTGTAGATGCTCCTGGGAACTTTGGATATGAGGTTCTGTATTTTCATAAAGATAAGCTAATAGCTGTTGATTTAATAGATATTTTAGAAGATGGTATATCTTCTATATATTTTTATTATGATCCTCTTTATGCCTCTTTTTCGCTTGGAAAATTATCCTTACTCCAAGAAATTATTCTTGCAAAAAAAGAAAATAAAAAATGGATTTATTTAGGTTATTATGTAGAAGAATGCTCATCATTAAACTATAAGGCAAATTATAAGCCTTATGTAACACTTCATGGTCGTCCAAAGATGGATACACCATATACTTGGTCTTAACGATTAAGTTCTTTTTCTTGTTCTTCTATAATCGCTTTATGCTTTTCTTGATAATCTTTATCTACTTTATTTTTAAAATCTTCTTGTTTGATCTTATCTTTTTCTCTTATTTTTTCCATTCTTTGTTCTTTTTCTTTTTCTATCTCTTTTTTTGATTTTACATATATTTTCACCACATGTGTTTTAGCTTTTATTTCATCCAAATACTTTTGAATGATTCCCTTAGTTTTTATAAATTTTTTATGAGCTTTATAATAGTTCATAATTTTTTCTTTATTTTTACTTGTATTTAATAGACCGGAATTTACGACGAGAATAAAAAGCTTACTATCCTCTAGTTGAATAGCCGTTTTAAAATCTGCCTTAATTATTCTTTTAAAATAATTATCGTACTCAGATAATTTCCTTAGCCTCTGAAGATACACTAGATGCTCATCACTTTTTTTACCTGATTGAACCTCAAATCCAAGTTTTCTTGTCTCATTAACATCCAATACATACTCATTTATCTCTTCTTCATACTGATTATAATATTTTGAATTTTTCAATGATTGTATTATGATTGTATTATTATAAATCATATCACCAAGAGCAGAATAGACCTTAGGATTAATTGCAAAAAGAGTAGTAGAGAAAATAAAAAATAGTAATATTTTTTTCATGAAAGTCCTATAATTAATTATTTATAATTATAGCAGATTAAAGCAAAGAGTAGATTTATATAAGAATTATCCTCTCCTAAAAGAGAGGATAATAAAGAAATTAACCGTTTCTTTTTTTCTGAATTTCTTCAGAAACATTTCTTGGAACTTCAGCATAGTGATCAAACTCCATAGAGTAGGTAGCACGCCCTTGCGTTGCTGAACGAAGATCAGTTGAGTAACCAAACATCTCAGAGAGAGGAACAAAAGCATCAACAATTTTATTGCCTGAACGATCACCCATAGAGTTTACTTGTCCACGGCGTCTGTTAAGGTCTCCGATAACATCACCCATATTCTCTTCTGGTACTTCAACTTCCACTTTCATCATTGGTTCTAAGATTGAAGGCTCAGCAACACGACAAGCAGCTTTAAAACCCATAGAAGCCGCAAGTTTAAATGCCATTTCATTTGAATCTACATCATGGTAAGAACCATCATATAAAGTTACATCAACATCTTCCATTGGATATCCAGCAAGAACACCTGTACTCATCGCTTCTTCACAACCTTTTCTAACAGCTGGAATAAATTCTTTAGGAACAGACCCACCTTTAATAGCATTTGTAAATACAAAACCAGTGTCAGCTTCACCTGGCTTAACAGTTAGGTATACATGACCAAATTGACCACGACCACCAGATTGTTTTGCATATTTGTATTCTTGATTTACTTCTTTTTTGATAGACTCACGGTAAGAAACTTGCGGAGCACCAACTTCAGCACTCACAGAAAATTCTCTTTTCATTCTATCAACAAGAATCTCAAGGTGTAACTCACCCATTCCTGAAATAATAGTTTGACCAGTTTCATCATCAGTGTGAACTCTAAAAGAAGGATCCTCGGCAGCAAGTTTACTTAAGGCAATACCCATTTTCTCTTGATCTGCCTTTGTTTTTGGTTCAACTGCAACAGAGATAACTGGATCTGGAAATTCCATTCTCTCTAAAATTACTTTTTCACCATTTGTTAAAGTATCACCTGTTGTAGTTGATTTAAGACCAATAACAGCACCGATTTCACCAGCGTAAATCTCTTTCACTTCTTCACGCTTAATAGCATGCATCTTAACTATACGACCAATTCTCTCTTTTTTGTCTTTTGTAGTATTGTGTACAAAAGAACCAGACTCTAAAGAACCACGATATACACGGATAAAAGTTAAAACACCCACAAATGGATCTGTCATGATTTTAAAAGCTAAGGCTGCAAAATCACCATCGTCTACAGAAGGAATAGAAACTTCTAGCTCTTCATCATCCAAAAGTGTACCCATAATTGGAGCGGATTCAACAGGTGATGGTAAATAATCAACAACAGCGTCAAGTAAGGTTTGAACACCCTTGTTTTTAAAGGCAGTTCCAGGAGTCATTGGAACAATGTGCATACCAAGAGTCGCAGCTTTAATCGCAGCTTTAACCTCTTCTTGAGAAATCTCTTCACCTTCTAAGAATTTTTCAGCAAACTCTTCATTACCATCAATCTCTGAAAGTGTTTCAAGCATTTTTTCTTTGTATTCATTTGAAATTTCTTTTAAGGAGTCACGAATATCTTGCTCATGATAAGCAGAACCCATTTCAGCTTCTGCGTCCCAAACAATCTCTTTCATTTTCACTAAATCTACAACACCTTCAAACTCAGCTTCAGCACCGATAGGGAGTTGAAAAGGCATAGGATTCCCTTTTAAACGATCACGAATTTGACGCTCAACTTCGTAAAAATTTGCACCCGTTCTATCCATTTTATTTACAAAAACAATAGATGGAACTTTATAACGATTTCTTTGTCTCCAAACAGTTTCAGACTGAGGCTGAACACCACCAACAGCACAAAATACTGAAACAGCACCATCAAGAACACGCATAGAGCGTTCAACTTCAATAGTAAAATCAACGTGACCTGGAGTATCAATAATATTTATCTGTTTTCCATTCCACTCACAAGTAGTTGCAGCAGAAGTAATTGTAATACCTCTTTCTTGTTCTTGCTCCATCCAGTCCATAGTAGCCGCACCATCATGAACCTCACCAATTTTATGCTCAACACCAGTATAGAATAAAATTCTTTCTGTAGTTGTTGTTTTACCTGCATCAATGTGTGCAGCTATACCGATATTTCTTACATCATTAAGTTTGTGACTTCTTGCCATATTTAGTACCTTATTATTAGTTTGTTCAGAGATAAGCTCTTTTATAAATGAAGTTAGTATTTATTTACAAAAGAGCTGTCAATATTAGGGTTCTTAAGAGAGAAAACTCTCTTAAGGTTTAAAAATAGTAATTACCAGCGATAGTGAGCAAATGCTTTATTTGCTTCTGCCATTCTATAAGTATCTTCTTTTCTTTTGAATGCTGAACCTTTATCAGTTGCAGCTTCCATGAACTCATTGGCTAATCTCTCAGCCATAGTTCTTTCGTTTCTTTTACGAGCAGCGTCAATTAACCATCTTAAGGCTAAAGACTGTTGACGTACAGGGCGTACTTCTACTGGAACTTGATAAGTAGCACCACCAACACGGCGACTTTTTACTTCAATAATTGGTTTAATATTTTCAACAGCTTCATTAAATGTATCTATACCAGTTTTTTCACCTCTAGAGCTAATGATATCCATTGCACTATAGATAATTTTTTCTGCTATTGATTTTTTACCATCTAACATTACTTTGTTTATAAATTTCGTCAATATCTTGCTTCCATAAACTGGATCTGGCATGACTGGACGAGTGGGAGCTTTTCTTCTTCTCATTTGAATTTTCCTTCTTCTTCAATTTTTTTCAAATTTACTCAAAATTAATTACTTAAAATTAATCCTGCAGCTATTGAACATTGTTTATTTTTTAGGTCTTTTTGTTCCGTATTTTGATCTTGCAACCATACGACCAGAAACACCAGCAGTATCTAATGCACCACGAACGATATGGTATTTAACACCAGGTAAATCTTTTACTCTACCACCACGAACAAGTACGATTGAGTGTTCTTGAAGATTATGACCCTCTCCACCGATATATGAAATAACTTCAAAACCTGAAGTTAAACGAACTTTTGCAACTTTTCTTAAAGCTGAATTTGGTTTTTTTGGTGTAGTCGTATAAACACGAGTACATACACCACGACGCTGTGGACACGATAATAGAGCAGCGGATTTAGATTTTTTAATCACACGTTTACGCTCATTACGAATCAGTTGATTGATTGTAGGCATACAATTCCTTTATATAAGTTTCCAGTAGAATTTAATTCTCACTACTTTAGAGAGAATTATAGACAAAGGATAGTACATAAATATGAATTAAAGTTAGCTTATTAGTAGAAAAGAGGTAAGGGGGATATAAAAATATGGGAAGAAATTTCCCATATCTAAAATTGAAGCTTAGAATTATTCTTCTTCAGCATGAAACATTATCTCTTGATCTTTATAGATACCAGTTCCAACGGGAATAGTACGACCAATAATTACATTTTCTTTTAAGTTATTCAAATCATCAACCTTTGCTGAAACAGCGGCTTCTGTTAATACTTTAGTAGTATCTTGAAATGAGGCAGCTGAGATAATACTATCAGCAGATACAGCTGCTCTTGTTATACCAACAAGGAATGGTTCAGCAATCGCAGGGCGACCACCAAGACGAATAATTTTTTTATTTTCTGCTGCAAATTTTGCCTTAGAAATTAAATCAGCTTCAATAAACTTAGTATCTCCAGACTTAACAATTTTAACCTGTCTAAGCATTTGAGTAAAAATAACCTCTATATGCTTATCGGCAATATTAACCCCTTGAGAACGATACACTTGCTGTACCTCAGATACAAGATAATTATAAAGTGTCTTCACACCCATAATACGAAGTAATTCATGTGAGGAGATAATACCAGTTGTCAATCTCTCACCAGCGTGAACAAAATCTCCAAGGGCAACAACAGCTACATGAGATTTATCTACAAAGTATTCTTTAATAATACCATTTTCAGATGCAATGATAATACGAACTTTACCACGCAATGGCTTACCAAAACTAACCACTCCATCTATCTCAGAAATAAGGGCTGTTGCTTTTGGACGACGACCCTCGAATAATTCAGAAACTCTTGGAAGACCCCCTGTAATATCAGATGATTTTTGAAGTGCTTTTGGTGTTTTTGCAATAATATCTGCAACTTTAACACTCGCACCATCTTCAACAAATAGTGAAGATTTAGAATCAATTACATAACGCAACAATTCGCCATCTGTTGTAGCGATAACTACGGTTGGTTTGTACTCTGTTGGAATATGATCATTAATCATAAGACGAGTTTTTCCTGTCAGTTCATCCATCTGTTCAGTTGCTGTAGTTCCAACTATAACATCTTCAAATTGTACGGTACCATCGGCTTCAGAAATAACTGGATTTGAGTAAGGATCCCATTCTGCAATCACTACTGATTCGTCATTTGCAGGTTTTGCTAAAAGTGTACTTCCTTCAACTAGCTCATCATCATTTGTAACAATAACTGAACCACGGGCGATATAATGTCTTACTGCTTCACGATTGTTTGTATCAATTACAGTTGCAAAAAGACCTTTCTCAATCACTTCATATCCAGCTTTAAGACCTTCAAATCTCTCTAAATAATCGCCTTTAAGCAAGAAATATTTAACCGTTCCCTCTTCTTTAGCCAGAATTTTTTGAGTAACTGGGGCACCATCTGCAACACAAATCTCTGAAGCATAAGGAATTCTACTTGGAACATTCCAACCATCTTTAATGGTCTCTACAATTGATTCATCTTCTGTTACTTCCATACCTGATTCATAAGGAAAATAGTATTTACCCTCGATCTGTCCACCAACGCCAGCTAGCTCATTTGCTTTAGCAATTTCATTTTTACGGAGCGTATAACGAACTGTTTCTTTGCCTATTACACTGATTAAAATTTCATCATGGATAGTTTGAATCTCAAGTTTTCCTTTAAAAGGCGCTTTAATCTTTGGTTCTACTAATAATACTGCTGCATTTCTACGATTAGCAACAATATTTTTACCCTCTTTAGACTCATGAGTTTTTACATTATAGTAACGAATAAAACCTTCTTTTTCTACAAGAACTTGACGCTCTTGTGCAGTTGAAGATGCAGTTCCACCAACATGGAAAGTTCTTAGAGTCAGCTGAGTACCTGGCTCACCGATTGACTGAGCTGCCACAATACCAACAGCTTCACCTGTACGAACTATATGACCAGTTGCAAGATTGACACCATAACAAAGGGCACAAATACCATTTGTACTTTTACAAGTAGTCGGTGTTCTAATATGCGCTGATTTTATCCCAGCCTCTGCAATTACTTTAGCGGAGACTTCATCAAGTAAAGTTCCCTCAGCATATAAAATCTCATTTGAAATTGGATCAATAATATCTTCTGCTAAAACTCTACCATGGAGTCTGTCTTCTAAAGATTCGATTAAAGTATTTTGATCAGATATATCTGTAATTTCAATACCTTCATGAGTATGACAATCATGCTCAACGATTTTAACATTTTGAGCGACATCCACAAGCTTACGAGTAAGGTAACCTGCATTTGCAGTTTTTAGGGCTGTATCGGCAAGACCTTTTCTAGCACCGTGAGTTGAAATAAAGTATTCAATTACATTTAGACCCTCTTTGAAGTTAGAGATAATCGGAGTCTCAATAATATCTCCTGATGGTTTAGCCATAAGACCACGCATACCCGCTAGTTGGCGAATTTGTGCAGCAGAACCCCTTGCCCCTGAATCAGCCATCATATGAATAGAGTTAAAACCATCTTTATCATTTTCAACAAGCTTCATCATCTCGGTTGCTAGAGTATTATTTGTATCTGTCCAAACGTCAATAATTTTGTTATATCTTTCTTGTTCTGTTAAAAGACCGGCTTCATATTGTTTTTGAATCTCTAATACTTTATTTTTGGATTCTGTAATTTTATCAACTTTCATATCAGGAATACGAATATCATCAGCTGAGATAGAAACTCCAGCCTCTGTAGCATGCTTAAAACCTAAGTCTTTTAGTTTGTCCAAGAAACCAGCCGTGACACCAATACCACCATGTTTTTGAACATAATCAACTATCTCGTTGATATATCTTTTCTTCATAACTCTATTCCACAGTTCAGCAGGAACAAAATTTGGTAAAACCGCTTTAAGAAGCATTCTTCCAGCAGTAGTATGGATAATCCTACCCTCATCTCTAGTTCTTACTTTTGCATGTAAATCAAGTGCACCATGCTCTAATGCTATTTTAATCTCATCAACATTTGCAAAAAGTTTATTTGATCCCTTTACAGAATTTTTTTCTAATGTAATATAGTAAATCCCAAGAACCATATCTTGAGAAGGTGTAGCGATAGCCTTACCTGATGCAGGAAGTAAAATATTCATTGATGCAAGCATAAGTACTTTTGCTTCAGCAATTGCAGCTGAAGATAAAGGAACATGAACTGCCATTTGATCCCCATCAAAATCTGCATTAAACGCCGCACAGACTAAGGGGTGAAGCTGAATTGCTTTACCATCAATGAGCTTAGGATGAAAGGCTTGGATAGAAAGTTTATGAAGCGTTGGTGCACGATTAAGCATAATCGGATAACCATCAACAATTTCAGCTAAACATTCCCAAACTTCATTTACCTTTGCCTCTATCATTTTCTTTGCAGCTTTGACTGTAGTTGCATAGCCTTTTTCTTCTAGTTTTGCTATGAGATGTGGTTTAAAAAGTTCAAGTGCCATTTTTTTAGGCAATCCACACTCATCCATAGCTAAAGAAGGCCCAACAACAATGACTGAACGCCCAGAAAAATCAACTCGTTTTCCAAGTAAGTTTTGACGAAAACGTCCTTGCTTACCTTTAATAATTTCTGATAATGATTTAAGAGGGCGTTTATTTGCCCCTTTAACTGCATTTGCACGACGACCATTATCAAAAAGTGCATCTACAGATTCTTGGAGCATTCGTTTTTCATTTCTTACAATAATTTCAGGAGCTTCAAGTTCCACTAAACGCTTTAAACGCTGGTTACGATTGATAACACGACGGTATAAATCATTCACATCAGAAACTGCAAATTTACCACCATCAAGTGAAACAAGTGGGCGTAGATCTGGAGGAAGTACTGGTAAAACAGTAAGCATCATCCATGCAGGGTTATTTCCAGAATTTAAAAATGACTCAATAACTTTAAGACGCTTGTTGATTGTTTTTTTCTTTGCTTCTGATTTTGTTTCGCCAAGTGCATCTTTTAAATTTGTAAATAAATCTACTAAATCAATTGATTCAAGTAAATCACGGACAACTTCTCCACCCATGCGAGCCTTAAAGCCTAGTTCACCAAATCTTGAAACTAATGTACGGTACTGTTCTTCATTTAAAACATCATATTGAAGAACTGGTGTTTTTGCTTCTGCGTCATAATACGCTTCACCACCAGATTCTACTATATACGCCTCATAATAAAGTACGCGTTCAAGGTCTTTCATTTTCATACCAAGCAAGGTACCAATTCGTGAAGGCAATGAAGAAACATACCAAATATGTGCCACGGGGGTAACAAGCTCAATGTGTCCCATACGAGTTCTTCTTACTTTTGTGCTTGTTACTTCAACTCCACATTTTTCACAGACTACGCCTTTATAACGCATCTTTTTATATTTACCACAAAGACACTCATAATCTCTTACAGGACCAAATATCTTTGCACAAAAAAGACCATCTCTTTCAGGCTTAAGGGTACGGTAATTAATTGTTTCAGGCTTTTTTACTTCACCATGACTCCAAGACATCACCTTTTGAGGTGACGCTAAACGAAACTGTAGTTGCTTAATATCTGTTGGTCTTTTATCTTCAGTTACTTCAACTGGTACTAATTTACTCATCTTCTTCCACCTCGTCCATAATCTCTACATCAAGTGCTAAGGCTTGAAGTTCTTTTGTTAATACAAATAGTGTCTCAGGAATACCAGAAGCTGGTACAAGTTCCCCTTTAGTAATAGCTTTATAAGCACGAACACGACCATCAACATCATCTGACTTGATAGTTAGCATCTCTTTAAGAACTGCTGATGCACCATATGCTTCAAGAGCCCAAACTTCCATCTCTCCAAACCTTTGTCCACCAAAGAGTGCTTTACCACCAACTGGTTGTTGCGTCACTAAAGAGTATGGTCCAGTTGAACGAGCGTGAATTTTTTCATCAACAAGGTGATGAAGTTTAAGAATATACATATATCCAACATTTACACGCTCTTTTATTTTTTCACCAGTTAAACCATTATACACAACAGTTTTACCATCTACATCCATTTTTGCTAGTTCAAATAACTTATCAAATTCAGCCTGATTTACACCCTCAAAAATTGGAGTAGCAAATCTTACACCACCTTTTGCCCAATCTCTCGCATATCCTAAGAATTTTTCATCATCCATATCACCTATCACTTTAACGGCATTCATCATACCAGCTACATCAGCAATACTTATCATTTTAGAACGCATGTTTTGTACAAAATTAGCTTGCTTTTCTTCAAACTGCTCTAAGATTTGATTGCCAAGCTCACGACCAGCCATACCAAGGTGCATCTCTAAAATTTGACCAATATTCATACGCGATGGCACACCAAGAGGATTTAAACATACATCAACTGAACGTCCATCTTCCATATATGGCATATCAACTTCTGGAACGATTATAGAAACGATACCTTTATTTCCATGTCGTCCAGCCATTTTATCTCCAACTTTGAGCTGTCGTTTTGTTGCTATATAAACTTTAACATACTTAACAACACCATTTGGTAAAATATCATCTTTTTCTAATATAGTAAGTTTCTCTTCATGTTCATCTCTAAATACACGCTTTTGCTTTTGAAAATAATTTTTAGTTTTACTATATTGAGCTTGTATTTCTTCAGAAAAAGACTTTACGATTGCATTCATCGCAAAACGACTTATTTCTAATAAATCATCTCCATTAATTGTATCGCCTGCTTTATAATTAGTCTGTGCAATTTGAATATCATTGAGAAGCGTCTCTTTCGTTAAAAGCTTTGTTACTCTTAGCATCTCTTCTTTATCTATCATCAGAAGTCTATCATAATGCTCACGCTCTAAATAATCTCTCTCTTCTTTTTCAAGTTCTAAAGAACGAGGGTCTTTATCATAACCTTTTTTAGTAAAAATTTTAATATCGACAATTACCCCTTCCATTGATGGTGGGCAATAAAGTGATTTATTTACTACATGACCTGCTTTTTCACCAAAAATGGCACGAAGTAATCTCTCTTCTGGAGTTGGTTTTACTTCCCCTTTTGGAGAAACTTTACCAACTAAAATCATACCACCCTCAACATGTGTACCTATTTTAATTATTCCAGATTCATCAAGATGTGCTAACTCATCGTCACGAACATTTGGAATATCACGAGTAATCTCTTCAACACCATGCTTAAGTTCACGAGCTTCAAGTTCTTTTTCATAAATATGTACAGAAGTAAAAGCATCTTGACGAATAAGCCTCTCTGAGATAACAATAGCATCCTCAAAGTTGTAACCATTCCACGGCATAAAAGCAACCATAGCATTTACGCCAAGTGCCAATTCTCCCTGATCCATATTTGGACCATCTGCAATAATTTGCCCTTTGAGTACATTTTGTCCAACTTTAACAATTGGTTTTTGTGCGAAAGAGGTATTTTGATTTGTTCTAAGATTTTTTGTTAATGGGTAATAATCTATATATATATCACCATCATCATTGCCCATTACATAAATGTGCTTACCATCAACCTTTTCTATCTTACCACCACGCTTAGCTTTTACACATTCCCAAGCATCACGAGCTACAAGTTTTTCAACTCCTGTTCCAACCATTGGAGAGAAAGGGCGAAGAAGTGGTACCGCCTGACGTTGCATATTTGAACCCATTAAAGCACGGTTAGCATCATCATGTTCCAAAAAAGGGATAAGTGAAGCAGCCACACCAACAACCATATGTGAAGAAAGATCTGCATATTCGCAATCAATAGCCTTGCCATTTAGAATCTCTCCGTCTTGTCTAATCGTGATTATTTTATGAGCAAATTGTCCATTTTTATCTAATTCATTGGAAGCTGCCGCAATTTTAACACCTTCTTCTTGCGTTGCTGTTAAATATATGACTTGATCACTTACTTTTCCATCTACTACTTTTTTATAAGGAGCTTCAATAAATCCATGCTCATTGACTTTTGAATAAGTTGCAAGAGTATTGATAAGACCAATATTTTGACCCTCTGGAGTCTCAACTGGACAGATACGACCATAATGAGTTGGATGCACATCCCGCACTTCAAAACCAGCTCTCTCTTTGACAAGACCACCTTCACCTAGAGCTGAGAGTCTTCGTTTGTGAGTAACTTCAGAGAGTGGATTTGTTTGATCCATAAACTGAGATAATTGTCCACCAGAAAAAAACTCAATAATCGTTGAAGTAATCATTTTTGAATTGATTAAATCATGAGGCATAAGTTCAGCCATTGGACCACTCATTGTAGAGAGTTTATCTCGAATTGCTTTTTGCATTTTTATAAGCCCATTATGTAACTCATTACCTAAAAGTTCACCAATAGAACGGATACGACGGTTACCAAGATGATCTCTATCATCAAGATGCCCTAAACCATTTTTTACTTTAATAACATATTTTACGGACTCTATAATGTCTTGATGTGTTAAAACTGTTACATATTCAGGAATGTCAAGACCGAGTTTATGATTCATTTTCATACGACCAACTCTTGTTAAATCATATCTCTCAGGATCGAAGAAAAGTTGATTTACAAAAGCTTTTGCAGCATCTTTAGTAACTGGTTCTCCTGGTCTCATAACTTTATAAATACGAATCGCAGATAAATCATTTTCATCTTCAATCTCTTCTGTTTGCTTCAGAAGTTTCAAAGAATCTGCATCAGCATTAAATGCGTTGATAATTGAGCTATCAACACCATCTGCTAAATCATTTGCTATTTTAAATTCACTTATCCCAATTTCAGCCATTTTCTTTAACTTTGTCTCATCTATATGAGTCATAGTGTCAAACAAAATTTCTCCAGTTTGTGGATCAATGATAGGTTGGGCTAGGTATCTTTCAATTAAAAGTTCAAGAGGGTATTGAACAGTCTCTAGCCCATCATCTAATAATTTCTGCCCTTTTTTCACTGAGAGTCTTTTCCCAGCAACAATAAGAGTATTTGAATCTAAATCGAGTAAATCATAGCCGAGTCTTCCAATATAATCGGCTTGATTAAATGCTACAGAAAACATATTATCATTAATTTTTATTGTTTGAATAGGATAAAATAATTTTAGTATATCTTGCTTAGAATATCCTAAAGCACGGAACATTATAGTTACTGGAACTTTACGGCGTTTATTAATTCTCATATACAAAATATCTTTGGGATCATACTCAAAATATAACCATGAACCACGATCTGGAATAATTTGACCAGTATATATGAGTTTATTTCCAGCAGTAGTTGATTGTTCTTCTTTAAAAATTACACCAGGTGAACGATGAAGCTGATTAACCACAACTCTCTCAACACCATTAATTATAAAAGAAGTTCTATCAGTCATAAGAGGAATATCACGAACAAATATGTTTTGTTCTTTAATATCTTTGACACCAAGTTTTTCTTTAGTGTTCTCATCTCTATCCCAAAGGACAAGACGAGTTTTCATTCTGAGTGATATAGCGTAGGTAAGTCCACGCTCCATACATTCTCTAACTGTGTATTTTGGTTTTCCCACTTCAGAACCAATGTACTCAACAGTCAATCTATTTTGAGCATCATGAATAGGAAAAACTGATTGAAAAACTTTTTCAATCCCACTATTTGTTCTATCTTTATCTTCTAACATCAAGAACTTGTCATAAGAACTTTGTTGTAGTTGTAATAAATTTGGTACTTCAATTTGTTGAGGAGTTTTAGAGAAGTCTACACGAAGACGATTTCCGGAGTATAAAGTGTTTAACATATGTTTACCTTGCTAAGTAATTAGTATCAGTTCAAGCGTCCTTGAATGATTATGTGAGGGCTCTAAACGAAGAGCTTATTTTTTATAGTGCTTATAAACGACATAAGGGCACTTTTACAAGGGGACATAATCCTCTCGTAAAAGCGCCCAGAAGTTGAGAGAAAACCCTCAACTCAAAGTATATATATTTTGCTACTTAACTTCTACTACTGCACCAGCTTCTTCTAAAGCAGTTTTAGCTTCTTGTGCAGCATCTTTATCTACAGCCTCTTTAATTGTATTTGGTAAACCTTCACAAGCTTCTTTTGCTTCTTTAAGCCCTAAGCCAGTTAAAGCACGAACCGCTTTAATAACAGCAATTTTTTTAGCACCAACATCAGTAAGTACTACATCAAACTCTGTTTGTTCAGCAGCAGCTTCGCCACCAGCAGCCGCACCACCAGCTACAGCAACAGGTTGTGCAGATACACCAAATTTTTCTTCAAATTCTTTTACTAATTCAGAAAGTTCTAATACTGAAAGTCCTGAGATAAATTCTAATACGTCTTCTTTAGTTACAGCCATAATTTAATTCCTTTAATTATTACATAATTTAAGGAAACCTTGTTCATTAATCGTACGGTAAAGGAAGTAATTCCTTTACCTAATGCTAATGCTAGGTTTCCCTCAGCGGGAAGATCATCGCATTAATACGATTTAAACTTCCCTTTTAATCTGATTAACAGACAATCTTTAGAATCTGCTAAGCAGCTTCTTCTTTTTTCTCTTTAAGAGCGTTAAGTCCGATTGTAAAGTTCGCAACTGGAGCCATCCAAGTAGCAGCAAGCATACCGAGTAACTCTTCTCGTCCTGGAAGTTTAGCAAATGCTTCAACTTTCGCAGCATCAGCCACTTCACGGTCTATATAAGCGGACTTAATTACAAATTTTTCATTTTTCTTAGCAAATTCAGAAACTACTTTAGAAGTAGCAACCGAATCTTCGCCCCAAACAAAAATATTTGTATCTTTAATCTCAATACCTTCTAAATCAACATTTTTAAGTGCAATTGTTGCTAAAGTATTTTTAACAACTTGAACTTTTGCTTCTTTAGTTCGGGCTATTGATCTTAATTCTTCTAAATCGCTAACGCTTAAACCTTTGTAATCACATAGGATTACGGCTTGAACATCTTTAAATTCAGTACTAAGTACTTCAATAATTTCAGCTTTTTGTGTTTTTGTCATAAATTTTTCTCCTTTTAGACAATCTTCAACAGGAAATTAAGTGTATAAATACACGCCCATATCTCTAGTCCATAAAATGCAGTTACTATTGTTGTACATCATAATGAGCAAAGCCCATTATAATGGCAGGAACATAATGTTCCTACAACCTTCTAAAGCTACAAAAATAAATTTTTGAGATTTTGAAGGTTTTCATTGAGTAACTTTAGGATGTATCACCATACGGTGATACACTAAAAACTACTTAATATCTGCTAATTCAGAAAGATCAAATTTTATAGATGGACTCATAGTTAAACTAAGAGCTGCGTTTGTGATGTAACGACCTTTTGCTGATGCAGGTTTTTGTTTGTTGATTGCGACAACAAAGGCTGTAATATTTTCAGCAATTTTATCAGTAGCAAAACTTGCCTTACCAATACCTGCATGAATATTACCTTTTTTATCAACTCTAAACGTTACTTGACCGCCTTTAACATTTTTGACAGCAGTTGCAACATCTGGTGTTACTGTTCCTGTTTTAGGATTTGGCATTAAACCTTTAGGCCCTAGGATACGACCAATTTGCCCAACAAGTCCCATGCAATCTGGTGCAGCAACAACTACATCAAAGTTTAATATTCCTGCTTTAATATCAGCAACTAAGTCATCAGTTCCAACAATGTCAGCACCAGCTGCTTTAGCTTCATCAGCTTTAACACCTTTTGCAAATACTGCTACACGAACTGTTTTACCTGTCCCATTAGGAAGTACTATTGCACCACGAACCATCTGGTCTGCGTGACGTGGATCTACATTTAAATTCATTGCAATTTCAATAGTTTCATCAAATTTCGCACTCTTTAAAGTATCCATCATTGTGGCTGCATCAGCTACAGTATATTGTTTTGTATTATCAATTTTTTCTAATAATGATTTATATCTTTTACTCATTTTCAAATTTCCTTATGTAATTCTTCCACATTGTTTTATATCACTGTGGTGTGCGATCATTAGCATAACTTAGAGACTTAATCTACTACTTTAATACCCATTGAACGAGCCGTTCCTGCTAAAGTATTCGCAGCCATATCTTTGTTGTCAGTATTTAAATCAGCAATTTTAGCTTCAACAACTTCCATCAACTGAGCTTTGGTGATTTGTCCAACAATATTTTTAAGTGGATTGTCAGTCCCTTTTTTAAGCCCTGCCTTGTTTAAAAGTAGTGCTGATGCTGGTGGTTGTTTTGTGATAAAAGTAAAACTTCTATCTGTATAAACAGTAATTACAACAGGAACTTTAAATCCCATCTTATCCTTTGTTGTTTCATTAAATGCTTTTGTAAATTCCATGATGTTCACACCACGTTGCCCTAAAGCTGGTCCAACTGGTGGTGCAGGGTTTGCTTTACCAGCATCAATATGTAGTTTTATGTAATCCATAACTTTTTTTGCCATTGTATATCCTTTGTTAAATTTAAATTATTTTTTCGACTTGAGTATAAGGAATATCTACTGGTGTAGCTCTTCCAAATATAGATACATTTAGTTTTAATGTACCATGTTCTAAATCATATTCATCTACAGTTGCTGTAAAGTTTGCAAATGAGCCTTCTGTAATACGAACAGTTTCTCCACTTTCAAAATAAACTTTTGGTTTGGGAGCTGCACGATTATTAATACGGTCTAAAATAACATTAATATCATGTTCGCTCAAAGGTGTCGGTATGTTTGATTCACCAATAAAACCAGATACTTTTGGTAAAGATTGAATCATATGTTGTACTTCAGTATTCAAGTCAATTTTGGCAAAAACATATCCTGAGTATAAAGAACGCTCAGTTACTTTTTTCTTGCCATCTTTTACTTCTATAACATCTTCCGTTGGAACAATAACCTCTTCTATAAACTCTTGCAAAGCAAACTCTTCAATCATATTTAAGATTGCATCTCTAACAAGTCGATCATTTCCATAAGTTTGAATTGAATACCATTGATGAGCCATAATCTCTCCCTTAACCTAAAATTGCTGTCATAACTGATGACATAAGTAAATCAACGAGTGCTAAAAAAGAAGCTATTACTACAACAACTATCATTACAGCTATGTACGCTTGTTTAACCTGACCTTTAGTTGGGAAAATAACCTTAGTCAATTCTGCTTTTGCATTTCTAATATGTGTATTAATATTCATTATATATATTTCCTCTTTCAAAAAAAGTGAATCTCTTAAAAATTCGCTTAGTAAACTTTACACTAGGTGTAAATAAAGTTATTCTTGACAAATCATTTATTATAAATAAATCTCTAAAGATTCACTCATAATAAATGTTGGCAGGCGTGGAGAGGCTCGAACTCCCAACACCCGGATTTGGAATCCGGTGCTCTACCATTGGAGCTACACGCCTTTAAGAGCCGAAGCTCAAAACAAAACTATGACTACAGTTTCATCTCTTTATGACTTGTATGTTCTCTACAGAACTTACAATATTTTCTTACTGAAAACTTTTCAGTATGAATTTTTTTATTTTTTGTTGTGTGATAATTACGTCTTGTACATTTCTCACAACCTAAGTGAATTGCTTCTCTCATGTTATTTTACCTTTAGTTATTGTTTAACATTTTCTAATTTCAAAATAAAATATTTTAAAATTTAGAAGCTTGTAAGAACCAAAAGTTCCTACAAGCTAAAATATAGATACTTGATTATGCTAATATTTCAGCAACAACACCAGCACCAACAGTTCTACCACCCTCACGGATAGCGAACTTAGTACCTTTTTCCATTGCAATAGGATGAATAAGTTCAGCAGTAATACTTACATTATCACCTGGCATTACCATCTCAGTACCTTCTGGTAATGTAATTGCACCTGTAACATCAGTAGTACGAACATAAAACTGAGGACGGTAATTGGAGAAGAATGGAGTATGACGACCACCCTCATCTTTACTTAGAACATAAATCTCTGCAGTAAATTTAGTGTGTGGAGTAATTGAACCTGGCTTACAAAGTACTTGACCACGTTGAACATCATCCTTACCAATACCACGAACTAGAATACCACAGTTATCTCCTGCAACACCCTCATCCATCTCTTTACGGAACATTTCAATACCAGTAACTGTAGTTTTTTGTGTATCACGAATTCCAATAATCTCAATTTCTTCACCAATTTTCACTGTTCCACGCTCAATACGACCAGTAACAACTGTTCCACGACCAGAGATAGAAAAAACATCTTCAACAGGCATTAAGAAATCTTTATCAGTTTCACGAGTTGGTTCAGGGATATATTCATCAACTGTTTTCATAAGTGCAATAATTTTGTCTGACCACTCACCAAGACTACCAGATTTAGCTTCTTCAAGAGCCATCGTTGCTGAACCAGCAGTGATTGGAGTATCATCACCTGGAAAATCATACATATCTAGAAGTTCACGAATTTCCATTTCAACTAGCTCCATTAACTCTTCATCATCAACCATATCTTCTTTGTTCATGAAAACAACGATATATGGAACACCAACTTGCTTAGAAAGAAGGATATGCTCACGAGTTTGAGGCATAGGACCATCAGCTGCTGAAACAACTAAAATAGCACCATCCATTTGTGCAGCACCAGTAATCATGTTTTTAACATAATCCGCGTGACCTGGACAATCAACATGTGCATAGTGACGGATATCAGTCTCATACTCAACATGTGAAGTTGCAATAGTGATACCGCGTTCTCTTTCTTCTGGAGCGTTATCGATTTGATCGTAATCCATAAGCTCTGCGCCATTTGTAACTGCTAATACTGCTGTAATAGCCGCCGTTAGTGTTGTTTTACCATGATCTACGTGACCAATAGTACCGATATTAACATGCGGTTTATTACGTTCAAATTTTTCTTTTGCCATAGTGTTCTCCTGCTTAATTTGTGAAGTTAAAATGGAATTATATCCAAAAATCATTCAATTATTGCTTAAAATAAGAGAAACTTACTTTATGGTGCTGACGGTGGGAATTGAACCCACGGCCTCTTCCTTACCAAGGAAGTGCTCTACCCCTGAGCCACGACAGCAATAGAGATGAATAGAAGCAATAATTGAATAATTCTTTATCTAACAATTTTATTAGTTTTATAGTGTTTAGAATAGCTATATAGAAATTTATATAGTTTTATTGAAGTAAGGTAAAAATTGTACTTCAGCTTCCAGAAGTTTGATGGAGCGGGTGAAGGGATTCGAACCCTCGACAGCCTGCTTGGAAGGCAGGAACTCTAGCCGCTGAGTTACACCCGCATCAAAGGTGGTGGTGGGAAGAGGAGTCGAACCTCTGAACCCATAGGGAGCAGATTTACAGTCTGCCGTCGTTGGCCACTTGACTATCCCACCATCATATGTAATTATATTTTTTCTGGTCTAACACTGTTTCTAATATTCAAATTTCAATGGTGCCGACACGAGGATTTGAACCCCGGGCCTGCTGATTACAAATCAGCTGCTCTAGCCAACTGAGCTATGTCGGCATCGAAATTGAACCGCAATTATAGCCCTAAATAAAATTAATGTCAAGAGTTATTGGCTAAAATTTTATAATTTCTCCATCCATCAAAATAATTGGCTTCCATTTTTTGCAATATTGTTCTAACTCTTGAGTTATTACATCAACAAAAGAGGGCTTTATATGGTTGATATATAATTGTATATCTTCTCTTTGAACATCACCTAACATCTCTGATAATAATTTAGGAGTGAGGTGTTTACTCTCCCTTGCAAGAATTTGCATACTTGAGGGAAAAGAGCATTCTACAATAATGGATTTAATTGCATTATCATCATTAATTATTTTAATTGCATTTTCTAAAGAATAAGTATCTACTGTTATGAGCACTGAAGTGTTCTCTTTTTTGTAGATATATCCACAACTAGGTACGGTATGATCTGTTTTAAATGCCTTAATTGACTCATTATGTGAGAGCATATATTCTTTATCAAAATCAATCTCCATATATTCTATACAATTGGCTGAACCATCTTTTAATTTTATCTTAGAAAAATCAGGCCATATAATATCATTTAAAAAATGAGTTTGTATAGCTTCTATGGTTGGGGCTAAGGCACATATAACTATAGGTTTTTTTAAAAGTGGATAGTAATTATCTACTATATAGGCTATATCGCATATATGGTCTAAATGAGTATGTGTTATCCATATTTTATGAATATTTGCTGATTCTTCTTTGAGACTATCTAAAAGATTACCAGCATCAATTACATTTCTTTCATTTAGATAAAAAGAACTTGTCCCATGACCTTGTGCTTTTGTTCCAAATGCTCCAAGAATTTTTATACAATTTCCTGTATATTCTTCTTTTTTAGGGTATTCGTCTTTAAAAGTATCTCTTATCGCAAGAAATTTATCTAAATTTTCAAAAAATATATCTACTAAGTCAGGGTCAAAATGTTTTCCCTTCTCTTCTCTAAAGAGTTTAAATATCTTTTCATCATCCCAAGCTTTTTAATATACTCTATCTGAGCCTACAGCATCAAACACATCAGCAACTGCTGTTATACGCCCATAAATATGTATGTCAGCTGCAATTTTTCCTTGTGGATAACCTGTTCCATCCCACTTTTCATGATGTTCGTGAGCCACAATAGAGGCGGCCTTAAGAAGTGGACGGTTTGAACTACTTATAATGTTATAACCAAGTTTAGCGTGTGTTTCCATGATACGACGCTCTTGCACATTTAATTTACCTGGTTTATTTAGCACTGCATCGGGTATAGCAATTTTACCTATATCGTGCATAGGGCTAGCTTGCTTTAAAAGTTCCGCTTCATCTTTGTTAATGCCATACGCTAATGCCAAGATCTTAGAGTATTCTGCAACTCTTTTTACATGATTTCCAGTTTCTTTAGAACGACTTTCACCGATAGCACCCATAGTGAAAACAACTTCTCGTTGCGTTTCTACAATTTCATGAGCTAATTTCGTAGATATAAGCGTTTCTGCTGCATAAGTACTTGATAACATCAATCTCGACATATCACTATCATTAAATACTCCTTTTATACTTTTAGAGTTTATAACTTGGAATGCACCAATAATTTCATTATCATTATCAAACATAGGTATTACCATCATACTTTTTGTGCGGTAGCCTGTTTTTTTGTCTATAGTAGAGTTAAATCTTTTATCTTTATACACATCATTAATAAGTATCTTTTCTTTATTTGTGATAGCTGAACCAACTATCCCAGAGTCTGTTGGTATTTCTATAGCGTCAATGCCATGGGCTACTTTCGTCCATATAGTCTTTTTATCATCACTTACAACCCAAACACTACATCTATCAGCACTAGTAAGTGCTTTTCCCATGTTTGCTAATACTTTAATAATGTCTTCATGTTTTTTAAGAGATGAGACTTGGGTTAAATAAACAAATATAAGTTCAAGTGTTTCATTTGCATCTAAAGTTCTAAGATGATTCATTTTTTTCCTTTTTCAGCTGCCTTTGATATCATATTGTAAATAAATAGTATTAATTAAACTTTAGAAAATACTGCACTATGCTATAATCAGATAATTTTAATGCATAAATGTGAATCTGGGGACACCAATAAAACAAATGCTAAAGGCGAATACACATGTAGAGTATGGGATGATGTAACATTTTATATAGGTAATTTCCCTATTGGTAAAGCTATAGTTCAAAAAAAAATAACTACTCCTTATACGCTATTTCCAAATGATATAGATACAGCTATAAATCTAGCAAGACTTCTTCAAACACTTGATTATTTATTTGAAATAAGCTCTAGTGACATTATAAATCAAGTAGATATAATTGAAGCAGCTAATCTCAAACGCGATGATAATTTTGGATCTGCCGTTTCCATAGATGGAAACTATATTATTATAGGTGCTGATTCATATAAAAATAGAGGGAGTGCCTATCTATTTAAGATTGATACGGTAAATAAAAAAGCAAATCAGATTGCTAAACTTGAAGCTCCTACTAGCACAAGGGATGATGATTTTGGATTTTCAGTATCAATAGATACTGAGTATATAGTTATAGGAGATAAAACTGGTGCCGCTTATTTATTTACTCTGGATAGCAATACTGATATGGTAAATAAAGGAGAAATATTTAAACCGATAGACTCTAAAGATAACAGCTTTGGGACTTCTGTTTCCATTAGTGGAGATTATATTGTCGTTGGAGCTGATCAAAATAGTACTGTTGGAGGGAAAGGCTTAGCCTATATTTACAAAATAAACTCTAGTTCGAGCCTGAGCCTTTTAAAAACATTAGAAGGTGACTTTGCTCAAAGCTATTTTGGCAGTTCTGTTTCAATTGATTCTCAATATATACTTATAGGAGCGTATGGAGAGGATATTGGACTTATTAAAGAAAATGCTGGATATGCCTATCTATTCCAAAAAGAGTCTGATACAAGTATAAAACTGATAAAAAAAAATAACGGCTCATAATAATAGTGAAGGTGATAACTTCGGTATATCTACTGCGATAAGTAAAAACTTCTTTGTCGTTGGTGCTCATCATAAAAATACAAGTGCAAAAAATACTGGAAGTGCTTATCTATTTGATATAGAAGCAGAAGAAAAACCCTACTTTTACATAGCTCCATTTACTACACTAAATATAAATGAATCCTTTTCCAATAGCCCTGTTTTTAATGGATTTGTTTCTTCTAGTACCTTTGATAGCATTATTAATTACTCTTTGAGTGGTTTAGATAGTTCTCTCTTTTCATTTGAAAATGACAGTCTTTCTTTTAAACAAGCTCCCGATCATGAAAATTTATTAGATAATGAAAGTAATAATAACTATCATATAACTCTCACAGCAACTGATTCTCATAGTAATACTAATGCCTTAGATATAAGTATACAAGTAGTAGATAAAACATATTTGGCGATGGAAAGTTTTGTAGCAAATGATGCAAGACAAGATGATGCTTTTGCATATGCAGTAGCAACTGATGGGCTTTATACTATAATAGGTGTTCCAAGAGAAGATACACTCCACTCTAATTCTGGTGCTGCTTATTTATACAAAAAATTATATAATGGCACTCATACACTTATTTCAAAACTCAAAGCTCCTATCCCAAGTGCAAATGCTAACTTTGGAAATTCAGTAGCCATTGATGGAAATTATATCCTGGTTGGTGCTGAAAATGAAGATTTTAACGGAGAAGCGTATCTTTTTAAAAAAGATTCTGATACCTTTGTAACTCTCTTTATGGATAATAACCGTACACAAAACGATAAATTTGCTAATGCTGTTTCTATGAGTGGAGACTATATAGTTATTGGTGCAGATCATACAAATATTGGAACATTCATTCATGCTGGTAATGCAACATTGTTCAAAAAAGATGCAAATGGTACTATTCGTCCAATTGGGATACTAAGCTCTCCCGCATATCAGGATAATAATTTCTTTGGTAAGTCTGTATCAATAGATGGAAATTTTATTGTTGTAGGAAGCACAAAAAATGCAAGAGGAGATTCAAAAGGACAAGCCTATCTTTATAAAATAGATCAAAATTCTTCCAAAAATCCTATTCGCCGCATTAAAAGTATAGAAGCACAAGATGGTGTGAATGATGATAACTTCTCTTCTTGTGTTTCTATCAGTGGTGATTACATAGCTATTGGTGCTCCAAATAATGATGAAAAGGGAAGTGTTTATATCTTTGAAAAAAATGGAAATGATGTTACTCAAATGACAAAAATTCAAGTTCATGATGTCACATCAAATGCTCTTTTTGGTAGCTCAGTATCTCTAAAGGGAGATTATCTACTCATTGGAGCAAGTGGAGATAGCACTATTGCACCAAATGCGGGGAGTGCTTATATGTTTAAAAGAGAAGGGGACATATTTAGACAAATAGATAAAATTTATGCAGATGATGCAGGAATTTACAAAAATTTTGCTAGGTTTGTATCGCTTAGTGATGATAGCTTAGCCATTGGTATGGACTATAACAATACAGACTCAAGCACTCAAACATCTAAAGGTAAGGCATATATGTTTATCAAAGATGCTAACCAAGTACCTTAAATAAAAATAGGAAAACAAATGAAAAAACTAAGCATTATCTTTTTGATATTTTCTCTTTATTTTTTTTCAGCACATGCTTCACAAAAGATAAAGTTAGATGATACCTATGCTAAGGCTATGGTCTTCTATAAAAATAAAGATTTTACAAGCTCTTATGAACTCTTTTACACTATTTATCTCAAAAAGCTCTCAAATGTTAAGTTTAACTTTTACTTTGGTCGGAGTGCTTATGAAACAGGGCATTATGAACATGCTATAGCTGCTTTTGAGAGAGTTGAGTTACTAGATACTGCAAATTTACGAAACAAAATCGAGATGGGACGAACTTACTATATCCTCAAAATGTATGAAGATTCACATAATGCTTTTAAAGAAGTTTTAGATACTCAAAGTCTCCCCCAAAATATCCGAACAAATCTTGAGTTAGCACTCTCAAGAGTATCTAAGGTACAGAAAAAATCGTTTACATATGCTACTCTCATGCTAGATGTTCTTTATGATTCAAACATTAACTATGGTTCTATTGATGATTACTACTATGCAAGAGCTAAATTATCTAAGCTTGCTCAAATATCTGACATTGCAATTCAAGGCTATGTGAATATTGTCAATATTTATGATATAGGTGATAAAAATGGTTTTTCTCTTAAAAATACTCTTGATGCTTACATCAAAGATTATACAAATTATGATGATTGCGATTTAATCTCTTTAACATACATGCCTAGCTTAGTCTATCAAGAAACTTACTTTATAACTGAACTCATACTTGGTCTCAATACTCTGAATTTAGGAGGGAAAAGTTACCTCTCTAGTATTTATCTTCAACCTAAATTCGAGCTTAAACACTCAAACACTATCCGCAGTCTATTCTATGCAAAATACCAATCTAAAGACTTTGCACAAGCAAAACAAAAAGGGCTTGATGCTACGAGATATGAGCTATCATATGGTTTACAAAACATACTTTCTCCTCGTTCCTTTGTGGAAGCAAATATCCTAGTAATTGCAGAAAGAAAAAAATCTGCCGATAATATATATGTTGATTTTGATGAACTAGAAGCAAATATAAGATATGTAAATCAATACCGAATGAATTATAGTTTAGATTTTTTTTCTAAAATAAGAGGGAGAAACTATAAAGATTACAGCCATGGTTTTGAGTCAGTAAGAGAAGAGATTAGTGGATATACAAGTGCAGACTTAACAATAAAACTTAGGCATAAACTCAAACTCAAACTCTCAACATCGTATGAATATGTTGTTTCTAATCAAAAAAGATTCTCTTATATAAAATATACAGCTTCTGCTGGTTTAATAAAAATATTTTAAAGGCATAGTGATGAAAAAATTTTACATAATTATCTTACTCCTTTGGAACATCAGTTTATCTGCGAATATTGTCGCAACAATAACAGCCCTAAAAGGTTCAGCCGAGATAAAAAGAGACACACAGATACTTCAGGCTAAGCTTGCTAGTAAACTAGAAAATAAAGACAATATCTTCACAGCAGATAATTCTAAAATGCAAGTAATTTTTTTAGATGACACTATTTTAACTGTTGGCAAGAACTCCCATTTATCTATAGAAGATTATCTATATGAAGATAACCAAGAACCAGCAGCAAGGTTTGAAATGCTTAAAGGTGCTATGCGAGTTATCACAGGTGGTATCGGTAAAATCGCCCCTCATAAGTTTAGTGTACAAACAAAAACTGCTACCATTGGCATCCGTGGTACAAACTTTACTGTTATTGTAAAACCTAATGGTGCATTTAAACTCTACTGTACTTATGGTGCTACATCTGCGATACATAATTCAAAACAACATATCATTAAACAAAGCTACACTATGTCAGTCTCTCCTACTGGGCGAGTCAATCTAAACTCTTTTGACCCAAGTAAGCTCAATCTTATGAAAAAAAAACATTTTGAAGTCGATCAAGAAGAAGAACTAAACACCATAAATATTAATGATATTAGCCTAAGTAATCAAGAGACCAAAGATGGACTTGATTTGAAGTTTGAAGAAGATGAGCTCACTTTACAATACTTAATCAAGACAGCATCTGATAATATTCTCAGAGATAATTACAGTAAAACTGATAGTTCCACTATATCTTCTTATTCTATGGAACACGCAGAGTATAGGGGAAGATATACCTCCTCTTATTCAGAAGGTACACTAAATAAGTCTGGTGATGCTGCTATGACTATAGATTTTGGAAAGGATACCGCTTGGTTAGGTCTTGGTAGTTTTGCAGATCCCAAAGAACAAGTAAGATATAACTTTATGTTTCGCCCTAGAGTATTTGCAAGTATATGATGTCTTCTTTTTACCTTTGTTCGTGGATCTGTTGATGTGTTTACAGCAGGAAAAAGATATTGCCATTTAGTTTCAAATTGAGAATTTTTATATTTTTTCTCTAAAGCATAGGGCAAATAAACAGCACCAAATCCATCTTTTATATCTTTTTCATGTAGCTCCATTGTCGCCTCTAACTGAACAGCTATTCTCTGTTTTATTTTCAAAGGCAATGGCACTACCCTATCTTGCAAGGATTTAGAATCGAATATATATACTTTGTCAAATCCTAAGTCAATATCTTTTACTCTAAGTTTAATTACCTCATTCATTCTCAAACCACAACCATACATAAGCATAGTAATAAGCTTATAAATCCCTTTTAAATTCTCCATAACTAAATTCACTTCATCCTTTGTCAAGACAACAGGTATTCTTTTTCTCTCTTTAGCTCTCAAAGCTTGGATATTCCACTCACTAGTATCAATCCCTAGAACCTCTTTATAAAGAAACAACAAAGCACTAAAAGCTTGGTTTTGTGTACTCGACGCAACTCTATTTTCAATAGCCAATGATGTTAAATATTCTTCAATTTCCGCTTTAGCCATATCCTTTGGGTGCTTCTTGTTGTGAAAAAATATATACTGCTTTATCCAGTGTATATAAGTCCGCTCAGTAGATAAACTATAATGCTTAAACCGTATAGTATCTCGTACAATATCAAGTAATTTTTTTTTAACTTCCATAATTTTTCCCCTCAAATTTTAAGCTAAAGTATGCTCTTTTAATGGAATATCTACAATTAACACACCACTTATGCCTCAATAACGGCGATAAATGTATAAACAGCACACTCTTTCTTTAAGGATAATAGTTAAAAAACTGTAAATATCTTAAAAATATTGCATTTTGACATATAATTTACTAAATTTAGTGTTATTTCTTCTTTTATTGGTGCATAATTGTCGCTTGTTAATACCGTTTATTAAGGTTGAAGCAACTATAATGGTAATGAATAAATAGTTACCTTACAAAAAGACACATTTAAAGATAAAAGTGAGAAATTAAAAAATGACTATAAAAGAAGCTGTCTTAAAAAGTTTAGAGGACATAGAAGAACC
>JADGEZ010000018.1 GCA_016744115.1 Sulfurimonas sp. | reverse complement strand
TTTGATACCAAGGAGAGAAATATTTCTTTGTTAGAGTATGAAGAGGTTTTATAGTGCTGAGACTCCCAGTCAAGCTGAGAGTGACGAGACTGAGTGCTTGACACTTTCGTCATTGAGTGCTTGACACCCCCGTCATTCCGTACTTGATACGGAATCTTATTGTGTCTTGGTTTGTGTTACTAGACTCCCAGTCAAGCTGAGAGTGACGGTACATCAAGCTGAGAGTGACGGTGCTTCAAGTTTAGAAGGACTGTCTGTTGTGCATTAAAGTAGATACTATAAGTCAATATTCACTACAATACATAATAATTATATTTAAAGGAACAGCTATTTTAAATCTAAAAATAAATTTATTTACTAAGAATTCTTTTTTATTTTTACTTATACTCTTTATGAATGCGTGTTCTGATGAGACAATTTCAAAACCTCTGCTAATAGAACCAGTAGATAGTTATACTCAACATAACTCTATTATCCAAATACCTATAAGCATTGATACTAGGGAGATTAAGCAAGTTATTTTAAATGAGTTAAAAAATCCTCTATCAAGTGGTATCACTCAAAAAATCACAACAGATATTTTAGCAACTCAAAAAATATCTACAAAAGAGTTTAAAAAAAGCTTTACAAATATTCATAAACAATGGCTAAAACCTGTTGAGGCAACATATAAATATGTATCCAAAGATATAAGCCAGCTTATTGATAAAACTTTTAAAGTTGGAATGTGGATAGAACATAAAATACACTTAACAAAACTTGATATACAATTTGAAGGCTCACTTATAAAAATATTTACGAGCTATAGAATTGATCTAGACCTTGATTATCAACAAAGTCTAATTCCAACAACCAAGGCACTTAAGATAAAGGGTTTATTAAGAGGAAGTATTGAAGCAAATGTTAACCTTGTTGGCACTATCTCCATTAATGATAAAGCACAACTTAAAATAATTGCTTCTCAAAATGACACACAAGTAGAGTTCACAAAAATACTTCTTCCTTTAGCTGTTGATGCACTTGATATATTTAAAATCACTAAAACAGAAGAATATTTAAGCAAAAAACTTCTTGAAGAACCGATAAATAAGTATATTTTTGATGAAGTACAAAAGCAAATCTCTAAGATAGAGGTAAACCTTAACCTCGCACAAAAAATTCAAAAGCTTGTGTATGAAAACTCATATCCCGTCTCTTTATCTAAAGATTTATGGCTAATTCCTGATGCCAAAAAAATATCTATCTCGCAGATTAATACAAATCAAACAAAATGCTCAAATATTTTATCTATAAATATTGGCATCACCGCCAAACCTCAACTCATAACAAGTAAACAAGAACCAAAAGTGATACCAACAAAATCCATTCCTATAGTATGTGAAATTTTTAATCCAAAAATATATCTTTATCCTACTATAAAAATAAAATATACTTTTGCAGAAAAAGAATTAGAAAAAGAGCTTATTTCCTATATAAAAAAAGAGCATCCAAATACACAATACACAATAACGAATGTAAATATTTATCCAAGTGATACTAAACTTGTGGTTTCTGTTGATGTAGTAAATAAGAAAAATCAGACCAAAGTTGTAACTTTTTATCTATGGGGAACACCTAAGTTAAGCCACAAAGAGATGTATGTAAGTTTAGATAAATTAGACTATACCTTAGAAAGTAAGAGTTACTTACTCAACAATATAAACTGGCTTTTTGATGAACAAATAAAAAACATTATTCAAAAAAAAGCTCTCTTTAATTATAAAAAAGACTTTATGAAACTTTCAAAAAAATTATCTAAAATCGAACATACATCTGGGAAGAAAATCATTACAGGTAAAATAAAATTAAAAGGAATTGAAAATATTTTCACTTCCAAAAATTCACTTATCATACATGCACTTGCAACAGGAAAATTATCCTATAAATTAAAACTCTATGATAAGCAAGAGGGTCAAAAATAGATGCTTCTTTACATACATATACCCTTTTGTGATTCTAAATGTTTTTATTGCTCATTTAATTCCTATGTAGATAAATTTCACTTAAAACAAGCCTATATGGAAGCTTTGGAGGTGCAATTAAGGTATGAACTTCAAAGATTTTGTGCATCTCCTGCTTGTATAGAATCTGTTTTTATTGGAGGAGGTACACCCTCTACAGTCCAAGCCCACTTATATAAAAATATTTTTGCATTACTTAAGCCTTATTTAGCCAAAGATATAGAAATTACAAGCGAAGCAAATCCAAATAGTGCAAGTAAGAAATGGCTACAAGAGATGTATGCACTTGGTGTAAATCGTATGAGTTTTGGAGTGCAAAGCTTTAATGAAAAAAAGCTCAAAGTTCTTAATCGAGCACACTCTCCTAAAGATGCCCTTGATGCTATAAATAATGCAAAAGAGATAGGTTTTAAAAATATCTCCTTAGATTTGATATATGCAACATTAGGAGATACAAAAGAACTTCTTGAGTTTGATATAAAAACTGCGTTAAACTTACCTATAAATCATATAAGTGCCTATGCCCTCACGATAGAAGAAGGCACTCCTTTTGAGATAAAACCCTATATGGCAAAAGAAACACTAGAACTTATTTCATGGATATTTCAAGAGATCCAAAAACATGGTTTTAAGCAGTATGAGATAAGTAATTTTGGCTCATATCAAAGTTCACACAACCTAGGGTACTGGCAATATAAAGATTATATAGGTTTAGGAAGCGGTGCTGTTGGTAGTTTAAAGCAAACAAGATTTTATCCTACTTCAAATTTAGAAGACTACATAAAAAATCCTCTTGAGATTAGACAAGAAAAATTAAGCCAAGATCAGATTAAAATAGAAAAAATATTTTTAGGTCTTCGTAGTATCGTTGGTATTGATGAAAATATTTTAAACTCTCAAGAGATACAAAGCGCAAATATTCTCGTAGATGAAAAAAAACTCAATTTTAAGAATGGATATTTTTACAATAAAGAGTACCTTCTATCCGATGAGATTGCACTCTTTATCTCTTCTTGAAGTTATTTTAGATAGAATCACATCTTAATATTATAAATTTAAAAGGTCTCACATGTTTGGAATGGGTTTTACAGAAATAGTAATCATTTTAGTTATTGCCATACTTTTTTTAGGTCCAGATAAACTGCCCTCAGCTATGGTAGACATTGCTAAGTTTTTTAGACAAATGAAAAAGACGGTTGGAACGATGAAAGACACTCTTGAAGAAGAGATGAATGTAAGTGAGATAAAACAAGAAGCACTTGAGTACAAAAAACAGCTCCTTGATGCACAAGATGAGATCCAAAAAGTTACAAATATTCCAGATATTGGTGCTAAATTAACTGATTTAACAGATGATATTATCGGTGATATTGAAAAAAATCCTGAAGTTAAAGAAGAAAAAGTAACTTTTAAGAAAAAGAAAAAACAAGAGGATGATACTAAAGATGTTTGATGACTTAAAACCCCACTTAATCGAACTAAGAAAAAGATTAGGAATTTCTGTAGGAAGTTTAATTGTCATGTTCTTTGTCATGTTTTATTTTCATGAGCCTATTTTAGAATGGATGATAGAACCCTTAAATATAGCTCTTGAAGAGGTTGGTAAAAAGTCTGTTCACGCAGCTGATGGAAAGGTAACAACATCTCAAGTTGGAGGAGCATTTTTTGTAGCTCTTAAGGTTTCATTTTTTGCGGCTATTGTAGCTTCCATTCCTATTATCCTTTCTCAGCTTTGGATGTTTATAGCCCCTGGTTTGTATGCAAATGAGAAAAAAATGATTATCCCTTTTATACTTGGTGGGACTATCATGTTCTTAGTTGGGGTTCTTTTTGCCTACTATGTAGTAACCCCATTTGGATTTGATTTTCTCATAACCTTTGGTTCTTTTAAGTTTACCCCTTTCATAAATATAGAAGATTATGTAGGTTTTTTCACAAAAATATTATTTGGTTTTGGACTTGCATTTGAGCTTCCTGTATTTGCTTATTTTCTTGCTCTGTTAGGTCTTATTGACGACAGACAAATGATAGCTTTTTTTAAATATGCTGTGATAATCATCTTTGTAGTAGCCGCTCTTTTAACTCCTCCTGATGTTTTAACACAGCTCCTTATGGCTGGTCCGTTAATCATTCTTTATGGATTTTCAATCCTTATAGTAAAAGTTGTTAATCCTGCTGATCCTCAAGAAGAAGAGGACGAGGATGAAGAAGATGACAGAAGTTTAACCGAGATGATGGGTTTAGATGAATTAAGTAGCGAAAAAACTGATAAAAAATAAAGTGCTTCAAAAAAAAGAACTTCTCACTCAAAGCTATAGCTTCATTTTACCAAATGAACTTATAGCCACTCACCCAGCAAACCCAAGAGATAGTGCAAGACTTCTTGTATATAATCGCCAAACAAAAGAGATAATCCATACTGTTTTTAGTGAATTTGAAAGTTTTATTCCTAAAAATTGTGCCTTAGTATTCAACGATACTAAGGTAATAAAAGCGAGACTTTTTGGACATAAAATAAGTGGTGGAAAAATCGAACTCTTAATAAATCGTGCTTTAAATGCTTATGATGTCAATGTCTATATAAGAGGAAGAGTAAAGGTAGGCACTCAAATAATTTTTACAGAAAATTTTTTAGCTAAAGTAATAAGCTTAAATGATGATGGAAGTCGTATAGTCCATTTTTATGATACTTCAACAAAACTACGATTTGAAGATATTTTACCCATCATTGATAAAATAGGTCATGTACCCCTTCCTCCATATATACAAAGAGAAGATAACAGCGAAGATGAACGAGAGTACCAAAGTGTTTTCGCTCGTGAAGAGGGTGCAGTAGCAGCACCAACCGCCTCCCTACACTTTACACCTGGGCAACATAAAAAAATATGCGATAATTTTCCTCACGCTTATGTCACTCTTCATGTAGGAAGTGGCACATTTAAGCCTGTTGAAGTAAAAATCATAACAGATCATCCCATGCACTCTGAATACTATGATATATCAAATGATGCTAAAGCAATTTTAGATTCTAAAATTCCTATTTTGAGTATAGGCACAACTTCCACAAGAACAATAGAGTTTTACGATAAACATGGAAAAGTTCAAAGAGGTGAAGCAAATCTTTTTTTACACCCACAAAACAAACCAAGCAGAGTAAATCATTTGCTTACTAACTTTCACTTGCCAAAGTCTACTTTACTCATGTTGGTCGCATCATTTATTGGATTAGACAAAACTCAAGAGCTATATTCAGAGGCTATCAAAGAAAAATACCGCTTTTATAGTTATGGTGATGCTATGCTCATTATCTAAGAACTATTTTAGCATTTACTATGTCTATGTCTCCATTTAGTTCCGCTTCAAACACTTTATGTGCATATTTATTTAAGGCTTCATCATAGCTAGGATTCGATTTACAGTACTCTAAAAAAGGATCATTATTTTTAAACACTTCACTTTTTTTCTTTGAAAAACGAGAAACAAAAGCATCTATATCATAAATAGCTTCTGCTCTCCCAGATGCCAATAGTTCATTAGTTGCCCTACTCTCCCCTAACCTTTGGGGAAGTACAAAAATCTTTTTTTTCATCTGTAGTGCATACTCAACACTTCTCATACTTCCACTATTTATATCAGACTCTGTCACGATGAGAATTTCACCAAGTGCAACAACAAATTCATTTCTTGTAACAAAGGTCCAGGGTCTGCTTTTAAAACCCTCATCAAATTGACTTAACAATAGTCCGTTTTCCTGTATGTCTTGTAAAAGATTTGTATTTACACTTGGATATTTAATATCAATCCCACAAGGAAGTACGGCAATAGTATTAAATGATGTTGCCCCTAAATGAGCGATAGCATCAACACCCATAGCACCACCACTCACTATGCATATATCATTGTCACTTAAAGCTGTCGCAAGATTTTTTGTAAATTCTCTTGTATATTTAGATGGTTTTCTTGTTCCCACTATAGAAATTTTAGTTTTCTCTAATAACTTTAAATTTCCTCTATAGGATATGGAATTAGGATACTTTTTCATGCAAGATAATTCTATGATTTTTTCTTCCATCAAGGGCATTTAGTAAACCTTATTTATAAGCACTAAATCTATATCTTTAAAGAGATGTTTTGATTCATGTAGGGCTAAAATAGTATTTGCATGAGGATGACCGATTGCAATTGCCATTCCCTCTATTTTTGCAATGTGAATAGCTTTTTTTATCTGTTTTTTTATATACGCTATATCTGTATGGTGATCTAAAAATACATCTCTTGCTATATACTTTAAACCAAAATTTTTCATTACTCTTGGTACTTTTGTTTTACTTGTTGTTCTACTGTCTACAAAACTGATATTATTTTTATTTAAAGCGATTACAAGTTTATTTACAGCCGTTTCATTTGCTGTATATTTACTTCCTGTATGGTTATTGATATATCTAACTTTTGGAAACAACTTTTTAATTTTTTTAACGCGAGAAGAGATTTCACTTTGAGAACTAATTATTCTTAAAGTATTAGGCTCCTCAGCACTATAACTTTGTGCTTCCATAGGAAGATGAACCATGTAAAAATCTTCTTTAGCAGCTAATACAGCTGAATTAGGGCGTGCTTTACTTGGAGGCAAAAATGACATAGTTAAGTTATATCCTAAACTTTTTATAGCCCTTACATGCGATGCAACTGACACATCATCTATGATGATAGCTAATTTTGGCTTATTTGAGCTTATTACTTTTACTAATCTTTTTACACGAGATGGGGCTTTTTTTGTATTGGTGCTTGAATACTCGTGTGATGAACCAGCATATTGTTTTACTTTTTTAATCTCTTGCTTTAACTTGTTTGAAATCTCTTTTAACTGCTCGTCATTAACTATCTTAATCTCTTTTTTTATCTCTTGCTTTTTAAGCACTATAGCTTTGTTTTCCCTATATTTTTTTTCCTTAACATCTGCTATAAGTACTTCTTTTAGTCTTTCATTCACATTAGTAATTGTTTCTATTTTTTTACTTATAAGATGTTGTTTTTCATCTTTCTTTTTCTTTTCTAAATTTACCTGTGCATTCTTATAAGCTACATAATACCCACCAACAAAAGCAGATAAGGCTAATGTACTTAGGACTAAAAACCATGCTACATATTTTAAAATATTTGAGCTAGTTTTAACTTTGGATTTTATTTTTTTAGACACATATTTACCTTGAATTACTTATGATTTTGACACTATATCGAAATAGAATAAATTAAGTCTATAATAAACCTTTCTTTTCATAGCTCATCATACAAGCTTATTTACATATTTTGTCACCCTGAACTTGATTCAGGGTCTAGTGTCTTATGCTAGATTCTGAATCAAGTTCAGAATGACAGGCTGCATGAATCAGCCGTGCCTTTCTTTTAAGTATTATTTATATATAATTCCAAGTTCCTTTCTCTTTGTATCATTATGACGATGATATACTTCAAATATCCGAAAGGGAAACATACGCCATTCAAGGCAAATACCAAAGGGAGAATATACTCTATGAGAAACTACGAAAACTTAGTTATCGTTAAACCAACATTAACAGCAGAAGAGATCCAATCTAGCCTTAAAGCTATCGAAGAAATAATCACTTCAAACGGTGGCGAAATAGCTACTACAGATTCAATGGGAATGAGAAAACTCGCATACCAAATTGAAAAAAATGAGCGTGGATATTTCCATGTTATCTATTATTCAGTTGCTCCATCAGCAATTACTGAAATTGAAAGACGTTTTCGTCTTAATGAAGAACTTCTTCGTTTTATTACTATTAAGTACGATAGCAACCGTGAAATAAAAGCATGGAACACTCTTGTTGAAAAAGCTCAGAAAAAAGCAGCTTTTCAAACAAAAGCTGAAGAAGTAACAACAGTTGAAGAAACTCCAGTGGTAGTTGCGACTGAAGAAACTCCAGCAGCTGAAGCAACTCGAAGTAACTAGCACTAAGCTTAAATAAGGAAACCCCATGTACAATAAAGTCATATTAGTTGGAAGATTAACTCGCGACATTGAACTTAGATACTCTCAAAATGGTGGAGCAATTGCAAATGCGTCAATAGCTACTAATCATAACTACACTAGTAATGGTGAAAAAAAAGAGGAAGTTTGCTACACAGATTTAACATTTTTTGGAAGATCTGGCGAAATCGCCAACCAATACCTTCGTAAAGGAAGTCAAATTCTTGTAGAAGGAAGACTTAAATTTGACCAATGGGTTGATCAAAATGGACAAAAACGCTCAAAGCATTCTGTAATAGTTGAAACCATGAAGATGATGGACTCAAAAGCTAAGACGGAGGGTGGTGAATATAATAATGCTCCTGCTCAAGGTGGGCAGACTGATTATCAACAACCTGCTCAACAGCAACAGTCTTATCAAGCACCACAACAGCAGCAGCAACAGCAGAGTTATCAAGCACCGCAGCAACAACAAAGCTATGAAAATGTAAACAAAGTTTCTAGTTATAATCAACAAGCAAATACGCAAAGTCGTCGAATGCCTAGTCCTGATTCTGTTCCTGTGATTGACATTGATGAAGATGAAATTCCATTTTAAATAAAATAGATACCTAAAGGAAATACCATGTCAGAAAAAAGAAAATATAAAAAAAGATTTTGTAAATACTGTGAATCAAAAGTTGATTTTATGGATTACAAAGATGTTGGAGCATTACGCTTCTCGCTTTCAGAAAGGTATAAAATCATGCCACGCCGTTTAACAGGAAACTGTAAACGTCACCAAGATATGATTTCAGTAGTTATAAAAAGAGCTCGTGCAGCAGCATTAGTTCCTTATACTGTGACTCGTAAAGCAGTTATCACACAACCATTTGAAAACCTTCGATAGTCCTAATATGCCTCTATTTAAAGAGGCATTCACTAGAAATTTGAACTCCTACTTTTTAGACTCCTTTTAATCTCTAAGCTCTTAAATTTAACTTAAAATTATATAAAAAAATTTATATTTATGCTATCATAACACCATAGAAACTATAGAATAGATTAATTTCATAGAATTCATATTCTACATTACAGTAGATATTAGATAATATGAAATTTATTTTCTCATCCTATTTAAGTAAATAAATTAGATCTATCTAAATGGAGTTAGAAATGTATATTAGAAAAGTTATTGTTTTTATTATTTTGTTAAGCTATCTAAATACGGTACATGCATATAACAATACAGTAAAAATTAATAGTTTCAAATCAAGTAACACATATATGCCTGATTATACAAAAGAAGAAGAAGAATGGTTAGAGGCTCACCCTAATATAAATATTGCAACTACTTTGAGTGCCAAGTACGATAGCAAAGGAAGCAATATACACACAGATTTATTAATATTATTAAATAAATATGGTGGCACTAATTTAATAGCAATTAAATTTTCTTCTTGGGAAGAAGCCTTTGCAAAAGCAAAAGAGGATAAATTAGTATTTGGAATATTAAACTTATCTTGGACAAAAGAGAGAAGTGTAAAATACTTTAACTATACTAAGTCGTATAACTTTGGTCCTTTATACCTTATTACAAAAGAAGCAGATACTACGATACAATCTTTAAAAGATTTAGAACATAAAACAATTTATACTCTAAAAAAATCTTCCTCAAATAAAACAATTGAAAAAGATTCCAAAAATGTAAATGTACTACATTATTCAAATGAAAGAACCATGTATGAAAATTTATCTAAAAACAAAGATGTCTCAGCCCTAGTTTCATATAAAAAAAATTATCAAGACTTACAAAAATATAGACTTAAAGTAGCAAAAATAATTTACAACAAATATGGAAATAAACACTTAGGAATAAATAAAAACTATCCATTACTTCATTCCATAATTAATAAAATATTTAAAATTATCCCTAAAGAGGAATTATCAAATTTAAGGGATAAAATATATCAAAAAGATATACTAAAAGCAAGTCAAAAAGAAATAAATCTTGGGCTGACATTTCAAGAAAGAAAATGGATTAGTCAAAACACAGTTAGCATAGGAGTTGAAGATTGGTCTCCTATAGTTTTTATGAATACATCATTAAAAATAGATGGAATTAGTGGAGATTATATGAAACTTATCATAAAAAGAACTGGCTTGAATGTTACTTATGTCGATGATACATGGGATATGATCTTAAATGATTTTAAAAATAAAAAAATAGATATACTACCAGCTTCTTATTACACAGAAAAAAGATCGCACTATGGTTTATATAGCAAGCCTTATTTTAAAATGAAAGATTATATTTATGTAAAAAAAACTAATAACACTATATTTTCAATGAAGGACTTAGAGGGTAAAACACTTATAATGCAACTAGGCTTTGGCTCTATTGACAAGATACAAAAGAAATTTCCAAAAATCAATATAATAACTACTAAATCTTTACATGAGGCTATAAATCTTGTGTTAAATTCAAAAGCCGACGCCTTATTTAATGGGCAAATTGTTGTAGAAAAAAAGATAAATGATGAGTTTATTCTTGGTTTAAAAGGTATTTCTCAAGCATCTTTTGAGTCTCCGAGTTTACATGTTTTTTCAAATATAAATAAGCCTATTTTAGCTTCGATCATTCAAAAAGCTTTAAATACCATTACAATTGAAAAAAAAGTAGAAATATCTAACAAATGGTTGCAGGCAATCAATAATGATATTAGTACAGCAACACAAATAAATAAAAACTTAAATAATTCAAAAAATAATCAAGAATTTTCATTATTAAATATCTTAACATTAGGTGAACTTCTTTTTTCTATCTTTGTATTAGGTGTTTTATTAATTTTTATTTATTCTACTTATTCAAAATCAAAGATATTAAATATTAACATAAATAAATTTATTTTATTTATAGTTGCATTTGAGCTTTCTGTAATATTTTTTCTGATTTATCAAATTTTTAGTTTAGATAGAGTTGAAAATGAACTAGCACTTGTATATAAACATAAGACTGATATAGTTCAAGTGATGCAAAAGCTAAGACAAAGTTCCGATGATTTAACTAAATCAGTAAGATCTTATGCTGTTACAAAAGAGGTAAAATTCAAAAATCAATATTTTGATATTTTAGATATAAGAAACGGATCTAAGATTAGACCTAAACATTATAATTTAATTTATTGGGATTTAAACAAAGAAAGAAGAGAGCAAAAACACAAAGGAATACATAAACAATCTATAAAAAGCATCATTAATAAATTACCTTTTAACGCTTTTCAAAAAGATCTTTTACATTTGTCGGAATTTAATTCAAATAATTTAGTAAATTTAGAAAAAGATGCTTTTAAAGCCATGGAGAACGATAATCAAAAGTTAGCAATAAAACTATTGTTTTCAAAACAATATTATAAAGAAAAAGAAAAAATCATGCTTCCCCTAGATGATATGGTAATTTCAATGTATCAAGGTATGAATGCTCAAATAGAATTATTAAACTATAGAATTAAAAATGAATTTATATATATTATAATAGTAGGCATATTTTTTATTCTCGGAAACTTTGTTATATACTTAATGATAATGAAAAAAATCACACAACCTCTTGAGTATTTATCAAGAATTATAAAAAAATTCAAAATGAATGATGCAGATATAAAAAAGAGGATTTTTTATACTGATGAGATTGGTGAGACTATTCAAGAGTTTTTTCATATGAAAGATTCTATTGAAAAACAGCGAAAAGATTTGCATCAAACACACAAACATATAAAAGACTCTATAGCATATTCTTCTCTTATTCAGGATGCTATTATTCCTGATAAAGAATTGTTTGCAAAATATTTTAAAGAATATTTTGTGATATGGAAACCCAAGGATATAATAGGAGGAGATATATATCTATTTAATGAAATAACTGAAGATGAATGTATTTTTATGATTATTGATTGTACTGGTCATGGAGTTCCAGGTGCTTTTGTTACGATGTTAGTAAAAGCACTTGAGAGAGAAATATTTTCAAGTATCTCAAATGATACAAATGACATAAATACTTCTATTATCTTGCAAAAGTTCAACAAAGAGATGAAAAGTATCTTAAAACAAGAAAATAGAGATTCTATTTCAAATGCGGGCTTTGATGGAGGAATTATTTATTATAATAAAAAAGAAAAAATCATCAAATTTTCAGGAGCTAATAGTGAGTTGTTTATAATGAAAGACAATGAATTGAAGATGATTAAAGGGGATAGACACTCTATTGGTTACAGAACATCTGATGCAGATTATAAATTTACAGAGCATATTATAGATACACAAGATAATATGGACTTTTATATCACAACAGATGGTTTTATAGATCAAAACGGTGGAGAAAAAGGTTTTCCATTTGGGAAAAGAAAGTTTAAAAGTATTATACAAAAATTTCATACTCAAGAGTTTGTAGAACAAGAAAAAATATTTTTAGATACATTATCAGAGTATCAAGGTGATGAAGAAACAAATGATGATATTACTATGATTGCATTTAAAATATAAAAATTATGTCTATTAATAAAAATTCAAAGTTCATTATAGTATGATACAAAATACAAGCACATCTGCAAAGTCAAAGTTATAAAAGGAAAATAAATGCATATAAATCAAATTAGAACAATTATAGAATCCGAGGGGATTATATTTTTAACTTATGGAGGTATATTGTCTCAGACTTTGATAACTGGGATGATAGATGCCTTAGAAAAAGAGGCAGAAGACAATAATTTAAAAATGGGTATTGCTAATAATATTTTTACAATTTTTATTGAATTAACCCAAAACATGATGAACTATTCAAGTAGACATGATCAAGATTCAGAAATTAGCACTGATGGTTTAATATTAGTAGCAAAGGAAGAAGAGCAAGGCAAGATTAAAAATTATTTGCTTCATAGTAACAATGTAGTTTCTAAAGATGCCAAAGAAAAATTAGAGGATAAGCTTCAAGGAGTTGTCACCTTAGGTAAAGAAGAATTGAAAAAAAAGTATAGACAAGTTAGAAGAGAAGGTAAGGACAAGCATTCTCTTGGTGCAGGCATAGGTTTTTTAGAGATAGCCAAACGATCTGATAAGATGAATTATCATTTTGAAGTTATCAATGAAAATCAATTTTATTTCAACTTAAATATATCAATTATGATAACGGATTAATAAAATGAAAAATCTTTCTATAGAACAAACAAAATATACTCCACAAATTGACTTAGATGCGAGCAAAGGCGAAATGAATTTTTTTGGAAAATCATATCCAGAAAATACATTTGAATTTTATGAGCCTGTTTTATCTTGGATTGATAAATATTTTAGAAAACATGCTAAAGAAGAAACTATAATTTCACTAGAAATTATATATTTTAACTCAAGTAGTTCTAAATTATTTTTTGATTTTTTTGATTTATTAGAAGAAAACAATGATGAGCACAAGATAACTATAAACTGGATTTACGATGAAGAGAATGAAAGTGCTTTAGAAGCTGGAGAAGACTTTCAAGATGATTTTGAAAATCTAACTTTTAACCTAAAAGAGAAATAGAGTAAGGTTTATGAATAATGGATAAAGAAGAAAGGCGTAAAGAAGAAGAAAGGCGAAGAGAAGAAGAGAGGCGTGAGAAGGGAGAAAGACGCAAAAAAGGAGACAAGCGTGATAAAGAACAAAGACGCAAAGAATCCCAAAGAAGAACTAAAATCTCCAGAAGAAATAAAGAAAAAAATACAGAAAAAAATTCTTTAATTAATGAAATTGAAATATTAAAACGAAATTTTGAAGATACAACAAAAAAATTAATAAAGGATATTGTAAGACAAGATAAAATCATGTTGAGGAGTGATCAAAGACAGAGAAAAGATTACGATGAACTTCAGTTAAAACTAGAGGAAATTAAACTCCTAAGTAAAGAAATAGAAGATACCCAAGTAGAAGTTATTTTTACTATGGGTGCTATTGGTGAGAGTAGGTCCAAAGAAACGGGCTTTCATGTTAAAAGAGTTGCAGAATACTCTAAACTTTTTGCTCTTTATTATGGTTTACCTTTAAAAGAAGCTGAGATGTTAAAACAAGCCTCGCCTATGCATGATATAGGAAAAGTTGCTATTCCTGATATGATATTAAATAAACCTGGTAGGTTCACTGATGAAGAAAGAGTTATCATGGATACTCATGCACAGATAGGTTATGATATGTTAAGACATTCTAATAGGATTCTTTTAAAAACTGCATCAACAGTAGCCTATGAACATCATGAAAAATATAATGGAAAAGGCTATCCGCAGGGATTAAAAGGTGAAGAGATCCATATATATGGACGAATAACTGCCTTAGCTGATGTATTTGATGCTCTAGGGAGTGATAGGGTATATAAAAAAGCATGGGAAGATGAAAGAATATTTAAGTTATTTAGAGAAGAAAGAGGGGAACATTTTGATCCTAAATTAATTGATATTTTTTTTGAAAACTTGGATGAATTTTTAACTATTCGATCTACTTTTAAAGATATGTTGGACTAAAGTAACTAAAATAAATTTATTAGGACTCTACACATGAACAAATTATTTTTCGACATATCTATAAAAAATAAAATTTTCATCTTGATATTGATACCTGTTATAGTAATAATATTAATGTCTTTATATTTTATATACGATGGTTATTATAAAATTGAAAAACTAGACATTTTAAAAAATGGTGTCATTCTTTCAACTAAAATATCCTCCCTCGTTCATGAAATCCAAAAAGAAAGAGGCATCTCTATTTTATTTCTAGAGGTAAACTCAAAAGATACTCAAAAAAGGTTAAAAGAGCAATACAATATAACTAATAAAAAATTGCAAGATTTAAATAGTTTTATCAAAGAAATTAAAATGGATAATTTGAATCAAAATAGTATTAATCTATTAGCAGAATCATTAAATTATACAAATAATATTGTTCATGTGAGAGCCAAAGTACAAAGTGTGTTTATTTCTTATGATGAACTATTAACTTACTATACAAAAATAAATTCAAGATATTTAGAACTCATAGTAAATGTTAGTAAAATGGCTGTTTCATCTGTGGTAACTAGACAATTGATTGCCTATTTAAATTTTTTACTTGCTAAAGAAACAGTTGGTATTCAAAAAGCCATTGGTGCTAGTATTTTAAATAAAAATGAATTTGAAGAGGGTGTTAGAGTAAAGTTTACTAATAATATTGCAGAAGAAAACATATTTATTGCTAATTTTTTAAAATATGCTTCTAGTGATACAAAAAACTTTTATAAAACGACCATTGATAATGAAAGTTTTCATAAATTAATCCCTATTATAAATAAACTACTTTATTCATCAAAAAAAACTCACATAATATCTAATATGCAAAATACTGTCGGTTATGGTGGTTTCATCCATAATTTTAAAAATTTTGTCATACGAAGAGACTATAAGTATGCACAGAATGTTGAACTTTTATATAAAGATTTATTAAAAAGTATAAATACTTATAAAAATATGAAATATGTTAATCAAGAAGAACTCAACTTACTAAAAGATATAGAACATGTTTTTAGTTTATATCATAAAAATCTACCAAAAATCATAGAAGCGATTCAAGCTAAAGTTAGAACATCTAAAAGTGATGAAATGATTAAAGTTGATGTTAAACCTGCAATTACTGCTTTTAATACACTTAGCAATAGTTTGTTTAGTGTAAAAGCCTCTGTTTGGTTTGAGTTAAGTACAGTAAAAATTAATTTAATGAAAGAAATTAGTGATTTTGTAACTGAAGAATTATTAGAAACCATTCATACAGAACATGACTTGCTAATAAAAGAATTTTACATTATAGGTATTATCACAACTTTGTTAATACTATTTCTCACTGTATTTTCATTTTTTATCAATAAAAATATCATGCAAACTATCAAAGACTTCAGTAAAGGTATATTTTCTTTTTTTGATTATATTAACAAAAAAACAGATACTATAAATTTATTAATTGAAAGTAATACAGAAATTGGTTACATATCTAAAGAGGTTAATCAAAATATAAAAAGAATACAAGTAGGGATAGAAGAAGAAAAAAATGTCATAAAAGAAACTATTGAAGTTTTGAAAGAATTTGAAGAGGGTAATCTATCCAAAAGAGTTATTGTAATAATTTCCAATGAAGCTTTAAATGAACTTGCTACACTTCTTAATAAGATGGCTGATAATATGGAGTTAAATATTTCTAGTGTATTAGAAGTTTTAGAAGAATATTCAAATTTTAATTTTACTAGAAAAATACAAACTAAAAACTTAAAAGCACATCTTCATAAGTTATCCTCAGGAGTAAATACGTTAGGGGATTCTATCACAAGTGTTTTAATGGATAATAAAAAAGTTGGTATGAATTTAGATACAATTGAAAAGCAAAAAGATAATCTTAATAACTTACATATTAATTTAAAAAAATTGCACCAAAATACAAAAGATTCAATAGAATATTCTTCTTTAATTCAACACTCTATTCTTCCAGATAAAAAAATATTTTCTAAATACTTTAAAGAATATTTTGTAATTTGGAAACCCAAAGATGTTGTAGGAGGTGATATATATCTATTTGATGAGATAAGTCAAGATGAATGTATATTTATGGTTATCGACTGTACTGGTCATGGAGTTCCTGGTGCTTTTGTGACAATGCTAGTAAAAGCTTTAGAAAGAGAAATATTTTCAAAGATAATCAATGATAAATCTAGTATAAATACAGCTTCTATCTTAAAAAAATTTAATATTGCTATGAAAAGTATCTTAAAACAAGAAAAAAACGACTCTATTTCAAATGCAGGCTTTGATGGAGGAATTATTTATTATAATAAAAAAGAAAAAAATATCAAATTTTCAGGGGCTAATACCGAATTATTTATAATAAATAATAATGAATTAAATATGATAAAAGGAAATAGACACTCTATAGGTTACAGAACTTCTGATTCTAATTATGAATTTACTCAACATAGTATTGATACACAAGATAATATGAAATTCTACATCTCTACAGATGGTTTTTTAGATCAAAATGGTGGAAAAAAAAGTTTTCCATTTGGTAAAAGAAAGTTTAAAGATATTATAAATAAGTCTCACAATGAAAAGTTTGTGAATCAAGAAAAAATGTTTTTAGATACATTATTAGACTACCAAGGGAATGAAGAAACAAATGATGACATTACAATGATAGCATTTAAAATATAAAATATTACATTAAACGGTCTCGTTATAATATATATCAGAACTTTATAAGTCACCTTAATGTATTATCAAGATATTAAATATAAAATAAGGAATAATATGTTTGGATGTAGCTCAAAAATAGAAGAATTAGAAAAACAACATACACTAGAACTCAAAAAGCTCAGACAAGAGATTCAAGATCAAAGAGTAAAAATACAAGAACTTCAAAAGCCTATTTTTATAGAAGACAAAAAAACAGATGAACTTGTAAATACTCTTTTAGATAGTTATGAAAATGGAAATAATTTTTTGCAACAAACAGTAAATAGCCCCCTTGAAATGTTGCAAGAGATAAATGACTTAAACACAGTAACTACAGAAAAAATGACCGATGTAGAGAGTGAGACAAATGCAATTGCTAGTAGCATTGATAAAATACAAGAATATACACATACACTTGGAGATGATTCAAACTCCTTAAATGAGAGTGTAACAGCCATAGGCGATATTATTGGTCTCATTAAAGATATATCCGATCAAACAAACTTACTTGCACTTAATGCAGCTATTGAAGCAGCAAGAGCAGGAGAACATGGTCGAGGATTTGCAGTTGTTGCAGATGAAGTACGCAAACTAGCAGAAAGAACTCAAAAAGCAACAAGTGAGGTTGAAATTAATATTAACTCATTAAAACAAAATGCTAATTCTATGCTAGAAATTAGCCAGACATTTAATGATGAAACTTCAAAAGTTACCAATATATTAGAAGAATTTAATATAAGTATTCAACTAGTAATGGAAAACTCCTCAACTATCAAAAATAAAACGCAGTATGTTACTGATGAATTACAAGTAAATGTTGGAAAAATAGATCATATATCTTTAAAAATTTCAACCTATAGGGCTATGATAAATGAAAATTCTGCAGATATAATAGATGAAAACAATTGCAGGTTTGCTAAATGGTACACAAAGGCTAGTTCTACATTTCTCAAAGGAGATTCTAAACTAGCTTCTATTACAAAACATCATACTAATGTACATCAAGGTTTAAAAGAAGCAATAAAACTACAACTTGAAGCAAAATATTCAGAAGCTCTAGCTCGTCTTCAAAATGTTGAAGTTTCTAGTGAAAATGCTTTTAGTGATTTATTTAGTATTGTTAAATTCTCTCAAAGTAATACTAAATAATATCTCATTTCTTTAAGGAATTATGATAATTTTTTATATAATTGTTAATATATATATTTTTAGCTACAATGTCCTTGAAAAATAAAAGGAGTTAATATGAAGATTTTAGTGATGCTATTGCTAGGCATAACATTAGTTCTTGCTGTAGTAGATATAAATACAGCAAGTAAACAAGAGTTGATGACATTAAATGGAGTTGGTTCAAAAAAAGCTGATGCGATTCTTAAACACAGAGAGGGTTCTTGTTTTAAAGATATAAAAGCTTTAACAAGCGTAAAAGGTATAGGATCTAAGTTTTTAGAAAAAAATCTTAAAGACCTAAAAGCTAGTGAGTGTAAAAAATAACGCCTTTACACTAATCTAATTCTCAGCTTGCACAATGTCATTCTCAGCTTGAACAATGTCATTCTCAGCTTGACTGGGAATCTAGTCCATAATTAAATAAAAAAATCTGATTCACAAAGTTATAGTATATCTATTCCACAGTCACCGATTTTGCTAAATTTCTTGGCATATCTACATCATTTCCTAATCTTACTGAAATTTCTAGTGAAAGAAGTTGTACGACAATCATCATTTCAAAAAACTCTAGCATATAATCTTGGCATTCATTTATTTGGATAAAATCATCCGCCTTATCAAACTCTATGGCAGAGATAGCACAGATTGTGCTATCTCTTGCACTTAACTCTTCCACATTTGATTTTGATTTTTCATATAAAAGATGTTGAGGCAAAAGAGCGATGGTAAAAAGTTCAGGGTCGGCTAAAGCGATAGGTCCGTGTTTCATCTCTCCACTTGGGTAACCCTCAGCATGAAGGTAACTAATCTCTTTTAGTTTTAAGGCACCCTCTAGGGCTAAAGGAAAAAATATATCACGCCCTATAAAGAAAAACCCATGACCATGCAAGTAGCGTTTTGACAATCTTTTTATTTTTTCATGAATAGCGTCACTTATCTTTAGAGAGCTAGGAATTTCACGCAATAGATGAATCTGTTTTGCGAGTTGATTAGCATCCATGGCATCACGAAGTTTAGCTACATAAAGGCTTAACATCCAAAAAACACTCACTTGTGTGGCAAAAGCTTTTGTTGAGGCTACACCCTTTTCTATTCCTGCACGAGTTAAGATACAAGCATCGGCAAGTCGTACCATAGAGGAGTTATCGACATTACAAATCACTAAGGTTTTAAGCCCTTCTTTTTTTGCCATCTTTAAAGTTTCAAGCGTATCAGCCGTTTCTCCACTTTGAGAGATAACTACAAAAAGAGTATCTTTACACATAAGAGGATCTCTATAACGAAATTCACTTGCAATTTCTACACAACAGCGTATTTTTGCATATCTCTCAAACATATAAGATGCACTAAGTGCTGAATGGTATGATGTACCACAAGCACAAAGTTTGATTTCATTGATATCGTCAAAAAGTGTAGAATCTATCTCGTTAAAATTAATTTCATTCTCGCCAAGTCTTCCCATGAGCGTGTCTGAAACCACATCACTTTGTTCATAAATCTCTTTTTCCATAAAAAATCTATATCCATTTTTTTGGCTAGAGAGCCTATTTGTAGAGATGGTTTGAAAATTTGGCTTTTGCAGTTCTTTGTCTTTTGAATAAATAATAATTTCATTTTTTGAGACATAACCATAATCACCATCTTCAAAATAATTCACTTCTTTTGCATGACCAATGAGAGGAGTGTCGGATGAGGCAAAGAACTTTTCATTTTCTTCATTTACTCCCATAAGCATTGGTGAACCATGTTTTGCAAAAAAGATAGTTTCATCTTCGCCTTTAGTGACTAAGAGTATTGCATAAGCACCTTGGAGCTGAGAAATAGTTTGAGAAAAAGCTTCAAAAGTATCTTTAGCAGTTATAAGATTTTTCTCAAACTGATGAACGATAACTTCTGTATCTGTTTGACTTAAAAACTTTACTCCATCGCTTTGAAGTTCATTTTTTAGACTAACATAGTTTTCAATTATTCCATTATGCACCACATAAGAACTCTCCCCTAAGTGTGGATGAGCATTAAGCTCTGTAGGTTTTCCATGCGTTGCCCAGCGTGTATGACCTATGCCTACTGCGAAACTATTTGTTACAAAATCTTTAGTTTTTTCTTCTAAATTTATTAGTTTTCCAACTGCTTTATAATTAGAAAAATTATTATTTTGAAGTACTGCAATTCCTGCTGAATCATAACCTCTGTATTCGAGTTCTTTAAGTCCATCTAAAAGTATCTCTTTAGTATTTTTGTTTCCTAAATATCCTACTATTCCACACATTGATTTTCCTTATTAAGAAGAAGATTATAAATATCTTGGGTATTATCGCATAAGTTATTTTGTTTTTGGATTAAAAAACTATCTCTAACCTTATGTTTAGATGAATGAATTTTAGCAGTAACAACATTAATCTCAAGCTCTTCAAAACAGTTCATTACAAAAGCAAGTAAGCCTCTTTGATTACTTGTGTGTACAGTCATCTCCGCATGGGTTAAAGAGTGTTCACAATCAATATTTATAGATTCTTTAGTGAGTTTTATATTTTGAGTTTTAGTCTCTTTTTTCATATCAAAGGCATTTTCTATGCTATACTTTACATCCCTCAATTGATCCTCTTCTAAGTTTTTAATAAACTCTATTTTAAAGTATTTTATATCATCAAAGAGTGTAAAAATTTCCATACTACCAACATCTAAATGGCTAAGAGTAGCTAAAAGATAGCCAATATTTAACGGAATTTTCCTATATATTTCGATTGATAGTGATTGATTTGTAGAGATATTAAAACTATACTCTTGTGTCTCTTTTGCCTTGTTAGCAATTTTTATAATATCTTCTGGAGTATGTTTAAAAAAGAAAAGATTTGACTCTATCCTTAAAATCTTTTTTCTCATTAATAAGGGAAGTGTTTTAAAGGCAGTTTGATTTTTTACTTTTCTCTCAATATTAAGACGCTTTTTCGCATCAGTAATTCTATCTGAATTTTCAGAAATTTCTAAAGCCAAATGATAAAGATCAAGAAGTAGTTTAGAGTTAAAGGAGTTGTAAGTATCTCCACCAACACCGTTAATATCTGCATAAGTTAAGACATAAAGAAGTTGTAGCGTTTTAGTATCCCCTACACTTGACATAAATTTATAAAGTGTTTTCTCATTATGGATGTTCTCTTTAAAAGCAACATTACTCATTGTAATATGTTGCTTTACAAGTACCACTGCTGTTTTACTGAGTTTCTCACTTATTTTTAAATGCTTGGAAAATTGAGCTATGAGTTTAGCTCCTACATCACAATGGTTTTGTTTTCTTCCTTTACCAGTATCGTGAAAAAGAGTTACGATTTTAAGAAGAACTTTTTCTTCATCACTAAATGTATTATATAACTCTTGTATCAAAGGTTCTTGAATGTTTTCAAGAGCCTCTACACACTTGATAGAGTGTATATCTACAGGATAGTGATGATAGCCATCAAACTGTGGCAAGTGAAGAACTTTTTTAAAACTTGAGATAAGATGATGGAGTATTCCAGCATCAATAAAAAGTTTTAAAAAACAATACATATTTTTTCTAGCAAATAACTTTTTGAGAAGTATATAAGTGTTTTGAGCTAAAGGATGTTTGATTTTTGTATAGGTAAATTGGTTTAAAAATCCTGCGTCGTATCTGTAGTTTAGATCAGGCAAGGCAACTAAAATTTCTAGTAGTGTATGAATAGGCAGAGGTTCTAAGTTGTATGAGGCAAATAATCTTCCATCAAGGACATAAATCCCTTTTGCAATCCTAGAGTGTCTAAACTTTGATATATAAGATTTATCTGAGATGTAAGGACGAATCATTTTTTTTACAAAGATTTGTGTAAAATTGTTTATTCTCCATTGTGCTTGAAAAACTTTAATAGCCATTTTTTTAGTATCTTTAAATCCTAGCATTTTTGTAACTTGAGGCATGTACTCTAATAAAAGTCTATCTTCTTGTTTGCCTATGATGAGATGTAAGGCTGAGCGAACTCGAAATAAAAGTTCTAAGGCTATACGGTACTCTTTATATTCCTCTTCACTAAATAAGACATTTATTAAGTCTTTGAGATTTTTAATACCATAAATCGTTTGGGCTATCCACAAAATAAGTTGTGTATCTCTAAGAGAACCTACACCCTCTTTAATATTTGGTTGCATAGATTGAGGGTACTTTTTTCTTCTTTTTTGTGCTTCTTCAACCTTTGCTAAAATAAACTCTTTTTGTTGATGAAGACGAATCTTGTTAATCTGTCTTCCAGTCTCATGCCAGATAAAAGCAGATCCTACGATAAATCTAGCCTCCATAAGAGATGTTTTTATAGTAATATCTTCTGTACTTGCTGTAAATAAGTCATCAGTTGTATGCACCCTATGACCGAGTTTTAAACCTGCATCAAGGGCGAGATAAAAAAGTTTTTCCATGATGAGATGTGTATCATATCCATCTATTTTTTCATATACAACCAATATATCTATATCACTATGAACACAAAGTTGCTCTCTTGCATAACTACCAAGGGCTACGACAGCGATAGGAATGGAACTTCTCATTGGTAAGTAATTTCCAAATATTCTACGAAGTACAGTTTTGTACATCAAATCAATAATGGAATCTAATTTTTTAGTATGTTTAACTAAAAAATCTTTCCCTTGTGAGTTTTCAAAAAGCTTAGGAAGGCAAGATTTATACTCATTTATATAAACCTTAAAAAGTTTAGAGAGTTCAAAATCTGAACCATTATTTTCTATAATATCTTCAATTTGTAACTTTATATCCAAGGAAATCCCTATTATTTTTTATTATTATAGTCAAATTGCTTAAATTTAGATATAATACTAAAAGATATATAATTTATAATAATACAAAATGGCCAGAAATGGACTCTATATTCAATTTAAATGTTGTTGGATATAGAGTCCACTTTTGGCTATTTTTATTTAAGGACTAAAAAAGTGACTATTACAAAACGGGTAACATTCATCGCTAAAGAGGGCAGTGAAGCAAAAATGAAGGAACTTTTATCGGCAATGGTAGTTCCAAGTAAGCTAGAAGACGGATGTATCTTTTATTATATTTTCCAATATAAGGATAATCCGAAAAAATTTATGGCAGTTGAGAGTTGGAGAGATGAAAAAGCACTAGAGGGACATAAAAAATCAGAGCATTATGCTATATATAAATCTTCATTTGAGCCATATTGTGAAGAAAAATATAGTGATGATTTAAATATTTTAGTCTAATGGAGAAATTTTTATATGCAAAATTTATGGTGTGATGAAGAGGCGAAAAAGTTTAAAAGTGATTTAGATTTACGAGTATATACATCAAACCTTTTAGGTCAAAGTGATGAACTTGTTTTACACGGTGGCGGAAATACTTCTGTAAAAACTCGTATTAATGAAGAGGATATACTTTTAGTTAAAGGTTCTGGCTGGGATTTAGTCTCAATCAAGGCAGAGGGGTTTGCTCCTGTAAAGATGGCAACACTTTTAGAGATGGCTGAGCTAAAAAGCTTGAGTGACTCCGATATGGTAAGTGGGCAAAAAGCAGCGATGATAGATAAAACCGCTCCAAACCCTTCAGTAGAAGCAATTTTACATGCGATAATCCCTTTTAAAGTGGTTGATCATACTCACGCTGACGCAATTGTTACAATGTCGAACTCTCAAACAGGAGAAGAAAATATACAAAAAACTTTTCCAAATTTTCTGATAGTTCCCTACATAATGCCAGGATTTATTTTAGCCTCAAAGATAAATGAGATGCTCAAAAACCTAGACTGGGCTCAATGTGAGGGGATAATTTTACATAATCATGGAATTTTTACCTTTGATGATGATGCAAAAAAATCTTATGAAAAGATGATAAATGCTGTAAGTTTAGCCGAAGACTTTTTAGCAAAAAATGCAAAAATAAAATTGACAAACTATACTCCTAGAGAATTTGATATAAGTACTTTAAAAATTGACATATTTACAAATGTAAACCAAAGCCCCCTAGCCTTAACCTATGCCTCAAAAGACAACTTAGATGAGTTCGCAAGGCGTGGGGTTCTAACTCCTGAACATATTATTAGAACAAAGCGTATCCCTTTAGTGATAAATGACAACAATGTAACTGATGCCCTAAAAAAATTTCTTCAAGAGTATGAAGCTTATTTTAATGAGTTTTCAAAAAATGAGCTGATGTTAAATCCAAATCCAAAATATGCAGTGATTAAAGATTTTGGAATTGTAAGTTTTGGGAAAAGTCAAAAAGAAGCGGATATTATCAATGATATAGTATCCCACACCATGATGGCAGTTTTAAGAGCCGACAAACTAGGTGGCTATGAGTCCATTAGTGTAAAGAACAGCTTTGAGATGGAATACTGGGAGCTAGAACAAGCCAAATTAAAAAAACAATCAAAGAAATAAATTTGAAATATTTAATGGCGATTGACGCAGGTACAGGAAGCATTAGAGCAGTTATATTTGACACTAAGGGAGAGCAAATTTCAATGTCTCAACAGGAGTGGACGCATCTCCAAGAAGAGGGTGTTGCTAATTCTATGAGTTTTGATTTTGAGAAAAACTGGGGCTTAATATGTGAGTGTATCAAGCAATCTCTTTTACTTGCTAACTTAAAAGGCGAAGATATTGTAGCCCTAAGTGCTACGAGTATGCGTGAGGGAATTGTACTTTATGACTCTAAAGGCAAAGAACTTTGGGCAGTTGCAAATGTTGATTCAAGAGCTGACAAAGAAGTAAGATATTTAAAAGAAAACTTTGAAAGTTTTGAAGAAGAGTTTTATCAACATTCAGGTCAAACCTTTGCACTTGGGGCTTTGCCTAGACTAATGTGGCTTAAAAATAATAAACCCCATCTTTATGAGAGAGTTTCAAAAATCTCCATGATAGGGGATTGGATTTTAGCTCGCTTATCTGGTGTAATAGCGAGTGATCCTAGTAATGCTGGAACTACAGGAATTTTTTCTTTAAAAAACCGTGATTGGTTTAGTGAGATGGCTACAAAAGTGGGTATCAAAGATGATATTTTTCCTCCTGTATTAGAGAGTGGAACTTTACTCGGTGATGTAAGTAAAATAGCTTCTATTGAAACAGGCTTGTCTATAAATACAAAAGTGGTCATGGGTGGTGGTGATGTACAGTTAGGTTGTGCTGGATTAGGTGTAGTAGATGTAAATCAGGTCGCAATTTTAGGAGGGTCATTTTGGCAACAAGTTGTTAATATCCCTAGTGATCTAAAACCACCAAAAAATATGTCAATAAGAGTAAATCCTCATGTAGTAGCAGGGCTTTCTCAAGCCGAGGGAATTACATTTTTTTCAGGTTTGGTGATGAGATGGTTTCGTGATGCGTTTTGTGATTTAGAAAAACTTGAAGCTTCGGATTTAGGGATAGATGTATATACCTTACTAGAGGAAAAAGCGAAAAATGTTCCTGTAGGTTCGCATGGAATTATGCCGATTTTTTCTGATACTATGAAATATGGCAAATGGTACCATGCTGCTCCTAGTTTTTTAAACCTGAGCCTTGATGTAAATATTTGTAATAAAGCCTCGATGTTTAAAGCATTGCAAGAAAATGCTTGTATAGTATCTGCAATTAATTTAGAAAAAATAAAAGAGTTTACAGGCGTAAAGATAGACACTATAGTTTTTGCAGGGGGTGCTTCAAAGGGTAGCTTATGCTCACAAACTTTAGCAGACGTAACAGGATGTAGAGTAAAAATCCCTAAAATAACCGAAGCAACAGCTCTAGGTGCTTGTATGTCTGCGGGAGTTGGAGTAGGAATATATAGCTCCTTAGTTGAGGCATCAAAAAAATTAGTTGTATGGGATAAAACCTATGAGCCAAATATGAAAAACTATAAACTTTATGAAGATATAAAATTAAAATGGCAAAAAGCTTATGAAGTACAGTTAAAGTTGGTAGATGATAATATCACGACTCCAATGTGGAAATCAGCAGGTTTATAAGTCACGGCTGTTTAATACAGCCCGTCATTCTGAACTTGATTCAGAATCTAGTATAAGACCCTGAATCAAGTTCAGGGTGACAAAAGAAGTAAATAAGCTTGTTTGAATCAACCATGGTTTATAAGTAGGAAAATATATGAATGTTAAAGAGAAAATATTAGCAAGAAAAAGAATAGATTTTGATGAAGCTTTAAGTCTTTATGAGATGGATTTTTTTGAACTTGGCGAATTAGCTAATACTATAAGAGAAGAAAAACATGGTAAAAAAACCTACTTTAATATAAATCGCCATATCAATCCAACAAATATTTGTGCAGATGTTTGTAAGTTTTGTGCCTATGCAGCAAACAGAAAAAATCCTAACCCTTACACTATGAGTCATGATGAGATTATGGATATAGTCAAAAAAGTTGAGGCAAATGGAGTAAAAGAAGTTCATATCGTTTCTGCTCACAACCCAGATACTGGGCTTGATTGGTACTTAAAAATTTTTAAAAAAATAAAAAAAGAGTATCCTCACTTGCATATAAAAGCTTTAACTGCTGCTGAAGTTGATTTTTTAGCTCGTCATTATGATAAAACTTATGATGAGATTATAGACTTGATGATAGATAATGGTGTTGATTCTATGCCAGGTGGTGGGGCTGAGATTTTTGATACAGAGCTTCGTGATTATATCTGTAAGGGAAAAGTGACAACCGAGCAATGGTTAGATATTCATAGAAAATGGCATAAACGAGGAAAAAAATCAAATGTTACAATGCTTTTTGGTCATGTAGAAAAAAGAGAACACCGAATAGATCACATGATGCAAATACGAAAACTCCAAGATGAGACAAATGGATTTAATGCTTTTATCCCCTTAGTGTATCAAACTCAAAATAATTATTTAAAGATAAAAGAGCCAATTACTGCCAATGAAATTTTAAAAACTATGGCAATAAGTCGCATAGTCTTAGACAATGTCCCTAATCTAAAAGCGTACTGGGTAACCTCTACGGTAAACTTAGCCTTAGTAGCACAAGAATTTGGGGCAAATGACTTAGATGGAACAATTGAAAAAGAATCAATCAACTCAGCCGCTGGTGCAAAGAGTGCAAACGGTGTTGATATAACAGAGTTTGTAGGGCTTATAAAAAACAGCGGATTTATCCCAGTTGAGAGAGATAGTATTTATCAAGAGATTAAAGAGTGGTAAATAAAAGTTTGCTACTAACTAATACAAGGGCTTAATTTGCTTGTTCATATATGTTGCAGTGTGGATTCACACTTTTTTTTAGAAAAGCTTCAGGCTGATTTTCCCAAAGAAAAACTTACTGGTTTTTTTTATGATCCAAATATTCATCCCTACTCCGAATATCAACTTCGTCTTTTAGATGTGCAACGCTCATGTAAAAAATTAGGTATTGAAGTACTTGAGGGTGAGTATGATTATGAAAATTGGCTTGACGCAGTTCGTGGTTTAGAAAAAGAGCCTGAAAAAGGTGCTAGATGTGAAGTATGTTTTGATAAAAGATTTTCTGTAAGTGCTAAAAAAGCCTTAGAACTTGGTGAGACTAAAATCACTACTACCCTTTTAGTAAGTCCTTTAAAATCTCAAGAGCAACTCAAACGAGTAGGTGATACATTTTTCAAAGAACATGGTGTGGAGTTTATCGCAGTTGATTATCGCTCAGGTGGTGGTACTCAAGATCAAAGCCGTGTTACAAAAGAACAGCAGCTTTATAGACAGGACTATTGTGGTTGTATCTTTGGTTTAAGTATGCAAAGAGAACAGCAAAATCGTTTAATGGATGAGATGTTTTCACCAATTTCAAACCTTATTCTTCCTGCGTCGATCGAAGAAAGAATTGAGATGTATAATTATAGAATGGAGCTTGAAGAAAAAGGTGTAAAATATAAAATCATTAAACAAAAATTTCTAAATTACCGTCAATTTAACTTTAAACTTAAAAAAGGTAAAAGAGAAGTTATCCCCGCTTATGCACTTTCTTATTCTTGTCTTCCTAGAAAAAAGGCTCAAGGTCGTATAGAATTTGAAGATAAAAATATACATTATTTTAACAAAGAAGAAATAAAATTTATTACTTTAAAACATTTTAATTATCTTTCTAATCATACATATAAAAACATACATGAATTAATTTTTAAATCTCTGAGTTTTGATGAAGAATTAAATATAAGACATATACTAATGTCATCTAGTTATGATTTAACACCTATAATCATAGTTGAAAATATATTAGATTCTAAATTAAATATTGAGCTTGACGCAAAGACTTATGAAGATGTCCGAGAAAAGCTAATCATTTTATAATATAAATTAAGGTAAAATTATAAAAAATATTTACAAGGCTCTAATTATGATTATGGATGTAATAGAAATTCAAGAAATAATTCCTCATCGCTACCCTTTTTTGCTGCTAGATCGTGTTAGTGAACTTACTCCAAATGAATTTATTATTGGATACAAAAATGTAACTATCGGTGATAATGTATTTCAAGGTCACTTCCCAGATCACCCTATTTATCCAGGAGTTATGATTTTAGAGGGTATGGCACAAGCTGGTGGAATACTTGCTTTTAAAAGTATGGATATGACAAAAGAAGAAGCTTCAAATAAAGTTGTTTATTTTATGAGTATTGATAAAGCCAAATTTCGTGCGCCTGTTAAACCTGGAGATAAGTTAGAATACAGAATTAGTGTTATTAAAAATAAAGGTGCTGTCTGGGTACTCAAAGGCGAAGCTTTCGTTGATGAAAAAATGGTATCAGAAGCTGAATTAAAAGCTATGATTGTAGATAAATAAGAAGGTTAGAAGTTGAGTTCAAAAATCTCCCCTCATGCAATTATTGAAGACGGTGCTGTAATTGGAAAAGATGTCGAAATTGCAGCATTTTGCTTTATTTCAAGCAAGGCAATAATTGGCGATGGAACTACTATTGCACACAATACTTGTATTTATGGAAAAACGACTATTGGAAAAAATAATAAAATCTTTTCTCATGCAGCAATTGGTTCTATCCCTCAAGATTTAAAGTTTAATGGTGAAGATGTTGAGCTTATTATTGGGGATAACAATACCATTAGAGAATTTACTCTTTTTAACCCTGGAACTAAGGGTGGAGGAAGTAAAACTATTGTTGGTAACAATAATCTTTTTATGGCTTATGTTCACCTTGGACATGATGTTATTATCGCTAACAACTGTATTTTTGCAAATGGGGCTACTTTAGCTGGTCATGTAGAAGTTGGTAGTTTCGCTGTGATTGGAGGGATGACACCTATTCATCAGTTTGTAAACATTGGTGATTATGCGATGATTGGAGGAGCTTCTGCCTTATCTCAGGATATTCCACCTTATTGTATGGCTGAGGGAAATCGTGCAAGCTTAAAAGGTCTCAACCTAACAGGGCTAAGACGCCATATAAATCGTGATGATATTAATAGTTTAAAATCAGCGTATAAAGATCTATTTGGATCAGGGCATGCTCTTAAAGATACTGCAAATAAACTCAAAGAAGACACTTCAAATCTGTATGTAAATAAGCTGTGTGATTTTGTGCTCAAAACAAAACGGGGTATCCCCTTTAAAAGAAAATCAGTAGAAGTTAAAATGAAGGAAAACTTAATATGATAAATAGAGAATGTAGCTTTTGTGATGCTCCAGAGAGTGATATAAACCCTCTTATAGCGGGAAATAGCATTTATATTTGTAAAAACTGTGTCACATCTGCTTACAAAATTATGTTTGGCGATGAAACAAATAATGAAGTAAATATAATAGATAAAGAACTTGTAGATACTGTACATACACTCATGACACCAAAAGAGTTAAATAACTTTTTAAGTGAGTATATTATAGGGCAAGAAAGAGCGAGAAAACTTTTAAGTGTTGCTGTATATAACCATTATAAGAGAATTTTTAAAACGACTAATATTGATGATGATACTGAAATTGCAAAATCTAATATTTTATTAATCGGTCCAACTGGTTCTGGTAAAACGCTTATGGCTCAAACTATTGCGAGAGTTTTAAATGTTCCTATAGCTATTGCTGATGCAACATCTTTAACTGAAGCTGGTTATGTTGGCGAAGATGTTGAAAATATTTTAACAAAATTACTTCAAGCAGCGGATGGTGATGTTAAAAAAGCACAACAAGGTATTGTCTTTATTGATGAAGTTGATAAAATTTCACGAATGAGTGAAAATCGTTCTATCACAAGAGATGTTTCAGGAGAAGGTGTGCAACAAGCACTTTTGAAAATTATCGAAGGTGCGCAGGTTAATATACCACCAAAAGGTGGAAGAAAACACCCTAATCAGGAATTTACTTCTATTGATACTACAGGTATTTTATTTATTTGTGGGGGTGCTTTTGATGGACTTGATGAGATTCTCAAGAAAAAACAAGGTGAAAATATACTTGGTTTTGGTCATGATAAGAAAACTAAAGATGAGCAAAAAACCACTTATAATATGGTTGAGCCTGATGACTTAGTTTCTTATGGACTTATTCCAGAACTTGTTGGTCGTCTTCCTATTATCGCTTCACTTAATGAAATTACAGAAGAAGATATGGTTCGTATTTTAACTGAACCTAAGAACTCTCTTGTAAAACAATATAAAAAACTTTTCTCCATAGATGAGGTTGAGCTAAATTTTGAAGATGATGCCCTCCTTGAAATTGCCTCTAAAGCAATAAAAAGAAAAACTGGAGCTCGTGGTTTACGCGCAATTTTAGAAGAAAATATGATTGATATTATGTACGAACTTCCAGAGTATAGTGGTTATGAAGTTTTAATAACTCCAGAAGTTATTAAAGATGGAGAAAATCCAGTGTATATAAAAAAACAAAAAAAACAAACAGCATAAAGGCGCACAGGTATGATATTTAATAAAATAGTAGGACTTTTTTCAAACGATCTCTCAATAGACTTAGGAACTGCAAATACAATTGTAATCGCAAAAGGTAGAGGTATTATCATCAATGAACCTTCTGTTGTTGCGGTTAAAACTGAAAAATATGGGCAACAAAGAGTTCTTGCAGTTGGACAAGAAGCAAAAGATATGGTTGGTAAAACTCCAGGAAATATTAAGGCAATTCGCCCTATGCGTGATGGCGTAATAGCAGACTTTGATATGACAGAAAAAATGATTAGAAAATTCATTGAAAAAGCACACGGAAGAAGCTCTTTAATCTCTCCTAGAATCATAATTTGTGTACCTTATGGTCTTACTCAAGTTGAGAGAAAGGCTGTTCGTGAATCAGCTTTAAGTGCTGGAGCGCGTGAAGTTTTTCTTATCGAAGAGCCTATGGCGGCGGCAATTGGTGCAGGAATTGATATTAGAGAACCACAAGGAAATTTAGTGGTTGATATTGGTGGAGGGACTACTGAGATTGGAGTAGTATCACTCGGTGGTCTTGTACTTTCTAAGTCTATCCGTACAGCAGGGGATAAGATAGATGCCTCTCTTGTAAACTATGTTAGAAAAAAGTATAACCTACTTATAGGCGAAAGAGTAGCAGAAGAGATTAAAATAAATATTGGAACAGCCGTAGCACTTGATGAAGAGCTTACCATGGTTGTGAATGGTCGTGATCAAGTTGAGGGACTATTAAGTTCTGTTGAACTTACAAGTGAAGATGCTAGAGAGGCTATGAAAGATCCTCTTCGTGAAATTGCAGAGGCTCTTCGTGACGTATTAGAGCAGATGCCACCTGACTTAGCTGGCGATATTGTAAATCATGGTATTATTTTAACTGGTGGTGGAGCATTAATCCGCCGACTTGATAAATACTTATCAGACATTGTAAGAATCCCTGTTTTTGTTGCAGATGAACCACTCTTAGCTGTTGCTCGTGGAACTGGTCGTGCATTAGAAGAGATAGACTTATTACAAGAACTTTTCGACAATGAATAAAGAGCTCTTTAGCTTTTTATTTGTCTCTATTTCTCTACTAATAGGTGCTATTTACTATAGCAATACTATTCAAACACCTTTTATAAATTCACTTAATCATATAAAAATATTTTATGGCGATTCGATTCAATACACTAAAAGTAATATTGAAAAATATTTCTATCAAGCCGATAAAATCGAAATGTTATCTGAGAAATTACAAAATTTTGAGAATGATCATTTTATTATGCAACAACTCGCCGCAGAGGTAAATGATTTGATTAAAGCTAATAATTCCTCTTTAAAGTTTAACCCAAAAGTTGAATTAGTGCGTATTATATCTTATCAGAAATTTGGAGACTATAATAAACTATGGATAGATATTAAAGATTACAATAGTTCTAGGATTTATGGTTTAAGTTATAAAGAACTTGTAGCTGGAATTATTGTTCCTAAAAATGGACGCCCCCTTGCCCTCCTAAATAATGATATTAAAAGTACTTACGCCATCCATGTTGGGGACTCTTTAGCTCCAGGTATTGCTCAAGGAAATAATGGTGAAAATTTAATCGTCAAATATATTCCAGCTTGGTTTGAGATAAAAGAGGGTGATGAGGTGGTCACTTCTGGATTAGATAAAATCTTTTTTAAAGGTTTAAAAGTAGGTAAGGTAATCTCAAGTTCTAAAACGCATGGCTATCAAACAGCTATCGTTGTTCCTTATTATAAATCAAATAATCCAAATTATTTCCACATGATAAGAACTCAAAAATGAGATATATTCTCTTACTTCTATTGAGCTATTCTTTTCTCATATCACAAGATACTAAGCAAAAAGTAAGCTTAGGTTTGGGCTCATATATTCATACTCAGCCGTATAAAGGTGTAGAGGATATTATATTGCCCTCCCCTGTTATTTTTTTTGATAATAGTATATTTTATATACGCTGGAGTAGAATTGGTCTTTACTTTTTAGGTGATGAAAAAAAGAATTTTTCTTGGGCTTTGTCATTAACAACACAGCCTAGAGTTTATGGCTATGATACATCTGATATACAAGGGATGAAAAAAAGAAAAAATTCTTGGGAAGGGGGTTTAGCCTTTAGCGCAAAAGCTAATAAGGTATATATAGAGATTATGGCACTTACAGATATACTTGATCGACACGAATCTTGGCTTCTTAAAGCACAAATAGCTTATGATTTAGAGTATGGTAAATTTTCTTTTTATCCAAGTCTCACCTTATCCTATCAATCTGATGATTTTATGAATTATTATTATGGTGTTACCGCAGATGAAGCTTTAAATAGAGGAGAATCAGAATATATTTCTGATGCTGGTTTACAACTAACTATACAGACTTATATAAAATACCCTATCACACAAAAAATTTCTGTACTCATAAATATTAGAGCCGATAAACTACCCTCATCAGCTAGTTCAAGCACAATAATAAAAGATCATTATATATATTCAGGTTTGGCTTCACTTATATACACTTTTGAGTATTAAAAAGAACCCTTAACTCATCAGATTTTAAGTGCCATTGAGCTATAATTTCTAAATTTTTTAATACAATTTAGAAGGTAAATAATGCCAAAACGCACCGACATTAACACTATTTTACTTATAGGTTCTGGTCCGATTGTTATCGGTCAAGCTTGTGAATTTGACTACTCTGGAACTCAAGCGGTAAAGACTTTAAAAGAACAAGGATACCGTGTTGTTTTAATTAATTCTAACCCTGCAACAATTATGACTGATCCTGAATTTGCTGATAGAACATATATCGAACCGATTAAAGAAGATGTTATTGCAAAGATTATTAAAGCTGAAAATGTTGATGCAATTCTTCCTACCATGGGTGGACAAACAGCCCTTAATGTTGCAACTTCCATGTATGAAAAAGGTATGCTAGAGGATATAAAATTTCTAGGTGCAAGTCCTGAAGCTATTCATAAAGGCGAAGATCGTTCAGCCTTTAATGAAGCTATGCTAAAGATTGGTATGGATTTACCAAAAAGTCGTAACGCTTATAGTGTTGATGAAGCTATCCAAGCAGTAAAAGAGATAGGTTTTCCTGTTATAAGTAGAGCTTCTTTTACCCTTGCTGGTGGTGGTTCCGGTGTAGCATATAATATGGAAGAGTTTAAAAAACTGGCACAAGAAGGTATTTCAGCTTCTCCTGTAAACGAGATAGAAATTATGGAATCTATGCTTGGTTGGAAAGAGTACGAGATGGAAGTTATCCGAGATAAGGCTGATAACTGTATTATCATTTGTGCAATTGAAAATTTTGATCCTATGGGTGTGCATACTGGTGATTCAATCACTGTAGCACCAGCACTCACACTTACAGATAAAGAATACCAAAGAATGCGTAACACAAGTTTTGCAATTTTAAGAGAAATAGGCGTTGATACCGGTGGATCAAATGTCCAATTTTCAATCTGTCCTAAAACAGGAAGAATGATTGTCATTGAGATGAATCCTCGTGTTTCACGCTCATCTGCACTTGCTTCAAAGGCAACTGGTTACCCTATCGCAAAGGTGGCTACACTCCTTGCTGTTGGATATACACTCGATGAGATAACAAATGACATTACAGGAACTCCTGCAGCGTTTGAGCCTGTAATTGATTATGTTGTTACAAAGATTCCTCGTTTTACATTTGAAAAATTTCCAGAAGCTGTAAGTACCTTAAGTACAAGTATGAAGTCTGTTGGCGAGGTCATGGCAATAGGTCGTACATTTAAAGAGTCTATTCAAAAGGCACTTTGTTCACTTGAAACTGAACTTTGTGGTTTTGATGAGATTGATGCAGATATAGAATTTATTAAACATGAAATTCGTCGTCCTAATGCAGATCGTATTCTTTATGTAGCTGAGGGTTTTCGCCGTGGTATGACTATAGAGGAGATGTTTGATACTTGTCAAATAGACCCTTGGTTTCTTTATCAGATTCAAGAATTGATTGATAGTGAAAGTAAAATTACGGATAAAGTACTCTTTGATGCTCACTTGATGAGAAACCTTAAAGTAGATGGTTTTTCAGATAAAAGAATATCCCAACTCATTACTAAAAACTCAAATCATTTAGTGAATGAAAATGAAGTATATGATAAAAGAAAATCTCTTGGTGTATCACTAGAATATAACGAAGTTGATACATGTTCTGCTGAATTTAAAGCACTTACTCCCTACCTTTACTCAACAACAAACATAAGCCAACTTCCAAATGTAAAAAACCGTATAAGTGATAAACGAAAAGTTCTCATCTTAGGGGGTGGTCCAAATAGAATAGGTCAAGGTATAGAGTTTGATTACTGTTGTGTTCATGCAGCATTTGCACTCAAAGAGATGGATATCGAGTGTATCATGTATAACTGTAACCCTGAAACTGTTTCAACTGATTATGATACTTCGGATGTTTTATATTTTGAACCTATTGATTTTGAACATGTTCGTGAGGTTATAGAAAATGAACAGCCTGATGGTATCATCGTTCATTTTGGTGGACAAACTCCTCTTAAACTCGCCGATGCACTTACAAAAATTGGTGCAAAAATTGCAGGAACTCCTTCGGGTGTAATTGATTTAGCTGAGGATAGAGAACAGTTTTCCAATTTTGCTATAAAATATGGATTAAAACAACCAAAAAATGGACTGGCTCGTAAAAAAGAAGAGGCAGGTCCAATCGCTGAGAAATTAGGTTTTCCTGTGCTTGTTCGCCCCTCTTTTGTTCTTGGTGGGCGTGGTATGAAAATCGTTTATAGCCATGAAGAGTTAGATGAATACATGACCTTAGCTATTTCAGTTTCAAATGAAGCCCCCGTTTTAATTGATAAGTTTTTAGATCAGGCAATAGAACTGGATGTTGATGCTATCTGTGATGGAGAAGATGTATATATTGGCTCGGTGATGCAACATATAGAGGAAGCTGGTATCCACTCTGGGGATTCTGCATGTTCACTTCCTCCTGTTAGTCTCTGCGATACAATGATAGAGAAAGTGGAGCAACAAACTAAAACCATTGCACTGGGTCTTGGAGTGATTGGACTTATGAATGTTCAATATGCAATCTATCAAGATGAAATCTATCTCATAGAAGTAAATCCTCGTGCATCAAGAACAGTTCCCTTTGTTTCAAAAGCTACAGGGATGCCTTTAGCAAAAGTTGCTACTAGAGTAATGCTTGGGGAGACTCTTAGAGATTCTTTAGATTATTATGATACATACAACATACTAACAGAACAAAATGGTCTTCTTAAGCCGAAATTAAAAGGTCATGTTAGCGTAAAAGAAGCAGTATTTCCTTTTCATAAACTTATTGGTGCTGATTTAGTTCTAAGTCCTGAGATGAAATCAACGGGTGAAGTTATGGGAATTAGCTCAAACTTTGGTATAAGTTTTGCAAAATCTCAACTCTCTGCTGGAAATATTATCCCAACACAAGGCACTTGTTTTCTCTCCTTTGTGGATGCTGATAAAAAATATGCTTCAGAAATTGCCGCAGGACTTGTCAAACATGGCTTTAAACTTCTTGCTACACAAGGAACTCAATGTATTTTAGAAAAAGATAATATCCCTTGTGATAGCGTTCTTAAAATATCTCAAGGTCGCCCAAATATTGAAGATAGCATGAAAAATGACGAAATATCAATGGCAATTAATACATCAGATAACAACACATCTAAAAAAGATGCAATAGTCATCCGTCAAGAAGTTCTTAAAAGAAATATTCCATACTTTACAACACTTAGTGCTGCAAGAGCCTTAATCTTAGCACTTGATGCAATGAAAGATGATTCATGGTCAAATCCAAAAGCACTTCAAGACTTTTTAGTATAAGCCCTATAATTCTAACACAAACCGACACTACTGTTGGTTTTGTTTCTCAAGATGCCAATAAACTCTTCAGCATTAAATCTCGTGATTCTTCAAAAACATTTATCATAGTCTATTCTAGTCTAAGTCATTTTTTAAATGATAATAATAGAGTCCCATTCAAGAGAAGAAATTTAGTTCGTCGTTCAAAAAAAATAAGTTTCATAATCAAAAATAAAGCTTTTAGAATTGCAAAAACCACTTTAGATTCAAAAATTCTTAAAAATTTAAAATGGAACTATTCGACATCTGCTAACCAATCAGGGAAAAAATTTGATTTAAAATTTTGTGAACATAAAACGGATATAATAATACAAGACAAGAATGGACTTCATGAAAACTCTTCATCGTCCTTATTTAAAATTAACAATACTACACAAGTGAGGCTTCGATGACTAAAGCAGTTCAAGCATTTTTAAGTGGTGCATTTTTTACTTTTTTTGTTGATTTTTTTTTATTTTTAGGAATGAAGTTAAATTATATAGACTTTTATAAAATAGATTTATATTATAATCCTTTTTTTGCAGATCATCAAAATATCTATATTTATCTTTTATTTTCAGTTTTTTTTGGAATTTTAATAACCTATATTGAAAATACTAAACTTAGCCTAATCGTAATTGGCGGATTTTTTGCTCTTTCTTTATCAACATTAATTCAACCCATAGGCTACAAAGTCGCTTCGACCTTGTTTATGACAAAAAATGTAACTTATCATGATTCAAGGTATGTCTATAAAGGTGATGTGTATTACAATGGCAGAACACACATTACATTTTATGATTATGATTTAAAAAAAGTTATTAGACTTAATAAAAAAGATTTGAAGTTATCCTATTAAACAAGAAAAACTAAACTTGCAGAAAATTTGCTATAATTCTGAAAATAACTTTATTGGAAAAAAATGAAAAAAATTATATTATTATTTTTAGTACTTGTTGCATCTTTATGTGCTCAACTTAAGAACGAATATCTAACGCAAAAACTTCTTGATTCTAAAATACCCATGGTTGATATACGCACAGTAGGAGAATGGAAGGAAACTGGAATACTTAAAGGAACTATCCCTATAGAATTTTTTAATGAAAAAGGTCAATACAATATCCCTGCTTTTTTAGCAGCTTTAAATTCTAAAGTAGATACAAAAAAACCTTTTGCCCTCATTTGTCGTACTGGTAGTAGAACTAAAATGATTGCTGTATTTCTTTCTGATACATATAATTATAAGGTAACCAATGTGACAGGTGGAATAAAAATCCATCGGATGGATTATGCAGATTTAAACTTTGTAGATTATAAATAAACATTTACTTAAAAGTATGCCAACATTTCTCAAATTTCTTTTTTACCTTACACTGAGGATTGTTATTACCTTTAGTGTTTTAGGATTTATTATATTTTTACTTTGGGCTGTTTTATATTTACTTTTTATATACTAAGCATCTTGCATGAGTGATAGAATGTGTACAAGACTAAAAATCACAAGGATTTCCATGCTAAATAACTTATCAATAAAGTCTAAAATGGCTTTAATTATTACAATACCAGCTTTAATCATATTTATACTTCTAAGCCTAAATATATATAAAAATTATTCACAAGTTCAAAAACTTACAAAAATACAAGAAGTTGCAATTTTTGCAACCAAGATAAGTGCTTTAGTGCATAATACACAAAAAGAGCGTGGGGCTTCTGCTGGATTTATTGGCTCAAAAGGGGAAAAATTTTCAAATAAACTTCTTTTAATTCGTCAAAATACTGATGCTTTAAAAGCAAATATGCTTACATTTTATAAAACAATGGATTTTTCATTTTATCCTCAAGAGATGCAAGATAGATTAAGAGATGCACTTAATCAACTTTCACAGATTGAAGAAAACAGATCTAAAATTTCTTCATTGTCATTGAATGTGTCCGAAGCTGTATCTTATTACACACTTATGAATGGTGCTTTTTTAGAGACTATAGCTCATATTGCTAAAATGAGTTCAAATAAAAAGATAACTACCTCCCTAAACGCTTTCACAAACTACCTATATTCAAAAGAAAGAGCTGGTATAGAAAGAGCTGTTTTAACAGCTATTTTTGCTCGTGATTCTTTTCCATCTACTTTTTATGCCAAATTAGTAAAATTGATAAGCCTTCAAGATGCTTACATGAACAGATATTTATTTTTAGCAACAAATAAGAACCGAGAATTTTATAAAAATACATTAGTTGGGAGTTCTATAGATGAAGTAAATCGGATGAGAAAAATAGCTCTTTCAAATATGGATGGAGGTTTTAATATAGATGCCTCGGTATGGTTTAAAGAGGTTAGTATAAAAATAGATTTACTAAAAAAAGTTGAAACACATTTATCCCAAGAAGTTTTATTTTTAGTGGAAGGTTTAAAGAAAGATTCATCTTTAAATATGACACTCAACATAGCTCTAAATATCATTATTATGATTTTTGTTTTAGGTTCTGGAATATTAGTTTCTAAGGATCTGATCACTAGAATCTTTAATTTTAAAGATGCTCTTGAAGATATTGTTACTTCAAATGATTTCTCAAAAGTTATTACATGTTTGAGTCATGATGAAATTGCTACTATTATTAAAGCAGCAAACCTAACAGTAAATGCAGCCAATACTGCTATAAAAAATGCAAATAATGCTCTTATCCAATCTAAAGAACATGAAAAAGAAATTCAAATACAGCTCGATAAGAACAACTTAACCCTTCGACTTACAGACCTCTTGAGTGAAGGTGCAATCTCTGGTCTTTCCCTAGTTCAAGATGGTATGACAGGAAACATGGAAGCTATTGATAATATCAATCAACAAAATATGCAAACAGAATTAATAGTAGAAGAGGTAAAAGAATCAACCTCTCAAATGGGAAATTCACTCGACAACATTTCTCATAAGATGCAAGAAAGTAGAGAAAACTCAGATCAACTTAACAAGAGTGTCAATGAAATTACAAATGTTATATCATTGATTAAAGATATTTCAGATCAAACAAACCTACTTGCTTTAAATGCGGCTATTGAAGCAGCACGAGCAGGTGAGCATGGTCGTGGATTTGCTGTTGTAGCTGATGAGGTTAGAAAACTTGCTGAGAGAACACAAAAAGCTACAAGTGAGGTTGAAGTAAATATTAATCTTCTTAAACAAAATTCTTCTTCTATGCAAGAATTTTCAGAAGAAATGGATACAGAAATAGGTTCATCATTAGAAAAACTAGGTAGTTTTAATACAAACCTTCATAAATTAGTTCAAAGTGCTCATATTATCAAAGATGAAAATGAAAGAATATCTAGTAAAATGTTCTTGAATCTTGCAAAAATAGATCATATTGCCTTTAAACTTTCTGCTTATGACGCTGTTTTTAAAGATACAGATAATCATACTTTTTCTGACTCAAATAGTTGTAGGTTTGGAAAATGGTATGTAGCCAAAGGTAAAGAAGTATTCGGTACATCTCATATCTACAATCAAATAAACACTCCACATAAAGCTATTCATACAAGTATAAGGCATGTTCCAGAACTTATTAAATCTGGTGCAATTAAAAATGCTGATAAAATCATAGAGACTTTTACGAGTGCTGAAAAAAGTTCACAAGAATTATTTTTAATACTCAATAAGCTTTAAATCTTTTTAGCACTAATATTATTTACCATCGCATAAAGCGTTGGTAAATAAATAAGATTTAAAATTGTCCCCCATAATAATCCAAAACCAATAGATATAGCGATAGGCTGTAGAATAACCGCCTGACCACTCGCATAAAAAATCAAGGTAAATAAACCTAAAAATGTTGTCACAGATGTTATTATAATAGGACGAAGTCTTAGTTTCGCACGCGTAAAAAACTCTTCACTTTTATGAGTTCCACGAAGGAAATCAAGCATAATGATACCATCATTTATAACAACTCCTGCGAGTCCTAGTATCCCAATCAAAGATGGCATTGTTAGATTTATACCCAGTAACTTATGTCCAAGTAATGCACCTAATATAGAAAGTGGGATAACACTCATAATCATTAGCACATATTTTATTTTTGAAAAGATTAAAAGAAGTGTTAGAAATATTAAAGATACAGCGATTATAGATGTATCTTTCATATCTGATTTAAGCTGTTTATTTTTCTCTTTTTCACCCAACAAATTCACCTCTATACCTGATGCTGAAACTTCAGACAAAATATTTTCAAGTGAAACTAAAACCTCACTTGGAGTGCTAATACGCTTATCTACTTTTGCATATATGATTTTTACAATATTTCCATTGAGCTTATTTATTTTTTCATAATCTCTTATTTTTATGATTTTAGCAATATCTATTAGTTTTACATATGTTCCATCACCAATAGGAAGATTAAAATTGAGTAAGCTTTGTGTTTTATCTTTATTACTATCTTCTGTTTTAATCTCCATAACACCTGAGTTATTAAAGGTAGTGCTTTGGCGTTTTTGCAAAAAATAATTACTTAAAGTTCGTGAAATAGATGCTTCACTAAGCCCTAGATACTCTCCATAGGAATTTATTTGTATCTTATACTCCATCTTTCCGTATCTAATATTGTCACTATGGTTTACCACACCTTTGACTTTTACTATCTCTTTAGAAATTTTTGCAACAGCCTGTTCTAATGCCTTATCGTTACTTCCTGAGAGATTTATTTGAATGTCGCTACTTATAAGTCCCGCTTTATCTTCTTGAACACCTAATTCAGTCATATTATATTTTTTTATAAATGGTTCTATGAGTTCACTTGCACGAGGTGCTAAAACAAAGGTTTTATCTTTACGCTTAGCATTAGAATCATCAAAATCAAAACTAAAGTCTAAGACTGGATTTATATATTTATTAATCCAATTTGTTTCTATCCTGTCATAAAGCTCTAATGTAATGTAGAATACATTATTATTTAATTCTGTCTCACCCGCTAAACTTCGTCTATATCCAGTTGTCATAGAAGTTGTCTTGATTGAAAATTCATCAGAGTGAGCTATCATAGTTTTTTCAATCTCTTTTGCAATTTTAAAAGTCTCTTCAATAGGTGTATTTATATCTAGCTTACCAGATATATAAAGGTTATTTCCATCAAAATTTGGAAAAAATTGAAACTGCATTGACTTAGCTGTAATTACTGTAAAGATAGGAATAAGTATCAAAAATAAAACTAAAAATATTTTTTTATATTCTATGTTAAATCTTAAGATGCTCTCATATAAATTTTGAAATGGTTTCCAATCTACAAAATTTTTACTCTTTTTTAAAAGTTCTGAAGCATGTAATGGTAAAAAGAAAAAACTCTCAATTAAAGAACCTATTAAAATCATTACAACCACTATAGGAACCATTATAAGAAAAAGAGCAATCTCACCATGAAGCATGAACATTGGTAAAAATGCCACTGCCGTTGTCACAGTAGCGAGACTAATAGGTAAGATCATCTCTTTTACACCAAGTACGGAAGCCGCATGATTATCCATACCCTCGTCAATATGTCTTTGGATATTTTCCCCTACCACTATCGCATCATCTACAACTATTCCTATCACTATTAAAGCCCCTAAGAGTGAGACAATATTTATAGAATAACCCATATGGTAAATAAATAAAAGCCCTATGATAAATGAAAATGGTATCCCCAACGCAACAATAAATGCAATACGAAGATTTATCAAAATAAACATAGACAAAAATACTAAAATCAAACCAAACATAAGGTTTGATATAACGGTATCTAATCGGTCCTCTATGGGGATGGAACTATCTTTATAAAAATCAAAATTTACTTCGTCATAGTTTTTCTCAATTTTTTTAATTTTTGAGCGTAATTCTTTAGAAAGCTCAATAGCATTACCCTCTTCTCCTTTTGAGATAATGAGAGTGAGCGTCTGCTTAGCATTAAAGGTTGAAAGTGTTTTTGTCTGTGGATGGTGTTGTTTTAGCTCAGCAATATCACCGAGTTTTATAAACTTAGCACCTATTTTTAAGATGCTATCTTTATATTCTTGTATGTTAGACTTGCCATTTGTAGTAGATATAAATGCAAAACTTCCCGCTTCTTCAATTTTGCCTATAGGAAAGATATATGAAAGATTTGAAATTGCGTCTATTACATTTAATGGATCTAGTCCATAGGCTATTACAGCCTCAGAATTGATACTAATTAGAATCTCTTCATCTGAATCACCACGAATAGAAATATCGCTTATATTTTTGACCTTAGAGAGTTTTGATTTTATGTTTTGAGAGATTACTGTTAGCTCGGATAAAGAAAGTGTATTTGATGATACAGCCAAATTTATAAGTGCCTTAGTTTTATCAAGAAGTTTAGCTATTGGTTCATCCATATCCGATGGTAAGAACTGCTTTGAGAGAGCAATAGAGTCTTTTACTTTAGAAAGTAAGTTTATATTATTTGCATTTTCATTAAGAGTAAGGATAATCTTAAAAGAACCTGGAGTTATAGTTGTTTCGGATTTGTTAATACCGTTTATATTGTTGAGTTCATCTTCTATATCTCGAACTACCATTTTGTCCATATTTGTGGCACTTGCTCCTGCATAAGAGCCATTAACACTTATCTTGTCTAGTTGCACAGGGGGAAACATCTCTTTTGGAATATTTATATATGCGCTATATCCAAGATAGGCTAAAAAGATTAAAAGTGCATAATTTAATCTTTTGTTTACTATAAAGTATTCTACAATTTGATTTATCATTCTTTCGTGCCTTTATCTATAAATTGTTTACTTATTATAACTCCACCTAAAATAAGAAGAAGAAAAATAAATCCAATGATAATATAGTAGGTATAGATATCAATATCACTTTTTTCACTCACAGGATTTATCGCTTCGAAATTATTGTCAGAAAACACATTTGCAGTATTCATCGGCTCAACCACAAGGACAACTTCTTCAATCGTATTATCTTCTATACTTTCACCTATTGGAAGTAATTCTTCTATACTTTCATCTTGAGATATTAGTTTACTTTTTTTGGCAATCTTTTCTTGAATTTTTATCTTTTTTTCTTGCTCTATTACCTTGATTTCTTCTGTAATTATTTCTTGAAACATTTTCTTTTCTTCTTCTTCTTGTATTGCCTTTGTTTCTTCTGTAATAATTTCTTGAAATGTTCTCTTTTCTTCTTGTTCTATTACATTTGTTTCTTCAATGATTATTTCTTTATATGTACTCTTTTCTTCTTGCTGTATAGCCTTTGTTTCTTCGAGTGCCCTTTTCTCAACATCTTTAAAGTATTCTTTATTTTCAATACCACCGTTAATATAAGCTATAGAATAAATATCATCATAATAGGGTTTTAACATTTTCATGATTTCGTATGTGTGGACATAAGATTCAAATTCTTTTATACTCACCACTGAGTAATCACCGATATGCTTATTCATAACTTTTAACTGTTCTTTTTCCACTAACTCCCCAAGACCTGCATTAGTTTGAATCAGTTTATTTAATATCACTAAAGCATCTTGGGCATTATCTTTTATGGCATAAGAGCCAACGATCACTTGTCTTTGTAGTGAGAATAATAGAGTTGATAGTAAAAAAATCGCAAGTATAAATTTCATTTTGCTTCCTGGTGTTTTAATTAGATTAATATTTTATCACATTAAATAACTATATTGTGTTATCTTAATATAATAATAGCGTTTTTAGTATAATCTACTTTTAAAAAAGGAAAGAATTTGAAAATCAATAAATCTTTAATTACCAACTTAGTTGCTTTATCTCTCATAGCCCTGTCATTTACACTCAAAGGTGAGTACTCAAGCCTTTTACTATTTAGTGGTCTCTTTGCCCTCTCAGGTGCGATAACTAATCAACTTGCAATTCACATGCTCTTTGAAAAAGTTCCTTTTCTTTATGGTTCTGGTGTAATTCCCTCACAGTTTGAAGCTTTCAAAGAAACTATAAAAAATCTTATGATGAATGAATTTTTTACACGAGAACAATTAGAAATATTTTTTCAAGATGAAGAAAAAAAGATAAACTTAGAACCCATAATCCAAGAAACAGACTTTTCACTAGCATTTGAAGCACTTTCAAAAACAGTAATGGAATCATCTTTTGGTGGAATGCTGGGAATGCTTGGCGGTGAACCCGCCCTTGATGCTCTTCGTGAGCCATTTTCTCAAAAAATGAAATTAGCCGTTATTAAAATCGTAAATTCTAATGCCTTTAATGAAACTTTACAAAAAAATATGAAAAGCTCATCTCTCAATGATGATATGTTAGCATCTATAGAGAGTGTAATTGACGCAAGACTAGATGAATTAACACCGCAAATGGTAAAAGAAATAGTTCAAAAACTCATTAAACAACATCTTGATTGGCTTATTGTCTGGGGTGGAGTATTTGGTGGACTGATTGGACTTGCTAGTTCATTCCTCCTATAGCCCTTATTTAAATAAGTAATAGGGCATTATAGCAGTATGATATGTTAATAGACTTCTTGCAAAACTCCTATATGTCTCAGCACTTTATAGAGAGTTTTAATCAAGGCAAATATTCTCAAGCGTAGCCAAAGCTACGGTTGGGGTTAT
>JADGEZ010000055.1 GCA_016744115.1 Sulfurimonas sp. | reverse complement strand
TATTAGCACTGATGTGGCTGTTATTATTATTCTTTAGTGTTTTTTCAACTTCAATATCTACATCATCTTGTGCTATAATCGTACTAGTCTCAAAGTTTACATTTTCTTTAGCAAAAATCATAATATTATCTGCTGATGTGATATTTGTTTGTTTTGTGTTGATAGTCTCTGTATTGATACTTAGTCCTCTGCTATTTATCTCTCCTTTATCACTATTTATCTCTAGTATATTTAATACTGTTTCTCCACCACTTTGGATTAAACCATTAGAGTTATTTAATAAATTAGCTTCTATATGAATCTTATCAGATGAGACGATACTAGCATCTGAATTATCTAATTTTTTAATATTTAAATATATATTTTTTCCAAGAAGATCAGAATCAATATTTTTTAAATTACCCTCACTAATTGAGAGTGTTCCCTCTGCTCTTATATAACTTTTGTTATTTTTCACATCACCTTGAAGTACTATATTGTTTGACAATATAGTACTTTGAAGGTTATATTGTTGCTCCGCTAATGCCGTATAGCTTTTACTTGCAATTATCTTACTTTTATTGTTTATCAAACTTTTTGTAGTCTGAATAATATCCTCTGCTTCGAGGAAACTAGATTTATTTTCAATACTATTAGAGTTTAAAACAATACTTTGAGCCCTTAGTATTGCATCTTTGTTTAGTAAAGATTCATCTGCATTTATATTTACTCTTTTTGAGGAGACTACTGCTCCTCTATTTATAAATCTTTTAGAATCTATCAATATATTCTTCTTGTAAGAGCTAATACTTCCGTTGGTGATAATCTTATTATCGCTGTATAAATTAATATCGCCTTGAGATTGAATATCTCCATCATTTAAAAGGATATCTTTTACATTTATTTGTATAGTTTCATCAGATAAAGTTGTGATTTTTCCTTTGTTTTTGAGTGTGTTAGCATTTATTTCGATAAAGCCTTTGGAAAATATAATATTATTGTTTATCTCATTGTTTGAGTCTATGTAAAGTGACTTTTCTCCATATAAGGTATCAATATTACTTTTACCTTTTGTGGCAATTATATGTATATTTCCTTTTGCTTGTGCATTTTTTATATCAAAGTTATCTGTATCAATTTCTAAGTTTTTTATAGTTTCTGCAGAACCTGTTATTACTATTTTTTTAGATTTTACTTTAATATCACCCTCGGAAAGTATATTTGAAGTTATAATTTTTCCATTTGAGTTTATGCTAAAACCTTTACTTCCTGCGATAACATTAGAACCTAAGTTAATCCCTGCACCTTTACTGCTAACTTCTATATTTATTTGGTTTGCGTACATCCCTCCAAACTGTGTAGCGTCGATAAGCACTCTACTAGAAGGTTTGGAGTTTGTGATTTTCCCACTCTTATAATTTACTTCTCCACTACCACCTTTGAGTTCTATCTCATCAGCAACAATTTTAGAATCTATAGAAATATCTTGAGAATATATAGAAATTTTTCCATCACTAGTAAGTCCATTGTCTTTAATCTCAACAAGACCATCTCTTTGTCTAAAACTGTGAAGTCTCCCATCTCGCATCTTTATTTCGCCTGTACTAATCGTCGCTCTTGGTGTATTAATAAATCCACCATTATTAATACTTACTCCATTTGGATTTGCTACTACTACATCTGCCTCATCACCCGCTACTTCGGTATAACCATCTATCTTAGTTTTATGTCTACTTGTCACTTCGTTGATAATTAGGTTTGCTGATTCTCCGCCATATATGTTAGCGTTTGCTTCTATCTTTCCTGCGAGCTTAGTCTGGACTTCTTTTGAAGAGTTATTTAAGATAAGTCCTGTAGTATCAACATTATAATCTATGTACCTATTGTGAGAAACACCTTCTTTGTTAATGCGTCCTATATTAACAATATTTACGCCGTTAGATGCTTGTGCTATATTTGTGTTAACTCTATTATTATGTACATCAACTCGTAGCCTATTGAAATTAATGTTATTTGTCTTTGTTTTACCAACAGACACTCTGAGGTTTGCCCCATATAAAGGAGAAAAAATGAAGTTTGCACTGATGTAGATAGCTGTTATTTGTTTTAAGAACTTTTTCATTTTTTTTCCTTTAAGGCTTTTTATCATTCTAAATTATTTAAAATATCTTCATAAGCTTGTATATTTATATACTCTTGTATAGTCTCATTGTCTTCATAATTTGCAAAACCTGAAACAACTTTTTTACTACTAAGTTCAAACTCCATAAGAACAATGCTCTTTTGAGTAGTGAAATAGTGTTCAATGTTTCCATTAAGCTTGATATAAATGATTTTTCTATCTCCAATATATACTTTTTTCCACTGTATTGAGCTGTCTATCTGAGTTCCATTTACATCCAATAAAGTGGCTGTGCCATTTGTACCTTTTGCTATACCTTTAATCTTCATATAGGCACTTTTATTTTTTGTGCTTATAAATAATAGATCTTGATTAAATGAGGAAGCATCATCAATAAATATTTCAGTACCTATATCAAAACTCTCAGCTACATTGAAAATATAATTAGTACCTAAGTTATTTTTATGTTTGAAAGTAAACTTTTTAGCATTTACGGAGAAAAATTCATCCTTATCATAAAGAGGAAAATCTAATTTCTTTTCTTTTAGGTGGTGGTAAATCAAGTCATTTTCTAAGCTAGTTTCATTTAAAAAAATGAACTCTTCACTTCTCCCATCTTCACAATTAAATTTAAAGCTATTATAATAAAACTGACTATCACACACTAAAGATTCTCTTTTAAAACCACTTTGACTCAGTATCCAGTTATCAGAGATTTCATTATTTGAAAAATCTCTATATGCTATGCTTAGTTCCTTGTCAATATTTACAGATAATTGTTGAGACCATTTCTTGTTAGCATATACACCCAGACGAAAATAGATTTTTTCGAGTTCTTGGTATATACCTGATGAAGCTTTATACTCATCTCGTAGTTGGGCGTACACTACATTAAATGCTTGGGTATTTATGTAGTAAGATACACTTTGTTTAGGAACTATCTCTCCTATCCATGTATATCCATTATAAGGTGCAATGAAGTATTTTTTATCATTAACAGTAGTATTTAATTCAATGATTTCGTAGTTTTCATGTTGAAGTGTTTTAGTCCAACTTCCAGTGTCCAAAGAACCTGATTGAGCATTGAGTTGTTTTAAATCAAATTGTATTCCGTCTATAGTACAAATATCCTCATAACACTTCGATGTATCACTATTTTCTATCGTGTATAATACATCTGTATTTTTTTGCTTAACTTCGTATAAAATTGTGTTATGAGTAAAAGTTGCTTTTGGGTCTTTTAGTTCCTCTTGTGTAATCACTGAATTATCTAGTTCATCTAATCTTAAACCTTCTAAACTTGTTTCTGAAAACTCTAAGGTACTTTCTCTCCCATCAGAACAATGCTCTGTAAGCTTATTTCCATTAAACTCTAAAGAACACTCTTCATGCTGTGATTTTTCATACCAGCCATTAGCTGATAAAATAATACTCTTCTTTATGGCAAGTTTATTTGTCTCATCATTAAACAAAGCATATGTATCTTTTAGGAGTGAGCATGATTCTTGTGTGCAATCATCATTCACACTTAAGTACTCAAAGCCTATGTTTGATAAATCTATCTTTTTTAGCTTATATATTTTAGAGTTTAATGTTTTATAGGCAAGTCCCTTAGGTTTTTCGCCAACATTATCATCTCTTAACAAATCACTATCTGCACCACATCCAATAAGTACTAACATACTCAATATGATTGATAAATTACATAATATTTTTGAACTCATTTAAATACCTTAAATAGAGGGATATTAAAATGTTACCTAAATGTAACTATATTTTCAAGATAAATCACTATAATGGACTGAATAAATTACAAGGTGGGTATTTTGATTAGAGTTTTTATTTTATTTTTCTTTATCTATTTAAATATATCTTTATTAGAAGCAAAAGTAATAACTGATATACAAAAAGTAAATGAAAGAAACAATAATATAATTTTAAAAGATAAAGAACGACGTGAGTTTGAGGAGAATAAAAAAGAAAAAACTTTTAACAATATAAAAGTAAAGTCACATGAGATTATTAAAGATAAAAAATCAGATGCGAACTGTTTTGAGATAAATCAAATTCTTTTTTTTGATAATGAAGTTTTAAAAGAGAAAGACTTTGAAAAAATCACAAGTTTTTACACCAATCAATGCCTTACACAAGTAGATATATCCAATATATTAAAAATTGTAAATAATATTTATATCAATAATGGATATATCACTTCACAGGCGTACTTAAAAGAGCAAGATTTAACAAAAGATGTGCTAAAAATTAACATACTTGAAGGAAGAATTGACAATATCACCATGAATCAAGAAGAAGCTACTGAGATAGTAACGGCATTTCCAAATTTTCAAGAGAATGTATTAAATCTTCGCGATATCGAGATGGGGCTTGATCAAATCAATCGCTTAGCTATGAATAAGGCAACTCTTAAGCTCAAAGCATCAAATAAAGAGGGTTATACAAATATAGACATAATAAATGAAGAGGATAAATTTTTTTCTTCTCAAGCTTCTATTAACAGTAACGGTATAGATTCAACAGGAAAAGGAGTCGGTTCTTTGCGATTGTACTTAGACAATCTTCTTGGGTACAATACTCAATTATCATTAAGTTTAAATGGTTCATTACAACAAACAAATGAAAAAAAATCTAGAGGCTATGGAGCAAGCTGGTCTATCCCTTATGGGTATTTTCTTTTTAAAACAGCTTACTCAACATTTCTTTATAGATCTACAATCAAGGGACAAGAGCGGGATTATATCTCTAGTGGAGAGAGCATTAACTACAATACTAACATTGACTATACTCTTTTTAGAGATACCAATACAATAATAAAAACAACTTTTGAGTTAAGCGTTAATCAAAATCTTAACTTTATTGCTAACGAGTTGATTCAAACATCAAGCATAAAGCTAACAGTAGGTCGATTAGGTTTTGATATTCTATATAATCAAGGCAATAATCAGTATAATTTTAGTGGCTTGATACATAAAGGCTTGCCATATTTTGATCCTATTAAAAATGGTGATGACCCTTATAAAAAAGCACAGTTTTTGAAGTATACTGCTTACTTGTCTGCAAATATAAACTTTACATTGAATGATATCCCACTTAATCTTACTAGCTCAGTCTCTGCACAATATAGTGAGGATAAACTTTACAGTCAAGAACTTATTTCTATGGGAGGTTTTTATAGTGTTCGTGGATTTAACTACATAAATTATTATGGTGAGATAGGAAGTTATACACATAATGATTTAACATATCAAACAAGAGTACCATTCTTTTCAAAACATATAGTTTTATCACCATATATTGGTTTAGATACTGGCGTTGTAGAATATGATGAAGATATTTTTAAGCATATGATTGGAGCAGGTATAGGATTCAAAGCGTATTATGACAATCTATCTATTTCATTTGATTTTGGGATTCCCTTGTATGCTTATGATGCAATTTCTGAAGAAGAATACTCTAGTTCTTTTTCTATTGATTATCGTTATTGAGTTATTTAAAAATTCGAATTACTTAAGAGCATATTTTCTCTTGGTTTGATTTAGTTAAAATATTTCTCGAAAAATTATTCACTTGGATATAAAAATGCACATAATTAGCCTACTTTTCAAACTTCTATGGTAGCACATATTACGGCAGTTAAATCCACAAGTCACATTTTACAGAAAAAAACAAAAAGAAGTTACAACCAGGAGTTACATTCCATATAAAATATCAAATAAAAAACCTAAATGGGTAAAAGATAAGGTAATCTACTTAAAAGTACATCTACCAAAGTATGGCTGTAGAAAGATTGCTGTAAATTTCAACAAACAATATGCACATAAAAATATTTCTGTTTCTAAGTCTTATGTTTATAGAATACTTAAAGAGCATAGATATAATGTATTGCAAATGAGAAATAGGATGAAAAACTCTTCTCCTAGAAGCATACCTAAAAATATTCGCTGGGAGATGGACTTGACTACTATCGATAAAAGACAAATATTTGGAATGCTTGATTCAGGGAGCAGAGCTTTGGTTATTTTAAATCACCTCCAAACTAAAAGTGCTATAAATATTATACGAGCTATACTTTACGCTATAGAACTATATGGTAAACCAAAAAGTATTAAGTCAGATAATGAGAGGGTTTTTACTTCTAATCTTATGAAATTTACTTTATGGTTATTAGGCATCAAACGACAAACAACAGATATAGCTTCTCCTTGGCAGAATGGAAAAATACAAAGACTATTTGGGACAATGAAAGAGAGCTTTAAAGGTTTGATATTTCCAAGTTCTCTAGCTTTACATGAGGGATTAAGTGAATTTCGATTTTACTATAATCATATACGCCCACATCAGAATCTAAACTATAATACTCCTGCTAATACTTGGGATAAAAAAACAATAGCTACAAGTAAAACTTCTAAAAAAATTTACTACTATAAAGGTTTATGTGTAAATGTAGCTGGATTTTACTTTAGAGAATAATTCTTAATGTCTAACTTCTTATTTTACAACTGTCCACACACTAAAGAGGATATCTATGGCTTATAGGCTAAAAATATGTAACAATTTTACAAAAAGTTTAAAAAATTAGATATTTTTTATAAAAAAACATCTGAAAGTTTAATAAATGACTGAGATTTATAAGAAAATCAGTCACTTTCTTGATGAAATTATGGTTTGGGACGGTGGGACAGGACA
>JADGEZ010000017.1 GCA_016744115.1 Sulfurimonas sp. | reverse complement strand
AAATGAAGCAAACCTAAGTAAAGATGAACTAGAAGCCCAACATAAAAGAAAAGAGTTTATCTCTATCCAAAAACTAGCGATACTAAAAGCTAAAAATGACGGAAGAAATGAGGGAAGAGAAGAGGGAATGAAAAAAGGAAGAGAAGAAGGAATTGAGCAAAGAAATTTAGAAATAGCTAAGAGTTTAATACTACAAGGGCTTGATAATAAAACTATATCATTCATCACAAGTTTATCTATAGATATTATCCAAAAATTACGAGATAAATAATTTTTCTCCTTTTCTCATTCCCACCATTCCGTGCTTGACACGGAATCTAGTCCAGTTTTCCTTTGTTATGTGACTAGATTCTGAATTGGTATGCCCTATTACTTATTGGAAGCTTAGTATCAACAAAAGTCTTACGACCTTTAAAACGAAAAATATATAATATATATTTGAGAACCAAGCTTACGAGCTTTCCCTCTAAAAAATCTTTCTCTACTCTCGTTTCATATAAGGATTTAGTTTTAAAAGAATTAAATCCGCTGTCATATTTCCAAGTAAGGTTAAAAATGAGGTTATCATCAAAGTTCCCATAATAATGGGATAATCTCTTGATAAGGCACTCATAAAAAACAACTCTCCCATCCCCTCTATACCAAAAATAGACTCTAATATAACACTTCCCCCAATTAAACCAGGAAGAGATAAGCCTAGTAAAGTAATGATGGGTGGAAGTAAATTTGGCAAGATATAATAACGCAGTAATGTAGCCTTATCTAATCCACGAGAAAGTGCAAAATAATAATAATCACTCTTTAATATCTCTAGTGTAAGAGAGCGGACATAGATTATCATACTTCCAAGTCCTACAAATATCATAACGCTTATTGGAAGGGCTAAATGCCAAGCCATATCACTATAATAATCAAAGCCTACTTTTTCTTCGATAGAATGCAACCCTGCAATTGGAAATAAATCTAAATTTACAGAAAAGAAAATAATAAATAAGAGTGCTAAATAAAATGAAGGCATAGAAAATGAAACCAATGAAATTTGGCGAATAATATAATCAGCTTTTTTTTCATAATGCAAGGCTGCTTTAATTCCAAGGTATAAAGAGATGCTAAAGACTGCGAGTAAGGCTGTAATATTCATAATCAAAGTTACAGGTAATCGTTTTAGTATTTCAGAACTTACATCTTGACCAGACACAAAAGAGATACCAAAGTTTAATGTAAGTATATTTTTAATCCAATCTAAGTACTGCATAGTTAAAGATTTATCGAGTCCATATACAGCTTTAAGTTTTTCTATGGCTTCTTTTGTCATATTTGGGTTTAACTCACCTGCTCCAAAAAAACTATTTGGTGCAGCATGAATAGCTAAAAACGAGATAATAGATATTACTAAAAGCATAAAAATTAAATAAAGAAGTTTTTTGATTAAAATTTTCATGAGGAGATTATAACAAGTTTAGTAAAAAATCTACAAGCTTTTATTAAAAGCTTGTAGCAACTGTAAACACAAGATTGTCTTCATCTTTTTCACCAATATTATCACGATCCATTGCAGTATATGCTAAAGAAAAGTCAAATTTAGAGTATGACTTAGACACACTTGCTAGATAATATGTACCAAAGCCATCATAATCACCATAAGTAGCATCTATACTAATTTTTGCTACTAAAGGAACAGATACGCCTACTTCCCAAGCATCAGGAGCATTAAAGTCATTTGTTTTAATACCTACATAATATTTAGCACTTAAAGCTAAAACTTCAAAGTCATAAGCTAAACTTAAAGATGCTTCACCAAAGTTAGAACTTTTAGTTTCATTAGGGTAAATAAATTGATTATAGTTAAGATCATAAGCTAATCCAAAGATTTCACTTGCATACCCTGCATACAAATCAGCTTCAAGTGAAGAGGTATTCCCAAAATTTACATTTGACCCCCAAACACCAGCATAAACATTTCCTATAGAAACATCAAATCCACCTTGAGTAGCAGGGGAATTAGCAGTTTGACTCATACCCCTCCATACATAGTTACTTGTCATTGCCACATTTGCACTTGCTTCTACATTTGTCGCTGAGGCTGTCGATGCCATTGCCGCAGTTAATAATACTGTTACTAGACTTAGTTTAATTAATTTCATTAAATTTCCTTATTATTTTTGATAAGTAAATTATATATCATATATACTTGAAATTATACAGAAAAATGCCTAAAATTTAATCATTTATTGAGATAAATCTTGAGCATAAGAGATCATCGTACAAAAATGTTCTACATAAAGAGCGGCACTTCCAACTAAAATACCATCAACATTCTTAAGTGTCAGAACCTCTTTAGCATTTGTAACTTTTACACTTCCCCCATAAAGTAAGGGAGCTGAAGATTTAGCTTTTAAATCAGTATGAATATTTTCAATATCCACAAGTGTCGGAGTAAGCCCTGTACCAATAGCCCAAACAGGTTCATAAGCGATAATAAGGTTTTCATACATTGTATCTATGCCTTTATATTGAGATGAGATGTATTGCATCATCTCCTCTTTACCAGCTTCACGTTTTTCTAATGGTTCGCCTACACAATACACTATTTTAAATCCAAGCTTTTTATAATAGTTAAACTTTTTTACTATCTCTTCTTGAGTTTCTCCAAGTATATGACGGCGTTCACTATGTCCGATTAAAATCGTTTTGATTGAAAACTCTTCTAGTTGCTCAAGCCCTATTTCCCCTGTAAACGCACCATTTTTAGTAGCGTAAGCATTTTGAGCGCCTAAAATAACATCTCCATCACAAGAGTTTAAACTTGACATTGCAGGAAATACTAATACCTCTTGGGATATATGGTTTTTTTGTATAAAAGAGTTGAGTTCACCCAAATAATCTAGTGTTGTTTTTCTTGTTAAATTAGTTTTTAAATTCGCTGCAATTATCATAGTAAACCCTATTTTTTGATTATGAGAGGCGATACCCCTGGAAGTATTTTACCCTCAAGCAACTCTAAAGAAGCACCACCACCAGTTGAGATAAAACTAATCTCTTCATCTAAGCCTATTCTTTGCACAAGATCAGCTGTATCGCCTCCTCCTACAACGGTAGTTGCATAAGAATCAGCTACAAAGTGAGCTATTTTAGAAGATCCTCGAGCAAATTTTTCCATCTCATACACACCCATTGGTCCATTCCAAAGAACAGTTTGAACATCATTTAGACCCTCTCTATAAAGTCGAACAGTAGCAGGACCGATATCCAGACCCATCCAGTTGTCTGGTATCTCTTGAGATGTCACTATCTTACTTACTGCGTCAGCGGAAAACTTCTCTGCTGCTATCACATCTACAGGTAAGTAAAATTTTACTCCTAATTTTTTAGCTTCATCCATCACTTTTTGAGCTTCTTGGAGTAAATCATCTTCTACAAGTGATGCTCCAATATTGTAACCCATCTGTTTTAAAAATGTAAATGCCATTCCGCCCCCTATAAAAATCTTATCTACTATAGGAAGTAAGTTTGTAAGTGCTTCTAGTTTGCCTGAGACTTTTGACCCACCAATGATGGCAGCAAAAGGACGAGTTGGTTTGTTCATGAGTTTTGAAAAGAAGTCTATTTCTCTCTGTAATAAAAAACCTGATGCCTTATGCTCATCATCAAAAAATTCGGTAATTCCAGCTACAGAAGAGTGAGCACGATGGGACACACCAAAAGCATCATTGATATAAAATTCTGCCATTGATGCTAATTTTTTAGCTAACTTTTTGTCATTTTTTGTTTCGCCTGATTCGTATCGTAAGTTTTCTATCAGTAAAACTTCATGGCGTGGTAAATTTTTTGCTTTTTGCATCGCATCATCACCAACTACATCTAAAGCTAGTTCAACATGACGCTTTAAGAGTTGTTGTAAACGGCGTGCAATAGGGGCAAGAGTATATTTTTCAACAACTTCACCCTCTGGACGACCTAAATGAGATGCTAAAATAACCGCACAATCTTGATCAAGACAATAGTTTATCGTAGACACGGCAGAGCGGATTCTTCTATCGTCTGAGATATTTCCAAACTCATCCATAGGCACATTAAAATCACATCTAATAAAAACTTTTTTATCTGCTAAGTCAAGTTTTTTTATATTTAAAAGTTCCAAATCTAAGCCTACTTACTAATATGTAAAGCCATATCGACTAATCTCATTGAATAAGCCCACTCATTATCATACCAAGCCATAACCTTAATCATATCTCCACCAATCACTTGAGTTAAATCTTCGGCTACAATCGAGCTATATTCACAACCTACAAAGTCTTGAGACACTCGCATCTCTTTATCCATTAACAACAAACCTTTAAGTCTTCCATCAGCGGCTTCGTTAAAAACACGGGTAACTTCTTCTTTTGTAGTTTGTTTTCTTACAACAACATTGAGATCAACCATAGATACATCAGGAGTTGGTACACGCACCGACTGCCCATGTAATCGACCTTTAAGCTGTGGCATTACAAGAGAGATAGCTTTTGCTGCACCTGTAGTTGTAGGTATCATGTTGATAGCTCCTGCGCGAGCGCGACGCTTATCTTTTGAGTGCTTGACATCTAAGATATTTTGATCATTAGTGTATGAATGAATAGTTGTCATAAGACCTTTTTCAATTCCAAACGCATCATCTATGACACGAGCTATTGGACCTAAGCAGTTTGTTGTACAAGAAGCATTTGAAACTATCTTTTGTCCAGCGTATAAGTCTTCATTTACGCCCATAACAAAGGTATCTGTTTGAGTATCTTTAGAAGGTGCTGAAAATAAAACTTTGCAAACTCCATTCTCAAGATGCACTTGAGCTGACTCTTGAGTTAAAAATACACCTGTACATTCTAAGACAATATCTGCACCACAATCAGCAAATTTTAAATTTTTTGGATCACGATCGGAAAATACTCGAACTTTTTGAGTGTTTATACTGATATAATCATCATCAATTTGTTCTACCGTATCTTTAAAAGTTCCATGAACAGAATCGTTTTTAAGAAGATATAGCATCATATCCATACTCGCCATGTCGTTTATCGCTACAATCTCTACATCTTCTCTTGATGCTGCGATTCGAGCAACACAACGACCGATTCTACCAAATCCATTAATTGCTATTTTAAGTGCCATAAAATTTCCTATAATTATTTAATTTGACGATTTTATCTAAAGTTTGGTTATAATTCGCTTTATATATGGAAACGATTGCACTTTTTGGTGGCTCATTTGACCCACCTCATATCGCTCATGAGATTATTGTTAAAGAAGCATTAAAGCTTGAAGATGTAGATAAAGTTGTGGTGATGCCAACTTTTTTAAATCCATTTAAATCTACTGTATATGCACCAACTAAGCTAAGGTTAAAATGGTTAAGAGCTATTTTTTCTTCACAAATAAATGTCGAAGTATCCAGCTTTGAGGTTGATTTAGCTTACAAAGTTCCAACTATACAGAGTGTAAAGTATCTTTTAAAAAGATATAAAAAAGTCTATCTCATCATTGGTGCAGACAATCTTCAAACACTTCCTAAATGGGAAAAATATGAAGAGTTAAAAAATTTAGTGACTTTTGTTGTGGCAACTAGGAATAAACTTAAGATTCCAGATAGCTTTTTGCAACTCAATGTTAAAGAGCTAATCTCTTCAACGCAGTTAAGAGAGAATATTGAAAGTTCTAAACTCTCAAAGATTTGCTCAAATGAAATAATAAAATTTTACAAGGAAAAAAATTGGACAAAAGAATAGAAAAAATAACTTCCATCTTAGATACAAATAAAGCAGAAGCGATAGAGGTATTTGACTTAAGTAAAAAAAATTACTTTGTTGATTTTGCAATTATTGCATCATCTCTAGGATCTCGTCACACTGTTGCCCTTCTTGATCATTTAAAAAATGGACTTAAACCAGAGGAAAATTTTAACAATGTTGATGAAAGTGGAGATTGGATAGTGATTGACTTAGGTGATGTACTTATTCATATCATGACTCCAGAATATAGAGTTAAATACGATATGGAAAAATTTTTAAGTGACTTAGCGGATGGTAAAGAAGGGGAAGCTTTAGAGGTTTTATAAGAAAAAGGAACTAGATTCCCAGTCAAGCTGAGAATGAGACTTACTTTACTTTGATGAGACTCACTTTACTTCAATAACATAAGCTTTACTTTATCATGTAAACAAGAACTCTACTCACCTTTGTACTCAAAGTTTATAGCAATTTAGAGTCTCTCTACTAATGCTACAGCGTCGATTTCTACAAGTGCATTTTTAGGTAAAGTTTTTACCGCTACTGTTGCACGAGCTGGCTTGTGAGAACCAAAAGCTTCTTCATATATTTTATTGATAACTGCAAAATCATCCATGCTATCTATAAAAATAGTCGTTTTTACAACCAACTCCATCGAGCTGCCAGCTTCTAGTAAAACTTCTTTTAGGTTTTCTAAGACCTGTTTTGTTTGTATCTTAACATCTGCTTCTAGCATTATACCTTTTGGCGTTAATGCAATCTGACCAGATGTATAAACCATTCCATTAGCTACAACTGCTTGGGAGTATGGTCCTATGGCTGAGGGTGCTTTATCTGTTTGGATATATTTCATATTCTAAATTCCTTTTTTCTTTTTGCAACATCATCTAAGAAAGAGCTAAAATCTTCAGCACTCCAATAACCTGCAAAGGAGTAAATAATCTCGCCCTTATTACTTAAAAAATAATGTTTTGGAACTCTCAAAGCTTCAAATTTTTGAGGAATATCATCAAAACCTCTTGTTACATGAAGTATCACATATTTTTTTTCAATTGTTTTTATCAAGGGAATATTTATCAATGTACTCTCTTCAAACTTCTTACACCATCTACAATTAGAAGATGTAATCAACATATAAACATCTTTTTTCTCTTTTTGAGCTTCTTTCATCACCTCATTATAGTCATTAGAAAATTCAAGTTCATATCCAAACATAATAGTTGAAAATATGATATTTATCAAACTTATTATCATTAATTTCTTCTTCACTTTATCTCCATATTGTAATTAGGTTTTTAAAAACTTGATGTAAGGCTTTTACTTCTGCTACACTTGTTCTTTCATTAATAGCATGGATTGTATCGTTTATAACACCAAACTCTATAACATCTATACCAAAACTAGAAACGAATCTTGCATCAGATGTGCCACCTGCTGTAGAGTGTTTTGTCTTGATTTTTAGCGTATTTTCTATTGCTTTGTCAATATTTTGCACTACCTTAGTATCTGTATTAGTTATAAACGGATACGAACCTTGTGTAAGTTTTAGATCATAATCCAAACCTTTTAAATGCTTCTCAACAAATATTTTAACTTCTTTTTGTGTAGTGATTGTGGTATTTCTTACATTAAACATCATATTTAGTTCATTGGGTGTTACATTTGTTACTTGCATGCCTGAGCGAATATCTGTGATTACAAATTTACTTGGTGAAAAAAATTCATCTCCATTATCAATATTTACTCCAGCCATATCACCTAAAACCTTAGAAATCTTATGTATAGGATTTATCGCTTTTTGGGGGTATGCAGCATGACCTTGTTTTCCTTTGAGAGTTAAATAACCATTTATAGAACCTCTTCGCCCTACTTTAATAGCATCTCCAAACTTTTTTTCACAGGTTGGTTCAGCAACTACAACTGCGTTAGGAAGCATCTCTTTATCTTTTAAATACTCTAACATTTTTATAGTTCCATTAATCGCTTCACCCTCTTCATCGGAGGTTAAGAGTAAACAAAGAGTTCCCTCAAACGCTCTTGCTTCTTTGAGAGCTTGCGTAAACGCAGCAACACCACTTTTCATATCTTGAGTGCCACGCCCATAAATAAAACCATCTTTTTCTACCGCTTCATAAGGATGAGTATCCCATCCTTTTCCAGCAGGGACTACATCTACATGCCCGGCAAAGCATAGATGATCTCCCTCGCTAAATTTTTTATATAAATAAAGGTTCTTTACATCTCCCTCGTCAAGGCGTATTGCTGTGAAATCAGGTAAATATTCTTGTATGAAATCTAAAAGTCCACCATCATTGGGTGTCTCACTTTTTGTTTGAACAAGGTGCTTAAATAACTCTATAACTTCCAATTAATTACTACCAGGATTATCATAAAATATATAAGATGTTGAATAATTACTTATCTCAAAATAAAGTTTCTTCTCACCCTCATCTATTTTATAGTTATAGTTTAAGTCCAAATAGCCATAAGCATATCTATAGCTTCTTGAGGTTTTTCCATCCGTACTCATCGCTGTTGAGAGTTTGTCAATCTTTATAAACCGCTTCACAAGCTTCTCCCCCATGTAAATATCTAAGACCCCATCTGTTCCCGTCCAGTTTTGAATACTACGCCCTATTTTGTTTTGGGTTTCTTGTGTACAAGCTGTAAAAAGTAATGTAATAAATACACCTAATAAAATATTTTTTTTCATGTTTTCTCCAATATAATGTGATTATACAATTATTTTAATATAATCTATAAAAAATTTGCAATTGAAACTATTCTTCTTTAAATCCAAAGTCTTCTTCATCACCCTTTTGTGCTTCTAATATATCGTCTATAAGCTCTTTACACTCATCTTCTTCTATATCACCACTTTGTATATCATTTAAAACATCTTGTAGATCTGCCTTAAATTCACGCAACTCGTCTATCTCTTCTTTTGCGTCTTCACTTGCTTCTTTATTGTCAGCAATCTCTTCAAAAATCTCATCTAATCTTTCATCTAAATCAGGGATGACACTTTTAATTAATAATTCCTCTAATTTTTGTGCTTTTGACATTTTTGACATAATTACACCTTTATTTTATTAGATTATTGCATAAGCTATAAATCTATTCATGAAATAATACACTAATTTTCCGTTTATTATATCTACAAATGGACCAATAAAATCAAAATCTATATTTTAAATGAAGTCATTATAGCTCATTACGATACATTTTAGGGTATATAAAAAATCCATGTGCAAAATAATTATTTTCATCGGATTTATTTAGCTAATTACAAAAATCCTAGTAATTTATACTTAAATGAAACAAGTTTAGTATATTATTGCTATCATTTAAAAAGGAATTACTTGGATACATATATGCATCTACACCTCTTTGGAGCTATTGCTTGGATTGGTGGCTCAGTATTTATGTTTGTTTTAGGGGTATCTTTAACAAACAAGCAACATCAAAAAGAGGTTTATCCTCATGTGGGTCCAATATTTGGATATTTTGAACTTGTATCTTTAGCTGTTCTTGTAAGTACAGGAGTACTTCTAACTTTAGAAAATGGTCTTTTTGAGTTATTGTTTACAAGTGATGACAGTGAAGTTATGCAATATTTAAGAACTAAACTTTACATTGTTATCTCAGTTATTTTTGCGACAGCTGTACATTTTGTGATTGCCCTTAAAACAAATAACAAGCTGAGAACAAAAATACAAAATCTTGTTTCACGAGCCTCATCCCTATTTATACTTTTTGCAAACATATTTATACTTCACTATGCCATTATGATAAGATCAATTCTTTGATTACGGCAGTTTCATACAGCCTGTCATTCTCAACTTGATTGAGAATCTAGTATAAGTAATAGGGCATAAATAACTTCATAGCTAACATCATTTAAAAGGTTTAGATTCAAGGCGAATTTGACTTGGCGATACTAGTATAGTTAAGTTAAGTTCAACGAAGAAGATAATCCTTTTAAATGATGCCCGTAGGGTGAAAAGATACACTACAATCTACTGCGTTAAAAGTTCTTAAAGCTACTAGTAGCCTTGTACCTTGGAGTGTATCTTTTCATTAGCTATGAAGTTATTTATGCCCTATTACTTAAGACACTAGACCCTGAATCAAGTTCAGGGTGACACAATAATCAGCCCTAAATTCTTTGATTAGATTTTAGCTTCATTACTTCTTTTTAAGTATAATTCTCAAAATAAATTATTAAAGCGAGAATTCATGGAAACTATCCAAACAACGGATGCTTTTAAAGCACTCATAGAAGATATAAAATCAACAACTTCGGGATATAGAGACCCCCTAGCTTTTGGTATATGTAGAGTAGATTTAGGACAATTAAACCTAGAAAAAACACTTCAAGCTACCTATCCTTTAATCAATTGGGATGAAAATTTTGCTTCGGCTGCTATATTTGTACGAGCCTTAGAAGAACAAGGTATCAAAGTAGACTTTACTCAAAGTGAAGTTGTTTGCAATATTAACTTAGAATTTTTAAAATCTTGTTTATCTGCATTTACTCCTTACTCCGATGAAGCTTATGGAGATGCCCATAAAAATATTCAAGTAATATCTGCTCTTTATGCACAAATCATGAATAATGGAAGCTTAGAGGGAGAGTTTAAAGTAACTTTTATTTTTGATGATGCCCCACTACAAAGTGTTGAAGCATCTTATCTTAAACTTTACGCTATTTCACAAGCTAAAGTGCCTCTTAGAGATATTAACTTAAACGGTGCATTTGGTGTACTTCCTAATGTTGCGTGGTCAGCTGGTTTGCCTATTGAGCTAGAGTATTTAAGAGAGTTTGAGATTGAGTTAAAACTCTCAGGCGATTATCCTCACATTGACTTTGTAGATAAATTTCCAAGATTTTTACAGCATATTATCCCTCAAGACAATACTCGCATATTAGACACTTCAAAGGTTCGTTTTGGAGCACAACTAGCAGCTGGAACTACTGTTATGCCAGGAGCTTCGTATATCAACTTTAATGCTGGGACTACTGGTTCTGTTATGGTTGAGGGTCGTATCTCTTCTTCTGCGATAGTTGGTAATGGTTCTGATCTTGGGGGTGGTGCTTCTATACTCGGTGTTCTCTCTGGAACTGATGGAAACCCAATCTCAGTGGGTAAAAATTGTCTTCTAGGAGCAAACTCGACCTGTGGTATTCCTCTTGGTGATGGATGTATCATTGATGCTGGTTTAGCTATACTTGAGGGTACAAAGATTGGTGTTTATCCAGAGGAACTTACTAAAATCATGAAAGTAAATACAAATGCAAATATGAAGGGTGAGATTTTTAAAGCAAAACAATTATCAAACTTTTCGGGTATTCACTTTAGACAAAACTCTATGACAGGTGAGATTACTGCATCTCGTTCAACAAGAGAGATTAAACTCAATTCCGATTTGCACTAACTTTATCTAGTAATGATATTCATGCTTTGAAGATTTTTTAAAAGTTCTGATTTTTTGTCATAGTCTTTTAACTCTTTTCCAATTTTCAAAGTACTGAATATAGTTTTCCCTATAAGAAATCTTCCCTCTTTGTTGTTTAACTTTGTTTTAATTCCCCAAGTATTATGAAATACAATGATTTCATCATTATATACTCCTACATAAAGCATAATATGACCTTTTTTATAAAGTAATGTCTCAAAAGGCACTGCTTTTTCTTTAATCAATTTTTCTTTTTCTAAATTATTTAAATGACTTAGCTTAATCACTTTTCCTATTTTTGCTTGTTGTGAGGAGTTTCTAGGAAGGGCTATACCAAAAGGAGTAAACAAATCCATTAAGGTAGAAGAACAATCTCTTTGTTCATACACCCCACCCCATCCATAATTTGTTTTTGAGACCTCTTTAATGATTGTATCTATATTGTTTTTATTTAAAGATAAGGGTGATAATGAAGCAAATTTTTTAGATATTAAAGACTTATGATACATTGCTTGATTATTTTTAAAAGTTGAAACACTAAGGACTGTATAGTTTTTTTCACTTTCACTTACAAGGGCAAATATCATCCCTATTCTTGTTTTAAAAAGTGGTTTATTTGTTTGAGTATAAAGAGAAATAGCTTCTTTTGTTATATATACTTGCTTTGCATTTTGCCATTTTTGAGCATTTATATCACTTATAAAAACAATATTATTACTCTCAATCCAACCATAAGTATAACTACTAAAGACAAAAAGCCATTGTTTGTCTTTAGAATAGTGAGAAACAAATAAAGGCACATTAGGATTTATAGCACTATTTTGAAGATAATCAAAGGGAAAACCCTCTCCAGCTAAAGCAGGATTTTTTAAAAGTGGTCTGTTGGTTGGCAAGGCTCTTATATTTGTATACTTAAGAGTTAAAGCCTTTTTATTTAGATGCAAATAATTTCCAAAATTAGACATCTTGTACATAGAATCAAAAAAACTTTTCTTTATAGGCAATAAATTTTCACCATAACTTTTTTGAGCATTAAAGTAATCAAAAGACCATTGAATATCTTTTAAAGTCTGGCTAGGCTTATCTATGTTCCACATACTAAAATATGATTTTTCAAATTCATCATATATAAGTTTCTTATCCTCGTTGATATTAGCAGTATAATAACTAGCATCTTGAGGAATATTTATCAAATCTTGCACGACTATGGGAGATAAATCCACCTCAGATTTTAAGGGAATAATCTTCTTTTCTATAGTACCACACGAAATAAATAATAAAAATATAAAAACACTTACAATGTATTGCAACATATACCTCCCTTAATCAACATCTCCAAATCTACTCACAACTCTCCCAATAACTTCTATCTCTTTAAGGTCTAAGGTCTGTGTTTCATATACTTTATTGTCAGAAATTATATCAAACTTACCATCTATTGTTTGTTTAACTCTTTTTATAAATAAGCCAGATTCTGTTCTGATGATAAATACTCCAGCCTTGTGTAAATCTTTTTTGTTCCTATTTATAAAGACAATATCATCATAAGAAAAAGTAGGTTCCATCGAATCACCAGATACATTAATAGCTTCTATATACTTTAATTCACTATGACCTCCCAGCCTAAAAATAAATTGCTTTGGAATTTTTAGTACTTGCATCTCCTCATCCATATTATCAGATCCACCCCCTGCTGATGCAGATATATTACCAAAGTACTTAATCATATAAAATTTATTTGTAGTTTCTATTAAGCTCTCAGGAGACTGTCCGTATAGCATCCAGTTTATAGAGATAGATTTTACCGCACAAAAATCTAAAAGTTCAAGATATGGAATTTTATTTCTTTTTTTCATAGTTGCAAAGTTCATTTGTGAAATACCTAAAATATCTGCTACATCTTTATCAAAGATTTTTTTAGCTGTAAAATCATCTGAGATTATATTTTTAATCTCTTTAACGATGACACTTAAAGTATTCATTTTATATCCTTATTTACTCATCATCATTTTGTCTTTGTTTGTATTTTTCCTTATGATAACCGCCAAATATAAAAAACATAAAAGCAACAAAGAGTATTAACATAAAAACATCTAAAAATGACATTTAAGCTTCTCTAAATGTAGGGTAGTTTTGCCTAATAGCATCATAGAGTATTATTCCTGTGCTTATAGCTAGGTTAAGACTTCTTCCATCTTTGCTCATTGGTATTGTGATATTTTGTTCTTTATATTTGTTTAAAATCTCTTCTGGTATTCCAGCGGTTTCACTTCCAAAAAAAATAAAGTCATTTTCTTTAAACTCCGCCTCAAAGTAAGGTTTGTTTGTTTTTGTTGTAGCGAAGTAAGCATTGGTTTTTATATTATTTTTCTCAAAAAATTCTTCAATACTTTCCCAAACATGTAAATCAAGTTTATCCCAATAATCAAGCCCTGCTCTTCTAACAGCTTTTTCATCAATATCAAAACCTATAGGTTTAATGAGATGTAATGAAGCTCCTGCATTAACACAAAGACGACCAATCGCACCTGTATTGTTTGGAATTTGAGGATGCACTAAAACTAAATTAAAAGACATTAAAAGATTACCGTTTTGTTAGCATATACAAAGATTCTATCTTCAAGGGCGAGTTTTAAGGCACGAGAGAGAACCACTTTTTCAACATCTCTTCCTGAACTTTGCATGTCCTTCCAACTATAGGCGTGATCTACATGTATTATTTCTTGGGCTATGATTGGACCCTCATCGAGATTATTGTTTACAAAATGTGCTGTTGCTCCAATGATTTTTACCCCTCTTTCATAGGCTTGTTTATAAGGGTTTGCCCCAATGAAGGCAGGTAAAAAGGAGTGATGAATATTTATGATTTTATCTTTAAATGTTTCTACAAACTTAGGAGTAAGTATTCTCATATATTTAGCTAAAACTATATAATCAACATCTTTATACTTACTGATACATTCAATGATTTTATTTTCATGTTCTTCTCGCTCAAGGTTTTCGTGGGAGATTGTAATATATGGAATATCAAATTTATTTACAATTGATTCAAGCTTATCATAGTTTGATATAACCGCTAATATATTCGCATCAAGCTCACCTGCTTCATGACGAATAAGTATATCACCTATGGCATGTATCTCTTTTGTAGCCATTATAATGATATTTTTCTTTTTAGGTTCAATCACATCAAGAGAAGAATTTTTTGGTAAAATTTCAAGAAGGGATTTATGCAGCTGGAATAAATCTACATCTCCATCCACTACGCTTCTCATAAAGAACTTATTATTTTCATAATCAACAAACTCATTATTTGAAAGAATATTCAAGCCATAATTAAAAAAAATAGTAGATACTTTATAGACAATACCTTTTTCATCATTAGCATCTATTAGGACCCTGTACTGACTCACTATTTTTTCCTTTTTTCAAGGATTTGGACTCTTGTTTCTATAGTTGCTAAGGTATATTCTAAAAAGTTTAGTGTCATATCTACTTTTGCTTCTATATTTGTATTGTTGGGTGCTTGGAAACCTTCAAATAGTACTAGTAATCTCTCTTTAATGGAGTTGAGATACATAAGTTCACTCTCTGATACATTTGTCTCTGCACTTTCTTGAAGAACTTTTTTTTCTTCAAGAACAATCTTTTCTTGAAGAATTATTTTTTCTTTTACTTCAAACTTATTTTCTTTAAGATTAAGAGGTGTCTCCTCCATCTCTGCAAGCGTGGATAATATAACATCTTTTAATTCCATAGTATTAACTCCATGATTTTAATAACCATCGCTCAAATTCATTAAACTCCACATCTGTATCCATCTTTACAAAAAAATCTTTCATTTGAGAATTTACATTTAAAAATTTTCTTCTCATTCCAGAGAGCCTTCTAATAGCAATTTTTGCATCACTATTTGAAGAATCTTTTTTTAAGACTTTTTTATAAATATCAAGAGCCTCTTCTTTAAGACCTTGGAGTTCATAGATATTAGCTAATGTGAGAGTTTGCATTTAATGTTTATCTGTGAATATTGTTAGCGATAATAGAACCCATCTCACTCGTTGAGCAAACTTCTTTAGCATCAAACTGTGCTAAATCTTGAGTTCTGTAACCCTCACTTAATGCTTTTTTAATAGCATCATCAATTTTTTGAGCAGCTTCATTTTCGCCAAAAGCGTATCTAAGCATCATGGACGCTGAAGAGATTGTTGCGATAGGATTCGCTATACCTTGACCTGCTATATCTGGAGCTGAACCATGTATAGGCTCATATACTCCTATTCTTTCACCGATGGATGCTGATGGAAGTAGCCCAATTGACCCACAAAGCATAGAAGCCTCATCCGACAATATATCACCAAATATATTTCCTGTAAGCATTACATCAAACTGTTTTGGATTTAAGATAAGTTGCATAGCTGCGTTATCTACATACATGTGAGTCAGTTCAACCTCTGGATATTGCTCAGAAATTTCAGTGACTACATCTCTCCAAAGTTGAGAAACATCAAGAACATTTGCTTTATCAATGGAGCAGACTTTATTGTCTCTTTTTTGTGCTGCTTCAAAGGCACGATGAGCAATTCGTTCAATCTCTTTGCGAGTATAAACCATAGTATTCCAGCCTTTATCTTCCGTGCGTCCTTTTGGTTCACCAAAATAAATACCACCAATCAACTCACGAACAACCATAATATCAACACCTTTAATGATTTCTGGTTTTAAAGATGAAGCATTGATAAGCTCGTCATATACGATAGCAGGACGAAAGTTTGCATAAACACCTAACTCTTTACGAAATTTTAAAAGTCCACTCTCTGGTCTTAATTCACGAGGAAGATTATCCCACTTGTTACCACCAATAGCACCAAATAACACGGCATCTGATTGAAGAGATTTTGTTATAGTCTCTTTTGGAAGAGGTTCTCCTGTAATATCATAAGCACTCCCACCCATTAAAGCTTCATCATAGGAAAAATCAAAGTCAGAACATGATGCAACAGCATCTAAAACTTTAACAGCTTCGTCTATGATTTCAGGACCTATTCCATCACCCTTAATGAGTGTTATCTTATATGATTTCATTATTTACCTTTCATTTCATTTTGCGCATAGTTCATTAAACCACCCGCATTAATTAGTTCTTGCATAAAAACAGGGATGGGAGTAAACCTATATGATTTATTTGTTGTTTTATTTGTGATTGTGCCAGCATTCATATTTACACTTAACTCATCTCCTTCACTTATCTCTGCACTCTGGTCTAGTTCAAAGATTGGAAGTCCCATATTAAAAGCATTTCTATAAAAAATTCTCGCAAAAGTTGGAGCGATAATAGCAGCAATACCAGCAGCTTTTAATGCGATAGGTGCATGTTCTCGTGAACTTCCACAACCAAAGTTTTCTCCAGCTACGATTAGATCACCTACGCTTATGTTATTTACAAATTCTGGGTCAGCATCTTCCATAACATGCTTCGCCAATTCCTCTGGAACTGAAGTGTTAAGATACCTTGCTGCTATAATCAAATCTGTATCAACATCTTTTCCAAAAGTCCAAACTTTTCCATCAATATTTGCTTCTTGCATAATTATAATTCCTAATTTTCAATATATAATTTTGCGATTATATCTAAAAAGCGCTTAATGAAAAACACGAGGTCTAAAACCTACTATATTGACTAGGTAAATCCGATGAGATTTCTATAAAATAATTTTTTTAAAAAAAATAGATTTTAAATGCCTTATTTTAGGGCTTTATGTTTTTAGAAAAAGAAAATAACTAAAAGTATAATTCTTAAAAATAGCTTATAATGAATCAGTAAACATCCTGTTTATGGGCTTCATGAAACACTTCATCGGATTAACCTGATATAGACTCTTTTTCTATCATTTTTACAAGGTAATTTGATGTTGGTGTATCTACTGTATTTACATGTAAAACTATCCATTCAGGTGTTTTGCGAACAAAGTTAGTTATTTTTTCTATATTTGCAGATCTTCTCCACTGAGAAGTGGCATAATCAAGGTCTGCTAAAAACATATCATGTGCTGTTTTGTGCATATCATAAGAAGGAAAATTATATTTTCTCATCAATCGTTCTTCACTTGCAAAATGTTCTTTGACATGGACAATATATTCTTCTATTTTCGCTATTAATTGCGCTGGATCTGTTTTATCTAACTGATGGTCTATAGCAAGCTTATCAATATCATTTAAAATTTTAATCTCACGCTCATGTGTTTCTTGCATTGACTCAAGACTCATGAAATCTACTTGTTCGGCATATATTAATCCCATTGCAACTCCTTTTCAACAGTATAGTATAAAAATACAACTAAGCTATTGATATAGGTTAAGAAATAAAAAACCAATGTCAAGCACGGAATGACTATGTGGATTTATAAAGTTTTTTGTATTTATTAGAGAGTTTGTCTGCCTTGTGTTTGTCCTGCTCGTACAAATCGTCCAATGACTCTAATCTTTGATAAATAATAGGATAAGGATTTACTAATAGAAATTGACTCCGCTATCCGTTTTTGCGTCGAGATTAAACTTATCTTTTGAGATTGTTAGTAGTTTGAAGCATCTCATCGGATGTTGTAATCACTTTTGAGTTAGAATCATAGGCTCTTTGACCTGTGATTAGGTCGGTTAGCTCCACTACAAGTTCAACATTACTAAGTTCTACAAAACCTTGTCTTAATACACCTAGCCCATCAATACCAGGAGTACCCTCAACTGGCTGACCTGAACTATCAGTTTCTATATAAAGATTATCTCCCATAGAATGAAGTCCTGATGGGTTTACAAAGTTTGTTGTATTTATTTGACCGATTTGTGTGGCTTGAGTTTGTCCAGGTTGTACAACGGTTACAATTCCATCCGTCCCTATACTGATATTTGTAGCATCTTCGGGAATTACAACTTGAGGGATAAGCGTATAACCATCACTATTTACAACTGTCCCATTTGCATCCATCTTAAAAGCACCATTTCTTGAAAATACTTCTGTGCCATCAGGTAACTCCATCTTAAAAAATCCTCTTCCTGTAATTGCAATATCAAGTTGGTTATCTGTTTGTTTTAAAGCACCCTCTGAAAATATTTTGTTTATCGCAGTTGGTCTTACACCTAAACCAACTTCAATACCAGTAGGACTTTTAGTAACATCACTCGTTGATGTTCCAGCATACTGCATAACACGATACATTAAGTCAGCAAACTCAGCACGAGATTTTTTAAATCCTATAGTATTTACATTGGCAATATTATTTGCTGTTGTGTCGATTTGCGTTTGCATCCCCAACATTCCTGTTGAAGCTGTATATAGTGATTGCATCATATCTGTGTTTCCTTTTAAGCTTTTCTTGCTAATTTATTAATCGCATCGTTATTCATATCATCCATCTGAGAACTCATAGCTTTTTGATACATCCCAACAAGGCGATTTGTTTCAATCATCTGTGTCATCATTTTTACAGCATTAACATTACTTTTTTCAACGAAACCTTGTATCACTCCCCCACTCTCACCTAGAGTATCTAAAAGTTCAATTCCATCGTATTTGAAAAGATTGTCACCCTCTTTTTGTAAGTTATTTATATTGTCAGGTCTTGCAATAAAGAGTTTTGAGTTTTTTGCCATACTTACATTGTTTGGTAGATTTGTATAAATCTGACCATTTTTATCAACTTTTATCGTACTTACTTGCGTATCAAATGAAATAGTATTTCCAGAAGAAAAATAATCATCTGCCAAAACTTCATAGCCTTGTTTTGTTACTAAAACACCCTCATCATTTTTAGTAAAAGAACCATCACGAGTAAGTCGAACACCCTGAGGAGTTTGAACAGCGAAAAATAAACCCTCTTGAGAGAGTGCCATATCCATCTGATTTGAAGTACTTTGCATAGTTCCAACAGAAAAATCTGTATAATCATCAACTATTTGAGGTGCTTTTGTAAGCGTTCTATTTAAAAACTTAGCACCATCTTTTGAGTTGTTTTCTAAAGGAAGCTCATCTCTAGCTTCTTTTAAAACCCTCATAAAATCACCTACAATAAGATTGTCTTCTTTAAATCCAACCGTATTCACATTAGCGAGATTATTTGCTATCGTATCTAGTCTATTAAATTGAGCTACCATTCCAGCTGTTGCACTATAGTATCCGGTTTGCATTTCTAACCCCTTTTGAAGTTATAAGCAAAATATGTTCCAAAAAAATATGTTTAAAAAAAGTAACTATTAAGATATTTTCGGTATAATCCTTTCTTAAAAACTTAAATATAAATCTAATGGAGCAAAGCCCAATTATGACAGCAAAAGAACTCAATAAAGCAATAGATGCATTTTTTAACGAGCATAAATCTAAAGAGTGTACTACTTATGAATCTCTTGTCGAGCTTTTTGATAAACAACCAACAGCTGCACAGGCTAAAAATATTTTTAAATTAGCAGTGAAAAATAAAGTATGCCTTTATACAGCTTCTGAACATGCAAAAAAATTAAATGATAAAGAAGCAAAAGCCAGAAGAGATGCCCAAAGAAAAATGCTTGAAAATAACGAGTCTGATAAATTTGATATTTTAAAAGAGCATGAACTCTTAGAGTGGTCTCGTTCTGATTCGCCAGTTCGTATGTATCTTCGTGAGATGGGTCAAATCCCACTTCTTACAAAAGAAGAAGAGATAGAAATTTCTAAAAAGATAGAAGGCGGGGAAAGGATTATCATTGACGCTATATGTTCTGTTCCTTATCTCATTGAATTTATCTTAGATTACAAAGAACCTCTTATAAATCGTGAACGACGAGTTAAAGAACTTTTTAAAAGCTTTGAAGATGAGAAAGAAGATTCAGATGAAAATACAAGTGATGAAAAAGAAGAGCTAAAAGAAAAAAAAGATAGTGCTAAATCACTTAGCGATGATAAGAGTAGAGTTGAAAAAGTAACAATAAGCTTCAAAGCTCTTGAAAAAGCAAAAAAAGACTGGATAAAACTAAGCGGAAAAATTCCTGAAGATTTTGATACTGAGATAAGTGAAGATATTATTAATTATTTTCTTGGTGTAACATTTAAGAAATCTGTTTTAAAAGAAAAACTTTTAGACCTAGGTCCAACATCTAAACTTATCAACGAACTCGTTAAAGCGATGGAAACTGCTCTTAAAAGTGATGATGGATACGACAAAGAACTCAAACGCCTTGAGTACAAACTTCCGCTTTTCAATACTACCCTAAGAGCTAATCATAAAATTTTAGTTGATAAAATTCAAGAGCTTAAAAAAGAAGATATTGCAAATATGGTTCCAGAAGCGACTATGGTTTCTACATATATGGAAATTAAAAAACTTGTTCAAACAAAAGAAGCTTCAAAAAATTCTTTTGACATGGAACCAGATAAGTTAGCAGATATTTTAGAACAAATTAAGCGTGGTAAAAATATTTCTGAAATATCTAAAACGAAAATGGCTAAATCAAATCTTAGACTAGTTGTCTCAATCGCTAAACGCTATACAAACCGTGGATTACCTTTCCTTGACTTAATTCAAGAGGGGAATATTGGTCTCATGAAAGCTGTTGATAAATTTGAGTACCAAAAAGGCTATAAATTTTCAACCTATGCTACATGGTGGATTCGTCAAGCTATCTCACGAGCTATTGCTGATCAAGCTAGGACTATTCGTATCCCAATTCACATGATAGAAACCATAAACCGTATCAATAAAATCATGCGTAAACATCTTCAAGAACATGGGAAAGAGCCAGATGTTGATACAATTGCCTTAGAGGTTGGTCTCTCAGTTGAAAAAGTTAAAAATGTTATCAAGATTACTAAAGAGCCGATTTCTCTTGAAGCTCCTATTGGCAGTGAAGATGATGGTCGTTTTGGTGACTTTATTGAAGATAAAACTTCGGTTTCACCTGCTGAGTCAATATTAAAAGATGATTTAAAAGTTCAAATAGAAACTGTGTTAGAACAACTTAATGAAAGAGAGAAAGCAGTTATTAAACTTCGTTTTGGAATCATGGATGATGAGAGTGATAGAACATTAGAAGAGATTGGAAAAGAGTTAAGTGTAACTCGTGAAAGAGTTCGTCAAATCGAATCATCTGCTATCAAAAAGTTAAAGCATCCTAAGGTTGGGCGTAAACTTAAAAACTATATAGAAGAGTAAAAAACTTTTATGACTTTTGAGCAGCAATGGTTAGAACATGATTATAATCCTTTTATACTCTTTGGCTCAAATGGAAAAATCATTTCACTTAATGCTCAGGCACAGTTTTTATTAGGTGTTGCTAAAACTTCTGAGCTTTTTGAACTAGCCTCAACTTATGCAAACATAAGTTATGGGTTTAAGACAACTTTTTTAGAACTGGAATTTGGAAGATTTAAGTTTTTTGGTCTGAGCGTTGGATATGAAACTGAAGATGAAATAGGTATTAAACTCTATCAAATACCCTCATTTAAGATTGATAAGCCAAAACCAACAGGTGAGCTTACAAATATTTATGCTCTTGTTGATGTATCTATTTCAACGCACTCTATTAACTCTGATATAGTATTTTTAAAAGAGTTTGATCCAACAATTCCAGAAATAGTTATCAATTCAAATGAGTTTATTAAAATACTCAATAAAATATATTTCTGTTTTAAAAACAATAAAGAGATACATACAAAAATATTTTTTAGAATTGGTGAACACATAAAATATGAAGAAAAAAAATATAGCCTTTTTTCTATAAGTGTGAGTGCAGAAGAACAAGATGATAAGGCTACAGATGCCTTAAACAACTTTGCTAAAAATAGTAATTTTATTATAGAGATAAAAGACACTATAACTATCAATATCCCTATGATCTTATCTTAAAAAAGCTCTTTTGCACTTACAGAACCTGCGATGATTCCAAGAAGTAAGGATGGGAGATAAATACCTATATCTAAAAGTCCATTGTTTTGTAAGGCGATAAATCCAAGAACTAAAAAAGCATAAGGAATTAACCTAAAAAATGAAGAAGCACCACGCACTCCATGTTTTAAACTCTCTACGCTCACTGTTTTAATCTTCGCTCGTTCTTCTTTAACTACCGATTGAAGATCTTTTGTAGGTGTATTGCTTACATCTTTATCATCATAAAGTTCATGAGGGTCTTCTATCGTATCAAGTAACTCTCTTTTAGAAGCTACTTCGTCTCCCTCTTGAGTATTGTCGATTTTTCCAATAACCATACTCTTATACGCATAAGATGAGCCAAGAATTACAAATAAAGCACTTAAAAATGCCATTTGAACATTCATATAAACTGCTATAGAGTGGCTTAAACTTGAGAGAACAATAAGCTCGGACAAGCCCATATAAAGCATAGCTTTTTGTATATTAGTCATCATCTTCTTCTTCTTCAAGTCGTTTTTTCACAGCATACCTAGGCTCTTTGGCTAATTCATTATACATAGCTTGTTGTCTTTTATAGGCTTTAAATACATTTAAAACCGCAGCAGCTATTCCTATAAGAACACCTATCCAAAATGTCCAAGCAATCTCTGTAACATTTTTGAGCAAAAATCCAATCCCCACACCCATAACTACCGCTACAACCATGGATATACCAAGGGATAAGTGATCAGCTGCCTCGATTATTGGCTTGATTTTTGTTTTTTGTTCTGTACTAGACATTTCTAATCTCTTTAAATATTTTTGCACTTGCCTTGATAGTCTCTTCAACCATCGCATCACTTATCGCTGTTGAGATAAATCCTGTTTCATATAAGGAACAAGCAAAGTAAAAACCCTCTCTAAGCATAAGAGAGTGAAATTTTGCAAAAAGCTCTGCATCAGTATTACTAGCATCATCAAAGTTTTTAACAGCTTTTTCATTAAAGAAAAATCCAAACATACTTCCTCTAACATCCACCTGCATGGATATACCACAACTCTTTGCTTCTTTTTGCATCCCCTGGACAAGAGATTTTGCACGCTGTTCTAAAACAGCCATTACTCTTGAGTTTTTTTGTAATTTGCTTAATGCTGCGTAACCTGCTGCCATAGCTATAGGGTTTCCACTTAAAGTACCTGCTTGATAGACTGGGCCATCTGGTGATAGCATATCCATAATTTCACTTCGAGCTCCAAATGCACCCACTGGCATACCGCCACCAATAACTTTTCCTAGTGTTATAATATCTGGTTTAACACCTGTAATTGATTCTGCCCCATTAATACTTGCACGAAAACCACTCATAACTTCATCAAAAATCAATAATGCTCCATTAGCATCACATAATCTTCTCAACTCTAGTAAAAATTCTTTATCTGCTTGAACTAAACCCATATTTCCAGCAATTGGCTCAATAATAACACAGGCTATATTATTAGAAGACTCAAAACATTTTTTAAGACTTTGTATATCATTGTATTTGGCTAAAAGAGTATGTTTGGTAAAATCAGCTGGCACGCCTAAAGAACTTGGATTTCCAAATGTAGCTGCACCTGATCCTGCTTCAACAAGGAGTGCATCACTATGCCCATGATAACAGCCTGTAAACTTTACAATATCATCTCTATTTGTAAATCCACGAGCAAGACGAATAGCACTCATAACAGCTTCAGTACCAGAACTTACAAATCTCACCTTATCAATAGAATCAAAAAAAGAAACTACTAGTTTTGCGAGTTTTGTTTCTGCCAAAGTTGGAGCTCCAAAACTTAGCCCATGTTTTACTGCCTCAATAACAGCTGCTTCAATAGATTCATCTCTATGCCCAAATATAAGAGGACCCCAACTTTGCACGAAATCGACATACTTATTTCCATCAATATCACTCAAGTATGCGCCCTCACCTCCAGCTACAAATATCGGAGTTCCTCCAACACTTTTAAATGCTCTAACGGGTGAGTTCACTCCTCCTGGGATTAGTTCTTGTGCTTGTTTAAATGCTCTTGATGATGCCTCTGTACTCATGATTTTCCTTGCTAAATATTTTGTTCTAATTATAGCAAAGTAGTATTAATTTTATTTTTGTATAATCCATTTATGAATCGTTCCTCTTTTGCTCTTCTTATTGCTCTTTTAATCCATTTTATATTTTTACTTCTTTATCTTCGTATGGAAAAATTAAAACCTAGTCTTACAAAAAATAAAATCGAAAAAAAAATAAAAGTCTCTTTAAGAGAATTAGTAAAACCTAAACCCATTCAAAAAAACATTTCTTCAAAAATAGAAAAAAAAGTTCCTCCACCCAAAGAGATGCCAGTAATGCCAAAAGGTTCTCAAATAAAAAAAATACCTAAAAAAGTTTTAGTAAAATATACACCTACTGTTGTAGAAAAAAAAGTAAAGCTCAATTTTAAAACTATAGAACAACCTTTAATCCTAAAAAATACTAAAATAAAAAAAACAATACTTCAAGACAAACAAGAAGAATCAGGTATGAATTGGCTATATACAGATAGATCAAATGAGATTATACAAGAAAATACTACTCATACATCAAGTGGAACTAGTCTTGGAAAAGATTTATTACAACTTTATGGTGATGAGTTTGGAAAACTTAGCACTGCACAACAAAATTATATTCTTGATAATCAAGAAATCATGAAAAGAATAACACAAGGCGTACTCAACAGACAAGCGAGTGTAAGTAATTTAATTGGGATAAATGCTAATAAAAGTAATATTATAGAATTTTATTTACACCCTGATGGAAGTATGTCCGAATTTAAATTCTTAGAAAAAAGTGGTTATTTTATGCTTGATGAAATCACACGAGTTACTATGGAATATGCTTATGCAAAGTATCCACGACCAAGTGAGAAAACACTTATCCGTTATAATGTATTTTATAATTTAAGATATTAGACTTTTTGGCAAACTTTATTCCGTCCAGATTCTTTTGCCTCATACAAGGCTTCATCAGCTCTTTTTATCATGCTATCTAAGCTATCGTTATTTCTAAACTCTGTAATACCAAAACTACAAGTAATATTTACAACTTCTTTAAACGCATATTCTTCAATATATCTTCGTAAATTATTAGCTATCTCTATACCCTTTGTTATTCCAACATCAAAACAAAGAGTAAATTCTTCTCCACCCCATCGTGCAAAAATATCTTGATCTCTTACATGACCCTGTATAAGTTTTGCCATATTTATTAAAATATCATCTCCAACTAAATGTCCATAATTGTCATTGACATTTTTAAAATGATCAATATCAAAAATAATGAATACAAAAGAAGTATTCTTCTTTTTAAATATTATTATTTTTCTTTCCATTAGTCTATGGAACATGTTTCTATTATAAATTTGAGTGAGAGAATCATAACTTGCTTCATGCTTATATTCTAAAGATTGTTGTGATATTTGTGTAATATCTGTAAAAGTTAAGATGTATTGATTTATAAATTTTGTTGCCTTTAGATTAAAAATATATTCTTCACCTGCTTTTAAAATTTTCACTAATACATCTTTATCTTGAGAAAGTTCTATAACATCATCTACCCAACGAAATTTTTCTCTACTTTGATTTAAACTAAAATAATCTTCGCCTTCTATGAATGTTTCACCAATACACACAAAATTCTTTTTTAAATCATACATATTATTTATATTATAAAAATCTAAAAGTGCTTTGTTCGCGGTTATACAATGAGTCCCTGAAGTTACTAAGATAAGGTTTTCTTGCAAATCTAAAATACTCTGTGTATATTCTTTTTCTTCTAATAATAATCTGTCCTTTTCTTTTGAAGCAAGATGAAAAGATATTCTTGAGAGTAATTCTACATGATTAAAAGGTTTACTTACATAATCATTGCCACCAACCTTATAACAAATATCTATAGTTTCATCATCATTTTTAGCTGTTAAAAATATCACTGGTATCTCTTTAGTTTTACGGTTTGACTTTATCATTTTAGTAGCTTCAAAGCCATCTATATCTGGCATCATTACATCCATTAAAACTATATCAATTTTTTGCTTTAAGAGTATAGATAAGCCCTCATTTGCAGAACTAGCAAGAACAATATCATACAAGTCACTTGCCATATCTTCTATAACACTTTGAACAATGAATAAATTTGCTTCAATATCATCAATACAAAGGATTGTTTTTTTCATTAAATTACCTTTTTATAAATTTTACTAACATTACTATATTGCTCAAATTTATCACAATATTCTTTCATTAAAGTTTCACTATCACCTAAAATAAGGAATCCACCAACTTTCAATGAATTGTAAAAAAGTTCAAATACTTTTTTTTGTAAATTAAAATCAAAATATATAATAACATTCCTGCATATTATAATATCAAATTCATTAAACGAGCTATCTGTCGCTAAATTATGTTGAAAAAAATGTGTTTTTTTCTTTATCTTCTCATTTATTAGAAAATATTTTTTCTTTTTATCCATATAATTTTCTAAGTTTATATTAATATCAAGTATAGACAAGTTTTCTTTTGCTCTGTGCATTGACTCAAGTGAATAAACTCCATTCTTAGCTTCTTCTAGTATCACACTATTGAAATCTGTCGCATATATAATTGATTTCTCCAAAAGAGACAAACAGTCTAAAAGTATAGAAACCGAATATACCTCTTCGCCACTACTGCACCCTGCACTCCAAATTCGAATATGATGTTGATTTTCTAACTCTTTTTTTATGACTTTTAACATATTATTTAAAGCTTTGGGGTGTCTAAATAGCTCTGTTACATTTATAGATAACTCTAAAAAAAAACCTTTAAATGCAGCCTTGTTAAAAAGAATTATACCTATGGCATCTTTAATAAACTTAATTTCATGTTTTATCATAAATACTTCTAATCTACGCTTTATTGTATCTCTATGATAAAATCTAAAGTCATTATTATGTTTTTCATATATTCTATATAAAAGATATTCTATCCACACCTCTTTTGAAGTTTTTTTATTGAGAAAATTAATATATTCAATAATCTCTAGTTCACTAAATACATAATCATGTAATTTTAAATCTAGTGCATGCTGTATCATCGGTTTAGCAACACATTCTTGGATATTTTGAATAAGTAACTTAGAATTATTTTCTCTAAGTAAAGGTAATTTATCGACACCATCATTTACATAACCACATTCTTGTATAACAAGTAATTTTTCTTTATAATAATTAGAAAAGGACTCATAACTCAAAGAGATTGATGGTTTTGAAAAATTATATTTTTCTTCATCACTTAAATGAAAAGAACCATCTCTTATTTTTAAGTGTTTTGAGTCTGGGGCTATATAAATAAAACCTTTTTTAAGTTTTTCATCTTGCTGTGCATACTTTACTTCATGCTTTGTATAATGCTGTAAAATCTCATCAAAAATTCCTTTTCTTCCCATTTCAACATGTTGAACTATCACTAAAGAAAGCTCATTTAAATGAGTGTTTTTTACTATCTCTATTATTTTAGGAGAAGAGTCTGCACTTCCACCGATGAGTACCACTTCTATCTCGTTAATATGAACTACATACTCTTTGACTAAAGAGATAAATTCAACATCAAAGCCTAATTTATTGAAATACCTGTATAAATTATTTGTATGTGTTATTATTTGTATATTTTTTTTATTTATTACTATCTCTTGATACAAAATATTTAAAATATTTATATTTATATTATATATTTTTCCAAATTCTAAATGATATTTCTTGTAACCTTTGTTAAGCTCGGAGGATAAAAGTTTCTCATCCCCTAAATCAACTGGTAATGTAAATAGAATATGGGATAAATATCCCACTCTAAATGATTGTATCATTTTAGTGTATCCAAGCCTTTATCATCACAAAGAGTGCGTTAAATTCAACTGGTTTAGCTAGGTATTCATCCGCCCCTGCATCAAGACATTTTTGTTTGTCTTCAATGGTTGTTTTAGCGGTAATAGCGATAATAGGAATATTTTTATGCTTGTCATGTGCTTTAATAGTTTCAATGGCTAGAAGCCCATCCATAACTGGCATCATAACATCCATCAAGATTAAATTAATTATTTCTTCTTCTTCATCTAATAAGTCAAGAGCTTCTTGTCCATTAAAAGCAGTGTATATCTCAGCTCCTGAAGATTCTAATGCTGAAGTTAAGGTAAATATATTTCTACTATCGTCATCAACTATAAGGATATTTTTACCTCGAAGTTCATCATCAAAGTAATCAACAATAGATTCTTCTTGTAAGACTGAAAGTATTTGTTTCTTTGGATTTATCTCCTGCTTTATTTGAGGAATCTTATCTACTAGCACTTTTTTTAAGCTTTCATTTAATGGAAGCGAGATGATAAAAGAAGTCCCCTCTCCTACTTTACTCTCTACTATTATATCTCCCTGCATTAACTCAACAATAGTTTTTGTGATTGATAAGCCCAAGCCTGTCCCACCAAATTCTCTACTAATACTGCCATCGACTTGCTTAAATGCTTCAAAAATACCCTCTATTTTATCATTAGCAATACCTATCCCTGTATCTTTTACAAGAATATTTAGCTTACCTTTATCCTTGTAAATTTCTAAATAAACACTACCCTCACTTGTAAACTTCATAGCATTACTTAAAATATTTTTTAAAACTTGTGCTAATTTTGACTTATCACTTATAAATTGAGAATTAAAATTATCTATAGCAATAAATTCAATACTTTTTTCTCGTGCTATTTCTCCAAAAAGGTCTTTCATGTCACCTAAAAAGTCTTTAGTATGTACTGTATTTAAGTCTAGTTCCATATTTCCTGATTCTATTTTTGTTAAATCTAAAATATCATTAATTAAAAATAATAAATCATTTCCTGATTTATTTATTATTTTTGCTTTTTTAATATCTTTTTCATTTAAATTATCATCTTGATTTTGTGATAGTAGTTTAGAAAGTAAAATTATGGAATTTAAAGGTGTCCTAAGTTCATGGCTCATATTTGCTAAAAACTCACTTTTATACTTTGAAGCTTTTTCTAATTCATCTGCTCTTTTATTTATCTCTTCTTTCGCTTGGACTAAGGTATCATTTTTTTCTTTTAATTCAAAAGACTGAAGTGTAAGTTGTTGTTGTTGCTCTTCCATTTGCACATTTGATTCTTGAAGTTCTTCACTTTGAGTTTGTAACTCCTCAAAAGCTCTTTGAGATTTTTCTAAAAGTACTTTTATTTGTGCATTTTGACTTGTTAAGTGAAGGGCAGTAGCCAAAATTCCAGCTGCTTTTAAAAGGTAATCTCTTTGAATTTTTAAAAACATATTAAAACTTAGTATCTCAATGACTCCAAAGAGTTCCCCCTCATGAATTAAAGGAAAAATAAACACTTCTTGAGGTTGAGCAGAAATAATTCCACTCTCTATTTTCAAGTTATCATTTTCTATACCTTTTAATAACATATATTTTTTGTCTAAGGCAACTTGCCCTACTATTCCCTCTCCAATGTCAAAGCTCATAGCTTCACTTCTGTTGATGTGGGCAAAAGAAGCCACTAAGTTTAAACATTTTTTTTCACCATTATAAATATATAATAGTCCACTTGAGGCATCAATGTATCTCGTCATCATCGTGATGGCTTCATGAGCTAATTCTTCAGTATTATCTATACCTGTTAGCATATCACTAAAATCACCTACACCCTCACTAAAATATACTTCTTCTTTGTTTCTTGTATGATTATTTGATAAAATAGATGTCATTGTAACCATAGCAGAGCCTAAAGTATCATAATCTGATTTAAGCTCAATAGACTGCGAAAAATCTTCTTGAGATATAGCATTAGCTTGATTAACTATAGTTTTTAGATAGCTTATCATCTTTAACATTGCTCTGCCTAATCTATCCTCATCTCCTATAACTTCATAGTCAAGTTCAATATCTCCTTTTGCTATAGATTCAAAAAGATTTGTAACTTTTTGAAGATAAAAAATCATATTAATAAGAGCTAAACCAAGCTTATCGTTAGAACTTTTTGCTACAACACTTGTTTCATAATTTCCGCGTGATAGATTCTGTGCTAAATTTTCAATCTCTTGAAGCCTTTTGGTCATATTATTGATTGCTAAACCTAGTGCATCATTTTCCCCTAGAAGTTTTATCTCTTTATTTAACTCACCATCTGCTACTAAGTTTGCTTGTTTAATTATTTTTTCAATTGAAGATGTGACTTTTTTTGTAGATTCAACTATTTGAGAAATCTCATCTTCTGACTTATAAACAATATCTTCTTTACGAATCTCTCCACGAGATAAAGCATTTAACTGCTTCGTTACTAAGGTAATCGGGGCTGTAATTCTTAAAATAAAAAAACGAACAATAAAAAAACCAAGTAACATCACAAAGACTATTAAAACTATAAATAGCGCTTTAAAATCTTCAAGGTGTATTAAAGCATCTTTTTCATCAACACTCGAAATAACATACCAAAATTTATTTTTCTCTAGTGAGAAAGATTGGATTTTATGAAAAGAATAGATTTTTTCATTTTTTGAAAAAGAACCCTCTTTTTTATTTTTAAAAGTATCTTCTATTGAAAAATGTTCTTGATTAAAAGTAACGGTATGTTTTAATTGACTAGCCCATCTTTTTTCTTTTCTATTGTGATACAGGTAATCTCCATTTTTATCTACTAAATAATAAGAAATTCCTTTTTTCTCATTAGCATGCGCTTGTGCATCAACTAAGTCAAGTATACTTTGAGCATAAAAATTTAGAACAAAGATAGCAACTGCCTTTCCATTAGAACCAATAATTGGAGTTGAAAATCTTATAACAGGCATAAAAGGTCTCTCTATCTTACCATGATCAATATTTAAATTCATCTCAGAGATATGAAACTCACCTTTTTTTAAGTTCTTAGTAATTTCAACATAATTTCTTCCTCTTTTATTTTGCAACTTAGACTCTTCTATAAGGACTACTTTATCTAGTTTAGGAATATATTTAACAGTTACAATTTCATTTCCATCTAGGTCTATCACTCTGGCTTGATAATAATCTTTTTTTGTATATAAAAAATCTAGAAGTGCATTTGAAAATACTCGTTTCCATTTATTTGCTTTTTTATCTTCATCCATGAGTCGCCATGTCATGAAATTTTTTAAAGCATAAAAGTCTGTTACAAAGATAACATCTTTTGGGACATGAGAGAGTTCGCTCTCTATAGCGACCTCTACAGTTTTTATATTTTGATATGAGGTATCATATGTTGATTTAATATATGCATCTGAGGTACTTTTGTAACCATACCAAGCAATAATACTAAGCGAGGCGAGCAAACTTGTAACAAAAAGTAAAAATATTTTGTTATATAAAGATAATCCTCTCATAAAGTCTTCCTATTTAAATTATAGATAAGCTTTAATCTTTTAAAATTCCAACGCATTAACTGTTCAACATTCTTTGGCTTTTTATTAGTATAACTCGTTGCAGAAGGTGTTACACTTTTTTCTAAGCCTATATATGCCTTTATGGGTTGTAGTTCTGAAATTATCAAACCAGTTGCAGCGAATACATTACTGGGTGTAATATTATCTTTTTTATCAAACTCTGAAAAATCTACTGATTCTATACCAACTTTTCTTTGTAAAGAACCAATAAGAGCAAGCATTTGCATAGATACATGCATCACATCTTTTGGTAAAGTATCTTCTTTTATCGAATCTGGGATACTTAAATCTTCAACATTGAGATGTGCTAAAATATTTGTTATGTCATCATATATTCGCATTGTCTCAGCATATACATAATTTGGAGTGAATGAGCGTTTATTGAGTTCATCAAAAGATCTAGATATACCTATGTATGCATTATAATTATCCAAAGGTGCCTTGTTTTTAAATACTTCAAGTTTAAAGTTTGGAAATTTTATATCTTCATGCATTCCAAATATTCTTAATTCTGTTAGTATCCTCTCATTCATTTCATATACCATATCAGGATTTAAATACCTAATAGCTTCTACTCCTACTGGTTCTATCCTTGGTAGATGATGAAATTCTCTAAGTATATTTATTTTCACTAAAATTTCATAAGCTTTTTCCCAAGTATTTCTTGGCTTAATTTTTGTAAATAAAATTTTATTTTTTTTCAGTATCGCTCCATGAGTATGTTCCGTTTTATAATGTTTTAGAAGAAAATGCAGATGATCTTGGATTAAAACTGAAAGGCTATATACATCACTTGGAGTTATCATTTTAGCAGATACACTTAATGCTAATAGAAAGACTAATATTATTTTTTTCATAGATTTCCTTATAAAATGTATTTTACATTCCATAAGGCTAGTTCTTGCTTAAATTATAAGTTTTTCTTTTGCATATGATCTACGATTTTTACTACAACCAAATCAGATGTAACATTTAAAGAAGTTCTTGCCATATCTAAGATTCTATCTACTGCCACTATCAAAGCGATATACTCTACTGGTAAACCAACTTGGTTTAAAATCACTACCATCATAACAAGCGATGCACTAGGAAGTGCTGCTACACCTACACTAAGTGCCACAACGGTAACTCCAAGTAAAATTTGCTCCATTAAGCTTAATTCAACACCAGCTAAATGAGAGATATATAAAACTGCCGTTGTAAGGTATGCAGCTGTTCCATCCATAGAAACAGTAGCTCCAAGAGGAAGAACAAAAGAAGCATTTTTTTTATCAACGCCCCCTACATCTTCTACTATACGCATAGATACTGGAAGTGTAGCTGCACTTGAGGCTGTTGAAAATGCCATGATAGGTGCTTCACGAATTACACTTAAATATTTGTAAGGGTTAATTCGAGTAAAAAATGATAAAACTATAGGAAGCGTTACAATACCGTGAATAAATAAAACACTTATAACCATTAACATATATTTCCAAAGTCCTAGAACAACTTCTATACCTTGCTCTGCAATTACATAAGAGATCAGACTAAAAACACCAATAGGTGTAAGTTTTATAATCCATTCCGCCATTGTAAGCATTGCATTTGTAACAGCGGTAAAAAAGTCAAGCATAGTTTGCTGACGATGTGATTCTAAGTGCAGGGATGCTATGCCAAAAAGAATGGCAAACACAATAATCTGCATCATAGCACCAGCAGATAAAGAGTTGAAAATATTTGTTGGAATAAAACTCAAAAGCATAGCACTAAGGGAAAACTCTGCTATCTCTGATGCTTTTGAATAAGAAAGACCATCAGAAGATACAGGCTCTCCAATTGGAAAAATATTCATGATTATTATTGCTAGCATCACCGCTAAGGCTGTTGTTAAAAGATATAAACCGATAGTTCTTAAGCCTATAGTTTTTAAATCTTCTAAACTTCCGAGTCCCATTATGGCTACATATATACTAGAAAAGACAAGAGGAACAACAAGCATCTTTAAAAAGCTTATAAACATTTGACCAATTACTTGTTGTTGTAGGGCAAGTTCAGGTAAAAAACTTCCAAACAAGACACCAAAAACAATACCCAAAATTACTAAGGTGTTTGTTGTAGAGTACTTTTTCAATTTTTGTATCATTTATCTCTCCATCTATATTTAAAAAGTTATTATACTCCATTTTAATTAAAATGGGTTTACTAAAGGTTTGAAGTTCATGGCTGATTCATATAAGTTTATTTCGCTCTTTTATCACCCTGTACTTGATTCAGAGTCTAGTATCTTGTGCTAGATTCTAAATTAAGTTCAGAATGACGAGCTGTATAAACAGCCGTTCTTTGAAGTTAAAATGCTTAAGCTTAGCTCTAATATTAAATACAATCTCGAGTAAATATAATTTATAATATAATCACTAAGTAAAATTAAAAGGAAAACTATAAATATGAATACAACAATAGATATAAACTTTAAAGTAACACCATCACAAAAAAAAACGATAATCTTACGAGCATCAGAAAATGGCTTTGATGATATTTCTGCTTATTTAAAAGTAGTCGCCTTAAAAACACAAACATTTACGCTCTCTCCTGTAGATGTTTCAAAAGAAGAGACTTCTGTCGAACTCACTTTTAAAGTAAGTCAAGCACAAAAAGAACAGATAGAAGAAAAAATGAAAGAGAGTGATACTCAAGACCTCTCAACTTATCTAGCTTATGTTGCCTTACATGGAGTTGTAACAGCCATTGTAGAAGTACGATCAACTGGAAACCTTGATGCTATGCTACAGCGTATCGCTAAAAGTCGTAATCTTTCACTATGACACAAACACAAAAACTAGTAAAAGCCCAAGTTGAAAAATACGAAACTAATTATGAAGATGAACTAGAAAATATAGAAGAAGAAAATGAGGCTCAAAAAAATATAACTTTTGCAAAACAATTAAAAAAAGATCTCTCTCAAGATTTATTTGGACAAAACCAAGCGATAAATACCGTTGTAAACAGTATGAAAAACGACATCATGGAAAATAAAAAAGCTCCTAAGGGAACTTATCTTTTTTTAGGTTCTCCTGCTACTGGTAAAACTTATTTGGCTGAACTTATGAGCAAATATTTACCAAAATACAAAATCATGAAGTTTGATATGACTCAGTATCATCAACAAAACGGCGGAGAACTTTATGGTTATCCTGCTGGATGGAAAGGCTATGGTGTTGGTCAATTAACAGGCTTTGTACATAGAAATCCTAAGGCTATCATAGTTCTTGATGCTTTTGAAAAATGCGATACAAACATTCAAAGTAATCTTCTCTCGATTTTTGAGGGTGGTAAAATGCGTGATGGCTGTGGTTGGGATAAGGTCACGGATGATCCATGTAGTGAAAATCTTGATATTATTTATTCTGATGAAAATGCGAACTATATTGTAGATTTTACAGAGGCGATATTTATTATTACCACAAGTTTAGGTAAAGAGCTTTATCTTGATGGTAGATTTAAAGACCTCATAAAACATGATTATATTCAAGCTGAATCTATGATACTTGAAGCCATTAGACGAGAAAAAAAGAGAGATAGTAGAAGTGGTGGGATGCAACAAGCTATTCTTCCTGAGCTAGTTTCTAGGTTTTCACAAGCTCATATCGTTTTGTTTAACAAGCTCGATTATGATGCCTATGCAAATATTGCAAAAAAAGTATTTTCTACTTACAAGGATGAGTTTAAAGCTAAGTATGAGATTGAGTTTGACGAGGCAAATAATTTTGATAAGTTCTTAAAAATTCAGATACTAAACTTCGCACCAGAACTTGATGCAAGGCGTATCAAAGACAAGGTAAGCACAACATTTTTTAACGCTATCATAGAGTATATGATGAATGCTAATCCAGGTAAAAAATACACTCAGATAAAAGTCTCTTTATCTAAAACTTGCGTGCAATACTTAAAGGATATAGTGAACCCTCTTGTAGAAGATCAGATGCTTGTGAAGGAGCTGTTTAGAAAAAATATAACACTTAAAATTGATGCTAGTATCAGCGATAAAAACGGTGTAATTACTTACAAAATGAATACTTGTAAATTTAAACAAGTTACAAGAATCAAAGATTTTAGTGAAGATGGGCTTGTATTTGATATACCAAATATTTCTTTTGATGATATAGCAGGTCATCATAAGGCAAAACAAAGACTTCGAGAGGTTATTAACTTTTTTAAAGAACCTAAACGCTTAGAGAGTTTTAACATTATACCACCAAAAGGGATGCTACTTTTTGGACCTCCAGGGACTGGAAAAACAATGTTAGCTAAAGCATTTGCCAAAGAAGCTGACTTGCCTTTTATCTCTGTTACAGGACTAGAATTACTCGATCCTCAAAAGACAAAAAATATTTTTGCAAAAGCCAAAGAGTATGCACCTGCTATTATTTTTATAGATGAGATAGATACTATAGGAAAGCGTGATGGACAAAGCGGTAGAGAAGTACCTATAAATAAACTCCTTTCTGAAATGGATGGATTTAGCGATAATAATGGCGAAAATGTATTTGTAGTTGCCGCAACAAATTTTAAAGATAATATTGATGAAGCAATTATTAGACCTGGAAGGATAGAGATTCATATAGAGATTAATAACCTCGATAAAGATGCTAGAAAATATTTTTTAAATAAAGTGATTGAGAAAAAACCTGTTAGTGGAGAGTTTGATATAAATAAGTTACTTATGTACACTGCTGGATTATCAGGGGCTCAACTCGAACTCGTAGGTAAAGAAGCCTCTTTTTATTGTTTACGACACGGATTATCTGCAATAACACAAGATATTTTAATAGAGCAAATTAATGCCATTAAATATGGAGAAAGACATTCTTACCTTTCTCCCCAGCAGATGTTTGAAGAAACAGCCATTTATGAGGCAGGACATGCAGTTATCTCTAAAATCTTGATGCCACATCTGCATATAGAGTATGTAAGTTTAACACCTAAAAACAAGACCGAAAATTTTACTTCACATAATTACAATGATATTCAAGACAACATGACGGTAAAAGATTTTAAAGATAAAATATGTATATCTCTAGCTGGAAGAACCGCACAAGTAAAACTCTTTGGTGATGTAGATGGTATAGACACAGGTGCATCAAACGACATACAACAAGCAACTTGTGATGCTTATACAGCAATTGCACATTATGGAATGGATAAAGAAGTAGGATACATAAATATAAATGGTGTTATGGACGCAAAATCCATAAGCACTAAGGATACAAGTCATTATCATGAAAAAATTGAGATGGCACTTGAGAGATGGATGCTAGAGGGTGAAAAAAATATTAGAAATTTAGTAAATGAAAACTGGAATATTATCGAAAGTTTATCAAAATTACTTCTTGAAAAAGAGATTGTTTATGCAGAAGAGTTGGATGAAATATTACTTGTAAAATGAAATGAGGAGAATATATGAAGCATGATATTGGACTATTAAATTTAGAGATGACACCAGGGGTAGAAGTAAGTGTTTCTGCCGATGAAGCAGAAGAACTAGGGGCATTTGTAGAAGATGCTTTAAGTGAAGAAGATGCAAAAGCAGCGACAGAAGATACGCAAGAGATGTTAGAGTTAAGAGAAGAAAGAAAAAGAAGAGTAGCAGTTCAAGAGATAGACAAGAGAATGTACTATTTAATAACTCATGACTTACTAGAACTCGGAGATCAAAATCCCAAAGATTTGGAAGTTCACTATATGATTTGTACTCTTATGGAGATAGAGTTTTTTAAACTAATAATAGCAGGCATAGATGAAAATAATGAACTAATGGAAAATGTGCTTGAAGAGACTGCAGAAAATTCAATGCTTACTGAAGAACAAAAAGAAATAGCATATGGGCTAATTATTATAGGGATGTACCCTAATGATGTAACAAGTTATTCAAATATGACTTTAGAAGAGCTTGAACATATATCAGAACTGATTCAAGAAAGACTTGATTTTAATAAGTAAAATAGATACTTTAATTTCTTTTTCGATATAATTCGCAAATTTTAAAAACTATATTTCAAGGTACTTTTAATTGTTCGATTTAAAAAAATATACATCAAAAAATATCAAAAATGATATTCTCTCAGGATTGGTTGTAGCCGTTGCATTAGTTCCAGAAGCTATTGCATTTTCATTTATCGCAGGTGTCAGTCCTATAGTTGGATTATATACTGCCTTTATCTTAGGTCTTATAACATCTCTTATTGGTGGTAAGCCTGGGATGATTTCTGGGGCTACTGGTGCTGTGGCTATTGTTTTAATTGGACTTAGTATTGAGGCAAATGGTATTTTATCGGCTGAGGGCTTAGATAAAGATGCTATAGCCATGGGGATACTGCACTATATACTTTTAGCAACTATCCTTGCTGGACTTATCCAAATCTCCATAGGGGCTTTGAAACTTGGAAAATTTATCCGCCTTGTTCCCACCCCTGCAATTCACGGTTTTGTAAATGGTTTAGCTATTGTCATTGGTACGGCACAGTTTAAATTTTTTGAGGGACAAGGCTATATGATGTATGTTTTAGTAGTCTTAACTATGGCTATTATGTATCTTCTTCCAAAATTTACTAAGGCTATTCCTGCTGGACTTATTGCAATTATCGCTATTACTCTTGGGGTCTATTTTACAGGTGCAAATACTTTGCTTCTTAGTGGTTTAGATGACATGAGTAAGTATGCAGGTCAGATGCCGAGTTTTGGGATTCCAGAGTATTTATTTTCTCTTGATGCTATTATCTTAGTGCTTCCTTATGCTGTGATTGTCGCACTTGTTGGTATCATAGAATCACTTCTAACACTTTCTGTGTTAGATGAGTTAAGTAACACTCGTGGATCTGCTAACAAAGAGTGTATAGCTCAGGGAACTGGAAATATCACTTGTGGTTTCTTCGGTGGAATGGCAGGTTGTGCTATGATTGGTCAATCTATCATTAACTATACTTCTGGAGGGATTGGTCGTCTTTCATCATTTGTTGGGGCTGTTGCATTGATTGTCCTTGTTGTTTCTATGAGTGATATTTTAAATATTATTCCTGTAGCTGTGCTAGTTGGTATCATGTTTATGGTAAGCATAGGTACATTTGAGTGGTCAAGTTTTTCAAGACTCAACAAAATGCCTCGTACTGATGCCTTTGTTATGCTTACGGTTACTATTATTACCGTTGTTGAAGATTTGGCTATTGCCGTTATTGCTGGAGTTATTATCTCTGCTCTTGCTTTTGCTTGGAAACACGCTAAGATTTGGTCTAAGTCTCATGTTGAAAATGATGGAACAAAGGTTTATGAGCTTGATGGTCCACTTTTCTTTGCTTCGGCTACAACATTTGGAGATAACTTCGATGTTAAAAATGATCCTCCAAAAGTAGTAATTGATTTTAAAGATGCAAGAGTTATGGATGCCTCAGGTGTTGAAGCGATAGATATGATAACAAAGAAGTATCAAGAATCTGGGAAAAATTTACTACTTCGTCACCTATCAGCTGATTGCAAGGCGATACTTAAACTTGCAGGTCCTCATTGTTCTTACGAAGAGGATGATCCTACTTACAAGGTTGCTTTTAACTACTAAAATTTCATAAAACTTCTTTTAATTCTTTAGAAGGTTCTCCAAAAAGATAGCCTTGAGAAAAATCGATACCTAAGTCTTTTATCTTATCTTGAACCTCTTGGGAGTGAATATACTCTGCAATTATCTCTATCCCCAACTGATGTGCTATTGAGATTATCCCTGTTGTAATTATTTGACTTTTTTTATCATGTACTATATTTTTAACAAAAGATCCATCAATTTTTAGATAATCAGGTTGAAATTCTAAAAGCCTTGAAAAGTTAGAACTTTCACTTCCAAAGTCGTCAATAGAGAGCTTAAAGCCTTTGTCTTGTAAAGAGAGTAGTTGTTTAATAATCGTCCCTTTTTTTAAAGTAGGAATATCTTCTAAAAGTTCTAAAATTACCCTTTGAGGCTTAATATTAAACATTTGAGTATTGTTCAGTAAATACTCTTCTAAATATTCTAACTCCAAGTCATCATTTGTTATGTTAATAGAAAATTCATAATTATTTGTACTAAACATTTTACATGCTTGTTTTATAATTGACTTTGTGATTAAAGATATAACTCTTGCTTCTTTAGCTGCTTTCATAAACTCCAAAGGAGGAACATAAGCTCCATCATCATATACTCTTGTCAAACATTCATACTTTGTGATTTTATTTGTAGTATTATCAACAATAGCTTGAAAATAAGCAACAATATTATCCTCAGCAAGACTTCTTTGAATAGTGTTTATCCAGTAAATATTGTTTTGCGTTGCTCTTACATAAGGAGACTTCATATCGTAAACATGGTATGTACCTCTAGTATGTAAGCGTAACTCTTTAATAGCAACTCGTGCATTGTTTAATACCCTCAAACCTATTCCCTCTGCTATACCAATACTTAAAGATATTTTTACATCTAAATCTTCATCTAACTCAATCTCATATTCATTAAAAAAAGATATAATTGTGTCCGCTATCTCAATGCTTCTTTGGACATCAAAATCAAAGTTCCTTACAAGGGCAAACTCATCTATCTCAAGTCTATAAATATCTATGTTTTTAAACTCAAAAGTATTTAAAGTTGTCTTTATTCTATTTAAAACTAAGTCGCCACATTCAGAACCATAGCAATCATTAATATTATTAAAACTGTCTATATTAATTAAGAGTAAATTTAATTTTTCACCTTTTGCTAATAATGCTTTAAATGCTTCGTAATTTTTTCTCATTACATCATCCTTTTTCTTTTTTTAAATAAACAAAACCTTCAGGTTTTTTAGACTTGTACTTTTTCATACTTTGCCCCACAATAGAGTTTATATATGTTGGATCAGCAATAATATATTTCCTAGAATTTGCTCTTACACTATCACCTTTCATAGGAATGGATAAAGCTGTTGCCATATGATCCTTATACTTTACTCCAACTATACCTATTTTAAAAAGCTTTTTCACCAAATATGCAAAAAGGATTGCCCTATCTTCACAATCAGAGTTTTCATAATAAAGAGTCTCTTGAGCAAACATAACTTTTTCTCTTCCAAATTGTTTCCTATCAACCTCATATTTAAAGGCAAGTTGCACAAAATGCAAAACAAAATTTATAGCTTCACTTGAGGTCTTGTTATTAATATATTTTCTAAGTCCATTGGCTATATCATTATAACTTTGTGTATCCATAGCCCCATTAAAATAAGTTTCATAATCTGCTTGAGGATAAGTTGCCATGAAATTTATTATATTTTGATTATATCTATATGCTATTGTATATTTTATAGAATCAAGCTTAAATACCAAATGTTTCATTTTCAAATCTTGCCCTAACTTTGGTAAAGTGCCTAGGGATAAATCAAGTGATTTATTTGATTTTGGATAATCATGTTCATATGTATATAGTCTTCCTATACGACCTTTTGCGTAATTAGAAAGTACATAAAACTTTTTATTATTAATCCTATAACTTGGAGTATCGTATATCACTTTTTCGCTATTATACATAACAATAACTTGTTTATTTGCAAGTCCTACTCTAAGAGAATAGCCAAGTTTATTAAAAATGAACCATGATAAAAGTCTTGAATCATTTCGAGATTCAAATATATTTTCACTTATCTTTTTAATTAGTAGATATTTTCCCCAATCATTTAAAGCTAAATCTTGCGTAATATTTTTTATGTCCGAAATAAATTTTTTATACTCAAGCCTAACTAGTAAATTAAAAAAGATTGATATTCCTTTTTGATTTTGAGGATAAAATTTAGCTTTTTTAAGCCCAAAGGGAGTATCCAAACTAAGCTGTGTTCCAAAAAAATCAAAGTGAATATCTTTTATTATATTTTTAATTATATTTATACTAAGAGGAGTTTTTTCTTTTCCTTGAATATCTATATTTACTTTTGGTCCGAGTTTTTTACTCTCTTTCTTTTTTGCAGGTATAATTTCGCTAGGTTTTATGAGTGTGTAGAGAGGCGTAGGTTTTTTTGCTTCATACTCTTCCCATTTTGATTGAAGGTAATTGTTAAATAATTTATCATTATTATCTTTATACTCATGAAATTTTTCCATTTGAACGCTTTTAAATTCTGAAAATGACGAAGCATTTAAAAGCATAGAAAATAAAAAGACAAAAACTATAAATCTAAAATGGCCAAACTGCTTGTAAGATTTTTGTTGCCCAACCTTGTTGTCCTGCACGATTTACATCTCCTTGAGTTTTATATAAAATTTTTGCATCACCAACATGTGATGAATCTATTCTATTGTTTTGATCAATATCATAAGGTCTTATCACACCACTTATTTGAATTATTTGTTTTTGATTATCAATCAAAATTTCTCTTTTACCTGAGATGAAATAATTTCCATTACTCAATACTTTAACAATTCTTGCAGAGATAGTTGCCGTAAATGAACTATTTTTTTGTGCACTTCCTGAACCATTAAATACATTTTGCGTTGATGCATTAAAACCTATTCCACCTAACCCATTTAAAGCACTAGCAGCCGATTTGACTAAACCATTTTTACCTGAAAATATACCTGCATTGAGATCCGTTGAATCAGACTTATTTAACTGCTTTGATGAAATATTTGAACTTTTTGCACTCTCAGATATTACAATCGTTACAATATCATGCACATGCATTGCTTTATGATCTGAAAAAAGCGGATTATCTCCTTGTCCAAATATACTTCCTGTTGCACTATAATCTTGCTTTTCTTCTTTTGCTGGAATCTGTTCAACATAAACTGGTGGTTCAAAATCTATCTCAGGTTCTGTTAAACCAGCTGTGCATCCGCTTAACGATATTATAACATATAAAAGCGTCAAAACTGTATATATTTTTTTCTTCATAAGTTCTCTTTGATATTGATATTTGTTTTGTTATAATTCTAGCAAAAATAGTTCCAAATTACGAGGAAAGTACTGTGAGATTAAGAGAAATCATCAACCAAGATGTAAAAAATGCGATGAAAGCAAAAGAAACGAAAAAAAGAGATGCACTCAGACTTTTAACATCTACTTTTAAACAAATAGAAGTAGATGAGAGAAAAGAGCTTAGTGACGGAGATGTAATAAAAATTATTCAAAAACAAGTCAAAAGTAGAAATGACTCTATTACTCAATACAAAGCTGCAAATCGAGATGATTTAGTTCAGATAGAAGTTGATGAGATAGCTTTTTATATGCCCTATTTACCTGCTCAAATGAGTGATAATGAACTCAGCCTAGCTTTACAAGAAATTATAACACGAGTACAAGCTTCTAGTATGAAAGAGATGGGTAAAGTCATGGCAGTAGCATCTAAAGACTTAGCAGGTAAAGCTGATGGAAAACGGATAAATGAGTGTGTGAAAAAATTACTAGCCTGATAAGTAATAGGGCATAAATGAGGCATATGCCTCCCAGAGGGCTGATTCATACAAACTTTTTTACCTATTTTGTCACCCTGAACTTGATCCAGGGTCTACTAGATTCTGAATCAAGTTCAAAATGACAGGCTTGCATGAATCAGCTGTGATATGCCTCCTTTCTAGTTTGCTAATGAAGCAAACTTTAGTTTTTTTAATGCGGATTCTTCATCATCCGTTCTCATTAAAGACTCTCCCACTAAAAAAGCATCAACTCCAGCCTTAGATAAATCCTCAAGTTGTCCGTGCTCGTATATCCCACTCTCTGCAACGATAATCTTACCATTTGGGATTAAGGGTATAAGCTCATAACATAAGTTCATATTCATCTCAAAGGTTTTTAGGTTTCTATGATTAATACCTATAATATCACTTCCTGCATAAATCGCTTTAACTAAATCACTTTTATCATGTACTTCAACTAAAGCTTCCATCCCTAAATGTCTAGTATATGCTAAAAGTTCTTTTAGCTCCTTTTTACTTAGTGCAGCGGCTATAAGAAGTATGAAATCAGCTCCATGAACAGTTGATTCTAATATCTGATATCTTGATACGATAAAATCTTTTCTAAGAAGTGGAATACCAACATATCTTCTAATCCCACCTAAATAATCAAGAGAACCTTGAAAAAAATGGGGTTCTGTTAAGATAGAGATTGCACTAGCCCCACCTCTTTCATAACTTTGTGCAATTGCTAGTGGATCAAAATCTTCTCTTATCACACCCTTAGATGGTGAGGCCTTTTTAACTTCTGTAATTATTCTATATGGGTCCTCCTCAGTCGCCTTTAAATAAGGGATGACATCTCTTGGCACTCGTGCATTAAATGCTAAAGAGCGACCTAACCAATCAAGAGAAAATTCTTTTTCTCTTTTTTTTAAATCTTCTTTTGTCTTTTTTATAATATCATCTAAAATCATTTTTTGTTATTTACCTTTACATTTTTTTATTGCTTCGTAATGTTCTAATACTTCTGGATTGTCACCACCTTCTAAAGTAACAACTCTTTGAATAATGCGAAAAGACTCTTCACATTTACCTAGTTTATAATATCCCCATGCCAAAGAGTCTAAATAATATGAAGAATTAGGCTCTAATTTTAGTGCCTTCTTCACATACCCCATCCCTTTTTTTATATCTACATTATGTTCTATAAGAATATATCCATAATAATTTAAATACAAATGATTTGTATCTTGAGCTAAAAGTTCTTCAAATTTAAAGGATATATTTCTTAGAAATTCTTTAGAATTTTTATTTTTTTGCCCTTCATATTCATAAATTACACTCTCTGCTAAAAATTTCAATTTACCAGTTTTTTCATATAACTTACGTGCCAAAGGAAATGTTTTTTCATAGTTTTTACTACTTATATACAGCCTTAATAATGTTTCATCATCATTATGGTTTTTTTGCAAAAAAAGCATTAACTTAACGTATTCTTGTTGATATTCATAAAGTTGTACAATTTTTTTTGCAATCTTTGGATTAGAATTAATTTTATAATATCTTAAATATATAGATAACAAACCATCTATATCGTCTTCGTTACCATAAAAAGCTATAAGCCTTTTGCAAATCAAAACAGAACAACCGTGAACTCTAGTATGTGTTTCAAGCTGGGCTATAGCCTCTTTTTTTCTTTGTAGATTGACAAATAGTATAATTGACATTCTATCAAGAATATACTCATGATAATCTTTGAGATAGGCACTCTCAAGATACTTTAGTGCTGTATCAAATTTTTCTTGTATTGTATATATCTCACTTACTAATACATAGTCCTTTACTTCCTTGCTTTTTTTGAGCAGTTCTAAAGCTAGTAACTGAGCTTGATTGAACCTACGCATCTCTATCAAAGATACTATTTTTAATCTTGCCAATACATAATCTTCTTGCATATTAAGTGCTTCAATCCTACTAACAACTTCTTCATTTTGTTTTAAGTATAAATTATTTTGCAATGAGCGATAAAGATAGTCTTTCCTCTGAGATTTTTCATAGAGTTCATTAAAAATTTTAGCAGCACTCTTAAAGTCACCTATTTGCTCTGCACGAAGAGCAAATACTATCATAGTATCTTCTTGTTCAAATATTTTTTTACTTGATGTTTGCACTTTTTTTATAGGTTCAACTTTAATTGTAGATGTACATCCTTGAAAAACAAACAATAACAATATACAAAATGACAACAATCTATACATTAGTTAATTCCTTATCTCTAATACCTGGACATTCTAACTTCAACTGCTCAAGCCTTGTTTTGTAATAATCCCAAAATGGAAATGTTCTACATTGCAAAGGACGAGCCTCATATATAGTACATCCATTTGTTATAGAATCGTAAAAAGTACATTCAAAAGAATCTCCATTTTGCTTCTCTTTTATCGAGTACTTATACATTTTTTTAAATAAATAATCTTGTACAAACTCTCTTACATCAAGATTTAAAAGTTTTGCAATACTCTTTATCTCTATTTTACTCACATATATATAACCACTCTCACCTGTACAACATTTTCCTGCACAGCTCTCACAAGCACTAGTATCAAAAGAGTATTCAAAACCCTCTTTTTGCATTATAGCTGACATTTAATACTCCAAGTATTTGCTCTTTTATAGATATCCTGTGCTTTTTTACTTGCTACATCTCCATCAAAGCTGATAAATGGTGACCAAACTCTCATTAGTGATTTAGAACCATTTCTTGCGTGAACCATCACCAATGATGCCTCTCTATCAGCTTTAGGATGTACAAATACAACATCAACAACTCTCATCTTATTTTTTTGTAACTCAGAACAAACCAAAGCAAATTGACTAGCATCATAACAAAATATAAAGTGCGATTGCGGTTTTAAAATTTGCGATACCTTTTTAAAAAAAACATTTAACGGTAAGTTAATATTATACCTTGCATTAAATAACATCTCGTTATCGCTTTTAGTTACACCCTCTGGATAAAAAGGTGGATTAGAAATTATATAGTCATATTTTTCTTCAAAATCAAGTTCTAAGAAATTACCTTTATGCAAAGTATAATCTATCTTGTTTACTCTTGCATTGTGTTTTGCATATTCTATAAACGCATCTTGCTTTTCAACAGCTTCTAATACTACTTTAGGATTATCACGAGCTACTAAATGCCCTACAATACCACATCCTGCACCGACATCAAGAACTCTTCCATTAGGCTTAAAATGACAAATAAAATCATATAAAAACAAAGAATCACTATTGTAACAATAGCCTAATTCTGGCTGATATAAAAGCATAAATAACCTTTTAAATATAATAACCGCAATTATATCTCAAAGGCTTTAAATTATGATAATAATACCACCATAAATGAATGTCATTCTCAGCTTGACTGGGAATCTAAGTTATTATTTTTAGTATTAAGAACTGATGTTAGGATAGTCTAAATTTATAAACTTAAAAAAGTATAATGGTTCCCTTTTTCAAGACCAGTAAAACAAGTTTTCTTATTTCACCTCTTTACGATACCAGTGGTAACAGTTTTGCTCCTTCAGGATCT
>JADGEZ010000016.1 GCA_016744115.1 Sulfurimonas sp. | reverse complement strand
CCCAACCGTAGCTTTGGCTACGCTTGAGAATATTTGCCTTGATTAAAACTCTCTATAAAGTGCTGAGACATATAGGAGTTTTGCAAGAAGTCTACTCTTCTGGGTATTATTTTTACTCTATTTTTTATTAGAAACTTTGCATCTCTCTCATGATCATTTTGCTGATGTAGAAAATAATGAAGTTTGTTTAATTTGTGTAGTTGAAAATCCTGAAATTCCCATAAAAATGAGTATGTTTTTAGTATTTATTCCTATTTTATTTATCAATTTTTTATTTTTAAATCTACTTACTCCAAAACATAAACTCACATTTGCGAACAAAGACCCTCCTTTTTTATAATTCACTTCACAAAACAAGAAAAAAATTATTAGGATTATTATGAAAAAATGGTTTATATTACCTATTCTTAGTAGTGCAATTTTTGCAAATACTATAGAGGTTCAAAGTTTACAAACACAAGAAAAATTAGTTGCTGAGAAGCCAAAAAAAAATAAAGAATTATATACACAAGCTATACCCTCCACTTATAAGTAATAGGACAGAAATAAATTCATAGCTATGAAGTTATTTATGCCCTATTACTTAAATAGACTTCTCTAACAGCGGTGTAGATATAGAAGAGGCTTATTTTACTACTACAGGTCTTTCTTATGGTTTAACACTCAAAGGGCATAGTAACTCTCAACATTAAATCAATCTTTAGCTAAAATATCAAATATAAATTTCACAAATATAATAAAATAAATACATTGGAAAAACAAATGGCACAATCAATAGAACCAAATATTGCAGATTTAGCTAATGGATGGCTTAAATCTTACAAACTTCCATACAAACTAGAACAAGAAAATTTAAATAGTGAAATAGATAAGGCTCTTAAAGAGTATGAATCTAAAGCAGGTGGAAAAGGTGGAAATCGTCCTGATGCTAAACTAATAATAAAAGATAAAAATTTAAATTATTTTCCAATACTTATTGAATACAAAGGACTAAAAGGCAAATTAGAAAAACTTAATTCTAGCGGACAAGTTGAAAATAGAACTACTAAAAATGAACCAAACTTTAAAAATATAAAAGATTTTGCAGTAAATGGTGCTATTCACTATTCAAATGCTTTACTTCACCATACAAGCTATACAGACATTATAGCGATTGGTATGACAGGGTATAAAGATATTGCTGGAAAAATTAACCATCAAATAGGGGTTTATATCGTTTCAAAAGATAATCTTGGTGTTGGGCAAAAGATAGGAGATTATTCGGATTTTTCTTTTCTATCACCTGAAAACTTTGATACTTTTATCGAAAAAGTAAAAACTTTACATTTATCACAAGAAGAACTTGATGAATTAAAAGCACAAAAAGAAAAAGAGATAGATGCTAGTTTAGTAAAACTCAATAATGACATTTATAAAGAAGAAAAAGGATTAAGTGAAAAAGACCGTGTATATCTTGTAGCATCTGCTATTATCGCAACAATAGGAATACCCAACAAAGTTCCTGTTCTTGAAAAAGATGATTTAAAATCACAAACCTTTGAAGCTGGAAGAGATGGAGATATTGTACTTAACCGAATTAAAGCCTTTTTAAGTGAAAAAAAGATTCCAGATGAGAAGAAAAATTTAATCATAAGAACACTAGAAAATACACTTACTACTGAAAATATTAACAAAGTAGTAGAGGGTAAAGGTGAAAGTCAATTAAAAAGGATTTTTTCTAAAATTGTAGATGATTTGGGGATATACTATAAGATAGGTTTAACGACAGATTTTACGGGTAAACTTTTCAATGAAATGTATAGTTGGCTTGGTTTCACACAAGATAAACTTAATGATGTAGTTCTTACTCCATCTTATGTAACTTCACTTTTAGTCAAACTAGCAAGGGTAAATAAGGATTCTTTCGTATGGGATTTTGCTACAGGTTCAGCAGGATTATTAGTTTCTGCTATGAATGAGATGTTAAATGATGCAAAAGAATCTATTACATCTCCTGATGAGCTAGTCCAAAAAGAGATTAAGATAAAAGCTGAACAATTGTTAGGTTTAGAAATTATTTCAGAAGTGTATATGTTAGCAATTTTAAATATGATTTTAATGGGTGATGGAAGCTCAAATATTTTAAATCAAGATTCATTGATAGATTTTGATGGAAACTATGGCTTTGGTAAGACAGATAAAGCTTTTCCTGCTGATGCTTTTGTGTTAAATCCTCCATATTCAGCAGATGGAAATGGAATGATTTTTGTACAAAAAGCCCTTGATATGATGAACAAAGGATACGGAGCTATTATTATTCAAAACTCAGCTGGGAGCGGAAAAGCAAAAGACTATAATATAAAGATATTAGAAAACCACACACTAATAGCTAGTATTAAAATGCCAATAGATATATTTATAGGAAAGGCTAGTGTACAAACTAATATATATGTATTTAAAGTAAATGAAAAACATCATAAAGATGAGATGGTAAAATTTATAGACTTTTCAAATGATGGATACAGTAGAAGTAACCGTAAAAAAGCAAGTAATAATCTAAAAGATACCAATCAAGCTAAACAACGATATGAAGAATTAGTAAAACTTATCCGTTTTGGTAAATCTAATTTAGATATATTTACTGAAAAAGAATATTATGAAGGTAATATTGACCCTAAAAATGGAGCAGATTGGAATCAATCAGCACCAATAGATACAAAGCCAACTTTAGAAGATTTTAAAAAAACTGTGAGTGATTATTTGTCTTGGGAAGTTTCTAGTATTTTAAAACAAAGAGGTGAAGAGGGAAAGTAAATACCCTACTTAACAAAAAATTAGACAATGTTGAGTGGGGAGAATATAGGTTAGGTGATTTATTTAATATAAATTCAAGTAAAAAAATTTATCATGCAAATGAACTTAATAAAATATTTAATGGACAAGTAAATAATAGTTTTCCTTATGTAGTAAGAACAACAGGAAATAATGGTATTAGAGGATATATTCTTAAAGATGAATTATATTTAAATGATGAAAATACATTATCTTTTGCACAAGATACATTTTCTGTTTTTTATCAAAAAGAAAAATATTTTACTGGTAATAAAGTTAAAGTTTTAAAAGCAAAGTTTGAAAATCAGAGCGAACAAGTTATGCAATATCTAACTGCAAGTTTTCAAAAATCTTTAAATAGTTCTACTTGGGGATTAGGTTCTACAATTTTAACAATGGCTGAAATAAAAATCAAACTACCAAGCAAAAATAATAGAATTGATTTTAAATTTATGGAAAATTTTATCACACAACTTGAAAATGAAAAAATAAAAGAATTAGAAGCTTATCTATTAGTTAGTGGCTTAAAAGATTATACTTTAACTGAGGAAGAAGAACAGGTTTTAAAAGATTTTGAGAATGAAAAATTTGAAGAATTTGATGTAATAAAAGAATTTGAAGTAAAAAATGCTGGCAATATTTTATCTAGAGATATTACTAAGAATAGTGGGAAAACCCCTTATTTATGTGCTAGTACTGAAAATAATGCCGTAAGTTCATACATTTCATACGATGAGAAATATCTTGATACTGGCAACTGTGTATTTATTGGAGGTAAAACTTTTGTTGTTACATATCAAGAAAAAGACTTTTATTCAAATGATACTCACAATTTAGTTTTATATTCAAAAAATAAAAATAAAAAAAATAAATTCAATCAACTATATCTAGCAACTTGTGTTAATAAAAGCTTGAAACACAAATATTTTTGGGGTGATAGTATAAGTAATAGAAAAATTCAAAAAGATAAAGTTTCACTACCTATACAAAATAAACAAGTAAACTATGAAATAATGGAAACATTTATCTCCGCTATTGAAAAGTTAGTAATAAAAGATGTAGTCTTATATACAAATAAAAAATTAGGCATAAGATAATGAAAAAAATAACATTACAAGATGAACTAACAGATTTTTTACTTTACACTACACCAAATAGTGATATAAAAATCGAAACATATCTACACAATGAAACTTTATGGCTAGCTCAAAAAAGAATAGCAGAGCTTTTTGGAGTTCAAAGACCTGCTATAACTAAACATTTAAAAAATATATTTGAAAGTGGAGAATTAGAAGAAAATTCAGTTAGTTCCATTTTGGAACATACTGCCGAAGATGGAAAAAACTATCAAACCAAATACTATAATCTTGATGCTATTTTATCAGTTGGTTACCGTGTAAACTCTTCACAAGCTACACAGTTTAGAATATGGGCTACTAAAATATTAAGAGAGTATATTATCAAAGGCTTTGCAATGGATGATGATAGAATGAAAAATGGTAAATATTTCGGTAAAGATTATTTTAAAGAATTACTTGAGAGAGTTCGTTCAATCCGTACAAGTGAAAGAAGACTATATCAGCAAATAACAGATATATTTTCAGAGTGTAGTATAGACTATGATAAAAATTCAAAAACTACAAAAGATTTTTATGCAGGGGTTCAAAATAAATTCCACTATGCAATAAGTGGGCAAACATCAGCAGAGATAATACAAAACCGTGCAGACAAAACAAAACCATTCATGGGATTACAAACTTGGAAAAACTCTCCAGATGGAAGAGTTTTAAAATCTGATTCTGTAATAGCAAAAAATTATCTAACTGAAAAAGATATAAAAGATTTAGAAAGTGCGATAAGTGCTTACCTTGATTATATTGAAAGAATTATAAAAAATCATACAACTTTTACTATGGAAAGTTTATCAAATTCGGTAAATAAATTTCTTGAATTTAATGAATATAAAATACTTGAAAACAAAGGACTGATCTCAAGAAGTCAAGCAGAGCAAAAAGCATTTAATGAATATGATGAATTTAATAAAATTCAAAAAATAGAATCAGATTTTGATAAAGAGATGAAAAAGGTTTTAAAAAGAAGCGAGAGCTATTGAATACTTATGTCTTATTACTTAGGCACTCGTTTTTTAATTAAGTCAAATTTTGCTATAATTTTGAAAATATATTTTAACTCAACAGGAAATTCGTGCATAACAAATCTATAAAAATACTCTTCTGGGTATTATTTTTACTCTATTTTTTATTAGAAACTTTGCATCTCTCTCATGATCATTTTGCTGATGTAGAAAATAATGAAGTTTGTTTAATTTGTGTAGTTGAAAATCCTGAAATTCCCATAAAAATGAGTATGTTTTTAGTATTTATTCCTATTTTATTTATCAATTTTTTATTTTTAAATCTACTTACTCCAAAACATAAACTCACATTTGCGAACAAAGACCCTCCTTTTTTATAATTCACTTCACAAAACAAGAAAAAAATTATTAGGATTATTATGAAAAAATGGTTTATATTACCTATGCTTAGTAGTGCAATTTTTGCAAATGCTATAGAGGTACAAAGTTTACAAACACAAGAAAAATTAGTTGCTGAGAAGCCAAAAAAAACAAAAGAGTTATATACGCAAACTCCAACATCATCCTATAAAAGTGCTTTTTCACAAAGTGCATTTATGCCAGATATCTCACTTATAGTAGATATATCTTATGCTTCAAGAAATATCAAAGATAGTGCAATTGCACACCTAGAAGTTCCGGGTTTAGCACATGGAATCTATGCAACACATTCACATAACGGACAAACACACCTTCCAATGAATGCAAACAATGGTTTTAACTTAAACTACGCAGAATTAGGTTTTGCCTCAAGTGTTGATAACCTTTTTGATTTAAATGCTATTTTACACTTCTCTAACAGCGGTGTAGATATAGAGGAGGCTTATTTTACATCTACAGGTCTTTCTTATGGTTTAACACTCAAAGGGGGTAAGTTTTTATCTGACTTTGGTCGTTTAAATTCTCAGCATCAACATATTTGGGAGTTTAGTGATGCTCCTCTTATTTATAAATCATTTTTTGGAAATCATAACATTAATGAGATTGGTGCAAGTATGCAGACAACACTCCCTACGCCTTTTTATTCACTCCTCGGTTTTGAGCTTTTACAAGGTGACAACCAAAGTAGTTTTGGCACATCTGCAATAACTCCAGCTAATGAAAATGAAGACATAGTTTCACAAAAACCTCAACAGCCCAACTTGCTTATTGCTTATGCCAAGGCTTCTACCGACATTGGAGACACAACACTACTAACTGGTATCTCTTACGCATCAGGGGAATCAAGACTAGATCACCAAGGAGATGAAAATCCACATGCTTTTAGTGGAAAAACAGCTGTAACAAACATAGAGCTAACAACAAAAACCATGTTTGATAGTTATAGTTACTTACAATTTCAAGGCGAATGGATGCAAAGAGATATGAAAGGACAACTCTATATTCCAAATGATGCTAAAGATGCTTTTGCAAAAAATATCTCTATGGATAAACTCCAAGAGGGTTATTATGCCCAGCTAATATATGCTTTTAACAAAGAGTATAAAGTTGGTCTAAGGTATGATAATTTTTATAAAAATGATGTTATAACAAATGGGATAAATCAAAACAAAGAAAAAAACTTAGATGCTTATTCGGTTAAACTTGATTATAAAGCAAGTGAATTTTCACTCTTTAGACTTCAGTATAACAAGAATAATGCTCTTTTTGATGAAGATGGAGAAAAACAAAATTTAGATGAGATAATTTTTGAGATGAATTTTGCCATTGGATCACATCCAGCACACACATTTTAGGAGAGAAAGATGAAAATATTTTTTATTTTTACTTTATTAGTATCTTCTTTATTTGCTACAAATATTGCAGTGAGTTATCCTTATATAAAAGATCTAGTAAGACAAATTTCTAAAGATAAATTAGAAATTACAACACTCAGTGATGGTCGATTTGACCCTCACTATGTTCTTGCAAAACCATCCTTAATTATGAAAGTTAAAAGAGCAGATGCCTTGATAATAAACGGGGCTCAGCTAGAAATAGGCTGGTTACCATCACTTATAAAAAAAGCATCTAACAGAAAAATTCAGTCACATTTTTTAGAACTTAGTCAATCAGTCCAACTTAAAGACAAACCTATATCACTCAGTAGAGCTGATGGAGATGTACATCCTGATGGCAATCCACATTTTATATTTGACCCTCACAATGTACCTCAGTTAGCAAAATCAATAACACAGTTTTTAAGCTTAATTGATACAAAAAATAGTGCCTTTTATCAAGAAAATCTGTCTCTATTTTTAAGTGACTGGGATGAATTTTTACATACTTACGATACAAAAATGCTTAAACTAAAAAACTTAAGAGTTGTACAGTTTCATAAGATGTATGACGATTATTTTCAACGCTATAATATTCAAACTATAGCCACCATTGAGCCTCTCCCTGGTGTTTCTCCCTCTGCGAGAGATACTTTTAAGCTTATAGAAATCCTCAAAAAATCTCATACGAAGCTGATAGTTCTAGGCAGTTTTAACCCTAAAAAATCAGCACTTTTCTTAGAAAGTAAAACAAATGCCAAAGTTATAATTTTGCCAGCAGATGCCTATGGAATGAGTTTAAAAGAGATGTATGAGAGTATGTATAAGGAGTTGAGTAGATAATGTTTGAGATACTTGTAAGCGTTTGGTTATACGCCTTAGTCATTGTGGCAATTCATGCTTACTTTGGTCTTAAAATCATTCAAAGAAATATTATTTTCACAGACCTTGCCATTGGTCAAGCCGCAGCTATTGGTGTGGCAACAAGTATAGCTTTTTTCCATTCACAATATTCTTATATATTGGCACTAAGCTTTAGTTTACTCTTTGCTATGCTCATAGCTTACGCACAAAAAAAAGTGTTTAGTATAGAAGCCTTTATAGGCCTTTTATATATTTTAGGGGCTAGTGTTGCGATGCTCATTCTTTCTTCTGGGTTCTCACATACTTCAAGTGAGGATTTCTCATCACTTCTAGCAAGCGATATACTATTTACTTCAAATGAGGATATGTATATTTACTCTAGTATATACTTTGCTATCGCAGTATTTTTATATACTATCTACAGTAAACTTAGTTCTCCCCTCAAAGAAGTAGCTTTTTTTATACTTCTCGCTATTACAGTCACAACATCTGTAAAAAGTGTCGGTGTATTCGTAGTTTTTGCACTCCTAGTCGCTCCAGCCTATGTAGCCCATATACAAACTAGATTTAACAAACTACTTTTTGCAATATTATTTGGAACATTCAATGTTAGCATAGCTATCCTAAGTTCTTTTTACCTAGACCTCTCAACTGGATACACTATAGTATTTTTAAATGCTTTTTTTGCGATTGTTATCGCTTTGATATATCAAAAAAAATTAAATACACTAGCTAATAAGTAAGCAAAGTATAGATAACTTTACTTTATAAAATATTTTTTATTATTATTATATTTTCTAACTTTAGTGTAGTATTGTAGCATTTACTTATCTTATACAATATTATTACTATCTACCTAAAGTATTTAAGCCTTTATAAAGTTATTAAGTAGTATAAATTCTTAAGGTTAAGTAAAATATTGAGTAAGCTTAACAGCACTCTACTTTTTGATATTTACTATACTTGGAACTGATGGTGAGTTTTTAAAACTCTAAGATGTATTGGTAAGTAATAGGGCATAAATAAATTCATAGCTAATGAAAAGATACACTGCAAGGTACAAGGCGAAAGTTCGCAGGAGCTACTAGTAGCTTTAAGAACTTTCAACGCAGTAGATTGTAGTGTATCTTTTCACCCTACGGGCATCATTTAAAAGGATTATCTTCTTCGTTGAACTTAACTTAACGATACTAGTATCGCCAAGTCAAGTTCGCCTTGAATCTAAACCTTTTAAATGATGTTAGCTATGAATTTATTTATGCCCTATTACTTATAAGTAAAGGAGGAAGTGTGAAAAACAAAACTACACTTCAAAAGATTGCAATATTGGCATTTATAATCGCTATTGGATTTATTATATATTTGATTATCGCTGCAAAGGCGTTTTCATATTTATCTAAAGACCCTAAAGCATGTATTAACTGTCATGTAATGAATACTCAATATGCGACTTGGCAACACAGCTCTCACGCTCAGCGTGCTACATGTGTGGAATGCCATTTACCTACAGATGGTTTTATCAACAAATATATGGCAAAAGCAAGAGATGGATTTAACCACACTCTTGCTTTTACTTTAAATACTTATGATCATGCAATGAGAATAAGTGAAGATGGAGCTTCAAGAGTTCAAAAGAACTGTATATCATGTCATAAAAGTGTAACTTCTGTCATTGGAACTAATGCAGATAAGTATCATAATTTTGATGATGAAAATGTAGAAAATGGAAGAAAATGTTGGTCGTGTCATAAACAGGTGCCTCATGGAAAAGTTAGAGGTCTCACAACTACCCCATATAGTTTGGGTTTACGAGAAGTTAAATAAAGTTAAAGGAAGAAGAGATGAAGTACAAATTATTACTTGCAGGTTCTTTGTTTGCTATCATTGCAATTTCACTACTTACGGCTAGTGTTAATCAAAGAGAGGCAGAGAGAATAGCTATAAATGAAAGACCCCTTGTTGCACAAAAGATTAAACATAAAAATGAAGAGTGGGCTAGATACTATCCTAGACAATATAGTTCTTGGAAAAAAACAAAAGAAAGCTCTCAAATTATAGATATGCTTAAAGAGAAGTCTCAACTTCCAATTCTTTGGGCAGGATATGGTTTTGCTAAAGATTATAACGCTCCTCGTGGACACTACTACGCACTTCAAGATAATGTCAATACATTAAGAACAGGTGCTCCTGTTGATGGTAAATCTGGACCGATGCCAACAGCGTGTTGGACATGTAAATCTCCAGATGTTCCAAGGATTATGGAAAGAGATGGAGAGCTAGAATACTTTACTGGGAAATGGGCTAAGTATGGTTCAGAAATTGTAAATCCTATTGGTTGTGCCGATTGCCATAGTAATGTAACTGGTGAACTTAATGTTAGAAGACCCCACCTTGATCGTGCTCTTGAAGCAGCTGGTTTACCTTCATTTGCAGACTCAACCCATCAAGAAAGACGCAACCTTGTGTGTGCGCAATGTCATGTTGAGTATTACTTCAAAAAAACTGAGTGGACGGATAAAGATGGAAATAAAAAAGTAGCTAAGGTTGTTACTCTTCCATGGGAAAATGGCTTAACTGCTGAGGGTGCTGAGAAATATTATGATGAGATGGGATTTAAAGATTGGACTCATAAAATCTCTAAAACACCAATGCTTAAAACACAACATCCAGGCTATGAGTTATATAAGACTGGTATTCATGGTCAAAAAGGTGTATCATGTGCTGATTGCCATATGCCATATACTCAAGAAGGCTCTGTAAAATATAGTGATCATCAACTACAAAATCCATTAGAAACAATGGATAGAAGCTGTATGACTTGCCATAGAGAGAGTGAGCAAAAACTTAGAGGTATAGTGACTCAAAAATACAAGAGAAAAGAACAACTACACGAACTTGCTATGGATAACTTAGCAAAAGCTCACCTTGAAACTGCAAAAGCTATGGAAGCGGGTGCAAGTGATGAAGAGTTAGCAGGAGTTCGTGCAGATATCAGAAGTGGTCAGTGGAAGTGGGACTATGCTGTTGCATCGCATCCAGCATTTTTTCATGCACCAGAAGAAACATTACGCCTTTTAGCAGTTGCTAATGAATCCGCTATGAAAGCTAGACTAACTCTTGTGAGTGTTCTTGCAAAACATGGTGTAATGGATTATAGCGCTCCAGATTTTTCAAATAAGAAAAATGCTCAAAGTTTAGCAGGTGTCCCATTAGAAAAATTAGTAGCAGCTAAAAATAAATTTAAAGCTACACTTGAAAAAGAGTGGTACAAGATTGCTGTTAAGAATGGTAACTTAAATATGGACTCAAGAAAAGAAGTTGATGAAGAATCATCTTACTTTAGTAAATAAGAGTTCATACAGCCTGTCATTCTGAACTTGATTCAGAATCTAGTATAATAAACCCTGAATTAGTATGCAATTTGGGTACGAGTTCAGGGTAACAAAAGAGGTATATAAGGGTATTTTTTGATATATAAAATAATCACTTCATACAAGACTATGATTGTATTAGTTCTAATCTTAGCTATTGGTGCGGCAATAGGCACTTTTGTAGAAAATGATTTTGGTTCAGCCAAAGCAAAAGAACTTGTATATAATAGTTGGTGGTATCAACTATCCTTATTATTTATTTGTGTTAATTTTTTAAGTCTTGCCTATAAAACGAAGATGTACAAGGTTAAAGCAAGACTACTTTTTCATATATCTTTTGTTATTATATTATTTGGAGCAGCCGTTACTCACTTTTTTGGTTTAGATGGGATGATGCATATTCGTGAGGGTGAAAAATCAAATATTATTATAGTTGGAGACGAGACTTCTAAAATCCCTTTTTATATAAGCTTACATGATTTTAAATTAACGAGATACCCAGGGAGTAGATCTCCCTCTGAATTTAGTAGTGAAGTCAGTGTAATTGATAAAAAAAATGATATTGAATTTAAAGCTGATATATATATGAATAATACTCTTACATATAAAAGCTACAAATTTTTTCAAACCTCCTATGATACAGATGAAAAAGGTACGAAACTCTCAGTAAACAAAGACCCCGGAGTAGAGATAAGTTACCTAGGATATACACTTTTATTTTTAGGTCTTATTTTAAATCTATTTGATAAAAAATCCAGATTTCAATTTTTGATAAAAAAGATAAATAAAATTTCCATCGCTTCTTATCTACTGCCCCTATTACTCATTTTGGCACAAAGCCCTTCTTGTGCGAATGAGAGTGACTATACAAAGAGCTATCTTTTAGAACATAAACAAAACTCTAAGGAATTAGCAGACTCTTTTGCTAGCTTAGTGGTTCAAGATCCTGTTGGACGGATGAAACCTCTTGACACACAAAATCGTGAGGTACTTAATAAACTCACAGGAATAAGTAATTGGCAGGGGATGAATGCAAATCAAGTTATATTAGGAATGTTTTCTCGTCCAGATATTTGGAAAAAAGTAAATATTATCAAAATTAAGACGCCAAAACTTAGAGAGGTGATAGGGGTCACAAAAAAGCAAAACCTTCTTAGATTTATAGATTTTTTTGATAAAAATGGAAAATATAAATTAACACACCTAGTAGAAAAGGCAAATCAACTCGTCCCATCTAAAAGAGGAACCTTTGAGAGAGATCTTCTTAAAGTAGATGAACGACTTAATATCGCATTTATGAGTTATAGAGGTGTCCTTTTGACTTTATTTCCACTTCCTAATAATGAACGAAATAAATGGGTTGATTTTAAAACTATGTTTGAGATGGTAGATAACTCACAAGTTAAAAGAAGCACAAGTCGTTTACTTGATGCTGCGTACAATAGAAACTATCAAAAAGGTTTTAGCTATATAGAAGATATAAGAGCCTATCAAAATAAGTTTGGTAAAAGTGTATTTCCTAAACAAAAAAAACTCGATATTGAGATATGGTATAACACAACATCATTATTTTTTAGACTCTCAATTGTATATCTTATTTTGGGAATTATTTTACTTATATACGCTTTAGGTTCTATGTTTTTAAATAAGCTGATAAACTCTAAAGTACAATTCATAACTAGTATCATTTCCTTTTTACTTCTTTTAATCCATACTTTTGGAATTGGGCTTCGATGGTATATAGGTGGCTATGCTCCTATTAGTAATACTTATGAAACTATGATATATATTGCTTATTCAGCCGTTTTAGCTAGTTTTTTATTTTTACGAAAATCAACACTAGCCTTAAGTGCCTCTTTTATAATGGCAGGTATATTTATATTTGCTGCTTACCTAGGAGAAATTGATCCTGAAATTACAAATTTAGTTCCTGTGCTTAAATCCTATTGGCTAAGTATCCATGTTAGTGTAATTACAGCTAGTTATGGTTTTTTTGGTGTGAGTGCTATTCTTGGGCTTATGACTCTGCTTATGTATGCACTTAGAAGTTCAAGTACAAAACATTTAGATTCTCATATCAAAAATACTAGCTATATCAATGAATTGATACTTATTTTAGGGCTTACACTTTTAGTAATAGGCAACTTTTTAGGTGGTATTTGGGCAAATGAATCTTGGGGAAGATATTGGGGTTGGGATCCTAAAGAAACATGGGCGTATATATCAATCTTAGTCTATGTGATAGTTTTACATGTGAGACTGGTAAAAAGTATATACAGCCCTTATCTTTTTAGTGTATTATCAGTTCTTGCATTTTACTCAATTTTAATGACATACTTTGGGGTAAATTTTTATCTTGCAGGTATGCACTCTTACGCTACAGGAGACCCCGTCCCTATCCCTACATGGGTATATATAAGTTGTGCAATTGTGTTTATTATTATTTTAATAGCGTACCCGAAAAGAAATTTAAATCAACTAAAGGAAGAAAATGAAAAAAATTAACATACTCCTAACTCTAGCTTTTCTAGCATTTAATGCACAGGCACAAGAGTTAAAAATAGCTCCAACGCATAATGCTAGTAAGGCTGAAGAGAAAATAGTAAAACCTTATTATCAAGGTGAAGTGATAAGCCTAGAACACGCTGGTGGATATACATACTTAGAAGTCAAAGAACACTCAGAACAAACATTTTGGATAGCTATAACAAGAACAGAGGTTCAATTAGGTGATTATATAAGGTTTCAAAAAGAGTTAGTCACTAAAAATTTTAAAAGTAAAACACTTAATAAAACTTTTGAAGAACTGATGTTTGCTTCTAATTTACAATATAGAGTAAAAAAATAAGAGTGTGAAAAAGACGGACTAGCTTATAACACTCTTACTTAATAGTTAGTCCGAGGGTATGAGATTCTCCAGCATCTAAAATCTTATAGTCCTCAAAGGCATTAGCGGTTTCTATACAAACAAACTCTTGATAAGCATCATCTCTCATCCCTGAGAGCTTTTTGGATTTTTCTATCCATGGGTTCCATACGATTGCGGATGATGAGCCCTCGCTTTGGATTGTGATGTTTCGATTTTTATCTTTAAGGGTTATATCCTTTTGTACTTCTTGGTATATATAGTCTATCTCTTTGTCAAATGCTATATCACCCTCTTGTTTATGTTTTTCATTTGTAAGCGCATCTAGGTATGGTTTATCATCTAAACCATTTACGGATATATTTGCAATATCTGAGACACTAAAATAAGTATGAAGTGCTTGTGTAAACTTAAAAGCTTTTTGGTCTTTGTTTAGTGTTTTCAACTCTACTTTTAACTCTTTTGAGATAGTAAATGTAACTGTTAAATGAAATTTATACTCCCACTCTTGCCTACTTTTTTTTGAATCTTTAAAATCCATTATTACGATAGTTGTATTTGCATCTTCTTCTATAATATTTACTAAATCCCACATACTATTTCTAGCAAAGCCATGGGGTGGAAGTTCGGGATTAGTCAGTCCAAAGGAGGGCCAGCATATTGGTATTCCCCCACGGATATGCTCCCCATGTTCCATAAAACTTGTATCACTTAACCAAAGGATAGGCACTTTACCCTTGCCTTGAAAATGAAAAAGATGTGCGCCTTGAATGGCTATTTTTGCACTGGCTTCATCATTTTTTATCTCTATGTACTTCAAACCATTCTCATTTGTTTTAAACTCAAACATCCTTACTCCATCTATCCATCTTGTGCCATTTTACAGCATACATAAATATAAACGCATAACACACAAGTCCGATGAGATAAGAGAGTTGCATATCTCCTAATTCTTGTGCGATTTTACCAAAAACTATAGGGAGGATAGCCCCACCTGCTATTGCCATGATGAGTAAAGCACTGCCTTTAGCGGTGTATTTTCCAAGCCCCTCAATAGCAAGTGGCCAGATTGTAGGCCAGACAAGAGCATTTGCAAAGCCTAAAAGTGCTACAAATGTTACAGTATTAGGTAAAGTTGCTACCCCACTCCATCCCCATAAAATTTCAGAGATATTATGTGAAGTACTCGAGCTAAAAGCAACGCCAAACAAGATTAAGCTTCCACCAATAGCAGAACTAATAAGTGCCTTTTCTTGAGACAAATACTTAGGAATAAAAAACACTCCAACAAGATAACCCAAAACCATAAAAACCATAGTATAAGAAGTTAAAGTCGTGACATTTGCCACATCTAAACCCTGTGCATAAAGACCGATGGTATCCCCTGCAATAACTTCAATGCCAACATAAAAGAAAAGTGCAACTGCTCCTAAGACTACTCTAGGAAAATTAAAGATGCTAAGCTTTTCATCAAGTGTTTCTTTTTCAAAATCTAGTTCTGGGATAGATGAAAATTTGATTAAAACGATTAAGCCACTTAAAACTATAGCCATTACAATATAAGGAATAATCAGCCTGTGTGCTAAGTCATCTATACTCTCTTGTGAGAGTTCCCCTGTTAAAGTACCAATATCTGATAATATCAAGGCAGTAAAAAGAACAGGCACTAAAACACCTGCACCTTTGTTGATAAGCCCCATAATGCTGATTCTCATTGCCGCACTCTCTATGGGGCCAATGAGGACTACATAAGGGTTTGACGCCGTTTGTAAGATAGTTAGCCCTGTTCCTAAAATAAAAAGTGCTATTAAAAAAATGATAAAGTTAGCACTCAAAGCCGCAGGGATAAATACTAAACTACCAAGAACCATCACCGCTAAACCCAAGGCCATACCATTTTTATAGCCTGTTTTATCTAAGACAGATGCCATTGGCAAAGCCATTACCGTATAGGCTATATAAAAAGCGAAGGTTACAAATAAGGATTGAAATTCTGTAAGATTACAAATCACTTTTAAAAATGGTATAAGTGAACCATTAAGCCATGTTACAAAGCCAAAAACAAAAAATAATATTCCTATAATTATCATAGGAAATACGCTAGATTTTTTATCCATCTAATCCCTCCAAGTATTTTGCTACACCATCTTCATCGTTTGTATGCTGTAAAACTATATCTGCCAAATCTTTTACCTCAGCTTGAGCATTTGCCATAGCAACTGAAGTTTTGGCTAACTCAAACATCCCTATATCGTTAAAGTTATCGCCAAAAACTGTTAGTTTTTCCAAGTCAAAACCATGATATTCACTCACACTTTTTATTCCCTGAGCCTTATCGGCAAGAGGATGTAATATAGTTAGAAAATAACAGCCAACATAAGCCTCAGGAGCTAAAATATACTTTAACTCATCACCGAAAATATTTTCAAAATGCTCTGCTAATTCACGAAGTAATTCCTCTTCACCCATATAAACAATTTTAAAGTTCTCTTCCATGGCTCTAATACCGTTTACTTCTTTGAGATTGTCAGCCTTAGAATAACGGTCTAAGACTTGAATTTGATACTTGTTGAGTATCTTATCGTGTAGAAAATTCTCAACTAGATTATCTCTATCTTCAAGAGATAAGACAAAAGGATAAATCCCAAACTTCCATCCCTCATCTATAATCATATCTGATATATCTTTACTTATGAGTTTTGTATCTATAATCTTTTTATCCATCGTAGCGATTAAGGCACCATCGAGTAAAATCATAGGAGTGTTTACATGCACACCCATTAAAAACTGTGCTGTTTTCATGTAAGTTCTAGCAGTTGCTATACCTAAGATAGAATCTCTATATTTTGCATTCCAAATGCTTTTAGTATAATCACTTATAGATAAATCATTTCTCAAAAATGTATGGTCTAAATCTGTTATATATATGTTTTTCATGGTGGGATTATACCTAAAGCTTAAGACACTTGATGAGTAACTCCTAAAAGTCATTCTAAACTTGCACACAAATGGCATACCAATTTAGAATCTCGCATTAAAGGGCTTTAGATTCCGTATCAAGTACGGAATGACAGTTCTTTTGAATCTCGCATTAAAGGGCTTTAGATTCCGTATCAAGTACGGAATGACTAAGTGAATTATAATGTCTCCACAAAAGCTTAAATAGCTTTTGTTTTGTTAAGAAGAATTGGTATAAAAATTAGTGAAATCATCACAGCAGCTACAGTTCCTGAGATAAGGGCAACACCAAGTCCACCAAAGACAGGATCACTCGCAAGAAGTGCTGAACCTAAGATGATAGCAATAGCTGTTAGTATGATTGGTTTTGCTCTTGTAGCACTTGCTAGGGCAATAGCTCTTGTTTTTTCCATCCCTTTTTCTTTTATAAGACCTTGAGCAAAATCTATAAGAAGAAGAGAATTTCTTGAACTAATCCCCATCAAGGCAATAAATCCGATGAGTGATGTCGCTGTTAGGAAAAAAGTCTCAGTTGTAATCATATCGGCAATCCAATGCCCCACTATAACTCCAATGATAGAGAGAAAGCTTCCTCCCAATACTATTGCACTCAGTGCAAATGACTTATAATATACAACAAGTAATAAAAATATAAGTATTAAAGCCGCAATAAAAGCACCCCCTAAATCCCTAAATGTATCAAGTGTAACTTTCATCTCACCGTCAAACCTTAAAAGAAATTTTTCACCCGTTTGCTTATTTTGCAAGTGAAGATCAAACATATAAGTTGTGATACCAGGCTCTTTAGTTATCTCATACTTTTGCGCGAATCTTTGTATCATTTTTTCTCTTGCTTGAAGAAGTGGATATACTTGAGATACCATGTCTGTTTCAGCTACAACATTAACCATAGTTCTTAAATCTTTATGGTATATCATAGGGACTGAAAGTTCTTCTCTAATCTCAACAATCTCAATAAGAGGAATCATAACTCCTTTCATGTTCATAAGGCTTAATTGTCCTAGTTTATTTCTAAGTAATTCAAGGGTATTTTTATCTATACTTTGACTCTCTTCGCTTAATGAAACAAAAATAGGAATTTGATTGTTAAGATCAATAGTATTTTTTACAGCTACCCCCATACCCTCAAATGCAAGATACAAGATTTGATTGACTTGCTTGATACTCAGTCCACTTTGTGCAGTTTTATCTGCTATAGGATTTAAAGTATATTTTTTATACCTTTCATCTGCCATAACATCAACATCGACTAAACCATCAACAACTTGGAGTACATCTGCTACTTCAGCAGCAAGCAAGATAACTTTTCTGTTATCTTTTCCATACACTTCAAGTACAACAGAAGCTAGAGTTGGCGGTCCAGCAGGCATCTCTATCATTTTAATAACAGTCCCTCTTACGATAGACTGGCAAGTGTCTTTAATGACTGGACGCAATCTTTGAACCATTTTATAGGATTTTTCTTTGCGAGAATGTTTATCACTAAGATTTACAACTATCTCCGCAAACTCCTCTCCTTGTTTCATGCCACTTCCCTTAACAAGACCTGCATAATCAAGCGGAGAACCTTGCCCTAAAAATATCTCCATATCATTAACTTCTTTTTCTTTTTGAAGAAGATTTGTAACGCATCTTGCTACACTTTTAGTTTGTCCTATTGACTTGCCTTTAGGCATATCTATATAAACTGTAAAAGTATTTGTACTTTTGTTAGGTAACATTTTTGCAAGAACCCCTTTTGCAGGAAACATAAGCATAGAAGCAACAAATGAAATAAATATCAAAAGCATCACAAGTAAACTCAAAGACTTTTTATCTAAGATGTTAAAAACAAAATTTTCAAACCTTTTCCCTTTATTGTTATGAGCCATTATTTATTCTCCCCTCTGGTAATCGTTACTGGTTTTTGTTCTGTCTCGCTAGACTTTTCATCTTCTTGTGGTTTACTTACACTCAATAGCTTTTTTCCTAAATATGGAGTAAAGATATAGGCTATAAAGAGTGAGGCAAGTAAGGCAACGGGAACATTGTATGGTATAGGTTTCATAAATTCACCCATCATACCCCCAACAAACGCCATGGGAACCATTGTAAGGATAATAGCAAGAGTTGCTACATTTGTAGGTGCTCCTATCTCATCGCTTGCTGTAATTAATAACTCGTCCATATCACGATTTTCACTTCCCTCTTCGTGCATATGTCTGTGAATATTTTCAATAACAATAATCGCAGCATCAACAAGTAAGCCTAAAGAGAGTAAGAAAGCAAAGAGGGTAATCCTATTTATCGTTTGATCTGTCATAAAGGCGATAAAAAGAGTAATTGCCAAAATAGCAGGTACAGTAAAGGTTACAATAAGAGACTCTCTCCATCCAAGAAAAAACACTAACATAATAGCAATAATAACGATGGTGATAAGGAGATGATGTATCAATTCATTTACAGCCTCATTTGCACGCTGACCATAATTTCTTGTTACAACACATCCTATACCAAGTTTTGTAAGTCTATTTTTATTTTCTTTGAGTAACTTATTTACATCATCTGCTACAAAAACTGCATTCGTTCCAGCTAGTTTTGATACTGAAAGTGTAATTTGCTCATATTCAGTTCCATCTTTGAATATGATATAAGCACTTTGTTTATTCTGTATATCGGTTGAGTCTATAACTGTTGCTACATCTTTAAGGTATGTAGGACTTCCCATATACTGTGCAACAATGATATTTTCAACATCTTTAATAGAATCAATAACATTCTTTATCCCAAATATCACAAGTTCATTGTTCTTAGTTTGAGCTTTAACACTTGGAACACTTACCGCTATGGACTCAATCCCTTTAACAATTTGACCTAAGGATAAATGGTAACCCTTTAACTTAGCTAAATCCACTTGAACATTATACTGCTGTTTATGAGCACCTTTGAGCTGAGTTTTTGCCACATTATCAAGAGAAGCAATCTCTTTTTTAAGGTTCTCAATCTCTGTTAAATATTCTGGATAGCTGAGATTATTGCTGTTTTGATAAAAAGCTATTCCAAGGATAGGAATATCAATATCAATATCAAAGGGTTTTACAAGAGGATGCATCACATTTTTTGGAAGCATATCCATGTTTTGCATCACTTTATCGTAGAGTTTTAGGTTTGAACTTTCTCTATCTTGACCTATATAATACATAACATTTAACACCGCAACATTTTCCATGCTCATAGCATAAATATGTTCTATCCCTTTAATCTCTCGTAATTTTTGCTCAAGTGGTTCTACTAAGATTTTTTCAATCTCTTTTGGTTGTAATCCTGGAGCGGGAATAATTATACTCCCCCCACTTATAGAAATTTGAGGATCTTCTTCACGAGGCATTATTTCTAAAGACAAATAACCAATAGCTAGTAAAAATATAGCTAATACTGCTGTCAATGGATTGTATAGAAAGTTTTTAGCTAAACTACCAGCGAAATCTGTAGTTTTAATATGAGATAAATCTTTTTCTTCTATCATCCCATTTACTCCTTAGGTTAATTTTAGTCCGTAATTATACACTTTTAAGCTAAATCTTAGTATAAAAAAAAATTATTTCATCCATGTGAATACGAATTAAGTTAAGTTATTGATAGAATAAATTCGTTATAATGTCATTAAAAAAGGATAAGCATGAAAAATTTATTTCTTATTGCATTGGCTTTGATGAGTTTATTTTTTACCTTAAATGCAAGTAATGTTGATGCAAATAATCTCATTCAAAAAGATGGAATGACTTACTTAAAAAATCAATCAACTGTTTTTACAGGAAACGCCTATTATTATTTTGAAGATGGAAAAACAAAAAAAATTGTTCCTTATTATCAAGGGGTAATAGATGGTCGTTTAACAGAAATGAGGGCTGATTCAAGCTTAAAAGTAATCGCCTATTTCAAAAAAGGGAAACAAAACGGTGAATATATTTCTAAATATCCAAACGGACGAAAAGCGGTAATCGCGCATTATAAAAATGGCTTGCAAGACGGCGAAGTTTCTTCATGGTATTCCAATGGAGTTAAAAAAAGTACAGCCTATTATAGACAAGATCACCAAAATGGCGAAGCTATAACATGGTATGAAAATGGACTTAAATCGACACAATCATACTATAAAAATGGCTTCAAAAGCGGCTTATTTAGACAATGGCATACAAATGGTAAATTAGCTTATGAAGCTACATACATACACGGACAAGTCCAAGGCGAAATAACTGCTTGGACGAGCAAGGGTTACTTGCTCAAAAACAAATAATAATATTAAGGGAGTTACAAATGTCAAACACACCAATCACAGCAAAATGTTCAGCGAACATAATCGTTATCTCAAGCATACCTGCTCTATTTTTTACGGCAATCGTACTAGGTTATCAGGAATTAATTCCGATTAAAGTACCACTTTCTTCTGTTTTTGTAATAGGATTTATCTTTTTTGTGTTTTTACTTTTCATAAAAAATAATGCAAATTATAGTATCTGTAAAATGCGAGCTTCTTATTCAAGCATGGAAGAGGAACTAAAAAACAAACTTGAAAAAAATGGTCTTATATTAAATGATGAAAAAAAATCTATTTTAGATATTAATGCGTTTTTACAAGAATACTATTCTAAAACAAGAAATGACAACTTTGTGAGTGTCGCTGCATCAGTATTTCCAATGCTTGGTATTTTAGGTACATTCTTGGCTATAGCTATCTCTATGCCTAACTTCTCAGTGGCAGATACGCAAGCTCTTGATAATGAAATATCAATTTTATTAAGTGGAGTAGGTTCTGCATTTTACGCATCTATATATGGTATTTTATTATCTTTAATTTGGACATATTTTGAAAAAAGTGGACTGAGTAAAGTAGATAAGTATTTCGCTCAAATTACAAAGGAATTTCAAGATTCTACTTGGAGTGAAGATGAACTTAAAATCCATCAATATTCTCAACTAGAAATTAAAGACGATAAATTTATCCAAACACTTAAAGAGACTTTTAATCTTGATTTTGTACAAGAAATAAATGAACAACATCTTAGAAACTTAAAAGAGATTATGAATGAAAGTAATGTAAACTTTACAAATATCTCCAATCACCTAAAAAGTGCGTCAACTGAACTAACAAGAACACTTATACAAATGGATAATAATCAAAATGCCTTAGAAGCACAAAAAAATATTGAAAACCATCTTCAAAATTTTACACTTGCTACACAGGAATTTGAAAAGAATTCTAAAATATATAGCGCACAATTAAACATATCTTTAAATAAAACATTTGAAAAAATTGATGCAGAAGTTGGTGATATAGTGGTTAAACTTGCAGATTTTGCTGCACATGTTAGTTTACAAAGTGCAGAGATTCAAAATAGTGTTCAATCTTACCATAATATGGTTAGTACCCAAATAAGATTAAAATAAATGTTTAAGAATCAATCAACAAATGAAGATACAAATTTTTGGATATCCTATGCTGATCTAATGGCAGGTTTATTATTTGTATTTATTCTTTTAATTGGTGCTATTGTAGTAAAGTCTATTGTGCTTAAAAATAATCTTGATACTCAAGAAAGCTCTTTAAATAATAAAATAAACACCTTATTTATGAGAGATTCTGAAATACAAAAGCTTAAAAAACTTTTGTCCGATCGAGTGAAAAATTTATACGATACTGAAAAAGCACTTTTAATCACTAAAAATGCTCTAAAGCTTAAAACTGATGAGATAGTAAACCTTAATAATATTCTTTTATCTTATAATACAAAGATTGATGATTTCAATGGAAAAATTATAATTTTGCAAAACCTATTAGATGAGAGCAAAGGCAAAGAAATAGACCACAATAAAAAACTTCAGGACTTTGAAAATAAAGTTTTGATACTTTCAAACACTTTGACTAATAAATCAGATGTCTTAAAATTAAAAGATGAAAAGCTTATAGATTTACTAAGAATATTAGAAGAAAAAGAAACTGATTATGACAATTTAGTTTCAAAACTTCAAGCACAAAAAGCAGAGATAAAAAACCTTACAGGAATACGAATAAAAGTGATAGCAGAACTTAAAGCTGCTCTTGGTAGTAAAGTTCAAATTGATCCAAATAATGGTTCTCTTAGACTTTCATCAAATATTTTATTTCCAAAAAACAAGGTTATCCTCAAAGAGTCTTTTAAAAAAGCTTTAAAGAAACTTTTTATAGAGTATATGGATGCACTTATGTCAAATAGAAATATAAAATCTCAAATAGACCGTATAGTTATTGAAGGTCATACAGATAGCGATGGTGGTTATTTACTAAATCTGGAGATTTCACAAAAAAGGGCTTACGCCGTTATGAGTTATCTCTCAAGCCTAGAATATACTAAGCGTCATAATTTAAAAGCCTTACTTGTTGCTAGTGGCCGTTCCTATTTTGATATTATAAAAGTGAATGGGAAAGAGGATAAAAATGCCTCAAGAAGAATAGAGATTAAATTTACACTTAAAAATGATGATGCTATGCATGAAATAGAAAGGATACTTGATCATGAGTAATTTTGAAGCTAAGGCTATCAAACAGGCTTCTCACTACCTCCAAGATAAACTCGACCTCTTTAAAAAGGGTGGGGCTTTATCTCATAAAGAAAATGCTTACAAGTTAGAAGATAAAAAAGAAACCATGTTTAAACGGTTTGTAGGATCTATGTTTAAATAGACTTCTTTTTATAGAGAGTTTTAATCAAGGCAAATGTTCTCAAGCGTAGCCAAAGCTACGGTTGGGGTTATTTAACGCTGAGTAAAGCTCTCTATAAAGTGTCCTACAGAAGGGATAAGATAAGAGTCTATAAATAACTCTTACTCAAGAGTGATTACATAAAAATCATCAAGTTTAGTCAGCTTATATCTATAGTATCCATCTAGCTCTAGTACTATTCTATAATATCCATCATGATTACCAATCCTAATTTTGCTAAAAATAGAATTTGAGATATTTTTTACATAACTTTTTATACTCTCATCTCTTTTAAAGTCTATTACTATTCTATGTGGTTGGGCAAGTAAAAAATTTCTTATTATTATATCTTTACTTATGATTTTTAGGGAATTTTTAAAAACTAAAAATTTTGTCCCTTTTATTTTGCCTACCTGCCTATAGGATGAGCTTGTTTTATTTATCTTTTGAGTCTCTTTAATTAATTTTTTATCACTTGCATAGCTTTGTGATATAAAGATAGGTAAATGCCAGTCTATACTATTGTCCAAATCTATACTTCTTCTCTCATAAGATGCGTCAAGGTTTTCATACTCAATAGTTACTTTTTTAATGAGTCTAGCAGTTGAGGGGAGACTAATGCTAAGACGCGGTAGTTTTGGTTTTTTTTGACTTTGGTTTGAAGTATAGGGTAAATCTTCTTCTCCTTGAGAGGGGAAAAAAGGGTTTTCTCTTGCCTGAGAATTAAGAATAAAAAGGCTAGTAAGCAAAAATAATTTTTTTATCATTGTCCAGAAATCTCTTTGAGTTCAAAAAATTTACTTTGAAGCTCAGCATTCTCATGTTTAAGTCTAAAAGATTCGTCGGATAAATAGGTTTGATACTCTTGTAATCCAAAAAGTATCTCTATAGAATTTGTACCATAGAGTAATAATCCAATATAAATTCCAAAAGCTAAGACCATTAATACAAGAATTATAAATTTTGCTAAAGATAATCCAAGGTACTCTTGTGTAACACTTTGGCTGGTATCAATATCTTCATAAATATTTTCTTCTTGCATAATTTAAAACCTAATTAAAAATTCGTGAGCCTAAGTATTCCCCGTAAACAACTTCATTTTCTATCTCTAAAAGACGATTATATTTAGCAGTTCTCTCACCACGAGCAGTTGATCCAGTTTTAATTTGACCACAATTTAAGGCTACAGCAAAATCAGCGATAAAAGCATCTTCACTTTCGCCAGAACGGTGGCTCATTACACAGGTATATCCATTTCTTTGTGCTAAACGAACAGTAAGCATAGTCTCAGATACTGAACCTATTTGGTTTGGTTTAATAAGAATAGAATTAGCAATTTCTTTGTTAATACCCTCATTTAAAATATTTACATTTGTTACAAATAAATCATCACCAACAATTTGTACACTACTCCCAAGTTTTTCAGTCATAAGTTTAAAACCATCCCAGTCATCTTCGCTTAAACCATCTTCTATAGAAACAATAGGGTACTTAGAACATAAATCTGCGTAATAATCAACTAACTCAGCCGAAGTAACTGTACGGTTTTCAGAATCAAGTCTATAACCACCATCAGTAACTAACTCTGATGCAGCAACATCTAAGGCAATGGCAATCTGCTCACCTGGTTTATATCCAGCTTTTTTTATTGCTTGTATGATAATTGTAATTGGCTCTTCGTTTGAAGATAAATCAGGTGCAAAACCACCCTCATCTCCTAAAGCAGTATTGTGTTTAGCTTCTTTTAAAATACCTTTAAGGGTATGATACACTTCAGCTGATGCACGAAGTCCTTGCTCAAAGTCTTCAAATCCAACAGGAACAATCATATATTCTTGAAAATCTACAGAATTATCAGCGTGAGAGCCACCGTTGATGATGTTTAACATCGGAGTAGGAATAGTCATAGCATTTGCACCACCTAGGTAGCGATACAATGGCATTTTTAAAGATTTAGCCGCTGCTCGTGCAACTGCCATTGAGACACCTAAAACTGCGTTAGCACCAAGGTTACCATAGTTATCAGTTCCATCAACTTCTTTCATAGTAGCATCAATCACAGCTTGATTAAAAGGTGAAAGCCCTAAAAGAGCATCAGATATTTCATTATTTACATGTCCAACTGCTTTGAGGACACCTTTACCCATGTACCGTTCCCCTCCATCACGAAGTTCTAAGGCCTCTCTTTTTCCTGTGCTAGCACCTGATGGTACTATCGCATTCTCAATTGTCCCATCACTTAACTCTACTGTTGCTTTTACTGTTGGATTACCACGAGAATCCATTACTTCGATTGCACTTACGCTATCTATAAACATTTATTTTCTCCACATTTATATTAATTATAGTAATTTTATCTAAATTTGGTTAAAACAAAGTTTAGCTTATGCGTCGGCATCATTTATCTCAGATGTGTCCATTACCATAACATTAGAAATCCCCATAGCAATCTTGATTTTTTCTTCTATCTCTGCTGCTAATTCTGGTTCATTTTTAAATTTTTCCTTGACATTTTCACGCCCTTGACCGAGTTTTGTTTCCTCATATGAAAACCAAGCACCTGCCTTATCTATAATGTCTAGCTTTACACCATAATCTACTAGTTCGCCCTCTTTAGAGATTCCCTCTCCAAACATGATGTCAAATTCTGCTTGACGAAAAGGTGGTGCTACTTTATTTTTAATTACCTTTGCTTTAACACGGTTACCAATCTGGCTTTCGCCTTGTTTGAGTGATGCGATACGCCTTACATCTATACGCACTGATGCATAAAACTTCAAGGCATTCCCACCCGTAGTAGTTTCAGGTGAACCGTAACCCATCATCCCAATTTTCATACGAAGTTGGTTGATAAAGATTACAGTACAGTTCATTTTAGATAAAACACCTGTTAATTTTCTAAGGGCTTTAGACATTAAACGAGCCTGTACGCCTACTTGCTGATCTGTCATTTCTCCCTCTAGCTCAACTTTTGGAGTAAGAGCGGCTACTGAATCTATCACGATTAAATCAACTGCTCCACTTCTTGCTATGGTTTCTACAATGTCAAGGGCTTGTTCTCCATAATCTGGTTGAGAGACAAGAAGATTTTCAACATCTACTCCTAAGTTTTTTGCATATACGACATCAAGAGCATGTTCGGCATCTATGAAAGCACAAACACCCTCATTTTTTTGAGATTCCGCAATAATTTGAAGAGCCAAGGTTGTTTTACCTGAACTCTCAGGACCATAAATCTCAACAACACGACCTTGAGGAATGCCCCCTATTCCCAATGCTAAATCAAGTCCTATAGAACCTGTACTTACTGATTTTATAGGCTCAATATTTTTATCGCCTAGACGCATTAAAGCACCTTTTCCAAAAGCCTTATCAATTTGTTTCATTGCTAAATCTAGTGATTTTTGTTTATTTGCGTCCATATTTGGCTCACTTGTATTGAATTTTGAAAATTATATTTGATTTTATCCTTATATTCTTTAATGTGCTATAATTTCGGATGAAAAAAACCTTAATAGCACATTCCCCCGACGCAGATGATATATTTATGTACTACGCTATCAAATTTGGTTGGGTAGGGATGAGTGACATTACTTTTGATAACATTGCAAAAGATATTCAAACACTCAACGAAGATGCACTTAATGGCGTATATGACATTGTTGCTATTAGTTTTGCTCTTTACCCTCACATCAAAGAAGATTACGCACTACTAAGAACTGCTGTTAGTTTTGGAGAGGGTTATGGTCCTAAACTTATTAAGAAAAAAGATGCAAAACTAAAGAGAAATTTTAAAGTAGCTTTGAGTGGTGAGCATACTACAAATGCTATGCTTTTTCGTATAAAATACCCTGATGCAAGAATCACTTATATGAATTTTCTCGATATAGAAGAGGCTGTTTTAAATGGTGATGTTCACGCAGGTGTGCTAATCCATGAGTCGATATTAACTTATGATAGCAAACTTGAAGTTGAGATTGAGATCTGGGATATTTGGCAAGAGTTAGTAGGAGAAGAATTACCTCTTCCTCTTGGTGGGATGGCAATTCGCCGCTCAATTCCTCTCAATAAAGCCATAGAATACGAAGCTACACTTACCAAGGCAGTTCAAGTTGCACGAGATCATAAAGAGAGACTCTCAAAAATGTTAATAGAGAGAGACTTAGTTCGTATTGATGCTAATACACTCGATAAATATCTTGAACTTTATGCTAATGATGATTCAATTACTCTCAGTGCTGTTCAATACAAAGCGATAGATAAACTCTTTGAAATAGGCTACAAGAATGGATTCTATGATACGCCTATAGAAATAGAAAATTATCTTATTCCTACAGAATATACTGAGTTAAGAAAAGGCTGAAAATGGAAGCAAAACTTATAGGACTTGGTGTTGAGACTTTTAAAATGGCACTCTTACTAGCCTTGCCTGGACTTTTAACTGGTATGTTTTTAGGTCTGGCGGTAAGTATATTTCAAGCAACAACACAGATTAATGAGATGACACTTTCATTTATTCCTAAAATTATTGGTGTTGTCATTGTGATCGTTTTAACTATGCCTTGGATGCTTAATTCTATGACTGATTTTACTATAAATGTATTTAACATGATTCCAACATTTATAGAATAAACTTTTAAATGACACAAAAAACAATCAACTTTTCTAAATATTCTTCAATCAAAATTGGACAAATTATAGAAGTTGATGTTTTAGAAAAATGCAGTGATTTTTCAAGTAAGCATTACCTTTTAGGCTCATGTAACAATACTCTCATAGGGACAAATCCACCTCCACTTATGATTTTAAGTAAAAAATATGATTTTATAAAAATACAAAATAATTTACTTCTAATCGGAGGGGCTACTCCATCTGGGAAAGTTGCCTCATTTTGTAAAAAACACAATATTGCAAATCTCGAATTTGTATCTCATCTCCCTGGAACTTTTGGTGGTTTAGTCTATATGAATGCAGGATTAAAAGAGTATGAAATTTTCGAGTCTCTTATCTGTGTTAGAACTTGCCAAGGTCTTTTAGAGAAAAAAGATATAAAATACGGATACAGATACACAGATATAAACTCTCCCATCTTAGAAGTAACATTAGAGCTAAAAAATGGCTTTTCTAAACAAAGAGTGGAGATGTTTAAAGAGATGCGTTTGAACCAACCATCAACACCAAGTGCAGGGTCTTGCTTTAAAAATCCTCAAGGTGATTATGCAGGAAGACTTATAGAAGCGGTTGGTTTAAAAGGTTTTTTTAAGGGGGATATGTGTTTTAGCCAAGAACATGCTAACTTTCTTGTAAATCATGGAAAAGGAAACTTTAATGATGCCCTCTACCTAATCAAAGAAGCCAAAAAACGAGTTTTTACGCAGTTTGGTATCTCTTTAGAATGTGAAATAATTATTTTAGATGCAACTGCAAAAGCTTAAAAACGAAGCATAATCCCTGCGTAAAACCCAGAAAATTCTAAAAATAATTTCCCCTCTAAATCATCCTCATCAATATCATATTTTTGTACTCTGTAACCAAACTCTATAGCTGGTTGAAATACAGGTGTAAAATCAAATGTATAATCTATCTTAGCACGAATATCATAAACACTAGAAGAGCTATAAGAAAGAAATTTTGCATCAGCCTCAAAGCCTATGTTTGTGATAGGGAGTTGCATTCTAATCCTTGTATATATAAGGGGCAAAAATACAGTTTTGGAGTTAGTATAAATACTAGAATTAGGATTTTTATTAACACTAACATTATCAGCTGCATGCTCCACTTCAACAAGCTTAATATTAAGTCCTAAATCTAAGGTTATCCATAAAGTATTATCAATTAAATTGTAGTATGGGATGAAGTCATACTGGGTCATATCAAATTGTGTAGAAGCATCTTTAGCTATAAAGTTTTCAAAAGTTCCATTGGCAAGACCTTTTGTAGAAACATTAGTATATTCTAGTCTTAGGTTTGGTACTATTGGTAAGGGGTGTTTTATGAGTATCCAAAAATAAGGATTAGTATTTTCTTTCTCAAGAGATACATCATTTGCGATAATAGCATTGAAGACATAAGTTTTTTTACCTGATGGAGTGTTAAGCCATACCCCAACACCCGACTCAACCCTCATAAAATCTGCCATAAGTGATGAAGTCATTAAAAGTCCAAAACTAAGAATGATAAGAATTTTTTTCATATAATACCCTCTATCTAATATAGGGAAATTATACCTCTTATAGTGTTAATAAGTAATTAAGGGCTCCATGAGACTTAGGGAAAACTACTTTTATTCAATATTTAAGTAATAGCTAATGAAAAGATGGAACATAGAACAAGGCTGTAAAAATTTACTACAGATTATCGCTGTACTCGGTACTTATACTCAAAAAGATTTTGTTTTATCTGCGAAAGTTCAGAAGTGTTATTTTTCATGGGATTTACCTAATTACTTAATAGACTTCTTGCAAAACTCCTATATGTCTCAGCACTTAATAGAGAGTTTTAATCAAGGCAAATATTCTCAAGGGTAGCCAAAGCTACGGTTGGGGTTATTTAACGCTGAGTAAAGCTCTCTATAAAGTGTCCTACGGAAGTGATAAGAAGTGCCAAGCATGCATAAAAAAATATTTTATCCTTAGCTTAGGCATAAAAATTTGTTTTACACAATCTTAGCACTTCTTATCACTCTGAGGCATATAGGAGTTTTGCAAGAAGTCTAATCACTAAACCAGATAAATAAGAGGACATAAAGCCAATTATTGTTATAATACTCTTATAAAATATTAAGGGTTTTTATGTCATCACAAACTTTAAAAAGACACAATCACCGTGTGCATCCATGTAAAGATGAGAAGAAAGAAGAACTTTTAAAATTTTTACTACAAAAAAATTCTGATAAAAAGATTATTGTACTTAGCTCACAAAAACTAAAACTAACTTTAGAACAAGATAATATTAGTATTGTTAGTGATGAGGAGTTAGCATCAAAACCTGATCTGAGATGTGAACTCATGATTAGTTTTGATCTCCCTCCAAAGGCAAGTACCTATATGCAAAGGATCACCCATACTGATACTTATGCTTTTATTCTAGTAAATCCTAGTGAAGAAAAAATTATTCATCCAATAGAGACACTTATTGGTAGAACTATTATGCAAGAGCATATAGAGGGATTTTCTGAGATAAGAGAAGAAAAAACAGCACAGGCAACAAAAAAAGATTTTGATCCAAGAGAAGAAAGAAAACAAGAATTTCTAAATCGTGATGAAAAGATAAAGGAAGCAAAAACAGACAGAGTAAAGAAATCTTATGATAATAAAGAAAAATCTGACAAAAAACCTTGGGAGAAAAAAGAAAGAAAAGAGAACAAATATCTCGGTAAAGATGAAAAGGGAAAAGCTAGCTTTTCTGGAAAATCAGGAGAAAGAAATCATCGCCATGACGGTACTTCAAAAGTAAAAACTCCTAAATTAACTGGCAAAAAAATTAGCATAAAAGGCTTGAAGAAAAAAGAGGACTAAACCTATTTTTTTTCAAAGCTTATTATATCACTAGGAGATAAAATTTCTTTTTTTCCTCTTGAAGCAATCTCTGCTAACTCTTTGTCATAGTTTCTACATTCTCTAGGTATTGTAGCAAATGGATCTGATATTATCTTATCACACATCATACCATTAATACTAAAATGACTACATCCGACGAATACGAAACTAGATATAATAAATGAAATAGTTTTAAACATTTTAAACCTTCTTTTTTAGAATGAGATCAAGATATTTTGATGGTGTCACACGCATCATTTCTTGGGCTAACCATCGTATTTGAAAATATGCAGCACCACTATCTCTAAGGCTAAAGTAATTTTTTAGACTTCTAAGATTAAAGGTAACTAGCATATCCACTTTGACATTATCTGAGATGATGTGCTTAAAAGCATCCCCAACATTACGCTTTTTCTTTCCAGCTTCTAGGGCGATAAAAAGGGCTTCTGCATTGCCCTCATGTTCAACAACAAAAGGAATCGAACTTTTTGCAACAGCGATAGAGTGAAAATCTTTTACTAATTTTGTTTGATACTCTAGTTTATCATAAATAGCGGAAATTTCAATTTTATTATATACCTCATCAGAAGTGACAAACATATCAAAAGTTAAAATCTTTGATATAAAAAAATCTTTATCACCACCATGTCTTGATGCCACAAAAGCATTGATAATAGAGCTCATAGTATAACGAGTACTTCTAACACTTATAGCTTGCATACGGTGACGAGCATGTTCTTGGAGCACTCCACGGCTTGTTCCACGGACTAAAAAACTAAGATTTGCATGTTCTAAGATAGAATGATGAAAATATGTCCAAGCTAAATCATCTAGTAAATTTGAGTCTTGTATCGCATTGATAGAATCACGCATTGACTCATCTGGTAAGCTATTCTCAATATTTTGTATCACTTCGTTTTCACTATTTTCAAATGAATCATAACAAGTTCTTGCCGCTGTTTCTGCAACACCAATACCAGTATCTTGAAGTAATACTACCTCTGGTTTAGTATATTTAATCCCATAAACATCTTCCATAACTTCTACCTAAATTTTAATTATTTATATTTTACAATAAAAAACTTAGAAAAAAGCTATTTTTGAACTCCATTGACTACTGGTACAAAATCACACTCTTCAAGTTCTTCTTTTTTAATATTAGCACCAATTTTTCTAAATCTAGTAATAATTTGTTTAGAACCTTTTTGCATAGGAGCAACTAAAATTCCACCATCACTTAACTGCTCAAAAATTTTTTTAGGTATCTCTTTTGCTGTACAGGAAAAAAGAATCCTATCATAAGGAGCATACTGAACCCAACCATTTTGTCCGTCATCAGTTCTTGTATGAATGTTGTGAATACTAAGCTCTTTAAAACGAGATTTTGCTTGAAGCATTAGAGACCCTATTCTCTCTATAGTAAAGACTCCACGAAACATTTTAGAAAGTACAGCGGCTTGATACCCACTACCACAACCAACTTCTAAAACTCTATCTGCTCCCATCGCTTGTAAATACTCACTCATCTTAGCTACAGTTAGTGGTGAAGATATCCATTGAGATGCACCCATAGGCAAGGCATCAAGTTTATAGGCACTATGTTTAAAGCCATTTGGGACAAATAACTCTCTGTTGGTATTTGCAATTGCGTTTATAACATTTTCACTGAGTGTAAACTTTTGATTACACTCATTTGCTAGACGATTTGTTTTTGTTGCTGTTATTCTATCCAAGTGCCACACCTATTGTTAATTCGAAAAAAGATACAGTAAGACTGATGCCTTTTTAGAATTTTTTTATATTGTAACTAATATTTTCTTATTTAATCCCAACATCTATATATCGGCGTACCAGAGCTATCTCTTTTGATTTATATTCTAATTCAAGACAAGACTTTGCCCCATTAAAATAGACCTCTCCTTGAGGATTTGTAATAGAACTCATTTTTGAACACTCATCATTGAGAGAATCACTAGCGACTACATAACATTGGTTCATTATGGCTAGTGTTTTAGTAAAAGCTTTAAAATGTTCTACTCTTATCGCTCCCCACCATGATGGAGTGACTATCACATCAGCACCCTCACATCTCTTCCACAACTCTTTAAAACGAAGCTCAAAACATATAAGAGATGCTATTTTTATTCCTGCAACTTCAAACACAAAAATATCCTTATCATTACCCTCACAAAAATACTTATGCTCTTCTCCTAGCTTAAATAATCTCGCTTTAGCTCTTTGATGCACAACTTTAGTATTGTATATAACTTTAAGTGTATTGAAAAAAACTCCATCTTTATTCTCTATAAGGGTAAGTACGATTATTTTTTCTAAGGAGATTTTTTTTAATTCTTCTATGGCAAATGATGCAAAATTTGCTGCGTCATCAAAATTATCATAGTCAAAGCCTGTTAAACAGACCTCAGGGGCTACTATAAGAGAATTTTGAGGCGTTTTTTCTATAAGGTTTAAAAGTGTTTGTAAATTACTCTCATAATTAGAAAGAGTCTTAAAAAGTAAAGAGCAAAATTGCAAGTTTAGAAATCTTCATCAAAAGATAAAGAACCCTTTGAATAGTTAGTAACCGTAGCCTCAAAAAAATTAGTTTTTTGGTCATTGAATTTTGCAAAATCACTTACCCATTTGATAGGATTAGTTACATTATATAACTTCTCAAAGCCTACTGCTGTTAATCTTTCATCGGCGAGATACTTGATATACTGTTGAACAATCTCATCAGTTAAACCCAAAATTTGACCTTGAGTTATATACTTGCCCCACTCCATTTCAAGTGCTACTGCTTCTCTAAACATCTCAATAACTTCTGCCTTTAATTGCTCGCTAAAGAGATCTGGTCTCTCTTTTCTTAAAGTGTTTATGAGGTTTTGAAAGAGAACTAAGTGTGTAACCTCATCTCTTTGGATAAATCGAATCATTTGTGCTGAACCGAGCATCTTTCCAGAACGAGCTAAGGTATAGATGTATGCAAAACCACTGTAGAAGTAAATTCCTTCTAAAATTTGGTTTGCGAAACATGCTTTTAAAAAATTTGCCTCTGTTGGATCTTCTGCTAATTGCGTATAATTTTTTGCAATTGCATCATTTTTATTTTTAAGCATCATATCTCTTCGCCAAAGTTCATAAATCTCTTCGGAATTAGTTGAGATAGAATCAACCATAACGGCATAAGATTGTGAATGAAGTGCTTCTTCAAATGATTGACGCACTAAAATTAGATTGATTTCAGGAGAAGTTATATAGGGATTTACATTATCTATAATATTATTAGTTTGAAGTGAGTCCATAAAAATTAACTGAGAAAGAGCCTTGTCATAAGCCGTTTTTTCTGCTTCTGTAAGATTTTTATAATCATTCACATCTCTTGTCATATCTACCTCTTTTGGAAACCATGTATTATTTAACATCACCTCCCAGAGATTATAAGCCCATTGATATTTGATATTATTTAATTCAAAAATACCTGTTGGATTACCGCCAAAAATTTTTCTATCATTCACACTTTCTGTGGATTCTGGATTATATATATTTTTTCTTTTCATTGATGATAACTCCATTTTATAAAGTTTCGCATTATATCCATCTATATATAAATATTTGATAAGATGTAATCCAAAGACTTCTTGTAAAGGATTATGTTTGAGTGTAAAATTTATACCCTCTTTTTGGATGAGAAATCGACATTTTCAAACCTTATATTCCTCTTTATTTCGTAAAAATATACCTTTAAAACTTCAAATACAAAGATTTATTTTAAAAGATGCTGATTTTATAGATGCTCATTGGCATTATGCAGACTCCTCTCATTCTAGTACATCTATAGTTATTTTATTTCATGGCCTCACTGGTTCTTATAAATCTCCTTATATTCAAGGAGTGATGAGAGAACTCTCTCATGCAGGTTTGCATAGTGTATTAATGCACTTTCGTGGATGTAGCGGTGAGATAAATAAACTGCCTCGTTCTTACCATAGTGGAGAAACAGGTGATGCTTTAGAGTTTATACACTCTGTGCAAACAAAATACCCTCAATCAAAGATTTATGGTGTAGGGTATTCACTTGGGGGAAATATGCTTTTAAAACTTTTAGGGGAAACAAAAGATAAATCTCCTTTTAAAGCAGCAGTCTCAGTTTCTGCTCCCTTAGAACTTGAGACTTGTGCTGATGCAATAAATAAAGGTTTTTCACTCATTTATCAAAAAAATCTTATGAGAAGTCTAAATAAATCTCTCAAACAAAAATATACGCAGCACGATATGAAAAAATTAATCAATATCAATGTAGAAGAGATTAAAAATTTAAAAACATTTTGGGATTTTGACAATGTTTATACAGCCCCCATTCATGGGTATAAATCTGCTAAGGATTATTATACACAATGTAGTTCAAAACAATATCTCAAAAATATTCATACTAAAACTCTTATCATTCATGCCAAAGATGACCCTTTTATGAATGAAAAAGTTCTTCCCCATTTTAATGAATTATCAAAAAACATTACACTAGAGGTATCTGCCCATGGAGGGCATGTTGGTTTTATCGCTGGTACAATGTTTCATCCTAATTACTGGCTAGAAAAAAGGATCTCTCAATTTATCACTATGATAGATAAGTAATAGGGCATAAATAACTTCATAGCTAATGGAAAGATACACTGCAAGGTACAAGGCGAAAGTTCTTAAAGCTACTAGAATCGCCAAGTCAAATTCGCCTTGAATCTAAACCTTTTAAATGATGTTAGCTATGAAGTTATTTATGCTCTATTACTTAAATCTTAAAAAGCATCTCCTAATATTTAACTATGCTTTAACACTCTCTTGTTACAATCTATTTTTATTAAAACAATAAGGAACAATATGAATAAATTAATTTTTACTCTTTTATCTCTGAGTGCTTCTATTTTTGCTATGCAAAGTGGGGAAGAACTTTTTATACAAAAATGTACATCTTGTCACTCTATCAATATGCCAAAAAGTCATTCTACTCTTCTAGCACCACCTGCCGTAGGTCTTATGTTCCATTTAAATGAAAATTTTTCTAACGATGAAGAGATTAAAGAACATATATTAACTTTTACTCTTCATCCAGATAAAGAAACAGCAATATGTAAAAGTGTTAGAAGTTTTGGACTAATGCCCTCTCAAAAAGATAATGTAAGTGAAAAAGAATTGAAACTTATTGCTGATTGGTTGGTAGATGATGTGTATATCTCAAGAAGAGAGTACAAAAAACAAAAGAAAGAGATGTTCGCAAACTAGAAACATCTCAGAAAATCTATTTAGGGGATTTTCTTGATTCTCTTTTTCTTGCATTTTCATTCAAGAATTTTTTACGAATCCTGATTGATTTTGGAGTCACTTCAAGTAATTCATCATCTTCAATCCATTCTAAAGCACGCTCTAGTGACATATCTCTAAATGGAATAAGCTTAATCGCTTCATCAGCTCCACTTGAACGAACATTTGACTGAGCCTTTCCTTTGATAGGATTGACAACTAAGTCATTTGAACGAGAATGCTCACCCACAATCATACCCTCATATACTTCAGTTTGAACACCGATAAAAAGAGCACCACGGTCTTGGATACTAAACAATGAAAATGCTAAGCTTGAACCAGAGGTCATAGAGATAAGCGCGCCATAAGAACGAGATTCAACAGCACCAGAAAATGGACGAAACTCTAAAAATGAGTGATTCATTACGCCCTCTCCTTTTGTATCTGTTAAAAACTGTCCTCTAAAGCCGATTAATGCACGAGCTGGAATTTCAAACTCGATTCTTTGGAAACCTTGCCCCATTGGCAACATTGACTTCATCTCCGCTTTTCTTTTTCCAAGGCGTTCTATAACACCACCAGATAAATTTTCAGGAACATCAATAACTAAATGCTCATAAGGCTCACACTTAACGCCCTCAATCTCTTTAACAATAACTTCTGGTCGAGAGATAGAAAACTCATAATCTTCTCTACGCATATTTTCAGCCAAGATTGTGATTTGAAGTTCTCCACGACCTGAAACTTTAAATTTACCCTCGCCAACAGTTTCAAGCTTCATCGCAACATTAGTAACCATTTCAGATTCTAATCGCTCACGGAGTTTGTTAGAAGTAACATGTTTGCCTTCTTGACCAGCAAGAGGTGAGTCATTTATTGCAAACACAACTGTTAGTGTTGGCTCTTCAATGTGCATAGGATCGAGTGCAACAGGATTAACAGGATCTGCAATAGTATCTCCAACATCAACGGTTTCCATTCCTGCAAATGCAACAATATCTCCAGCTTCAGCTTGTTCAATTTCCATTCTATTTAAACCAAGAAAACCTATAAGCTTAGATATTTTACCCTTAAGCATTTCGCCATCAGCTTTTGCAAGCATAATGTTATCGCCTTTGTTTACTGTACCATTAAAGATTCTTGATATACCAATTTTCCCAACATAGTTATCATAATCAAGTGTAAAAACCTGAGCTTGAAGAGGATTTGCAGCGTCGCCATCTGGCTTTGGAACATCATTGACAATCGCTTCAAAAATACATCCAAAATCTCCATCAGGATCAGCCATATCCATTTTAGCTATCCCATCACGAGCGGCTGCATAAATGATTGGAAAATCTTGTTGATCATCCGTTGCACCCATATCTGCAAAAAGGTCAAACATTTCATCAACTACGCGATCGGGATCTGCAGAATCTTTGTCAATTTTGTTTATTACAACGATTGGTTTTTTACCAAGTGCTAACATCTTTTTTACAACAAACTTTGTTTGAGGCATAACACCCTCATAAGCATCCACTAAAACAAGTACACCATCAACCATCTTAAGAACACGCTCAACTTCTCCACCAAAGTCAGCGTGACCTGGAGTATCAATAATATTAATCTTGAAATCTTTATAGCCAATAGCTGTATTCTTAGAAAGAATGGTAATTCCTCTTTCTTTTTCTAAATCATTACTGTCCATAGCTCTTTCATCATGTTGTTCATGATCGCCAAATGTACCAGACTGCTCTAAAAGCCCATCTACGAGTGTTGTCTTGCCATGATCGACGTGTGCGATAACCGCAATATTTCTAATTTTTTGCATTATTAATGTTTCCTTTTGGAAATTTTTGCGAATTATATCCAAATAATGATATACTTATAAATAAAATAGGTAAATCCGATAAAAAATAAAACAAACCTTAATCACTAAAACCCTAAAATTACTAAGGATATTGCTTTAACTCCTAAAATAAGGACTTGATCATCAAGTTAATAAAACAAAGAGCTTTTAGCGGCATTAAAAAATATACCAAACTACAGAGTAGATACAGATAAAATAGAATACCCACTGCATGAAATATTATTTATGACATTGTTTGCACTTAATAAAAGGGAATACAACATTTAAAGATATCTTTTCTTGGACGATGTATAATCAAAACAACGAGGTACTCAAAGAGATATTTGGAATTAAAGAAATAAATGAGTAATAGGGCATAAATAACTTCATAGCTAATGAAAAGATACACTGCAAGGTACAAGGCGAAAGTTCGCAGGAGATTCCATGAAACACTTGATTACAAAAATATCACTCTACTCTCCTAGCTTTTTAATTTTATTCACATTTATTAAATTAAAGTTATTCACATAAGATTAATGATAGTATTCATTTATAATTAAAATCAAGGTTTACTGTGGATATAGGTCAAGAAGTACTTAAGCAATTAAAAGAAGAAATACTAGAAATTGAATATAATAGATATATAAAACATTTAACATACGATGCAAAAAAATCTACTAGTGATTTAGCAGTTTTTTATGCTCCAAATGCTCTAGTATCAAACTGGATTCAAAGTAAATATAGTGAAAAAATATCTCATCTCTTTGAGATAAATAATGGTTCTAAAGTATCTGTAAAAATAGCACTCAAAAATTCTAAGCAAATCAGTGTAAATGTAAAAAAAATCACTGAAGTTAAAATGTCTCACTCTTTACTAAATCCCTCACAAATTTTTGATACATTTATGGTTGGTGGATCTAATCAGTTTGCTTATTCTGCTGTAAAAAGCGTGAGTGAAAATGCTGGTACTGTTTATAATCCTCTTTTTATCTATGGTGGTGTTGGTCTTGGCAAAACACACCTCATGCAATCAGCTGGTAATGTTTATGAAAATCAGGGAAAAAATGTAATCTATACAACTAGTGAACAACTTTTAAATGATTTTGTAAGACATATCCGAAATAAGACTATGGAAAAGTTTCAAGAAAAATACCGTAAATGTGATGTACTCTTAGTTGATGATATTCAATTTTTAAGTAATAAAGAGAGAATACAAGAAGAATTTTTTCATACCTTTGAGGCTCTTCGTGGTGAAGGTAAACAGATTATATTAACAGCTGATCAACACCCTAAAAAGATAGGTGGTCTTGAAGCAAGACTCCAAAGTAGATTTGAATGGGGTCTAGTAGCAGATATACAACCCCCTGAATTAGAGACAAAAATAGCCATTATAAAAAGTAAATGCCAAATTAATAAAGTATATCTTACTCCAGATATTGTTAATTATATTGCCACTGTTATAGATAATAATGTGAGAGAGATTGAAGGAATACTCTCTAAAATTCATGCTTACTCACAACTCATGCATGTAGAAGTAAATTTAGAATTTACAAAAAATATTTTAAAAGACCAACTTCAAGAAAAAACACTCAATCTAAGCCTTGAATCTATTACATCTTCTGTTGCTAAAGATTTAAATATTAAACCTAGTGAAATTCGTTCAAAGGGTAGAAGTAAAAATCTTGTTTATGCAAGAAGAATTGCTATATATATATGTAGAGATTTAACACAAAACACTATGCCCCAACTTGCTAAATACTTTGGTATGAAAGACCATACAGCTATTTCTCATACGCTTAAAAAAATTAATGAACTAATACAAACAGATGAAGATTTTAAAATAAAAATACAAGAACTATCCAATAAAATAACATCTAAGTAAAAATCCAAGAAAAAAAAAGATATAATAATACAAGTGAATAGATGTGAATAAAGCTAAGAGTCTTCATCACATCACAAAAAACGGTACTAAGGGCTTAAAAGAGTGATATTCACATATTCATTACCCCTACTACTAACTACTAAAATTATATAATACAATAGGATTTTATATGAAGATAATAATCTCAAAATCGATCATAGAAAATATTTTAATTCAAGCTAGTCCTTTTTTAGAAAAAAAAGATACTTCACAAATTACATCACATATTTATATCAATGTAAATAATTCAACATTAACTATTAAAGCTACTGATTATGAAATAGGTTATTTTGTAAAAACAGATAATCTTAAAATCCTTAACAACGGAACAACAACAGCAAACGGTAAAAAATTACTTGATATAATTAGAATTTTAAAAGATGATGATATTAATATAGAACTAAAAAATAACATGTTACTTATTTCACAGTCTCATTCTAATTTTAAACTACCTAGTTTTTCCCACGATGAATTTCCTCAGTTTCCTAGTATTGAAGGTAAAGATAAAATTTCTATAGATTCTCTTTCCTTAATAGAATCTCTAAAAAAAATTACACCTGCTATTGATCTTAATAATCCTAAATATGAACTTAACGGTGCAGTTATAGATATTAGAAAAAACAGTATAAACTTCGCATCAACTGATACAAGAAGATTAGCTATAGTAAATTTACAAAATGAAGGATCAACTGAATTATCAATAATTATTCCTAGAAAAGCAATTATTGAAATTCAAAAATTATTTTTTGATACTATAGAATTATATTACGATGAAACTCATTTAATAATAATCTCACAACAGTATACATTTTTTACAAAATTGATAAATGGAAATTTTCCAGAGTATCTTAGAATTATTCCTAAAGAAATATCAAATACTTTAATTATTCCAAAAAAAATAATGATTGATTCTATAAAACAAATTACTACTATTTCTACAGATCTTAAGATTACATTCAACATGCAAAATATTATTTTTGAATCCTTAAGTGATGATAATATAGAAGCAAAAACAGAAATTGAATTTGATACAAAATTTGATCAAATATTTGTTATGGCTGTTAATAGCAAATATATATTAGATTTTTTAAATGTTATAAACACTGATCAGTTTACAATAGGATTAAACGAAGGCAATTTACCTTTTGTTTTATCTGATGAGAATTTTAAAACGGTTGTTATGCCGATAGTAATATAGGAGAATAATATGCAAAATTATGGTGCAAGTAATATTAAAGTTCTTAAAGGCTTAGAAGCTGTTAGAAAAAGACCAGGTATGTATATCGGTGATACAGGTAATCGTGGTTTACATCATCTTGTTTATGAAGTAATTGACAACTCTATTGATGAAGCAATGGCAGGACATTGTAATACAATCAATGTTACATTAACAAAAGACTCAACTTGTAAAGTTTCTGATAACGGTCGTGGTATTCCGACTGACATGCACCCAACTGAGGGGATGAGTGCTGCAACTGTTGTACTTACAGTTTTACACGCTGGTGGTAAATTTGATAAGGATACTTATAAAGTATCTGGTGGACTTCATGGTGTTGGTGTATCTGTTGTAAATGCACTCTCAAGTGATCTAAAAATGACTATTCATCGTGAGGGAAATATACATGAACAAAACTTTAAAAAAGGGATACCTCAAGAAGCATTGACTGTTACTGGTTCAACTCGCAAAACTGGAACTACAATCGAATTTTCTGCTGATCCCACTATATTTACTGACACTATTACTTTTGAGTATGAATATTTAGCTAAAAGATTTAAAGAGTTAGCTTATTTAAATCCATTTATTACTATAAAATTTAATGATGAAAGAACAGGAATGAAAGAAGTTTATCACTTTGAGGGTGGTATTGCTCAATATGTTGCTGATATGAATAAAAAAACATTAGTTGCTGATGTATTTTCATTTTCTGCTAAGGTTGAAGATATTGAGTTTGATGTAGCACTTATGTATAACGATGCTTATGATGAAAAACTTGTCTCTTTTGTAAACAATATCAGAACTGCAAATGGTGGAACACATGAAGCTGGTTTTCGTGCTGGTTTAACTCGTGCGATTTCCAATTATAATTCTAAAAACGGTGCAGTGAAAGAAAAAGATGTAAAAATTTCTGGGGATGATGTAAAAGAGGGTTTAATAGCCATAGTTTCTGCTCGTATTCCTGAACCTCAGTTTGAAGGTCAAACAAAAGGTAAACTTGGAAATACTTATGTTCGTCCACTTGTTCAAAAACAAACTTATGAACTTCTCTCTAAATATTTTGAAGAAAATCCTATTCAAGCCAAAGCTATAGTATCAAAAGCTCTTATGGCTGCTCGTGGTCGTGAAGCTGCAAAAAAAGCAAGAGAATTAACAAGAAGAAAAGACAATATGTCTGTTGGAACACTTCCTGGTAAACTAGCAGATTGTCAATCTAAGGATGCAAGTGAATGTGAATTATACTTAGTCGAAGGGGATTCTGCTGGTGGTTCTGCCAAGATGGGTAGAGACCGTGTTTTTCAAGCGATTTTACCTCTTAAGGGTAAGATTTTAAATGTTGAAAAAGCAAGATTAGAAAAAATCCTTAAATCAGATGAAATTACAAATATGATTACAGCTATGGGTTGTGGAATAGGTGAAGAGTATAAAGAAGAAAAACTCCGTTATCATAAAATTATTATCATGACAGATGCGGATGTTGATGGAAGTCATATTCAAACCTTACTTTTAACATTCTTTTTTAGACATTTCCGTGATGTTGTTGAAAAGGGGTATTTATATCTTGCTCAACCACCACTTTACCGTTATAAAAAAGGTAAAAAAGAGATTTATTTTAAAGATGATAGAGAGATGAATGACTTTTTAATTGATAATGGTGTTGAATCTTTAGAGGTGGATAGTGTTGGTCATAATGACTTAGTATCATACTTTAAAATGGTTGATCATTATGCTGGTTCATTAAACGCTCTTGAGAGACGCTACGCTCTTATAAATTTAATCCGTCATTTTATTGAAAATCCAGATTTAATTTCTCTTGGTACCTTAGATTTATATGCAAAAGTTGAAGAATTTTTAAATGCTAATAATAACAATATTCTAACAAAAACTATTAATGAACAAACAAATGAAATTCATATTTTTGTTCAAACATTAGGAGGGATGGAAGAGTTATTAATCAACGATGATTTATTTTGTGCACCTCATTTTACAGAAGCAAATTTTGTTTATAAAAAGATACAAGAGTGGAATTTAGATTTTACAGATGATCCAATAGCAGAGTTAGAAAATGTTAAAGATTATGCAAAAAAAGGCTCATATATTCAGCGTTATAAAGGTCTAGGAGAGATGAATCCTGATCAACTTTGGGAAACAACTATGACAAAAGAAAATCGTGTTTTACTTCAAGTAACTATAGAAGATGCAGAAATAGCTTCTGATGCATTTACATTATTTATGGGTGATGAGGTTGAACCTCGCCGTAATTATATAGAAACTCATGCTAAAGATGTTAAGCATTTAGACGTATAAACTCATGCTACTTCCAGAGACTAAAGAGAGAGAACATCGTTTTAAGTTAGCCCTTAGAATAGGTTTTCCTATCTTTGCTCTTCTTTTTGCTTTAATATCAAGTACACTGATAAATACTTATGAATCGCTTCATGTAACTTTTTATTTTACTTCTATCTTACTTTTCACATTTAGTATATATTTTATTTTTTTTCTTATATATAAAGGATTTGATGTAAAAATTACAGAAAGTATTTCAAAAACATTTACAAGAGACTATTTATATACTTATCTCAATGAAAAATTAAAAGAAGATTATTCATTAATACTTATAAGTATAGATAACTTAAATGATATAAATACTAAATATGGCATAAAAAATGGAGATAAAGTACTTTTTCATGTGGCTCAATATATAGGTAAATATTTAGAAGATAAAAATATACATAATTTTCCAATAGGTTATATAAAAGGTGGAGACCTTATTGTAGGTTTGAATGGAGTAAAAGAAAATTTTCAAACTATGATAGAGTTATTGTGCCTTAAAAGCAGTGAATATAAAGTAGATGAGATTGAAATTAATATATCTGCAACTATAATTGATAGTGTTTTTTCAGATAACTTAGATTATTTAATAGAAAAATTATTCGAATTAAAAAATGAGAATGAAAATATTAGATTTTTAGATAACAAAGAATTAATAGATCCAAATGACTTAGAGTTATATGTTATTAATGCAATAAAAGAAAAATCACTAATCCTTATGACACAAGATGTATATGAAAATAATGTACTTGTAATGAAAGAATATTTTTATAGAATAAAAAATTTTAAGAAGAAAATACTACATCCAAAATCTTATTTGAAAATAGTTGATCGTTTAGGTTTAAGAACCCAATATGATTTTTTAATTTTAGAAAATAGTATATCTCATAGCATGAGTGATTGTAAAAATATGTTTAGTATAGTAATAGATCCTACATCATTGAGAAATAATAATTTTTTGAATAAAGCTAAAGAGTTATTAAAAAATAATGCTCATGTTAAAAATAAAATAATATTTATGATTAGTGAATTTGAATATTATTCTTATACTAATAAGTTTAATTTAATATTGAAATCTTTAAAAAAAGAGGGTGTCAAAATATGTATAGATAGGGTAGGTACTCTTCATACAAGTTTTTTGTATCTAAGAGAGTTAGATGTTGATATGCTTAGATTTGATAGCTTTTATACTAAACATATAGCCGAGGAGAACATCAAAAGTATCTTGGACGGCTTTATTGTTATGGCAAATATGAAAAAAGTTACTACATGGCTTAGAATGATACAAACTCAAGAGGAAAAACATATTGCATTGAGTATGGGAATTGATTATATACAGGGTAAATTATTGTCAGATTTAAAAGGAATAGAGAAATGAAATATGGTGAAAAAGAGATAAAAGAATTTAATGTAGAAAAAGACTTAGAGATATGGAAAAGTGAATATAAAAGAGATTATCTCATAAAAATGACATTACCAGAGTTTTCTTGTCTTTGTCCAAGAAGTGGTTATCCTGATTATGCGACTATATACTTAGAATATTCACCAAATGAATGGGTAGTAGAGCTTAAGGCAATAAAATTATACATAAATTCATTTCGTGATAGATATATAAGTCATGAAAATTCGGCTAATGAAATATATGAAGTATTGGAGAAAAAACTAAGGCCTAGGTTTTTAAAAGTTGTTGCTGATTATAATCCTAGAGGGAATGTTCATACGATTATAGAGATAGATAGTTCAAAAATTTTACAGATTAATCAATCCTAAGGAGATCAGATGTTTGCTAATATTTTAGGATTATTAAAAGAAAGTAGTACTGATAATAATATAAAAGAAAAAATTTCTAAAATGAATTTATCAGAGTTGAAATCCTATGTTAATAACAAAATAAACAAATTTGATGTTTGCGAAGAGGGTTTAATTGAAGTTATGCGTATGTTAATATCAATGGATTCACATGAAAAAATGTTTATAGAAGCCGATGCTATGGATTCTAAAAAAATTAAAGCCTTTGAGCTTGTAATTTTAATAGCTAGTAGTAAAAAAGTGACGATAGTTAGCTCTGAATTAATACAAGAATTTATGGATATATATAAAGATGTTATTGCTCAGGTTGATAAGGATAATATGCAAATATATTCCTCAAGATTGAAAAATTCTCTTGTACATTCAATCACGACTATAGAAAAAATGACACTCATGAATAAAAAAATAAATGTTTTAGGAAATTAAATAATTTTTTAGCCATCTTTGAGCTTCACTTTGATTATTTATCTCTAAATTCATTTGAGCTTCATAAGCTTTAGAGAGTATCTTTTTGTAATGTATTGAGGGTGTGATTCCGAGTGCAAGTATATCTCTACCTTGTATCAATGGGATAGCTTGTTTGTTGAAGATATTTAATTGTATTGCTTTAGCCTTTAAGTTATCAAATAGGTATGTTTTTATGGATGCTTTAGTAGCCTGTGAAAAAAGTAAAAAATTTTCTATATTTACTCTAGTAGAAAGAAAATATAGTTGTGAATCATTATAATCTACCTTAAAGTCTTCTCTAAGTAAAGTAATTATTTTTTTGACGAGTATTTGAGAGTTTGTTAGATTAGTTATAAATTTTTCTATCTGTTTGTTAGTTAGGTAATAACAAAGGATGGATAACATGATAAGTATTTTAATATTTCTGTTATTTGTTTTTACTTTTGCAAATCTATCTATAGATTGAGATATAAAAGTAAATTGTTTTTCATTTAATATTGCAAGTTCTTTAAAAATTTTGAGTGCATTTAAATCCTTTAAAAGGGAAAACCCTAATGATGGTTTTGTTGATAAAAGTAAAACTTTTTTTATTTCTATATATATTCTTTCGCTTGCTAATTCAGATAAAATATTTTTTTCACATATATCTTGACATAAGATAAATAACTTCTTATCGACATTAAAATCAAATCTACTTCTAAAACTTACAAGGCGGAGTACTCTTAATGGGTCTTGTGCAAACTTTTTAATATCAACTGCTCTAAGTATTTTATTTTCAATATCTTGTATCCCTTTAAAAGGATCTAGAAATATTTTCTTAGTAGTGTCAAAACCTATGGAATTAATAGTGAAATCTCTTCTTGAGCTGGCTTCTTTAAAATCAAGAGATTTATTAATACTGATTAAAAATCCACAATGACCAGAAGATATTTTACTATCAGTTCTAGGAAAAGTAAAATCAATTTCTATCTCTTCTAAGGAAAGTTTACAAACACCAAAACTTTTACCAACTGTATTGACATCTCCAAATTCTTTTAAAATATCTTTTAATAAATCGTAAGAGGATATACCATAAAGTTCAATATCTATGTCCTTTTTATGAATGTTAGAAATATTTAAAAAAAAGTCTCTAACATAACCACCAACGATTATACTTTTTATATTAAATTTATTTAGCTTATCAAATACTAGTTGTAATTTATTTGGATAATGAAATAAGTTTATATTTCTCATTTTTTCTAAGCCTTTTAATTAAATTCTACTTTGAAGTTGTTAAAATTTATTGCTCACTTATAATGTCCTCCATTGTCAAGACCACTTCACTAAGTTTGGTGTCAAATTAAATCTACTTTCATCAAAGTAGTAGAGATCTACAATCCCCTTTTCGTTTACTATTACAAAATTCACTATTTTGGGTTTTTGTAGGATTTTTTTATTCGTTTTAGCTTAAATTAAGTGCTTTTTGAATGAAACTTACCCTTGGTGTATAAAAACCTTTTAAATGTTGTATAGCTCATTTCTATACTTATCTCTTAGACAGTAAGTACAAATGCTTTTTTAATTTGCTCTATTACTTAGATGATATGTATTTACTTGACATTGTCAAGTTTTGCCAACTCTTTGTCAGTTAATCCTGTACTTAGTTTTATTGTTTGTAAATCTACTTTTGCGTTTAATAAATTTTGTGCTATCTCGTAAGCTTTAGCTTTTTCACCTTCAATCTTTCCTTCAATTTTCCCCTCTTTCTTTCCTTCAATTTTGCCTTCTTTCTTTCCTTCAATTTTCCCCTCTTTCTTTCCCTCAATCTTTCCCTCTTTCTTCCCCTCAATCCTACCAATAACATAAGTAGATTCATAAGCACTAGCTTGCTCGTGTAAAGATTTTTGGTACTTGTTATAGTCTAGTCTTTCATCCTCTTTCATTTTTAAGTAGTCTAGCGTTTCTTTTGCTTTTAGAAGACCTTTTGCTTTTGGGTTTTCTGGTATCTCTTCATTTTTTAGGAAGTTTATCCATTCGTCTAGGGTGTCTTTTGACTTGTCGTTAAAGTTTTTGATTTTGATGAGGTAAAACTCTGGGTAGAGTTTTTCTACCTTATCTGTTTTATATAGTTGTTTTTGTTTTTCGTTGAGTTGT
>JADGEZ010000071.1 GCA_016744115.1 Sulfurimonas sp. | reverse complement strand
ATGTAACTTTTTAAAGTTTCAGACTCTATTTGTAGAGTTTGAAAATCTTAGAACTTTTTCTTTTGTAGATGCTGTAATTTAGTTTGGTACATAACGGTTGAAGATAGCCAATAAGTCGCCGCTAGGCTACTTATTGGCTACTCTGTTTTGTTGTGAGCTTTGTTTGTGTGTTAGGGACAATCAAACATCTCAGTTTTGTTGTAAAAATAATCTTTTACGGATAGGATAAGGTTTTTAAATAACTCTTCTTTTCCGCTCCCTTTGCCTCTAACTTGAGGATGGTAGTATGATATTATAATTGTATCGTTCGCTTGAGCAATCTTCACATAGGTATTTTTATGCTGTACAAATTTTATTTTTCCAAATAATTCATATTCATCAACCAGACTAGCAACATCACGGCTACCACAGAGAACAAAGTATAAATTTTCATAAAGTGATATTTGTTTTTTTAAATGTTCAATATCTTTTTTACTTTCACTTTTTAGTTCATCTAAATTTGTACTTGCTCCACCTGGTTTTTTCTTCAAGTTTATAGAGCTAATTGTTGAAAGATATTTGATTCTAGTATAATTATCAACATAAGAAATATTTTTCCATAATTCATTGGTATCTGAATTTAAATTTTGTAGTCCATACACCCATCTAACAATATTATTCCAAGTTGCTCCTCTTGCTCCTTGTTTTAAAAATATTCTTAAATCTTGTTCGCTATTAACAAAATCGTTAGTTTCTTTCATGATAACTAAAATCTTAATTTTTTCTGAGAAAAAGAAATTTTCATCAACAACACCATCTTTGATAATAAGATTACTCCAATTATCATAAATAATATTTTCTTCTTCTGTTATGCTTTTCATGAATTTTTATTTTTTACATTTGTAGCAGCTTCTTTTGCTTCAAATGCTTTTTTCTTAGCAGTTTCAATTAACTCTGGTATATTAGCGGATTTAAAATACTCAGTTAAGCTTGTAAATTTTCTCTCTGCAATCATTAAAAAGATAGCTGTTCCGATAGCTGCACTTCCAGCGACACCTGTCGCCCTTGTATTCATGTCACGAGATGCATATTCTGCATTGCTTTCGCTTTCCATTTGTTTTCCTGCACCACCTGCTTGAAGAGTGAAATATAAATAGTGCAACTAGAAAAAACTTTCCACTCCAAACTACAAAAGTTTTATACTTATCTTTACCTTGCATTAAATAGGTATTTGTAAATGTTGTATATGAAATTATTACATTAAAAATTGTAATAATAATATTGTTGATTTCAAAACCATTATTGAGTGTTAGTAAATTTACAAATAATAAAATAAAATTTAAAACAAAGAATGCGACATCAGTATAATCTCTGTAGATTATAGCAGGTGAATCTTCATCTTTCATCCAAGCATAACTTTGTATTGCTGAGTAAATAAACCATCCTATTATTCCTATTACTAACCAAAAAACTAATGTTCCCATTGATGAACCCTTAAAATAAATTTTATAAATTGTAATGGTCGATTAGACTCACAACGACTGTCTTGAGCGATAGTTTACCCGCTGGGGTAAACTATTAGTCTCCTCGTTTTTGTTATGTAACTCATGTTGTTTACTTTTAAACTTTCAACGGAAGTTAGTTGAGTTTGTGAGTTTTTAAGACTTTTTACTTTTAGTAAACTTCATAAGTTTTCACTTTGAATAGTTTAGCATCTGCATCTTTAAATGTAACTTTTTAAAGTTTCAGACTCTATTTGTAGAGTTTGAAAATCTTAGAACTTTTTCTTTTGTAGATGCTGTAATTTAGTTTGGTACATAACGGCAGTCTTGAGAAATAAGTCGCCGATAGGCTACTTATTTCTCTCCAAGTACTTGTTATATCTTTTAGTTTAATAATCTTTTATAATATGCTTG
>JADGEZ010000070.1 GCA_016744115.1 Sulfurimonas sp. | reverse complement strand
CGTTTAAATTGCTCTGGTTTTCTATTTTCTATTTTTTTATATTTGCTCATACTTTACACTAAGCAATTTCTGCTCCTACTTTTGAAAGAAGTCTATTAAATTTTCATACAAGATACCAGAAGATTTAAAAAGGTTTACGAAAGACAAGAATATTATTAAATACATAAAAGACAACAATATTAGTGGTGTAATTATAGCTAGAGAAAAGACGGTGCGTATAAAGGAAAATAAAGGGGTTGTTCTTTTTGCACGAGGTAAACTATGTCAAGAAGCCACTTATCTTAATATTAACCCATCTAATAACTATGGATATGCACACTTGTACTCTGAATTTTATGTCGACTTTCTAGATAATGGCAAGAAAGACAATATTGGTACAGATAGAACTGCACTCAAAGAAACTGAAACAACTATTAAATTATTTGAAGTTATTGAAAGTTTAATGAAATCATATGCCAGACTCTATGACGAGGATGAAAAACAACGTAAAGAAAATGCTATTGAGTAGCTAAAAGTTCAGAACTACACGCTGACGAAGCCAACGCTTATGATGATTTACACGCACTCTATGACATGAAGAGGGTAAACCACCAAATAGAATATTTTGGTAAAAATGGAGAAAATAACAATCAAAGTGAAAGTTATAATGCTAGATTTAGACGTATGCAGTATGGGCAATGTCATAGACTATCACCTTTATATCTTTCAAACTATGCTAATGAAATTGCTTACCGTGAGGACACTAGACGCAAAAGTAATGGAGATATTGCCAAAGACATTTTAACTAGATGCTTAAGTCGTGGTGTCTCAAATGAATTTAGTGGTTACTGGCAAGGGAATAAAAGAGTAGCAGAACGTTTAGGAGCTTAGGACTTTATCTGCCAAAGGATAGATAAGCCGTCTTTGCCTACACGCTCTATTAGGTTGCTACCCTCACACCTCGTAAGTGACACTAGTACCACTTTAGAAAAGCGTTCTAAGTCAAAGTCCTTATCTTTATCTATACATTTTTTAAAAGCTATACATTTACTCACACTAGTTGTACTCATAGGCTCTGTAGCCGTTCTAAGCACGTCTAAAATCATAGTCTTAGCTTCGCCATTCTTGAAATAACGCTCACTACTCACTCTTTTAGCCCTAATCGTTCTTAAATCGTAAGTCTCATCAAAAATATGTATAGTATGGTCTATGGATTGTAAATTGAGTTTAGATTTTTTGAGTAGTTTTTCGTAGTGCCTTATCTCCCCTGATACCTCTGCTCTTTTGTTTGTGAGTGCTGATAGTACATGTGTTTCTGCCATGTTTTCCCTTTTATTATTTATGGGAAAATTTTAGCTGATTTTAGAGGAAAAGTCTTGTGCGTTTGCTACATAATATCGTAAAATATCACATAGCCATAATATTAATAATAACTATAGATTAATTAGTAATGCAAAAGAAATTGACTTTTTATTTAAACCATTGATAAAACAGAAAAATAGCTATTTGTTACTTGACAAGAATTACTGTGCTTGGAATTTTTATGAGATCTTATTAAGAGAATTAAAATATCCTGAAATTGGTATAAATTTAGAAAGACTAATTTTTAATAGTTTGCAGAATAAAAATTATAAACTATATACGGGAAACTACACAAATAGTGAAAATGAAGATGGAGAGTGTGATATAGTAGTAGAAAATGATGAAAACATTATTTTTATAGAAGTAAAGAAAAAATCGATAACTTCTTTAGCTCTTCAAGGAGATGAAGTAAAAATCGCTGAAGATATTGTTGATAGTTTTATTCATTCTCAAGAACAAATTTTAAAACATAATACAGTAGACTTCTTTCGAAAGTCACGAAACATTTTTCAATCTCAATTCAAAGTTATAAATACCAGCAATCAAGTTAAACCGTAAACCAAATCTTTTTCTTCTA